>JAIXXF010000010.1 GCA_027490925.1 Comamonadaceae bacterium
AAACCGAGACCGCCTATTGGGCCAAAACGATCAAAGCCGCTGGCATCAAAGCGGAATGAGCTGTGCCGGGGCACAGGTGAGAAAAGTGTGAAGCGGGCCGATACGCCGGATTCTGTGCATGGTGTCGGCCTTGCGGCCTCGACCACGTGACCGCCATTAATCTGGGCCGTTGGTCACCCAACGGCTCGGTGCTACCTACCCGCCAACTCGCCCCGCGGAGCCACGGGTCGGGACATTGCGGCGAACCGCACCGCCCCGGGCTGGCCTACTTGGTATTGCTGCGCGCAGAGATTGCCCGTTTCACCCGAACTGAATCGGCTCGTCTCTGTTGCTCTGATCCTCACCTCACGGTGGACAGCCGTTAGCTGCTGCGCTGCCCTGTGCAGTCCGGACGTTCCTCCAGTGCCTCCTTTCGGACATTGCACCAGCGGCGGCCTGGCCCGCTTCACGGCGGTGATTATCGTCTGCTGAGACAATGCGTCACTTCGCGCGCGGCGCTCGCCCTGTGTCGCCCCAGCGCCTGCACCAAGGCGCGGGTGGTCCACTGGGCAACGCCTCCTGTTGACAACAATGGCCTGCCCGATCACCACGGGCCCGACCCCATGATCCGCATTTCCGAACTCAAGCTCCCGTTGTCCGCCCTGCCGGTGGACGCCCGGCGTCCGTCCGACGCCCCCACAGAGACCGAGGCCGATCGCACGCCGCCGCCGCATCCGGAGGCCGCGTTGCGACAGCGGGCGGCACAGGCCCTGGACGTGCACGCCGACCAGATCGGCACGCTCCAGGTGATCAAGCGCAGCTTTGACGCCCGCAAGGCCGACCTGCTGGCGGTCTACATCGTTGATGTGTCCCTCGCCGACCCGTCGGCAGAGTCGGCGTTGTTGACCCGGCTCGCCCAGCACCCCCACGTTCAGCGGGCGCCCGACATGGTGTGGCGCCCGCCGGTACAAGGCCCCGCCCACCAGGCGCTGCGCCCCGTGGTGGTGGGCTTTGGGCCGTGCGGCATCTTCGCGGCGCTGACGTTGGCGCAAATGGGGTTCAAGCCCATCGTGCTGGAGCGTGGCCGACCCGTCCGCCAGCGCACCAAGGACACCTGGGGCCTGTGGCGCAAAAACACCCTGCACCCTGAAAGCAACGTGCAGTTTGGCGAAGGCGGCGCGGGCACCTTTTCAGACGGCAAGCTCTACAGCCAGATCAAAGACCCGCGATTTCTGGGCCGCAAGGTCATGCAGGAGTTCGTGCGGGCCGGTGCCCCCGAAGAGATCTTGTACATGGCCCACCCGCACATTGGCACCTTCAAACTGGTCAAAGTGGTGGAACAGTTGCGCGAACAAATCATCGCGCTCGGCGGTGAGGTGCGGTTTGAACAGCGGGTGACCGACTTGCTGCTGGACGCGGGCCCCGCTGGCCAGCGCTTGCGCGGTCTGAAAGTGCTGGATCAGGCCACTGGCGTCACCAGCGAGCTGCCTGCCGAGCAAGTGGTGATGGCCCTGGGCCACAGCGCACGCGACACGTTTGCGATGCTGCACGGGCGCGGTGTGTTTGTGGAAGCCAAGCCGTTCTCGGTCGGCTTTCGCATCGAGCACCCACAGGGGGTCATCGACCGCGCCCGCTGGGGCGCACACGCCGGGCACCCGCTGTTGGGCGCGGCCGATTACAAGCTGGTGCACCACGCCAAAAACGGCCGCGCGGTGTACAGTTTTTGCATGTGCCCTGGTGGCACGGTGGTGGCCGCCACGTCTGAGCCAGGCCGGGTGGTGACCAACGGCATGAGCCAGTACTCGCGCAACGAACGCAACGCGAACGCAGGCATGGTCGTCAACATCGACCCACCTGACTTTTTGCGCGGGCCAGCGCATGCGCTGGCCGACTGGCAGGCCGCGTTCGGGGAGGCAGACGGCGCCCGCTACGCGGCCGAGGCCCAGGCCATGGCGCAGCAAACGCCGCCCGCGTGGCACCCGCTCTCGGGTGTGGTACTTCAACGCCGGCTGGAAGCCAACGCCTATGTGCTCGGCGGCGGCAATTACGAAGCGCCTGGCCAGCTGGTGGGGGACTTCATTGCTGGTCGGCCATCGACCGACTTTGGCAGCGTCATGCCGTCGTACAAGCCAGGGGTGAGGCTCGGCGATCTGTCCCCCACCCTGCCGCACTACGCCATCGAGGCCATGCGGGAGGCCTTGCCGGTGTTTGGCCGGAAGATCAAGGGTTATGACATGCCCGACGCGGTGCTGACAGGGGTGGAGACCCGCACCTCGGCGCCGCTGCGCATCACCCGTGGCGCCGATTTCCAAAGCCTCAACCTGCCGGGTCTCTACCCGGCTGGAGAGGGTGCAGGCTATGCCGGTGGCATCTTGTCGGCGGGCGTGGACGGCATCAAGGTGGCCGAAGCCTTGGCGTTGCACTGCTGCGGTGAAGCATCCACCTCCAACGGCTGAGCCACACCCCCCAGACACCCACCACCCGCACACGAAGCCCGATACGTCGGGTTCATGAGATGGCGCGGAAGCCCCGAGAGTGTTACCTTTTCGTTGACATCATCACCCACTTGCTCCCCATGTCCATCAACACGTTCAAACCTTTTCACCTCGTCGGTGCTTGCATACTGGCTTCGGCCGCTTCCAGCCACGCCGCCGGGCCCAACGCAAAATGCACCGTACCCACCCCTCCGGAGGTGATCAACCAAACAGTGGTGGTCCAGCAAGCCTCTGACACCGACAAGACCTCGCGTCCCAGCGCCAGCACCACCATTGCCCTGAGTGTGTTGCTGCCCGCCCGCTGTCCGGGCGAGGTGTTTCCGGTGGTGCTTCACAGCCATGGGTACGGCGGGACACGGATCCGCACGCTTGCCCCCAACGGGGACCTGCCATCTGCCCAGCCTCTGTTCCCAGCTGTCACACAACTGGCACAAACGCTGCCACACCATGGCTACGTTGTGATCAGCTTTGACCAACGCGGTCATGGGGAGTCCAGACCCGCCAACGGCGGTGGTCAAGCGAGGATCATTGACCCCGCAGTGGAGACACAGGACGCCCGTGCCATCCTCGATTGGGCACATGACAACGCGGAACGCTTCAGCATTCAGCGAGAGACTTCCCGCGGCATTGCCAAGGACATCAAAGTTGGCACTCTGGGGGTGAGTTATGGCGGTGGCTTTCAAATGCCACTGGCCGCTTTGGATGAACGCATTGACACCATCGTGCCAGTGGGCACTTGGCACGACTTGTTGTACAGCTTGCTCCCAGGCGATGCGGTCAAGCTGGGCTTTGACGGCTTGCTTTGCCTCCAGGGTGTGACGGTCGGCGGCGTACAGAACACACCGGTGGTGGCTGCGTTGTGCAACCAAGTGAACATCAACAACCCCACTGCCTTCAATGTCAGATCACGCGCCAACTTGGTGTCGGCCCTGAATCAGCCAACGACGCAACCCCGAAAGGTCAGCGACGCCGAACTGGCAGACTTCTTCACACGCCACGGCATGGGGTATTTCCAGGCGCAACAGGCGGCAGGCAAGACCTGGGGCTTCGGAGAAAAGCTGGCGCGTTTGCGGAAAGTTCCGGCCCTGTTCATTCAAGGTAACCGGGACAACCTCTTCAACCTCACTGAAGCCTATTGGAATCAACGTTACTTCGCCAACACCGGCGCGGACGTTCGGCTGCTGTCAACAGAAGGCGGTCATATGAACCCACTGGCCTTTCAGACCGAAGGCGGCAGCGACTGCGGTGCTGTGAAAGGCATCCCAGCGGTGTTGGCCTGGTTTGATCAACACCTCAAAGGCATCAACTCCGACACGGTGAGTGGGATTCCGACGGTGTGCTTGTCCGTGGCGGACACGACCAACGCGCCCAACAGCCCCTCTGCAGGCGTCGCACTCAAAGAGGTTCCTGTCGGAACATTGTCTGGCACTGGGGCGCTCCCGGCACGCTTGGAAAAATTGAACGTGCGGGTGTCCGCGCTGGCGACACAGCCGGTGTTTGTGAAGGTCGCGACCATTCAGGGAGAAGGGCATGTTTTGGCGGGAATACCCTCGGTGGACTCTTTAACGGTCACCCCCGCGTTGGGCGCTTTGCAGGCCACAAACGCCTTTGTCGGCGTGGGCATTGTGCGCGGGGGCCGAACCATCCTTGTGGACGACCAAGTGACCGCGTTCGGCACAGGTGTCCATAACGGCAACCGAAACAGCCAAAAGGCGGGCCCAGTGCTTTTGCCAGGCGTTGGCGAACGTCTGCAAGACGGCGACCAGGTCGGGCTGCTGTTCTACCCCCAGCATGTGCAGTACGCGGCCATCGTGAGTGCGGTCGGCCTGACTGGAACGACGGGCCTGCTCAACGTGTTGGCCAACTCATCGGGCGCCGATGGCGTGGCCGTCCCACCCATCACTTCGTCACTGGAACCTGTGTTGGGCCTGTTCTACAACAACCCCTACTCGGTCAAAGCGTCTGGCGTCGGCTTGCCGATCTTCAAACCGGGCACCTACCCTGACAGCCGCATTAAGTGAGCACAAAAAAACCCGGCGCCAGCCGGGTTTTTTGCGCAGATTGAGCAGTTAACTCGTCGTGTTCTGCAGCGCAGCGATGCGCGACTCAATGGGCGGGTGCGTGCTGAACAACTGACCGATGCCGCCGGTGATGCCCATGGCGGCCACGCTCTTGGGCAATTCACCGGGTTCCATGCCACCCAAGCGCGCCAGGGCATTGATCATCGGTTGCTTGCGGCCCATCAAGGCGGCGGCACCCGCGTCCGCACGGTACTCGCGCTGGCGGCTGAACCAGGCCACGATGATGGCGGCCAAAAACCCCAACACAATGTCCAACACGATGGTGGTCACCCAGTACCCGATACCGGGGCCTGTGCTGTTCTCGTCGTTCTTGCGCAGGAAACTGTCCACGGCGTAGCCAATCACGCGGCTCAGGAACACCACGAAGGTATTCATCACGCCCTGGATCAGCGTCATGGTGACCATGTCGCCATTGGCGATGTGGGCGACCTCGTGGCCAATGACCGCTTCAACCTCTTCGCGGGTCATGCCTTGCAGCAACCCAGTGGACACGGCCACCAGCGCAGAATTCTTGAACGCACCGGTGGCAAACGCGTTGGGTGCGCCTTCAAAAATGCCCACCTCGGGCATGCCAATGCCGGCCTGCTTGGCGAAGCGCTCGACGGTGCTGACGATCCAGGCTTCATCGGCCGATTGGGGCTGGTTGATGACCCGCACGCCAGAGCTCCACTTGGCCACCGGCTTGCTGATCAGCAGAGAAATGATCGCGCCGCCAAAACCCATGATCAGGGCAAAACCCAACAACGCCCCGAGGTTCAAGCCGTTGGCGGTGAGAAAGCGGTTCACGCCCAAGAGGTTCGCGACAACGCCCAGCACCAGCACGACGGCCAGGTTGGTCAGGACAAACAAAACAATGCGCTTCATGCTTTCCTTTGCAGCGGCCCACACGGCGGTCCGCATGGGCCGAATGGTAGGGTCGGTCCCGGAGAAATCAAGGTCTGACTGGGTTTCGCCTACAAAGCGGGCGGTTATTCCGTGGCCGGTTCATCTGAACAGAGTGGTTCCGCGGGCAATGGTTCACATCCGCCCGCCAGGCCCGTGCAGCAGGCGCGGGGTCACACCCGGCGGAGCGGCCGGAACACCTGCACGTCGTCGTAGAAACCTGCGGACTCGTTGGGCGGCCACCATCCCGGCACGCCGAGCACCGGCAGCGGCGTGAAGGGCTTGGTAGCGAGTTTCTCGGCACTCAGGTCGTGGGCGACCCAGGCGTCGAGCTCGGCCACATACTGCGCGTCAGGCGCTGCGGCCCCAGCTGTCGAACCCAGCGTGGGCACCAGGTACACGTGGGCCGTGATGTCCTTGCGTGGGACCACCAGTTTTTCCAGCAACGCATGGCCAAAAAGCACCAACCGGGCGTGCCGCCACTCACCGCGCAAGTCCACCAAGAGCCGCCGCCAGTCGCGCTGCTCAAGGGCTTGCCACAGTTCGGGTGTGGCCTGGAGCAGCGCGGCGTTTTCGTCAAACACGGTCAGGGCGTCCCGCACCGCGCCACGGTGGGGCTGCACGCCGTCTCGCGCAATCTCAGCGGCTTGCAGCGCGTTGAGTTTGGATTTGGTGCGGGGAAAATGGTGCCAACACAGCCCATTGAAAAGGTCGTGCAGGTTGTCGCGGGTGGGGCATTGGCGGGTCTGAAAAATGAACGACTCGTACGCCACCCCGTTGGGCAGGTCGCTTTGGGGCACGAAGCGCACCGGGGCATCGCCCGCCTCACCCAGTGCATGGTGCAGCGGGACACCGCCCGCCCATGCCCGAGCCACGGTGGGCCCGGACACCGCGAATGGTGCCGTCCAGGGGGACTGCCAGTTGATGCGGGTCAGGTCAGGCGCCACGACAGGGGCTCGCCCGAGCGCAGCGGCTTGAGCTCGGCATCGCCGAACGCGAAGCTGGCCGGTGGGGTCCAGGCCTCGCGCTTCAGGGTCACTTTGCCTGTGTTGCGTGGCAGACCATAAAAATCGGCGCCGTGAAAACTCGCGAACGCTTCCAGGCGGTCCAGTGCCCCCGCGGCGTCGAACGCCTCGGCGTACAGCTCCATGGCCGCGTGGGCGGTGTAGCAGCCGGCGCAGCCGCTGGCATGCTCCTTCAGGTGGGTCGCGTGGGGGGCACTGTCGGTGCCCAAGAAGAAGCGGGCGTGGCCGCTGGTGGCCGCCTCCACCAGCGCCACCCGGTGGGTTTCGCGCTTGAGCACCGGCAGACAGTAGTAGTGGGGCCGGATGCCACCGGTGAACAAGGCGTTGCGGTTGTAAAGCAGGTGGTGTGCCGTAATGCTGGCCGCGGTGAAACGGTCGGCATCGCGCACGTAGTGCGCCGCTTCTCGGGTGGTGATGTGCTCGAACACGATCTTCAGCTCGGGAAAGTCTCGGCGCAGGGGGATCAGCTGGGTGTCGATGAACACCGCTTCGCGGTCAAACAGGTCGATGTCGGGCGACGTCACCTCGCCATGCACCAGCAACAGCAGCCCCTCGCGCTGCATCGCCTCCAGTGTGGCGTAGGTTTTTCGCAAATCGGTCACACCCGCGTCGCTGTTGGTCGTGGCCCCCGCAGGGTAAAGCTTGGCCGCCACCACGCCGGCGCCTTTGGCCCGGCGGATCTCATCGGGGGGCAGGTTGTCGGTCAGGTAGAGCGTCATCAGCGGCTCGAACGACACACCTTCGGGCACCGCGGCCAAGATGCGGTCGCGGTAGGCCACCGCCTGTGCGGCAGTGGTCACTGGCGGCTTGAGGTTGGGCATGATCACCGCGCGGCCGAACTGCGCGGCGGTGTGTGGCACCACGGTGTTCAGGGCGGCACCGTCGCGCACATGCAGGTGCCAGTCGTCCGGGCGGGTGATGGTCAGGGTTGAAGTCATGCGGGTATTGTCCCAAACGGTCAGCGCGCAGCAAAAAGGCACCCGAAGGTGCCCGATGGCGCGCGCGCAAGGCGACCTCAGTGCTGCAAGATTTTGTTGAGAAAGTCTTTGGTGCGTGGTTGACGGGCGTCGGGGTTGCCAAAGAAGTCCTCTTTGGAGCAATCCTCCAAAATCTTGCCGCCCACATCAATGAAGATGACCCGGTTGGCGACCTTGCGGGCAAAACCCATTTCGTGGGTCACCACCATCATGGTCATGCCCTCCTTGGCCAGTGTGACCATCACGTCCAGCACCTCGCCGACCATCTCGGGGTCGAGCGCCGAGGTGGGTTCGTCGAACAGCATCACGATCGGGTCCATGCTCAGCGCGCGCGCAATCGCCACCCGCTGCTGCTGACCGCCCGACAACTGGCCAGGGAACTTGTCTTTGTGGGCCATCAGTCCCACCCGGTCCAGCATCTTCAGGCCACGCGCCTTGGCCTCATCTGGGTTGCGGCCGAGCACCTTGATCTGGGCAATGGTCAGGTTTTCGGTCACGCTGAGGTGGGGAAACAGCTCAAAGTGCTGGAACACCATGCCCACCCGGCTGCGCAGCTTGGGCAGGTCGGTTTTGGGGTCGTGGAGCGGAATACCGTCCACGGTGATCTGGCCTTTTTGAAACGGCTCCAGGGCGTTGACCGTCTTGATCAGGGTGGATTTGCCGGAACCCGACGGGCCACACACCACCACCACATCACCCTTGTTGATGTTGACCGAGCAGTCGTTCAGCACCTGGACCGGACCGTACCATTTCGAGACGTTTTTGATTTCAATCATGGGGATTCCTCAGCGAATGATGGCGATCTTGTTTTGCAAGCGACGCACCAGCATCGACAGGCTGAAACAAATCACAAAGTAAATCACGGCCGCCATCAGGTAGGTCTCGATCGGGCGGTTGAAGTTCTTACCCGCCACCTCAAACCCTTTGAGCAGGTCGTACGCGCCGATCGCATAAACCAGCGACGTGTCCTGGAACAAGATGATGGTTTGCGTCATCAACACAGGCAGCATGTTGCGAAAGGCCTGCGGCAGAACCACCAGCCTCATGGCCTGCGGGTAGCTCATGCCGAGCGCATAACCGGCGTTGACCTGGCCCTTGGGCACGCTCTGGATGCCAGCGCGCATGATCTCCGAGTAATACGCCGCTTCAAACACCGTGAAGGTGATGATGGCCGAGAGCTCTGCGCCCATGGGCCGCCCAATCAGCAGAGGGATCAGCAAAAAGAACCACAAGATCACCATCACCAGGGGGATGGATCGCAGCGTGTTGACGTAGAACGCTGCGGGCAGCACCAGCCATTTCTTGCCCGACAAACGCATCAATGCCAGCACGGTGCCGAGCGCGATGCCACCCACCATGGCGATCAAGGTGAGCTGGATGGAAAACAACAAACCTTTGAGAACAAAACCAGAGATGAGGTCCCAGGTCACGAAGGAGAAATCGAAGTTCATGTCACTTCCCTCCGCTGCTGTGGCCTGGGATCTGCACCCTGCCTTCGATGAACAGCATCAAACGGTTCACCGCGAAGGCCGAGGCGAAATATAACGCCGTCACCGCGAGGTATATCTCCACCCCGCGCGAGGTTTCTTCTTGCGCCTGCATAGCGAACATCGTCAGCTCGGTCACCGACACCGCGAACGCCACCGACGAGTTCTTGATGATGTTCATGCTCTCGCTGGTGAGTGGCGGCAACACGATGCGAAACGCCATGGGCAGCAACACGTAGCGGTAGGTTTGCGGCAGGGTGAACCCCACGGCCAAACCGGCGTAGCGTTGCCCGCGCGGCAGGCTTTGGATACCAGCCTTGACCTGCTCAGACACCCGCGCCGAGGTGAAAAACCCGAGCGCCAGCACCACCAAAATGAAACTGGGCACCTGCTGCAACGGCGTGAAGATGCCCGGGATCACGTGGTACCACAGGATGATTTGCACCAGCAGAGGGATGTTGCGGAACACTTCGGTCCAGGCGTTTCCGAGCAGCACCCAGCCCTTGTTGGGCACCGTGCGCAAAATGCCCATCAGCGAGCCCACCACCAAGGCAATGACCAGCGCCAGCAGGGCGACCGACAGGGTCCATCCCCAGGCCGACACCATCCACTGCCAGTAAGTCGGGTCTTTGCCCCCGGGGTCCTGTAGAAATACCTGCCAATCCCACGTCATGAACGCTCTCCCTGGTGCGTGGCCCCAACCCTCTTGGGGCGCCTGTGGCCGGTGCCGAGCGGCTTTTGGCCCGAAAAAAACCCGCCCAGATGAGTCTCGGGGCGGGCGAGGGTACGGTCAGCGTGCGTACCCTTGGCGATCACTTCGCCGCGTAGTCTTCGGCGGGCTTGCTGTTCGGGTTCTTCAGCACGTCTTTGAGGTTGTCACTCATCGCGAGGCCCACGGTCGCCCCGGTGGGCGGGGTGGGTTGCATGAACCATTTGTCGTACAGCTTGTAGATGTCGCCAGACTTGGTCATCGTGGCGATGGTTTTGTTGATCACCTTCAGCAGCTCGGTGTCGTCTTTGCGCACCATGATGGCGATCGGCTCGACCGAGAGGACTTCGCCCACGATCTTGTAGTCGGCGGGGTTCTTGGAGCGCGCGATCAGACCCGCGAGCAAGCTGCCGTCCATCACAAACACGTCGGCACGGCCAGACTCCAGCAGCAAGAAGCTGTCGGCGTGGTCTTTGCCGAACACGTCCTTGAACTCCAGGCCAGTGGCGCGCTTGTTTTTACGCAGGGTCTGAACCGACGTGGTGCCGGTGGTGGTGGCCACGGTCTTACCCGCCAGGTCCGACACCGACTTGATGCCCGAATTGGCTTTGGTCGCGATGCGCACCTCTTCCACGAAAGTGGTGTTGGCAAAGCTCACGTCCTTTTGGCGGGTGGCGTTGTTGGTGGTCGAGCCGCACTCCAGATCCACGGTGCCGTTTTGCACCAGGGGGATGCGGTTCTGCGAGGTCACTGGCTGGTATTTCACCTCCAGCTTCTTGCCGATGGCTTTTTCAATGTCCTCGATCGCCCGCTCGCAGATCGCCACGTGGTAGCCCACGTACTTGCTGCCGCCCAGGGTGTAAGACAGCACGCCCGACGATTCACGAACGCCCATCGTGATACTGCCAGACGCCTTGACCTTGGCCAGTGTGTCGTTGGCCTGCGCCATCGCGCCACCAGCCGCGAGCAACGCGACCGCCAAACCCAACAGGTGCTTTTTCATGGAGATTCCTTCAGAGCGAAAAAAGTGAAGATGCACGATGATTCTAGAGAGTTCGAACGCCGCGTTTACCCGTAGGACTACGCATGCGCCGCGCCAGGGCGGCATGGTGGCCACCAGGCGCCAGCCCCTCAACTAGCACTCTCTGTGCCACCCTGCGGCGCGGTGGCACTCACGTGGGTCGGCGAGGGGGTTGGGTCAGGTTTTCCGGCACCAACAGCGCTTCCATCTGCGCCACCGTCATGAGGCCGAGCGATTCGGCCACCTCAGCGATCGGTGCGCCCGTGGCGATCGCGGTCTTGGCGATCAGCGCGGCCTTTTCATAACCGATCAGCGGGTTCAGCGCGGTCACCAGCGTCACCGACTCGCGCACCCGCTGAGCGAGCAATGCGTGGTTGGCCTCGATGCCCGAGACGCAATTCGTCTGCAAGGTGAGGCAGGCTTGGCTCAGGTGCTCGATGCTCTTGAACAGGCTCCAGCCGATGATGGGCTCGAACGCGTTGAGTTGCAACTGACCGGCCTCGCTCGCCATGGTGACGGTCATGTCGTTGCCAATCACCTCAAAGGCCACCTGGTTCACCACCTCCGGAATCACTGGGTTCACCTTGCCCGGCATGATGCTGGAGCCCGCCTGCCGCGGCGGCAGTTTGATGTCCCCAAAGCCGGCTTGTGGCCCGCTGGAGAGCAGGCGCAGGTCGTTGCAAATCTTGCTGAGTTTGGTGGCCACCCGCTTGAGCACGCCGGACAGTTGCACAAACGCACCAGTGTCCTGAGTGGCTTCGATCAGGTTGCTGGCCTTCACCACCGAGATGCCACTTTCTTGTGCCAGGTACTGGCAAGCCAGCTCGGCGTAGCCTGCCGGGGCGTTGATGCCAGTGCCGATCGCGGTGGCACCCAGGTTGATTTCCTGGATCAGCGTGCGGGCCTCGCGCAGGCGGGCCTCGTCCTCTTCCATCATCACCGCGTAAGTCAAAAACTCCTGGCCCAAGGTCATGGGCACCGCGTCCTGCAACTGGGTGCGGCCGATCTTGAGCACCTGGGAAAATTCATCGGCCTTGTGCTGGAACCCAGCGCGCAGGCGCGCCATGGCACTGAGCAAGCGGTCAATGGCGCTCCACAAGGCCAGTCGCATGGCGGTGGGGTACACGTCGTTGGTGCTTTGCGAGGCGTTGACGTGGTCGTTGGGGTGAAGCACGTCGTAGCGGCCTTTGTCGTGGCCCAGTTTCTCCAGCGCGAGGTTGGCGATCACTTCGTTGGCGTTCATGTTGGTGGAGGTGCCAGCGCCGCCCTGGACCACATCGACAACGAACTGGTCATGGAACTCACCCTGGATCAGGGCGTTGCAGGCCAGCACAATGGCCGCGGCACGGTCGCGGTCGATGGCGCCGAGATCGGCGTTGGCCCGCACCGCCGCCTTCTTGACCAGGGCCAGCGCACGGATCAGGTCGGGCATGACCGAGATCCGGGTGCCAGTGATGGGAAAGTTCTCGATCGCGCGCGCGGTGTGTACCCCCCAGTAGGCCGCCGCAGGAATGTCTTTTTCGCCAAGGAAGTCGCGTTCGGTTCGACAGTGGGTGGACATGGGCAGGGCCGGTGACTGAGGTGGCTTCACTGTAGGTGCACCGATCGAAAAACACCAATGCCGTTTGCGGCAGATGCCATGCCATTCGCTCATGGCCAGGCCCGCTGAGACACCACCACCCCTTGGCGACTGACGAGGCTCAACGGGCTTTGTCGGACGCGTCGCTTTGCGTTTGCAAGTAGGCCCACAAGGCCTGGGCGCTGCCTTTGGGCGTTTGTTTGCCCGCCGGCTTCTCGCGGTAGACGCGCACATCCATGGTCATTTGCAACGGGGTGCTGTCGGTTGCCAGGGCAGGCACCAATTTCTTGGTGCGCAGCTCCTTCTTAACGGCGCTGTAGGGCAGAAATGCGACGCCATGCCCCTCCAACGCCATGGCTTTCAGGCCCTCGGCCATGTCGGTCTCGTAGACCCGATCGAGGTGGATTGGCGTGGTCGACTGCTTGAGGATCAGGTCCACGACCCGCCCCAGGTAGGCCCCTGGCGCGTAGCCCAGGTAGGGCAATGGCTGACCGGCTTTGCCAGGCAGTTGGAACAAGGCTTGGCCATCGGCATCGGGCCTCACGTAGGGGGCCAGCGTTTCCTGGCCCAGACTCACCATCTCGTACCGCTCGCCGTCCAGCTGAAACGGCTGGGAAGGGTGGTGGTAGGCGATCAGCAGGTCGCAATGGCCTTCGACCAGGTGCAAGACCGCATCGTGCACGTTGAGGGCGATCAAACGGCTTTTGATCGGGCCAAAGCCTTCGCGCAGGCTGGACACCCAGGCGGGAAAAAACGTGAAGGCCAGGGTGTGGGGCACGGCGAACTCGATCACACCTTCACCGGCCGAGGTGTGGCCCCTGAGCATCGCCCGGGTGCTTTGCAACGACTGCAACACCTCCAACGCTTGGCTGTAGAGCGTCTCCCCGGCGGGGGTCAAGCGGGTGGGGTAGGACGACCGGTCCACCAAGTCGGTGCCAGCCCAGGCTTCGAGGGCCTGGATGCGGCGTGAAAACGCAGGTTGGGTCACATGCCGCAGCGTGGCCGATCGGCTGAAGCTGCGGGTCTCCGCGAGGCTGACGAAATCCTCAAGCCACTTGGTTTCCATCGCCAGATGATACGGCTCGGGCCACTGCGGAGGCCGCTGGGGAGGCCACGCCATCGGTCCGCTCAGCGGTTTGCTGCAAAGCCCACATGGCCGCGTAACGCCCCGCCCGCTCGAGGAGTTGGGCATGGGTGCCCCGCTCCACGATGCGACCGGCGTCCATCACCAAAATCTCGTGCGCATGCACCACGGTGGACAGGCGGTGTGCGATCACCAAGGTGGTCTTGTTTTCGGCCACGCTGCGCAGTTCGGCCTGGATCGCCCGTTCGTTGGCGGAGTCCAGCGCCGAGGTGGCCTCGTCAAAAATCATCACCGGTGGGTTCTTGAGCAGGGTGCGGGCGATGGCGACGCGCTGCTTCTCACCCCCTGACAACTTGAGCCCCCGCTCACCGACCATGGTGTCGTAGCCTTTGGGGGTGGCGCTGATGAAACCGTGGATGTGCGCCGCGCGGGCCGCGTCTTCGACCTGAGCGCGGCTGGCGCCAGGCTGCCCGTAAGCGATGTTGTATTCCACCGTGTCGTTGAACAGCACCGTGTCCTGCGGCACGATGCCAATGGCCTGGCGCACGCTGGCCTGGGTGACCTCACGGATGTTCTGGCCAGCGATGGAAATGGTGCCCTGCTGCGCGTCGTAGAACCGGAACAGCAGCCGCGACAAGGTGGACTTGCCTGCCCCTGAAGGCCCCACCACCGCGACCGTTTTGCCCGGGGGAATGGTGAAACTCACGCCGTGCAATATCGGGCGCGACGGGTCGTAGGCGAAGTGGACGCCTTCAAAACGCACCTCGGGCGATGCGTCAATGCGCAGCGGCGGCGCGCCGGGCAGGTCGTCGATCTCGCGCTCTTTTTCCATCAGCACGAACATCTTGTCGAGGTCGGTCAGGCTTTGCTTGATCTCCCGGTACAACACCCCCAAGAAACCCAGCGGGATGTAGAGCTGGATCATGAAGGCATTGATCATCACCAAATCACCCAGGGTCATGCGGCCATCGACCACGCCCAAGGTGGCGCGGTACAGCATGGCCACCAAGCTGAAGGCAATGATCAGCTGCTGCCCCGTGTTGAGCAAGGACAGCGTGGTCTGGCTCTTGATGGCCGCTTTTCGGTAGCGCGCCAGGTTTTCGTCGTAACGCCGCGCTTCGAAACCCTCGTTGTTGAAATACTTGACGGTTTCGTAATTCAAAAGCGAGTCGATGGCGCGGCTGTGGGCCGACGAGTCCAGCTCATTCATCTCTCGGCGGAATTTGGTTCGCCACTCCGTCACCGTGACTGTGAAGGCCACGTACAACACCAGCGCGATGATGGTGATCCAGGCAAACCACACATCGAACTTGACCGCCAGCAGGGTCAGCACCAGCGTCACCTCGATCAGGGTGGGCACGATGCTGTAGAGCGAGTAGCTGATCAGCGAATGCACGCCGCGGGTGCCGCGCTCGATGTCGCGCGTCATGCCCCCGGTCTGCCGCTCCAGATGGAAGCGCAGGCTCAACGCGTGCAGGTGGCGGAACACCTCCAGCGAGATGCGGCGGGCCGCGCCTTCGGTGGCCTTGGCGAACACCAACTCGCGCAACTCAGCGAACAGCGAGGTGGACAAGCGCAGCAGGCCGTAACCCACCAACAGGGCCACCGGCACCACCAGCACCGCTTGCGCGTCGCCAGGCTTGAAGCTCATCGCATCGACCAGGGTCTTCAGCAGCACTGGCACGCCGACGTTGGCCACCTTGGCGCCCACCATGAAGGCCAAGGCCGCCATCACACGCCATTTGTATTCCCACAGGTATGGGAACAGGCGACGCAAGGTGGCCCAATCTGAACGTTGGGGAGCGGGAGGGGCGCCAGAGGCGGTCGGGGATGGGGCGTGGGGGGTGGGGTCGCCGCGGTGGCGCATGGGGGACAATCGCGAAATTACTGAAGTGAGATTGTGCCCATGTCCGCCAATTCCAGCGCGCCCGCGACCCTGCCCACCGACAAAGACCTGGTGCTGAAGGTCATTCCCATGCCCGCCGACTGCAACGCCAACGGCGATATTTTTGGCGGCTGGGTGATGGCCCAGGTGGACTTGGCTGGCGCGGTGATGGCGGCACGCGCCGTCAAGGGCCGCATGGCCACGGTCGCGGTCAACGAGTTCATCTTCAAACAACCGGTGCGGGTCGGCGACATCCTGAGCTTTTATTCCCACGTGTCCCGGGTGGGCAACACCTCGATCACCGTCCAGGTGGAGGTGTTTGCCGAGCGTTTTCAAACGCAAGGCAACTACATCAAGGTCACCGAGGCCAGCCTGACCTACGTGGCGATCGACGAGAGCGGCAAGCCCAGGCCCATCGCCAAAGCCTGAATGCCGTAACGGCCTTAGTTTTGCTACAAATTAAATAGCAGCTGATAACCAAACGGCGAGGGGAAAAGCCCGATTCGGTCCACAGATCAGTCAAATTGGCCGTGGCGCCCTGCTCCCCCGCTGAAACGCGCCGCGCCCGCAAAGGCGTCGGGCAGACAGGCTTTGCCACGCTCCCACTCTTGGTGCAAGGCTTGATCCAAGGGCAAGTCCCACTGGCGGTAGGCGCTCATCCGGTCGGCCCGCAACGTGGCTTGTGGGAAGCGGCTGAGCTGGTGGGCCAACGCCAGCGCTGCGTCGCGCGCACCACCGGTGGGCACGACGCGGTTTGCCAAGCCCATGTGCAACGCTTCGGGCGCCTCCACCCGGCGGCCAGTGAGGATGAGGTCCATCGCATGGCCCAGGCCGATCAGCCGGGGCAGCCGCACCGTGCCGCCGTCGATCAGCGGCACCCCGAACCGGCGGCAGTAAACGCCGAAGTAGGCGTCGGCCTCCATCACCCGCATGTCGCACCACAGCGCGAGCTCCATGCCACCGGCCACCGCCGCCCCCGAGACCGCGGCGATGACCGGCTTGGGCAACAGCAAACGCGACGGGCCCATGGGCCCGAGCGCACGCTGCCCGTCGCCTGAAAAGTGGAGCTGGCTCAGCACCTCGTGGCCGTGGTGCGGGGAAGCGGTCGCTGCTCGGGCGCCAAACTGCAGATCCCACCCCGCGCAGAAATGCCCGTGGGCACCGTGGAACACCGCCACGCGGGCATGGGGGTCGTCATCGAACGCGAGAAAGGCGTCGTACAACGCGCGGGCGGTGACATCGTCCACCGCGTTGCGGACCTCGGGCCGGTCCAGCGTGACGATGGTGACGTGTTGGTCTTGCTCGATGCGAACGGTCATGAAGCATCTCCTGATGCGGTTTGGGGTCTTACGATGCGATCATCGGTATCGGCCGAAGGCTTCCAGACGCGCCAAGGTGCTAGGCCCCTGATGCCGGCTGACGCCCAGCGGACAAGGTATGCGGAACAACCCCTACCGCCAAGGGCGCTGGCAGCAGTTATAACCTCGCACCGGCTTGCACAGCAGGCCCCCACCCGCACCGAACGACCCAGATGGAGACACCGTGCAATTTGTGCAGTTAGTGATCAGCGGCGTGGCCCAAGGCTGTATTTACGGCCTGATCGCGCTCGGCTTCGTGCTGATCTACAAGGCCACCGAGACCGTGAGCTTCGCCCAGGGCGAATTGATGATGCTGGGGGCTTTCATCGGCCTGGGCGTCATGACCTTCATGGGGTTCCCGTTCTGGATCGCGGTGCCCAGCGCCATCGCTGGCATGGCCGCATTTGGCATGTTGCTGGAACGTCTGGTGATTCGCCCCATCCTTGGGCAACCGGCCTTTTCCATTGTGATGCTGACGATCGGCATCGGTTACGTGGCGCGGGGCGCCATCACCATGATCCCCAACATCGGCACCGACACGCACGTGCTGCCGGTGCCGTACAAGGACCAGTACTTCAACCTTGGGGCGCTGGTCATCAACACCGAACAGCTGGTGGTGATCGCCGCCACCGCGGTGCTGTGCGGCCTGTTGTTCGCCCTGTTCAAGTACAGCAAGCTGGGCATCGCGATGCAGGCGTCCTCGCAAAACCAGCTGGCGGCGTACTACATGGGCATACCGGTCAAGTCGCTCAACGGTCTGGTCTGGGGCCTGGCCGCGGGTGTGGCTGCCATCGCCGGCTTGCTGCTCGCGCCCATCACCTTCGTGCACGCCAACATGGGGTTGATTGGGCTGAAGGCCTTCCCGGCGGCGGTGGTGGGCGGGTTCGGCAGCCTGCCAGGGGCCATCGTTGGCGGGCTGATCATTGGCGTGGTGGAGTCGCTTTCGGGCTTTTATCTGCCCGACGGCTTCAAAGACGTGGCGGCCTACCTGGTCGTGCTGATCATGCTGATGGTCAAACCGAATGGCCTGTTCGGCGAAAAGCTCCGCAAGAAAGTCTGACGCGATGCGCTTCATTTTCAAAACCGACTACGCGCAAGACATCAAGCTGGCCAAGCACGGGGGCCACGTCTTTTGGTACAGCGCGCTGGTGCTGTTGCTGGCGGCCGCACCCTGGCTGTTCAGTGAATACCTGCTCGCCCAACTCACCTTCACCCTGATTTATGGGGTGGTGGGTTTGGGCCTGATGCTGCTGGCTGGTTTCACTGGCCTGTTCTCCATTGGCCATGCCGCCTTCTTGGGCGTGGGCGCGTACACGCAAGCGGTCTTCACCGGCATGGGCGTGCCGTTTCCGATCGCTTTGGCGCTCGCGGGGCTGATCTCTGCGGCGGTGGGCATTGTGATTGGCCTGCCAGCGCTGCGGGTCAAGGGCATTTACCTGGGCATCGCCACGTTGTCGTTCGGCTTCATCGTGGAAGAAGGCTTTGCACGCTGGGAGTCGGTCACGGGCGGCAACGCGGGCAAATCGGTCGGCAGCGCGAACGTCTTTGGCTGGCTGGCCGACACCAGCACCTCGTTTTATTTTGTGTGTCTGGTGGTCACCATCGTCTGCACGCTCGCGGTGGTGAACCTGCTGCGTTCACCCACCGGGCGCGCTTTTGTGGCGATCCGCGATTCCGAGATTTCCGCGCAGAGCATGGGCATCCACCTCGCTTACTACAAAACGCTGAGCTTCTCCATCTCGGCCGCGCTGGCGGGCATAGGCGGGGCGTTGTATGCCCACCAGATCCGCTTCTTGTCCCCGGACCAGTTCAACATCTTGCAGTCCATCGACCTGCTGCTGATGGTGGTGATCGGTGGTCTGGGCTCGGTCCATGGGGCGTTTTTGGGCGCGATCTTCCTGATCGGCCTGCCACAAGCCATCAGCGCAGTGAAAGACTTCCTCCCCGATGCGATCGGCCAGGCGCCTGGACTGAAGGCAGTGATCTACGGCCTGGTGCTGATCGCCTTTGTGATGTTCGAGCCCATGGGTCTGTATGGGCGCTGGCTGAAGGTGCGCACATACTTCCAATTGTTCCCGTTCTACCGCAAGGGCTTGTTCAAGCGGCAAAAGAGTTTCCAGAAGTCGGACAGACTGAAATGACAGACATTCTTCTTTCAGCCCGCGACCTGAGCGTCCGGTTTGGCGGGGTGCTCGCCGTCAACAAGGTCAGCTTCGACGTGCGGCGTGGCGAGGTGTTCACGCTGATCGGGCCCAACGGCGCTGGGAAGACCACCGTCTTCAACCTCATCAGCCGCATCTACACCCCCACCACTGGGGAAATCGTGTGGTTCGGTGGTGCGCAGGAGGTTCGGCTGACCGATCAGCCCCCACACCAGGTGGCGCGCCTGGGCATCGCGCGAACCTTTCAAAACATCGAGTTGTTCGAACACGCCACCGTGCTGCACAACCTGCTCATCGGTCGACACACGCACCGACAAACCGGGTTGCTGCAAGAGGTGTTCTTTACCGCCAAAACCCGCGCCGCCGAGATCGATGCACGCGAGAAGGTGGAGCGTGTGATCGAACTGCTGGACTTGCAGCACCACCGCGACACCTTGGTGGCGGGCCTGCCTTATGGCGTTCGCAAAGTGGTGGAACTGGCCCGTGCACTCTGCACCGAACCCAGGCTGTTGCTGCTGGACGAGCCCTCGTCGGGCCTGAACGTGGAAGAGACCGAGGACATGGCGTTTTGGATCCAGGACATTCAGCGCGAGCTGGGCATCACCGTCTTGATGGTGGAACACGACATGACGCTGGTGTCCAAGGTCTCAGACCGCGTGCTGGCGATGAACCAAGGCGAGATGCTGGCCATGGGATCGCCGCGCGAGGTGCAGACCCACGCCGGTGTGGTGGAAGCCTACTTGGGCACGGTCGACGACGTGTCGTCCCTGCGGAGGCCAGCAGCATGAACACCCCAGTGACCCCCAACACCGACGAACCACTGCTCAAGCTGCTGAACGTGGAGAGCGCCTATGGCCCGATCAAGGCCATCCGGGGCGTGAGCCTGAAGGTCAGGCAAGGCGAGATCGCCACCGTGCTCGGCTCCAATGGCGCGGGCAAAACCACCATCTTGAAAACCATCTCGGGGATCATCGACCCGCGCAAGGGATCGGTGGAATTCAAGGGGATGAACATCACCGCCAACGACCCCGCACTCATCGTGCAGAAGGGCCTGGTGCATGTGCCCGAGGGGCGCGAGGTGTTCCCGCTGCTCAGCGTGCGCGACAACCTGCTGATGGGCGCCTACACCCGAAAAGACCGCGACGGCGTGGCCCGCGACATCGAACTGGCCTACAGCTATTTCCCGATTTTGAAAGAGCGGGCCGCCCAAGACGCCGGCCTGCTGTCTGGCGGACAGCAGCAGATGCTGGCGATCAGCCGGGCGCTGATGGCCAACCCCGACCTGATCTTGCTGGATGAGCCCAGTCTGGGTCTGAGCCCCAAGCTCACCAAAGAGATCTTTGAGATCGTGGTGCGCATCAACCGGGAGCGTGGCACCACCATCTTGCTGGTGGAACAAAACGCGAACATGGCGTTGAACGCATCCGACTACGGGTACGTGCTGGAGAACGGCCGCATCGTGATGGAAGACACCTGCGCCAAGCTGCGCGAAAAAGACGACATCAAAGAGTTCTACCTCGGCATGAAGGAAGAAGGCGTGCGCGGCGAGCGCCGCTGGAAGAAGAAGAAAACCTGGCGCTGACAGCACAAGGCAACGACATGAGCAACCTCTGGGACCTTTCCCATCTGCAGCCACAGAACGACGTTTTGCTGGCTGGCCACACCGTGCCCACGATGTTCTGGAACGCCGTGGGCGAGCGCGGCCCCCACGTGTGGCTGCGGCAAAAGGAGCTGGGCATCTGGCGCAGCTGGACCTGGGCGCGAACCGGTGATGCGGTGCGCGACATCGGGCATGGCCTGCTGAGCCTGGGCTTTGAGGCGGGTCAGTGCGCGTCCATCCTGTCCAACACCATGGTGGAGTGGGTGCTGGCCGATCTGGCGGTGCTGAGCTGTGGTGGGGTGTCCAGCGGCATCTACCCGACCGATGCCGCCAGCCAGGTGCAGTACCTGTGCGAAGACTCGGCCACCCGGGTGCTGTTTGTTGAGGACGACGAGCAGCTGGACAAGGTACTGGAAGTCCGTGACCACTTGCCCCAGCTGCAAAAAATCGTGGTCTTCGACATGGACGGCCTGAGCGACTTGAACGACCTCATGGTCATCGGCCTGGACGATCTGCGCGCGCTGGGCCGCGACCATGCCCGCCAGCACCCGCAGGCGCTGCAAGACCGCGTCGCGGGCTGCCAGCCAGACGACGTGGCCATTTTGGTCTACACGTCGGGCACCACGGGCAAGCCCAAGGGCGCCATGCACACCCACGCGGGCCTGGTGTACTCGGTGCACGGCTACAACACCATCGTCTCGCAGACCATGTCTGACGAGCGTTTGTGCTTTTTGCCGTTGTGCCACATTGCCGAGCGCCTGGGTGGCGAATACCACGCGCTGTACGCCGGGGCCAAACTCAACTTTGTTGAGAACCCGGAGACGGTGCCGGAGAACATCCGGGAGATCGCACCCACGGTGATGCTGGGTGTGCCTCGGGTGTGGGAGAAGTTCTACTCCGGCGTGATGATCGCACTCAAGGAAGCCAGTGGCTTGCAACAAGCGGCCTACGCCTGGGGCATCGGGGTGGGGTCGCGGATCGCCGACAAGGTGCTGGCGGGCCAGCCAGTGAGCGGCTGGTTGAAGCTGCAGTTCACGCTGGCGCGCTGGATCGCGCTGAACAACGTGCGCAAGCTCATCGGCATCCACCGCGCGCGGTATTGCGTCACCGGGGCGGCGCCCATCTCACCCGAGCTGGTGAAGTGGTACTTGGCGCTGGGCGTGCCCATGCTGGAGGTGTGGGGCATGACGGAGACCTGTGGTGCCTCCACCTACACACCGGCCACTGGCATCAAGCCCGGCATGATTGGCCTGGCCTGTGGCTACAACCAAGTGCGGATCGAACCGGCCACTGGCGAGATTCAGGTCAAAGGGCCCAACGTGTTCAAGGGTTACCTCAACCAACCCGAGAAAACCGCCGACACCTTCACCACCGATGGCTGGCTGCGCACCGGTGACGTGGGGCTGGTCGACGATGACGGCTACTTCAAGATCACCGACCGGATGAAAGACATCATCATCACCGCCGGTGGCAAGAACGTGACGCCGAGCGAACTGGAAAACGAGCTCAAGTTCTCACCCTACGTGACCGACGCGGTGGTGATCGGCGACAAGCGGCCTTACCTCACGGTGATCGTGATGATCGACCAGGAAAACGTCGAGAAGTACGCCCAGGACCACGACGTGCCGTTTTCCAACTACGCCAGCCTGACCCGGTCGCCCGAAGTGCAGGCCCTGATCCAGGGCGTGCTGGACCAAGTCAACAAGAAATTCGCCCGGGTGGAACAGATCAAGAAGTTCTGGCTGCTCGACACGCAATTGAGCGCTGAAGACGAAGAACTCACCCCCACCATGAAGCTCAAACGCAAGCTGGTTGAGAAAAAGTACACGGCGCAGATCGAAGCGATGTACCGCTGAGGGGCTCGCCTAGGGTTAGCGCGATGGGCGCGGCCCACCCGAACCGATATAAGTGAGTTGTTCTTTCTAGGAGATAACCGGTATGAAGTTGAAATCACTGATGACTTTGCTCGCGCTGGCCACCACCGCTGCGGTGGCTGTGGCACAGCAAGGGGTGAGCAAAGACGAGATCACGCTCGGCTCGATCCAAGACCTGTCAGGCCCCATCGCGGGATTTGGCAAGCAGGTGAGGCTGGGCATGATGCTGCGGGTCGATGAGATCAACGAGCAAGGCGGCGTTCAAGGCCGCAAGCTCAAGCTGAACGTCGAAGACTCCAGCTACGACCCGAAGAAAGCGGTGCTGGCCGCGCAGAAGCTGGTCAACCAGGACAAGATTTTTGCGATGGTGGGCCACATCGGCACCGCGCAAAACCTGGCCGCCATGCCGGTGCAGTTTGAAAAGAACGTGATCAACTTCTTCCCGGTCACCGCTGCCCGTGAAATGTACGAGCCGTTCCACCGCCTCAAGTACTCGTTTGCAGCCACCTACTACGAACAAATCCGTTCGTCGGTGCCGAAGCTGGTCAAAGAGAAGAAGGCCACCAAGGTGTGCACGATCTACCAGGACGACGAGTTCGGTCTGGAGGTGCTGCGCGGCGCTGAGGCGGGTCTCAAGACCATCAACATGGAGCTGACCGAAAAAACCTCTTTCAAGCGCGGCGCCACCGACTTCTCTTCACAAGTGGCCAAGATGAAGGCGGCTGGCTGTGACTTTGTCGTGCTGGGCAGCCTGATCCGTGAAACCATTGGCACCATCGGTGAAAGCCGCAAAACCGGTTTCAACCCGATCTTCCTTGGCTCCAGCGGCGCCTACACCGACCTGATCCATAAGCTGGGCGGCAAGGCCATGGACGGCCTGTACGCGACCATGACCGTGCAACACCCCTACCTTGACGAAGCCTCGCAGCCCATCCGGTTCTGGGCCAACAAGTACAAGACCAAGTTCAACGACGACCCGACCGTGTTCTCGGTCTATGGCTACAACCTGATCGACGCCTTCGCCCGCGCCGCTGACAAGGCTGGCAAGAACCTGACCACCGACAGCTTCATCAAGGCGATGGACACCATGGTGATTCCGCCCGACATCTTCGGCAGCGCCGAGGCCACCTACGGCCCCAAAAAGCGCCTGGGCAGCGAGGTGTCCCGCCTGTCGCAAATTCAAGACGGCAAGTGGAAAGTGGTGTCCGACTACGTGCGTTGAAACGTGGGTTGAACGCCGGGCCTGACCCACGGGCAGGCCACACCAACGACCTGAGCCACCCCCAGCGGGTGGCTTTTTTTTAGGAGGCTTGAAAACGGGCCGTGGGCGGGCGCTGGGGTTCGATGGAAGGGGTCTGCCTGCTCAGCCGACCGGGGCCAGCCCCAACAGGCGGCGCGCTTCGGCGGGGCTGGCCACTTCCCGGCCGGCCTGTCTGGCGCACTTCGCCAGCGCCTCGATCAGCGGGCCATTGGAGCCCACCTTCGTGCCGTCGGGAAGGTAGAAGGTGTCTTCCAGACCGGTGCGCAGATGGCCACCCAGTTCAGCGGTTCGGCGGTGCACAGGCCAGATGTCTGAGCGGCCGATCACTGTGGTCTGCCAGTTCGCATCCTCGATCTTGAGTTTCAGCAAAATCGGCAACAGGTCGGGGTCGGCGGGCATGCCCGATTCGACGCCCATGACGAAGTTGTACTCCAGAGGCCCGGAGTACATGCCCGTCTGCACATACATCTCCACGCAACGCACAATGCCAACGTCAAAACACTCGAACTCGGGCAGCGTTTGGGTGTCGTTCATCACGTCGATGAAGTCTTTCACCTTGGCCGGTGGGTTGTCGAACATCATCGGGGGCCAAGCCCATTGGCCGTTGCTGCGGACCTTGAGGTAGTTGAGCGACCCCGCGTTGCAAGCCGCCATTTCTGGGCGGGTGGCACGGAGGCAGTCGAGCGGGCCTTGGTAATCGGGCCCCACCACGCCGGTGGTCTGGTTGATGATGAGCTCGGGGCAAGCGTCGCGCATGGCCTGGGTGCAGGCCAGGGCCACCGCCGGGTCCCACGAGGGCCGGTGGCCCTGTCCCGGCGTCTGGTCGCGAAAATGCACATGCACCACCGAGGCGCCCGCGTCGCAGGCCCGCCGGGCTTCCTTAGCGAGTTCCTCAGGGGTGACCGGAACAAGGTGCTGGACTGGGTCGGTGAGCACACCAGTGATGGCGCAGGTGAGGATGGCTTTGTCGGTCATGGGGGGTCCGTCAGGAAACGATGTAAGCGGCCGCACCGGTCGACAGCAGCTTGCCATCGGCCCCGCGGAATTCCATGCGGGCATTGGCCACGCGCGAGCCGAGGCGCAGCACCTCGGCGGTCACTTCGAAACGTTCGCCCTGCACCGGGCGCAAGTAGTCGACCCGCAGGTCGATGGTGCCGAGCTTGCCGAACCGGTCCAGCCGCTTGGCGATGGGCTCGTCCATGTGGCGGGCCAGCACCGCCGCCATCACCGCGAAGCCACCGGCCGCGTCCAAACAGGCGCTGGTCACACCGCCATGCATGCGGTGGTGGGTGAAATTGCCCACCAACTCCGGCTTCATGCAAATGTCAGCGGTCACACCCTCGGGATGGAACCGGGTCAGCCGCAGGCCAATGAGCCGGTTGAACGCGATGCGTTCGTCGAACATGTGGGTGAGGATGGCGAGCAGCTCGGGCTCGAACACCACAGCGGCGGGGTCGAGACGGGGTGGTGGGCTCATGGCGTCATGGCTTCTCAGAATCTGGGGTGACGGGGTAACGGGGTAACGGGGTAACGGGGTAACGGGGCAACGGGGTGACGGCGTGATGGGGTGATGGCGTGATAGGGGGCTAGGGAACGTGATCGGATGGACAGCGCCCAGTACCAGTGAGCTCACAAGCCGAGCTGCTTCGCCGCCAGTTCTTTCATGATTTCTTCTGCGCCGCCGCCGATCATCATCACCTTGACCTCGCGGTAGATGCGCTCGGACCGGGTGCCGCGCATGAAGCCCATGCCACCCAGGATTTGCACCGCTTGGTCGGCGCAGAACTGCATGGCTTGCGTGGCGTGGTTTTTGAGCAAGCACACGCCTGCCACCCAGTCGGGCGACTGGTCGCCCGCGTCGGCGCGGTCGGCCAGCGTGTCGCACCAGGCCTGCGTGGAGGCGATGCGCATCTGCATGTCCACCAGCTTGTGGCGAATCACCTGATGTTGCACCAGATGGGCGCCGAACGCCCGGCGCTGCCGCGCCCAGTCCAACGCTTCGGAAAAGCAGGCCTGGGAAAAGCCCAAAGACGCCACCGCAATCGCCAGCCGCTCGGCATTGAAGTTGCCCATGATGACCTTGAAGCCACCCCCCTCTTCGCCCACCAGGCAACGCGCGGGCACACGCAGGTTGTCAAAGCGCAGGTGCGCGGTGTCGGACGCCCACCACCCCATTTTTTCGAGCGGGCTGCGCGACAGCCCGGCCGCGTCGCCAGGCACCGCGATCACCGAGATGCCGCCTGCGCCATGGTGGCCCGGCTCGCCGGTGCGCACGGCCAGCGTGATCCAGTCGGCCCGCAGGCCAGAGGTGATGAACACCTTCTCGCCGTTGATGACCCAGTCGCCGCCATCGCGCCGGGCGGTGGTGCGCAGCGCGGCCACGTCGGAGCCGCCGCCCGGCTCGGTGACCGCCAAGGCCGCGATGCGCTCGCCGCGCAGCACGGGCGGGATCACCTCCTGCTTCAGCGCGTCGCTGCCGTGGTGCAGGATGGGCGGCAGGCCAATGTTGTGGGAAAACAGGCTGGCGAACACGCCGCCGCTGGCGCCGTGTTGGCAAAACGACTGTGTCAAGGCGTTGCGCATGCGCCAAGAGGTGGGCGTGCCGCCATAGGCCTCGGGGTAGCCGAGGCCCAACAGGCCGAGCTCGGCCGCCTGGGTGTAGAGGCGGCGTGGGAACCCGCCCGCAGCGTCCCATTCGGTCACGTGGGGCGCGACTTCGCGCGTGGCGAAGCGCTCGACCAGACCGCTGAGCGCGGCCAGGTCTTCTGGCGAATCGGCCTGTGGGGTCAGGTGCCCCGTCCTGCGTGGGCTCATCTGTGCATTCATGGCGGGTTCGCTCATGCTTCCAAGTTCCACAACAACTGCCCTGGGACCACCTGCTGCCCGACCGCCACCGCGATCGCCGCCAGTCGGCCCGCGCGCGGCGCGGTGATCGCGTGCTCCAGCTTCATCGACTCGATCACCATCACCGTGTCCCCTTGGGCCACCGCTGTGCCCGCCTGCAACGGCACCGCGATCACCTTGCCATTGAACGGCGCGCGCACCTCGCTCGCCCCAGCGCCTGCGCCGCCTTGGGTGACCGACTGCAGCGTCAGGTCGTCGAGCCACAAATCCACCCCACCGACCTGCACATGCCAGCGCCCTGACGGGGTGGCCACAGCGCTGACCCGGCGTCGAACGCCATCACACGTCACCCCCCACGCCTGCACCGCGGGCGCGCCGGTGTGGTGCGCGGGATCGCCCGGGGAGGCAGGCGCGAGGTGAAGCACCTGCCGGTGGCCCGGGCCCGACACCACCACTTCGCCCCCACCGGTTTCTTGCAACGCGAAGGCATGCACATCGCCGCGGTGCCGAACCCGCACGGGGCGCGGGAAAGGCAAGGCCAGCCGGGCCGTCAGCGCCGACGCCCCGCCGGAGGCGAACACCGCCACCGCACTGGCCGCCCACAGAGCGTGCCGCTCGTCCTCGGCAAGTCGCGCCCGCAAGGCGTCGCCCTGCTCTGCCAAAAACGGGATCAGCGCTTGGCCCTGGGCGAAGCCGGGGTGGCGCAAGCACGCCCGCAAGAAAGCCCGGTTGGTGGACAACCCCAAGACCGTGGTGTCTTCCAAGGCGCGGTCGAGCTGCGCGATGGCGGCGCTGCGGTCGTCCGCGTGGGCGATCAGCTTGCCCAGCATCGCGTCGTAATGCGGCGTGACCTCCGCCCCGTCGTACAAGGCGTGGTCACATCGCACCTGGCGTGGCGCCACAAAGCGCTGGACCGTGCCGGTGTGGGGCGTGAAGTGCTCGTCTTCGGCGCACAGGCGCACCTCGATCGCATGGCCCTGAAAACGCACCTCGGACTGCTTGAGGGGGAGCGGCTCGCCGCGCGCCACCCGGATCTGCCACGCGACAAGGTCCAAGCCGGTCACGGCCTCGGTGACCGGGTGCTCCACCTGCAATCGGGTGTTGACCTCCATCAAAAAAAACTCGTCGCCCTGCAGCAAAAACTCGACCGTGCCAGCGCCTACGTAACCCGCGCCTGCGGCCAGCGCCACCGCGCACTGGCCCATGCGTTCGCGCAGCTCGGGGCCCACCGCCGGACTGGGCGTTTCCTCGATGATTTTCTGGTGGCGGCGTTGCACCGAACAGTCCCGCTCGCCCAGGTGGATGCAGTCGCCCCAGGCGTCCGCGAACACCTGCACCTCCACGTGGCGCGGGGCCAGCAGCGCGCGCTCCAACAGCAGCTCGGCGCTGCCAAAGCCGGCAAGCGCCTCGGATCGGGCACTGCGGAGCGCGGCAGCCAGCTGTTCCCGCCCGGTCACCAGGCGCATGCCACGCCCCCCACCGCCCGCAACGGCCTTGACCATCACCGGGTAGCCGATGCGGTCGGCCTCGACGGCGAAACGGTCGTCGCTTTGGTCGGTGCCAAAGTAGCCCGGCAGGCATGGCACCCCAAGGGCCTGCGCCATCGCCTTGGCACCCGACTTGCTGCCCAAAGCGCGGATGACCGACGCGGGCGGGCCGACCCAGACCAGCCCCGCATCGGCCACCGCCTGCGCGAAATCGGCGTTTTCGCTCAAGAAGCCGTAGCCGGGGTGGACCGCGTCCGCGCCCGTGGCGCGCGCGGCGGCCAGCAGCGCGTCGATGCGCAGGTAGCTGTCGGCCGATGCGGTGCCGCCCAAGGCACAGGCCAGGGTGGCCTCTCGGGTGTGCAGCGCACGGTCGTCGGCATCGGAGAACACCGCCACCGTCTCCAGGCCCATGGCATGGGCGGTGCGGATCACGCGGCGCGCGATCTCGCCGCGGTTGGCGATCAGCAGGCGGTGGAAAGGCCGCGCCGGTGGGGGGCTGGGTGGCGACGTCATTGCAGCCGTTTGGCGATGCCCATGGTCTTGGCGATGATGCCCATCATCACCTCGTCGGCACCGCCGCCAATGGACGCCAGCCGCCCGTCGCGGAACAACCGCGCGACCTTGTTTTCCAGCGTGTAGCCCATGCCGCCCCAGAACTGCAGGCAGGTGTCGGGCACCAGGCGGTTGAGCCGACCGGCCTTCAACTTGGCCATGGACGCCAGCTCGGTCACGTCCTGCCCCTGCACGTACAGGTCGCAGGCCCGGTAGGTGAGCGCGCGCAGGCTTTCCACCTCGGTCTTCATTTCGGCCAGCTTGAACTGCACCCATTGCTGGTCGGCCAGGCGCGCGCCGAACAACCCGCGCTGCTGGGCCCAGTCCACGGTCCAGTCGATGCAGTTGGTGAGCGACTGCAAGCAGCTCGCGGCGCACCACAACCGCTCCTCCTGGAACTGCTGCATTTGGTAGACGAAGCCCTGGCCTTCTTCGCCGATGCGGTGGTGTTGCGGCACACGCACCTCGTCGAAATGGATCAGGCCGGTGTCGCTGGCGTGCATGCCGATCTTGCGGATCTTCTGGGCCACCGTGATGCCAGGGCGCAAGCGGCCGTTTTCGCGCAGCGGCACCATCACCAGGCTCTTGTTCTTGTGGCCGCTGCCTTCGCTGGTGTTGACAAGCATGCACATCCAGTCGGCCTGCAGGCTGTTGGTGATCCACATTTTCTGACCGGTGATGACGTAGTCGCCACCGTCTTTGCGGGCGCGGGTCTTGATCGACGCCACGTCGCTGCCTGCGCCCGGCTCGCTCACGCCGATGCAGCCCACCTGGTCGCCCGCGATGGCGGGTGCCAGGAACTCGCGCTTCAGCGCCTCGCTGCCAAATCGGGCCAGGGCCGGGGTGCACATGTCGGTCTGCACCCCAATCGCCATGGGCACACCACCGCAGTCGATGTGGCCCAAAGCCTCGGCCATGGCCAGGCCATAGGAGTAGTCCAGACCCGCCCCGCCGTGGGCCTCGGGTTTGGTCAAACCCAGCAGGCCGAGTTGGCCGAGCTTTTTGAACACCTCGTGTGCGGGAAACATCTCAGCCGCCTCCCACGCGTCGACGTGGGGGTTGATCTCGGCGTCGATAAAACGCTTGAGGGTTTTCTGGATTTCCAGGTGCTCGTGGGTCAGTTGCATGGTGGGGGCCTCATGGGTGGGAAGGCAGTCAACGGTTTTGCGTGTCGGTGGGTGGGTGCCTGTTGGTGGGTGCTTGTGACTGCCTTTGGGTTCGTGCGGGTGCGTCGGTGTCAGCGGCTTGCGGCCCGCTCACATGCGGGCCACACCGAACTGCATCGGGTGCGGACGCTGCCGGTCGGCTTCGGCGCAGATGTCCAGACACTGGACCAGCACCGCGCGGGTGTCGCGCGGGTCGATCACACCGTCGTCGAGCAGCAAGCCCGAAGTGGTGAACGCGTCGGACTGGGCGTCGAACATGGCCACGATCTGGTCGAACTGGGCCTGGGCCTGCACCGGGTCGGGCTGCAGGCCCTTGCGGGCCAGTGCGGCCTCGGTCACGGTCTGCATGGTGCGCGCCGCCTGTTCGCCGCCCATGACGGCGGTTTTCGCGTTGGGCCAGGTGAACAAAAAACGGGGGGCGTAGCCGCGGCCGCACATGCCGTAGTTGCCTGCGCCAAAAGAAGCGCCGCACTGGATGGTGATCTGCGGTACGCTGGCATTCGTCACCGCCTGGATCATCTTGCTGCCGTGCTTGATCATGCCGCCCTGCTCGCTGTCTTTGCCCACCATGTAGCCGGTGGTGTTTTGCAGGTAGATCAGCGGTTGGCCGAGCTGGCAGCTGCGCTGGATGAAGTGGGTGGCCTTGTTGGCCCCAGCCACATCGATCGGGCCGTTGTTGCTGATCAGCCCGACCGCGTGCCCACCCATGCGCGCCTGCGCGCACACAGTGGCCGGGCCGTACAGGGGTTTGAATTCCAGCAGTTCGGCGCCGTCCACGAGGCGGGCCATCACCTCGCGCATGTCCACCGGCTGGCGCAGATCGTCCGACACCAGCCCCAGCAGCTCGTCGAGCCGCTCGGCCGAGGGCTCTGGCGCGTTGTTTCGCCCGGGGCTGGGCGACGCGGAACGCGCGACCACCTCGCGGGCCAATGCCAGCGCGTGGCGGTCGTCTTCGGCCAGGTACTCGCCCAGGCCAGACACGGTGGCGTGCATCTCGGCACCGCCCAGCGCCTCTTCGGTGGCGACCTCGCCAGTGGCAGCCAGCAGCAGCGGTGGACCAGCCAAAAACGCGCGCGAGCGGCCGCGCACCAGAATCACCACGTCGCTCAGGCCCGGCATGTAGGCCCCGCCCGCGGTGCCCGAGCCGTGCTGCACCGTGACGACGGGGATGCCCGCCGCCGACAGCCGGGCGAGGTTGCGGAACAGCGCACCGCCATGCACAAAGCCTTCGACCCGGTAACGCATCAGATTGGCGCCAGCGCTTTCCACCAGGTGCACAAAAGGCAGGCGGTTTTGCAGCGCGATCTCTTGCACTCGCAGGATTTTTTCCAGCCCCATCGCTTGGATCGCACCCGCCTCGATGCCCGAGTCGCTGGCCACCACCATGCAGCGCACGCCCGACACGAGGCCGATGCCCGCGACCACGCCGCCACCCGGCACCGAGCGGTCGGGCTCGGGGCGGTCCTGCCGGTAGCCCGCAAGTGCGCACAACGGCAGCCACGGCGCGCCGGGATCGACCAGCACTGCGATGCGCTCGCGCGGCAGGAGTTGCCCGCGTTTGGCGAATGTGGCCCGCGATTTCTCGGACGCGTCCGCCGCGCGCTGCTCCAGGGCGCGCAGTTGCGCGATGCGCGCCAGCATCGCCGCGCGGCGCTGCTGCGCCACGGGGGCGCCCGGGTTCCAGGACGATGGGAAGGCGCTCATTGCTCGAACAGCTTCGGGGTTTGGTAGCGGTGGAAACCGTCGAACGGCCGCACCGCCGAGCGGGTGTGCACCTCGGCCGGTGCCGCGACCTGCCCCCAACCCATGCGCACCTGCGGGCGTGCGCCGTCCACCCGCAACACGCTGCCAGAAATGAAGGCCGCGGCAGGCGACAACAAAAAGGCGATGGCGGCCGAGGTTTCGGCCTCGTTGCCGAACCGACCCAGGGGCACGGTGGCACGCATCTCGCGCAGCATCGGTCCGGCTTCGGGCGGGTAATGGTCCATGCCGCTGGAGGCGATGTAACCAGGCGCCACCGCGTTCACCCGCACGCCGCTTTTGGCCCACTCCAGCGCGGCGGTCTCGGTGAAGCTCACCATGCCCGCGCGGGCCGCACCGCTGTGGCCCATGCCGGGCATGGAGCCCCAAAAGTCGGCCACGATGTTGACCACCGCCCCGCCATGGGCCTGCATGCTTTGCAGGTAGCACTCGCGCGCCATCAAAAACCCGCCGGTGAGGTTGGTGTCCACCACCGCTTGCCAGCCTTTGGCCGAGATCGATTCCAGCGGGGTGATGTACTGCCCCCCGGCGTTGTTGACGAGCGCGTCGATGCGCCCGTGGGCCGACACGATGGCGGCCACGGTGCTGCGGACCACGTCCTCTTGCCGGATGTCGCAGGCGTGGAAGCTCACATGGCCCACATGGCCCGACCCGTCCAACGCGATCTCGGCGGCCACGTCTTGCAGCTTGTCCAGCTTGCGCCCCAGCAACACCACGTGGGCGCCCAGCGCGGCCAGCTCGTGCGCGGTGCAACGGCCAATGCCGGAGCCGCCCCCGGTGACCACCACCACTTGGCCTTCGAACAGGCCGGGCTTGAACACAGATCGGTAACTCATGGGGTCCTTGCTTGGGGTTCGCGGATGAACAGCGCCATGGCGGCGTGGGTGAGCTCGTCGAGCGATGCGCCCTTGCGGTGGTCGAACCACTGGGCGGACCAGTTCAGCGCGCCAAAGATCAGCAGGCGCGACAACTTGACGTCGGCCTTCAGCTGGCCGCTGTCGTGCAGGGCTTGCAGCACCGGCGTCCATGGGGCCTCGTACTCGCTTTGCAGGGTGGCCAGCAGGGCGCGCTGCGCGGGGGTGATCGAGCGCGACTCGTACAACATCACCGGGATGAAGTCGCTGCCCGGCCCCACCAGCACATCGAAGTGGTGCCGTATCAGCACCGCCAGCAGGCCGTGCGGCGCCAGACCGGCGCGCTGCGCCACGGCCAGCGCGGCGTTTTGCTGGGCGATGGCCGAGCGCATGCCCTCGCCCATCACCGCGAACAGCAGTTCGCCCTTGCTGTTGAAGTGGTAGAACGGCGAGCCGCTGCGCATGCCAACGGCCGAGGCGATGTCGCGTGTGCTGGTGGCGTCAAAGCCTTTTTTTCGGAACAGCCGGGCGGCGGCGTTGATCAGGTCCAGGCGGCGGTTGCCGTCGTCGCGCTCGTCCACCGTCTTGCGCGGTCGCCCGCGGGCGCGTTTTTCCGACGCGGGCAAAGGCTCGGAAAGCGTCCCGGACGCAGGCTCGGCCGGTGGCTCAGGCAGTGGCTCGGCCCGCGGCCGCAACGCCTTTTCCGGCAGGTCCGCAGCGGCTTCAGCATGGTTCATGCGCCCGACGATAGCAAACCCCTTTATTTTTAGCAAGCGGTTGCTTGGTGAAAATAAAGGGGTGTGGACATAGAGGCCCACGGAGTGAAGGCAGGGGCCAGCCGGGTCGGGACAGAGCGTCCGCTGGCGACCGGCTGCCAGGGGTGTGAACGACCCCATCCAATCGGACCGGCCGAATCAATCCCTTGGCAAAAGCTATAAATCGGCAGCCATCAAATCGATAGCTATCGAACCATATTCGGCGAGGTCCAGCAGTGGTTTTTGTTCAGAATTCCCGATAAAGCCACCCTGCACCCCAAAAATTGGCCTGGGGCGCCGTTTGGCGGTGCGGGCCAGCCCTCTGGCCCGCCAGGCTCAGACCTTGGTGAAGTCCGGCTTGCGCTTTTCCATGAAGGCGGTGAAGGCTTCGCGGGCGGGGGCTTCACCCAACATGCGGCCGAACACCACCGCTTCGTCGGTCATGCGGGTTTGCACCGCCGCGGCATGGCCCTGCTTGAGGAAGCGCTTGGTCTCCAGCAGCGAGCTCAGCGGCTTGGCGGCGAGCTTGGTGGCCTGTTTGTGGGCGAGAGCGTTGACCTCGGTGGGCGGGACGATGCGGTTGACCAGGCCCATCTCCAGCGCGGTCTCAGCGGTGAAGGGCTCTCCCAGCAGCAGCAACTCGGCGGCGCGCTGGTAGCCCACCAGGTTGGGCACCAGCAGGCTGGACGCGGCCTCCGGGCACAGGCCAAGGTTGACAAAAGGCATGGCGAAGGCGGCGTTGTCACCGGCATAGACCAGGTCGCAGTGGAACAGCAGCGTGGTGCCCACGCCCACCGCCGGGCCTGCCACCGCCGCCACCACCGGCTTGGCCAGGGTGGACAGGCCGCGCAGGAACTGAAATACCGGCGCGTCGTTGCCTTTGGGCGGGTGGTTCAGGAAGTCGGCGATGTCGTTGCCCGCGGAAAAGATGGTCTCGTGGCCCTGGATCACCAAGACCTTCACCGCGTCGTTGCGCGCCGCTTCCTGGATGGCCTCGGCCATGGCGGTGTACATCGCCGCGGTGATGGAGTTTTTCTTGTCGACCCGGCTCAGGGTCATGGTCATGACACCGGCGTCGGTGTGGGTGAGGATGTCGCTCATGGCAGTCTCTTCAGGTCAGGTGGAAAGGAACAAGGCAGCGTCGGGCTGTAGGGGGGTCAAGCCAGCAGGGCTTCGCGCACGAAGTCCAGCCGGTCCTGGCCCCAAAACATCTCGCCGCCAACGAAGGTGGTGGGCGCGCCGAACACGCCGCGCGCCACGGCCGCGTCGGTCGCCGCCTTGAGCGATTCTTTCACGGCCGGGTCCTGCCCCAGCGCCAGCAGCGCAGCGGCGTCAAAGCCAGCGCGCTGCAGCACCTCGGCCACCACGGCGGGGTCGTTCAGGTTGTGGCCCTCCACCCAGATGGCTCGGTAGACCGCGTCCATGTAGGCGGGGAACAAGGGGTCTTGGCGGTCTTTCAAGCCGATGGCGATGCGCATCAGCGTGGTGGTCACAATGGGAAAGTGGGGGTTGAGCACCAGCGGCACGCGGTGCCGTTTGGCGAAGCGGGCGAAATCGGTGAACACATAGGCGGCCTTCGACGGCACCGCGATCGGCGGGCGGTTGCCGGTGGCCTGGAACACGCCGCCCAGCAGCATGGGCTGGTAGACCACCGTGGCCTGGGTCTCGGCCGCGATCTGGGGCAGTTGGGTGTGCGCCAGATAGGCCGCGGGGCTGCCGAAGTCGAAATAAAACTCAAGGGTTTTGGGCATGGGTGGGGTCCAGGGTGGTCTGAGGTGTGGGTGGTGTGTGAGGTGGTGCGTTGCGGGGGAGCGACGGGGAGCGAGGGAACGCCAGTGGTCCAAGCCACAGGCTCAAAACGGCTCCATCCACGGCCGCAGGTCCAGCTCATGCGTCCAGGCGTCGCGCGGTTGGGTGTGCAGGTGCCAGTAGTTCTCGGCGATGTGGTCGGGGTTCAGGATGCCGCCCTGGTCTTTGAGCGCGTACCGGGCCGGGAACTGGCTGCGGATGAATTCGGTGTCGATGGCGCCGTCGATCAAGGTGTGCGCCACATGGATGCCCTGCGGCCCCAATTCGCGTGCCATGCTCTGTGCCAGCGCGCGCAAGGCCATCTTGGCCCCGGCGAACGCGGCGAACCCGGCCGCGCCCCGGGTGGAGGCGGTGGCACCCGTGAACACGATGGTGCCGCGCTGCCGCGTCAGCATGCGTTTGGCCACCTCACGGCCGCACAGAAAGCCGCCAAAGGCCGCCATTTCCCAAATTTTGAAGTAGCGCCGCGCGGTCTCCTCCACCACTGGCGTGCGCACATTGGCGCCGACGTTGAACACCAGCACCTCGATCGGCCCAAGGGTGGATTCGACCTGCTCGACCAGCGCCACCACCTGGTCTTCCTGGCGGGCGTCGCAACCGAAGCCGTGGGCGACGCCGCCCGCCGCTCGGATCTCATCGAGCAGTGGCTGTAATTTCGTGGCGTCGCGCCGCACGGCGCACGCCGTGAGGCCGCCTCGGGCGAATCGCCTGGCAATCGCGCCGCCGGTGGCGTCGCCAGCACCCACGACGAGGGCCACACCCGCAGCCATGCCTACGCCTTGTAGTACACGACCTGGTGCGAGGTGGCCAGCAGCTGGCCCGCCTCGTTCCAGAGCTGCGCGGACTGGTCAAAAAAACCGTTGCGGATCGCCTGCGCCTGCGCCTGCGCGAACAGGCAACCGGTGCCGGTGGCGTCCAGCTGCTCGGCGCTCGCATGGAAGTACACCGTCATCGACACCGTGCCCGCAGGTACCTGCGTGGCGCGCCGCAGCCACACCCGGGGGTAGAACACATCGCACAGGGCCGCGAGCGACAGGTGGTCCAGCGGTCGCGGCTCGGCGTCGCGCACCCACAGCTGGGACAGGCTGGTGGTGCCACCGCCGTCCCACACCCGGGGGATGCCGCCGCTGACGGGCCGCACCTCGTACCGCTGGATCCACTCCACGCCTTTGAACAAGGGCACCGGTGGCACCGCGCTGGGCGGCGGCACAGCGGGCATGGCCACCTCGTCCACGCCCCAGGTGGTGCGGGGCAGCGCGGTCAGGGCGGTGGCGGTGGTGACCACGCCATCGTCGCCTTGCGCGTCGGTCTGCCAGAGCTCGACCGTCCAGTGCTGGGTGGATCGGTTGGTCCGCACCGGCCTGGCCACCACGCGGAAGGGCCCTGCGACAAGCGCACTGGCGTAGTTCACCGTCAACGCCACGGGCACGCCCAGGCGTTTAGGGTGCTGCATGACCGCGTTCAACAAGGTGGCGGCGGTGATGCCGCCATAGGGCCCCACCATGTTCCAGTACGCAGGGTGGGACGCGCCAAGGTAGTCGCCCTCGGCCTGCGCGGTCAATGCCAGCGCTTGGTCAAATACATGGGTGCTCATGGCCCCTGAGTGTGCCGCCTTTTGCAGGCTCAACGCGTCGTGCCGGTGACTGGCTCGGCCGACCAGGCGCCGAGCCGATTCAGGTCGGCCAGGGCTTTGGGCCACAGGCTGTGCGCAAACGCCTCGCGGAAAAAACCAAAATGCCCGATGCGCCGCGCGCCCACGTCGTGCGGGGCGATGGATTCCACCGCCCGCGGCGACTGGGCGTACCAGTCGGCCAGCTGCTGGGTGCCGCGCAGGGTCATCAGCTCGTCGTCGGTCATGGACAGCGCCAGCACTGGAAACCGCGCACGGGCATAGGCTTGCCGCACCGCCTCGCCTTCTGCCCCGAGCGCGTAGTGCGGGTGCAGGCACCAACGCCGCCACTGCAGCACCACACCCGCGGGCAGGTCGCCCACCATGCGCAGGCGGCGGCCCGGGAAGTAGCCGCACAGCCGCGTGGCCAGCGGCACCGCGATGAACCAGAAAATCGGGACCTTGCGCTTGAGCGCCGGGGCGTTGTCGCGCCAGTAGCCACTGCCTGTGGCCACGCCGAGCAACCCCGCCACCTTGTGGGGGTGCTGGAGCAGACCGGGCAGCTGCGCGCCCAGGCTGTGCCCCACAAGGTACAACGGCCGGTCGGGCCAGGCGGCGTGGGCGGCGTCCACCACCGCGCTGTAGTCTCGCGCCCAGTCGAACAGGTTGGCCCGGTAGCCGCGCAGCGAATGCCGGTGGCTGGCGGGCACCGAGTCGCCAAAGCCCCGATAGTCGAAGGTGGTGACGCGATGACCCTGGGCGGCGGCCCATTCGGCGAAAGCGCGGTAGTGCGACTGCGGCACCCCCATGGCCCCACCGATGACGATGTTGGCCGGGCCGCTTGGTGGCGGGACCGTCGATGCCCTCGGCGGTTCGTAGACACGCACCGCAAGGGGGATACCGTCGGCCGAAGCGACGGTGGTGACCGTCACCACAGCGCCGCGGCGGTCTGCGCTGCAGGCAGCGCCCTCCGCGGCAGCGGCATTGGCAGCTGCCGGCCCGTCAAACGCGTTCAAAGATACCGGCCGCACCCTGACCCATGCCCACGCACATCGTGACCATGCCATACTTTTTATTGTGGCGGCGCAGTGCGTGCACCACGGTGGCCGAGCGAATGGCCCCGGTGGCGCCCAGAGGGTGGCCCAGGGCGATGGCGCCGCCCATGGGGTTGACCTTGGCCGGGTCCAGACCGAGGCTATTGATCACAGCCAAGGACTGCGCGGCAAAGGCCTCGTTCAGCTCGAACCAGTCGATGTCGTCTTGCTTCAGCCCAGCGTAGCGCAGGGCGGCGGGGATGGCCTCGATCGGGCCGATGCCCATGATGTGGGGCGGTACACCTTTGGACGCGTAGCTCACGAAACGCGCCAGAGGCGTCAGGCCAAAGCGCTTGACCGCGTCGCCGCTGGCCAAGATCAGCGCGCCAGCACCATCCGACGTTTGCGAGCTGTTGCCTGCGGTGACCGAGCCACGGGCAGCGAACACCGCGCGCAGTTTGGCCAAGCCTTCCACCGTGGTGTCGGGGCGGGCGCCTTCGTCCAGGTTGACGGTGCGGGTGCGGGTGACCACTTCGCCGGTTTCCAGATTGGGCGTGCGCTCGGTCACTTCAAAGGGCGTGATTTCATCGGTGAACTCACCGGCCTTCATCGCGGCGATGGCTTTCATGTGCGAGCGGTAGGCGAACTCGTCTTGCGCTTCGCGGCTGACCTTCCATTGGTTGGCCACTTTCTCGGCGGTCAAGCCCATGCCGTACGCAATGCCAATGTTCTCGTCGTTGGCGAACATCGCGGGCGACAGCGAGGGCGAGTTGCCGCTCATCGGCACCAAACTCATGCTCTCCACACCGGCCGCGACCATGACGTCGGCCTCGCCCACGCGGATGCGGTCGGCGGCCATCTGCACCGCCGACACGCCAGAGGCGCAAAAGCGGTTCACCGTGATGCCGCCCACGCTGGTGGGCAGCCCGGCCAGCACCGCGCCGATGCGCGCGATGTTCAGGCCCTGCGGCCCTTCGGGAATGGCGCAACCGCACACGATGTCTTCAATGGCTTGCGGGTCCAGTGTCGGCACCTGGGTCAGCGCGGACTGCAGTGCGCGCACCAGCAGGTCGTCGGGGCGCACATGGCGGAACGCGCCGCGGTGCGACCGGCCAATGGGCGTGCGGGTGGCGGCAACGATGTAGGCGTCTTGAACTTGTTTCATTGTTTTTCCTTCGGCCTGGTCAGTTGCGGACCGGCTTGCCGGTGGACATCATGCCCATGATGCGTTCTTGGGTTTTGGCGTTCGTCAGCAGGGCGCAGAAGGCCTTGCGTTCCAGCGCCATCAGGTATTCCTCGGTCACCAGGGTGCCCGCGTCGATGTCGCCGCCACACACCACCTCGGCGATCAGGCCCGCGATGTGGAAGTCGTGCGCGCTGATGAACCCACCGTCGCGCATGTTGACCAGCTGGCCCTTGATCGTCGCCAAGCCGTTGCGGCCTGCCACCGCAAACGGGCGGCGGTGCGGTGGCCGGTAACCCGCGTGGTACATGGCCTTGGCTTCGTTGATGGCCACGTACAGCAGCTCGTCTTTGTTCGGCACGATGACGTCGCTGTCCAGCACGTAGCCAAGCTTGCGGCTTTCCAGGGCGCTGGTGCCGACCTTGGCCATGGCCGCGGCGGTGAAGCCCTCGGTCAGGAATGGCAACACGTCCTTGTTGGTGGAGGCCAGCGCGTTTTCAGCGGCACGCCGGGCGATGTAGGCCAGGCCACCGGCGCCGGGCACCAGGCCCACGCCCACTTCCACCAGGCCGATGTAGCTCTCCATCGCGACCACGCGCTTGGCCGAGTACACCGCCAGCTCGCAGCCACCGCCCAGTGCCAGGCCACGGATGGCCGACACGGTGGGCACGCCCGCGTAACGCATTTTGAGCATCACGTTTTGCAGGCCTTGCTCGGCGTCGTTGATCGCCTCCACACCCGCGACCATGAAGGCGGGCAGCATGGCTTGCAGGTCGGCACCGACAGAGAACATCTCGTCGGGCGACCAGACCACCAGGCCTTTGAAGGCCTTCTCGGCCATCTCCACGCCCAGCGCCAAGCCGTCGGCCACGTCGGGCCCGATGGCGTGCATCTTGGACTTGATGCTGGCGATCAGCACCTCGTCGTCTAGCGTCCACAGGCGGATCGCGTCGTCTTCGTGCAGGGTCTTGCCCGCGGTGGTGGCGTCCGGCGCATGCGCGCCAAGCACGTTTTCGGGGAAATGCTGGCGGTCGTAGACCGGCAGGTGGCGGCGCGGCACAAAGGCCTTGGCCGACGGGCTCCACGAGCCTTGCGGCGTGTGCACACCACCGGCGTCGGCCACCGGGCCCTTGAACACCCACTCGGGCAGCGGCGCCTTGCTCAGCGTCTTGCCCGCGTCGATGTCTTCTTGCACCCATTTGGCGACCTGCGCCCAGCCGGCTTCTTGCCAGAGTTCGAACGGGCCCTGCTTCATGCCAAAGCCCCAGCGCATGGCAAAGTCGATGTCGCGGGCGGTCTCAGCGATGGTCTCCAGGTGCACAGCGGCGTAGTGGAAGCCGTTGCGCAGAATCGCCCACAGGAACTGGCCCTGTGGCCCTTCGCTCTCGCGCAGCAGCTTCAGGCGCTCGGCCGCCGGGCGCTTGAGCATGCGGCCATACACCTCGTCGGCTTTCTGGCCGCCGGGCACGTACTCCTCGGCCTCCAGGTCAAAACGCAGCACGTCGCGGCCGGCTTTTTTGTAGAAACCGGCTTTCGTCTTCTGACCCAAGTGGCCGAGCTCGATCAGCTTCTTGAGCACCGGTGGGGTGCCAAAGCTGCCGTAGAACGGGTCGGTCGCTTCGCTCAACGTGTCCTGCAAGGTCTTGATCACGTGGGCCATGGTGTCCAGCCCCACCACGTCGGCGGTTCGGAAGGTGCCGGAGCTGGCGCGGCCAAGTTTCTTGCCGGTCAGGTCGTCCACCACGTCGTAGGTCAGGCCGAAGTTCTCCACCTCTTTCATCGTGCCCAACATGCCCGCGATGCCGACCCGGTTGGCGATGAAGTTGGGGGTGTCTTTGGCCCGCACCACGCCCTTGCCCAGGCCGCTGGTGACGAAGGTTTCCAGGTCGTCCAGGATCTGCGGCTGGGTCGTGGGCGTGCCGATCAGCTCCACCAGGTACATGTACCGGGGTGGGTTGAAAAAGTGGATGCCGCAAAAGCGCGGCTTGATCGCCTCGGGCAACGCCTCCGACATCGCGGTGATGCTCAAGCCCGAGGTGTTGGACGCGACGATGGCGTGCTTGGCCACGAAGGGCGCGATCTTTTTGTACAGATCGACCTTCCAGTCCATGCGCTCGGCAATCGCCTCGATGATGAGGTCGCAGTCGCGCAGCTGGTCGAGGTGGTCTTCGTAGTTGGCCTGGCCGATCAGACCGGCGTCGTCCGCCACACCGAGCGGTGCGGGCTTGAGCTTTTTGAGGTTGTCGATGGCGCGGGTGACGATGCCGTTCTTGGGGCCCTCTTTGGCGGGCAAGTCGAACAGCACCACCGGCACCTTGACGTTCACCAGATGGGCCGCGATCTGCGCGCCCATCACACCGGCGCCAAGCACCGCAACTTTTTTAACCTGGAATCGGGACATGCTGGTTCCTGTGGGTGGCGTGCTGGGCTCAGGCGAGCGCGAGGTCGGTGTCCATCAGCACCTGGGCGCCGTTGCGCGCGGTGCGCATCAGCATCGCGGTCTCAGGGAACAGCTTGGCGAAGTAGAAGCGCGCGGTTTGCAACTTGGCCTGGTAGAACGGGTCGGTGTTGCCTGCAGCGATTTCGCGCAGCGCCACCTGGGCCATGCGGGCAAAGAAGTAACCGAACACCAAGTGACCGGCCACCCGCAGGTAATCCACCGCGGCGGCGCCCACTTCGTCGGCGTTCTGGAAGCCCTTGAAACCGATTTCGGTGGTGAACTTGGTCATCTGGTCGGCCAGTCCCGCGATGGGGTTGATGAACTCGGCCATCTTCTCGTTCACACCTTCCTCGGCGATCAGGCTGCCCACCAGCTTGCCGAACTTCTTCAGCGTGGCGCCGTTGTTGCCCAGGATCTTGCGGCCCAGCAGGTCCAGCGACTGCACGGTGTTTGTGCCTTCGTAGATCATGTTGATGCGGGCATCGCGCACGAACTGCTCCATGCCCCACTCTTTGATGTAGCCGTGGCCGCCAAAGACCTGCTGGCACATGGTGGTGGCCTGGAAGCCGTTGTCGGTCAAGAAGGCTTTGACGATCGGGGTCAGCATGGCCACGATCTCGGCGCTCTCGGCGCGCACCTTCTCGTCCGGGTGGTTGAGTTCCTTGTCCAGCAGCAGCGTGCAGTAAATGGCCAGCGCACGGCCGCCTTCGGCGTAGGCCTTGGCGGTGAGCAGCATCTTGCGCACGTCGGGGTGCACGATGATCGGGTCGGCGGGCTTGTCTTTGGCTTTCACGCCGGAGAGCGAACGCATCTGGATGCGGTCTTTGGCATAGGCCAGGGCGTTTTGGTAGGCCACTTCGGTCAGGCCCAGCGACTGGTTGCCGACGCCCAGGCGGGCGGCGTTCATCATCACAAACATCGCGGCCAGGCCTTTGTGTGGCTTGCCCACCAGGGTGCCCACGGCGCCGTCCAGCACCATCTGGGCGGTGGCGTTGCCGTGGATGCCCATCTTGTGTTCCAGGCCACCACAGTAAATGCCGTTGCGCGAGCCGATGGAACCATCGGCGTTCACGTTGTACTTGGGCACGATGAACAGGCTGATGCCCTTGCTGCCGGGGGGCGCGTCGGGCAGGCGGGCCAGCACCAGGTGGACGATGTTGGGCGCCAGGTCGTGCTCACCCGCGCTGATGAAGATTTTCTGGCCGGTGAGTTTATAGGTGCCGTCGGCCTGCGGTTCAGCCTTGGTGCGCAGCATGCCGAGGTCGGTGCCGCAATGGGGTTCGGTCAGGCACATGGTGCCGGTCCATTCGCCGCTGGTGAGCTTGGGCAGGTAGGTTTTCTTTTGTTCTTCGGTACCGTGCGCGTGCAGACACTCGTAGGCGCCGTGGCTCAGGCCGGGGTACATGGTCCAGGCCTGGTTGGCCGAGTTGAGCATTTCGTAGAAACACTGGTTCACCACGAATGGCAGGCCCTGGCCGCCGTAGTCGGGGTCGCAGCTGAGCGCGGGCCAGCCGCCTTCGACGTACTTGGCATAGGCTTCTTTGAAGCCGTTGGGGGCTTTCACCTCATGGGTGGTGCGGTCCAGCACGCAGCCTTCGGCGTCGCCGCTGATGTTGAGCGGGAAGGTCACTTCGGCGGCGAACTTGCCACCCTCTTCCAGCACGGCGTTGATGGTGTCGACGTCGACGTCGGCGTGCTTGGGGATGGCCTTGAGCTCATCGGTGACGTGGAACACCTCGTGCATGAGGAATTGCATGTCGCGCAACGGGGGGGTGTAGGAGGGCATGGTTCAGTCCTTCAGTGGGTGTTGGAGAGAGGGGTGGAAGGGGAAGCGGCGCGGGGGTCCGCGCCGGGGGATGGGACCGCACGAAGCGGTGGGTTGGCGGCCGCTGGCACATGGCCATAGCGCGCCAGGATGCTGTCGAACCCGGTGCGGGCGCGGTCGACCGAGCCGGGGGTTTTGAGGAAGCGGGCTTCGTAATGCAGCGCGAGGATGACGCCATGCAACTCAAAGGCCATTTGCTGGTGGTCGGTGCCGGGCAGCAGGTGGCCCTGCTCGCGGGCCTGCACCACCGCGCGGTTGATCGCGGCGAGCCAGGTTTGCACCGAACTGGCCAGGGCGTCGCGCACCGGGCCAGGCCGGTCGTCGAATTCAACCGCGCCGCTGATGTACAGGCAGCCGGAGTCGATCTCGGCCGAGGTGCGCTTCATCCAGTTGTCCACCATGGCGCGCAGGCGCGGCAGGCCACGCGGGCATTGCAGCGCGGGGTAGAACACCTCTTCTTCAAACCGGGCGTGGTACTCACGGATCACCGAGATCTGCAACTCCTCCCGGGAGCCAAAGTGGGCGAACACGCCGGACTTGCTCATTTGCGTGACCTCGGCCAGCGCACCGATGCTCAGGCCCTCCAGACCGATCTGCGTGGCCAGGCCCAGGGCGGCATCGACGATGGCGACCTTGGTTTGTTGGCCCTTTTGCAGGGCGCGGCCATCACGGCTGGTTTTTTGGGCGGTAGAGGAAGACACCGAGGGGACCTCCAAAAACGAACGACCGTTCTATTTTGCAGGAATTCGCTGTGGGCGGCCAATGTCCCCGCCCATCTAGAGGACATCGTCTAAGCGGCCCGGCAATGGCTGGGGGTTAACGCGAACCCGGGGCGGGCAAAAGTCGCACTTGTTGGTCTGCGATGGGGTAGACCGCGTCGCCCGGCCCCGGCTGCACCGGGTGCATGCCGGTGAACTGGCCGAACGCGGGCAGCACGCCCACCGGCCGGTCGGTGGGGTGGCCGAACCAGAAACACGGCAGGCGCAAGCGGTCGGCACCGCGCCCGGTCAGCCGCACGCACGGGTGCAGGTGGCCCGCCAGCGCGTAGGCGCCCGGCACCACCTGGGGGTGGTGACACAGGGCGAAGGCCTGGTGGGCGGTGTCGAGCCGCCAGGGCTCGTCCACCACCTCGATGCCCAGGGCCGCGGGCGGGTCACCGGCGCGGTCGTCGTGGTTGCCGCGCACCAGGGCGATGTCCAGCGCCGCGCGGCTGCGCCGCCAGTCCAGCAGGGCCGACACGGTGGCGCTGGCCTGGGCGCGGGCCGAGTGGAGAAAGTCGCCCAGAAACACGATGCGGCGCGCGCCGGTGTCGGCCAGCGCCTGGTCCAGTTCGTCCAGCGCGGCGCGGGTCGTGCCTTCGGGCACCGGCACGCCCCAGCGCCGAAAGCTCACCGCCTTGCCAAAGTGCGCGTCGGCGACCAGCAGCGTGGCGACGCCCGGCAAACACAGCGCCCCGCTGGGGTGCAGCAGCACAGGGGCGCCTGCGAGCTCGGCTGAAAACGGTGTCGGCGGCATTTTTTGCGGCGTTTTCAGGGCCCGGCAGGCGGAAACCGCCAAGAAACAGTGTTTTCAGGCGTCAGCCCTTGCCGAATATGAGGATTTCGCTACGGTAACTGTAGCAAGCGGGTCAGGCTGGCTTCCAGGTGTTCGGTCGGCGACCGCTTGAAGCCCGACCGCGCGAAGCGCTGCAAGCGGCCCACCGCGAACGCGGTGAGCACCGAGGCACCGACCTGCGCGTCCACCGTGGGCGTGGCGGAACCATCTTGCTCGGCCGCGGGCCGCAGGCTCTGGCGCAGGGTGGCCTCGACTTTGTCGAAGAACTGGTTCATGCGTTGCTGGAGGCGCTCGTTCTCAAACACCAGCGCGTCGCCCACCATCACGCGGGTCATGCCTGGGTTTTTCTCGGCGAACTGCAGCAGCATGGCGACCACCTGCCCGGCCTGGCGGGCGCCGTCGGCCCCGACGGGCGAGGCCGGGGTGCGTTCGGTGATCTGGTTGATCAGGGTGAACACGGTCTGCTCGATGAACTCGATCAGGCCTTCAAACATTTGCGCCTTGCTGGCGAAATGCCGGTACAACGCGGCCTCGCTCACGGCCAGCCGGGCGGCCAGCGCGGCGGTGGTGACCCGCTCGGCGCCCGGTTGCTCCAGCATCTCGGCCAGGGTTTGCAGGATCTGCACCCGCCGCTCGCCCGGTTTGGGGCGCTTGCGGGCCGCCGGTTCGGCCGCCGCACCGCTGGCGCCCGTGTCGGTGTCTGTCGCGTCGTCGGAGGGGGCGGCGGTGGGGTCGGCAGGGTCGTTCATGGGCGCGTGCGGTGGAGCGTTTTGATTCTCGCACAGCGCCTGGGCGGGACCGAGGCGCCCGCCTGGCCAAGCCTCAGGCGGTGGGCGCGGGCAGCAAACGCTTCAGGTAGTGCCCGGTGAAGCTGGCGGGGTGAGCGGCCACTTGCTCCGGCGTGCCCGTGACCAGCACCTGGCCGCCCCCGGCGCCGCCTTCGGGGCCCATGTCGATCAGCCAGTCGGCGGTTTTGATAACGTCCAGGTTGTGCTCGATGATGACGATGGTGTTGCCCGCGTCGCGCAGCTGGTGCAGCACCTGGAGCAGCAGGTCGATGTCGGCAAAGTGCAGGCCGGTCGTGGGCTCGTCCAGGATGTACAACGTGCGGCCGGTGTCGCGCTTGCTCAGCTCCAGGGCCAGTTTGACGCGCTGCGCCTCGCCGCCCGACAAGGTGGTGGCGGCCTGACCCAGGCGCACATAACTCAGCCCCACATCCAGCAGGGTTTGCAGCTTGCGGGCGATGTTGGGCACCGGCTTCAGGAATTCATAGGCGGCTTCCACCGTCAGGTCCAGGATTTGCGCGATGTTCTTGCCCTTCCACTGCACCTCCAGCGTTTCGCGGTTGTAGCGCTGGCCATGGCACACGTCGCACGGCACGTAGACGTCGGGCAGAAAGTGCATCTCCACCTTGACCACGCCGTCGCCCTGGCAGGCCTCGCAACGGCCACCCGCCACATTGAAGCTGAACCGCCCCGGGCCGTAGCCGCGTTCGCGCGCCATCGGCACCTCGGCCATCAGCTCGCGGATGGGGGTGAACAACCCGGTGTAGGTGGCGGGGTTGCTGCGCGGCGTGCGGCCAATCGGGGACTGGTCGACGTTGATGACCTTGTCAAAGTGCTCGATGCCGTCGATGTCCTCGTGCGGGGCGGGTTCGTCGTGGGCGCGGTACAGCTGCCGCGCCACCGCGGCGTAGAGCGTGTCGTTGACCAGCGTGGACTTGCCCGAGCCCGACACACCCGTCACGCAGGTGAGCAGGCCCACAGGAAAGTCAACGCTCACATTTTTGAGGTTGTTGCCGCTCGCACCGGTGATGCGCAGCACCTGCGGCTGGGCCTGGTCGGCCAGCGCATGGCGCTTCGCGGGGACCTCGATGCGCAGGGTCTGCGCCATGTAGCGGCCGGTGAGCGACGCCGGGTTGGCCTGCAGTTCCTCCGGCGTGCCCTGGGCGATCACCCGCCCACCGTGCACGCCCGCCCCAGGGCCCATGTCGATGCAGTGGTCGGCGGCGCGGATCATGTCCTCGTCGTGCTCGACCACGAGCACGCTGTTGCCCAGGTCGCGCAGGTGCTGCAGGGTGCCGATCAGGCGGTCGTTGTCGCGCTGGTGCAGGCCGATGCTGGGCTCGTCCAGCACATACATCACGCCGGTCAGGCCCGAGCCGATCTGGCTGGCCAGCCGGATGCGCTGCGACTCACCGCCGCTCAGGGTTTCGGCGCTGCGGTCGAGGCTCAGGTAGTTCAGCCCCACGTCGTTCAGAAACTTCAGCCGCAGGCCGATCTCGCGCACCACCTTGTCGGCGATCTCGGCGCGCGCGCCATGCAGCCGCAACCGACTGAAGTAGGCAAAACTCTCGCGCAGCGTGGCCTGGCTTATTTCAAAAATCGCCCGGGCCTGGTCGCCCTCGCCCAGCTTCACGTGGCGGGCTTCGCGGCGCAAGCGGGTGCCTTGGCAGTCCGGGCAGGTCTGGATGCCGCGGTAGCGGGCCAGTTCGTCGCGCACCGCGGGCGAATCGGTCTCGCGGTGGCGACGGACCATGTTGGGGATGATGCCCTCGAACGGGTGCTTTTTGGTCACCTTGCGCGGTGCGCCGCCGGTGGACTCCATCACATGGCTGAACTTGATGTCTTCGTCGCCCGAGCCGTACAACAACGCGTGCTGGACCGGCGCCGGGAGCGACTCGAACGGCGCATCGACGTCGAACTGGTAGTGCTTGGCCAGGCTTTCGACCAAACTGAAGCAGTGGGCGTTGCGGCGGTCCCAGCCTTTGATCGCGCCGCTGGCCAGGCTCAGCGACGGGAAGGCGACCACCCGGGCCGGGTCGAAATGCTCCCGGTGCCCCAGGCCGTCGCAGGCCGGGCAAGCGCCCACTGGGGAGTTGAACGAGAACAAGCGCGGCTCCAGCTCCGAAATGGCGTACAGGCACACCGGGCAAGAGAACTTGGCGTTGAAGGGGTGCTCTACGCCGGTGTCGGTTTCCAGGGCGATGGCGCGGCCATCGGCCAGGCGCAGCGCGGCTTCAAAGCTTTCGGCCAGGCGCTGGCGCACCTGGGCGCGCCCCACCGGGTCGGTGTCGGGCCGCACCTTCAGCCGGTCGATCACCACGTCGATGTTGTGCTTGTCGTTCTTTTTGAGTTTGGGCAACGCGTCGAATTCATAGGCCTGCCCGTTGACGCGAAAGCGCACGTAGCCGCGGGCCTGCATGTCGGTGAACACGTCCAGGAATTCGCCTTTTTTTTCCCGCGCCACCGGCGCCAACACCATCAGCTTGGTGTCTTCGGGCAGGGCCAGCACCGCGTCCACCATTTGCGAAACGGTCTGCGCCGCCAGCGGGCGTTGGTGGTCGGGGCAGTGCGGGGTGCCCGCTCGCGCGAACAACAACCGCAGGTAGTCGTGGATCTCGGTCACCGTGCCCACCGTGGAGCGCGGGTTGTGCGAAGTCGCCTTTTGCTCGATCGAGATCGCCGGGCTCAGCCCCTCGATCAGGTCCACATCGGGCTTGTCCATCAGCTGTAAAAACTGCCGCGCGTAGGTGCTGAGGCTTTCCACATATCGGCGCTGGCCCTCGGCGTACAGGGTGTCGAAGGCCAGGCTGGACTTGCCCGAACCGCTCAGGCCGGTGATCACCACCAGCTGGTTGCGCGGGATGTCGAGGTCGATGTTCTTCAGATTGTGGGTGCGCGCCCCACGGACGCTGATGCGTGGCCCCGCCAAGGCCCGCCCCAGGTACACGCCGCCGGGGTCGCTCCCTGCGGATGGGCTGCCCTCTGTTGGCTTGGTGAGGTGCTGGGGGTCGGTGGGGGAGTTCACGGCGGGCTTTCCAAGGTCAACCGGCCATGATAATGAAAGACGCCTGCGGCCGCGCCCGAGCGCCACATCGCGCAAAATACCGATTGCCCGCCGAGCGCCACCCCTGGCGCCCTGGCTTCCACTCGCCCCCCGGGGCCCACCGCCCGTGACCGCCACCCCCGACGCCCCCTCCCCAACCGACCGCATGACGCCGCTGGAGCGCCGCTCCAGCGTGACGCTGGCGCTGATTTACGCGCTGCGCATGCTGGGGCTGTTTTTGGTGCTGCCGGTGTTTGCGCTGGAAGCCACCCGCTACCCCGGCGGCAACGACCCCGCCACCGTGGGCCTGGCCATGGGCGTCTATGGGCTGACCCAGGGGCTGCTGCAAATCCCTTTCGGTATGGCCTCTGACCGGCTGGGGCGCAAACGGGTGATCGTCTTTGGCCTGCTGCTGTTCGCCACGGGCAGCCTGCTGGCCGCCGCCGCCGACACGCTGGTGTGGGTCATCGTGGGGCGGGCACTGCAAGGCGCGGGGGCGGTGTCGGCAGCGGTGACGGCGCTGCTGGCCGACCAGACCCGGGACGAGGTGCGCACCAAGGCCATGGCACTGGTGGGCATGAGCATCGGGCTGATGTTCGCGCTGTCGCTGATCGTCGCGCCGCCGCTGGCGGCCCACATCGGGCTCAGCGGGTTGTTTTTTCTGACCGGCGTGCTGGCGCTGGGCGGTGTGGCGGTGATGGTGTGGCTGGTACCGCCAGAGCCCGCCGGGCTGCGCAGCGCACCGCGCGGCAAACTGTCCGAAGTCATCACCCACGTGGAAATGCTGCGCCTGAACGTCGGGGTGTTCATCTTGCACGCGGTGCAACTGGCGATGTGGGTGGCCGTGCCCACGCTGCTGGTGGCCGCAGGCCTCAGCAAAGACCACCACTGGTGGGTGTACCTGCCCGCGATCCTGGCTTCTTTCGTGGTGATGGGTTTCACCCTGTTTCCACTGGAACGCAAAGGCTACCTGCGGGCGGTGTTTCTGGCGGGCATTGGCGTGGTGACGCTGGTGCAGGTGGGCTTGTTGGTGGTGTCGTCTGCCCCGAGCATCGGCTGGCTGGCCACGCTGCTGTTCGTGTTTTTCTGCGCGCTCAACGTGCTCGAGGCCAGCCAACCCAGCATGGCCTCGCGCGCCGCCCCGGCCCACGCCCGGGGCGCGGCGCTGGGGTTCTACAACACGCTGCAGTCGCTGGGCTTTTTTGCAGGCGGGGCGGTGGGCGGTGCGCTGCTGAAACACACCGGCACCGACGGCCTGTTCATCGCCTGCACCGCCGCCATGCTGCTTTGGCTGCTGGTGGCCTGGCCGATGCCGCCCACGCCGCCCAAACCACCCAAAGAGGCCCGCAGTACCGGCCCGGCGGCGGGCTCGCAAGCCGCATAATCTGTGCCATCACTGTGGAGAGAAGTCATGGCATCCGTCAACAAAGTCATCCTGGTCGGCAACTGCGGCCGCGACCCTGAAGTCCGTTACCTGCCGTCGGGCCAGGCGGTGGCCAACGTGAGCGTGGCCACCTCCAGCCGCCGCAAAGACAAGAACAGCGGCGAGACGGTGGAAGACACCCAGTGGCACCGCATCACGTTTTATGACCGCCTGGCCGAGATCGCCGGTGAGTACGTCAAAAAAGGCCGCCCGATCTACGTCGAAGGCCGCCTGAAATACGGCACCTACACCGACAAGGCCACGGGTGTTGAGAAGAACACCGTGGACATCATCGCCACCGAACTGCAGCTGCTGGGCGGGCGCGAAGGCATGGGCGGCCCTGGCGGGGACGACGGCGGCGGCTACAGCCGCGCCCCGGCTCCCGCGCCCCGCGCCGCAGCGCCCGCACCGCGCCAGGCCCCGGCCAAATCGTCGAGCGGCTTCGACGACATGGACGACGACATCCCGTTCTAGAGAACGTTTTTGAGCGCTGTCGCAGAGAGCCACCCTGCGGCTGAAGGCCCACGACCTGACGGATGTGGGCCTTTTCTCTGTCGGGTCTGGAAAACCGATCATGTAGTATGGGGTCGGGTGTTGATCGCGTGCTGCGGTTAACAGGTGTTGCGATGGTCGGGCCGCCTAGCGACTCAAGAGCGACCCCATGTCGGACTTTGCTGAAACCCCCATCCAGTTCATCGCGGCCGTCATATTTGGCATTGCCCTGCTTCACACTTTCGCGGCGAAGCAGTTGGACAGGCTCTCCCACAGGTACCCAAGACATGCTGGCGTGTTCCACCTGCTGGGCGAGGTGGAGGTGGTTTTTGGTTTCTGGGCGATGGTGCTGCTTGCAGCCATGGCCTTGATCGCGGGACGCAACGAAGCGCTGGACTACGCCGAGTCGCGAAATTTCACCGAGCCGCTGTTCGTATTCGTGGTGATGGTGGTGGCCGCATCTAGGCCGGTACTCTTCACAGTCATCGCCGTTGTGAGCGCCATAGCACGGTGGGTCCCGTTGCCGACACCCATTGCCACCGCTTGGCTGGGACTGGCCGTTATCCCGTTGTTTGGTTCATTGATCACCGAACCCGCCGCGATGACAATTGCCGCACTTTTGCTGGCACCGCAAATTTTTCGTCCAGACATCCCCGAGCGCATCAAGTACTTTGCCCTGGGCGTGTTGTTCGTCAACGTGTCCATCGGCGGTACCCTGACATCCTACGCGGCCCCCCCCGTTCTGATGGTGGCCAGCGCATGGCAATGGGACAGCGCCTTCATGCTCTCCAACTTCGGCTGGAAGGCAGCGATCGCAGTGCTGTTGAACGCCACAGTCGCAACTTGGTGGGTGCGCAGGCACCTGGGGGGCACATCAAAGCCGACCGATAGCGAATCCCCGGTGCCCTGGTCGATCGTGTTGGTTCATGCGCTGTTGCTGGCTGGTATCGTGCTGAGTGCGCACCACCCCGTCATTTTCATTGGCCTGTTCTTGCTGTTTTTGGGCTTTGTAAAGGCTTATGAACGCCACCAAAGTCCCCTGATCCTGAAAGAAGCCCTGCTGGTGGGTTTCTTTCTCGCCGGGCTGGTTGTTCTGGGAGGCATGCAGGCTTGGTGGCTACAGCCCATCGTGGCGTCGCTGGAGCCGCTGGCGCTGTTTTTTGGCGCATTGGGCTTGACCGCTGTCACAGACAACGCCGCGCTCACCTACCTGGGCTCATTGATCCCTGGCATGTCAGACCAAGCCAAGTACATGCTCGTAGCAGGGGCTGTCGCCGGTGGTGGTTTGACCGTGATTGCCAATGCCCCGAATCCAGCTGGCGTGGCGTTACTGCGCAATGGCTTTGCAGACCAAGTGATCGGCGTTCTGGGACTCCTCGCTGGTGCCCTGGTCCCAACGGTTATCGCTGTGGCGGCGTTTCTGCTGCTTTGACTTGTGTGCGCTGGTCGTCGGGGAGGGCGTGCTGGCCACGCGTGCGAGCAACCGCGTGCGCGAGGTACTGCGCATGTGCTTTCGAGATGTCATCGGAGCGCGCTGGAGCCTTCGTCTGCGAGCCTGTAAGTTCAGCCGTCGCACGCATCTCAGGTGGACGCCTGGATCACGCCCCCGCCCAGACACACTTCGCCGTCGTACAACACCGCCGACTGGCCCGGAGTGACGGCCCACTGGGCCGACCCGAACGCCAGGCTGAAACCGGCCGTGCCATGGGGCGACAGGGTGCAGGCCGAATCCGCCTGCCGGTAACGTGTCTTGGCCGCCACATCGCCCGACTCGGACGGTGGTCCCGCGACCCAGCTGGTGTCCTCGGCCGTCAACCGCTGCGACAACAACCAGGGGTGGTCGTGCCCCTGCACCACCCACAGGGTGTTGGACGCCATGTCTTTGCGGGCCACGTACCAGGGTTGGTGCACCCCAGCCCCACCACCGACATCGAAACCCGCCGCCGATGACGCACCCGCTTGGGACGCCCCCAGTGGAGCGGACAGAGGGCCGGGCTTCTTCTTGGCAGGCAGGGGCTTCACCCCGCCAATGCCCAGGCCCTGGCGCTGGCCCAGGGTGTAGAAACTCAACCCGAGGTGTTGGCCGAGCACGCGGCCCCGCTCGTCTTTGATCGGGCCGGGCTGGTGCTGGATGTAGCGGTTCAGGAACTCGCGAAACGGCCGCTCGCCAATGAAGCAAATGCCAGTCGAGTCTTTTTTCTTGGCATTGGGCAGGCCGATCTCGTCGGCGATGCGGCGGACCTCGGTCTTGCGCAGCTCGCCCACCGGGAACAGCGTTTTGGCGAGCTGTGCCTGGTTGAGCCGGTGCAAAAAATAACTCTGGTCTTTGGTGTGGTCCACGCCCTTGAGCAACTCATGCAAGCCGGTTTGCGGGTTCCAGCGGGCGCGTGCGTAATGGCCGGTGGCGATGCGCTCGGCGCCCAAGCGCATGGCGTGGTCCAAAAACGCCTTGAACTTGATCTCGGCGTTGCACAGCACGTCGGGGTTGGGCGTGCGCCCCGCCTGGTACTCGCGCAGGAATTCCTGGAACACCCGGTCTTTGTATTCGGCGGCGAAATTGACGTGCTCGATCTCGATGCCCAGCACATCGGCCACCGCCGCGGCGTCCACAAAGTCGACGTTGGACGAGCAGTGCTCGTCGTCATCGTCGTCTTCCCAATTCTTCATGAAGATGCCCACCACCTCGTGGCCTTGCTGTTTGAGCAAGTGGGCGGTCACTGCGGAGTCGACGCCGCCACTCAAACCGACGACGATGCGCTGGAAGGACATTCCCCCATTTTACGGACCGCCCCGGCGAGCGCCCCGCTCCCTGCCCCGTCTTGAACGCGCTTTGGCCGAACCCGCGCTGGTTGGACCCAGGGGTCAACCGGCCAGGCTCACTCCCGGGTCGGTGTAGACCACATCCAGTGGGAAGCGGCGGCCCGCCAGGTGGTCTTCCATGCAGCGCAACACCAGGGGGCTGCGGTGGCGGTCGGCGCTGGCGCGCACCTCGTCGGGCGTGAGCCACAGCGTGCGCACGATGCCGTCGTCCAACGCCCGTCCGGGCAAGGGATCACCCACCTCGCCGCAGAACGCGAAGCGCAAATAGGTGATGTCCTCACCGGTTGCGGCGCGTTGGAAGCGCGAGAGATAGACCCCCACCAGCGCGGTCGGGCGAAACGGGTGGGCGGTTTCTTCCAGCGCTTCGCGCGCGCAGCCGTCTGCCGGGGACTCGCCCGGGTCCAGGTGACCGGCCGGGTTGTTGAGCTTTAAGCCTTCGGGCGTGTGCTCTTCAACCAGCAAATAGCGGCCCTGGCGTTCGATCACCGCAGCCACGGTGACGCTGGGTTTCCATCGGGTGTGCATGCGGCATTATGAAAGCCTTCTCCGCCCTTGCCAGCGGCCTAGGCGCAGACTGGCACCAAGGGAAACCCGACCGGCCCACACCCCGAAAAAGCGCCAAAAACTCATGTAAGCTCAGGGTCAGCAATCACCAGCGGCGGCGACGTTTCGTGGCGGGCCCGGTCCCCCACCCCAACCGCGCTTCCGCTGGCCTGTCATCCACACCAAAAGAACTGAGGCGTCCATGCTGATTGGCGTACCGGCCGAAACGGCCGTGGGGGAGACCCGGGTGGCGGTCACCCCGGAGACCGCGAAAAAACTCACCGCGCAAGGCCACACCGTCCGGCTGCAGTCCGGCGCCGGCCTGGCGTCGAGCGCGCCCGACTCGGCGTACAGCGCCGTCGGCGTGGAAATCACCGACAGCGCGGGCGCACTGGGCTGCGACCTGGTGCTTAAAGTGCGCGCACCGTCCGACAACGAAATCGCGGCCATGAAGCCGGGCACCACCGTGGTGGGCATACTCAACCCGTTCGACGCCGCGGGCCTGCAAAAGCTCGCTGCGGCCCAATTGACCGGTTTCGCCCTGGAGGCCGCGCCGCGCACCACCCGGGCCCAGAGCATGGACGTGCTGTCCAGCCAGGCCAACATCGCGGGCTACAAGGCGGTGATGATCGCCGCCGACAAGTACCAGCGCTTTTTTCCCATGTTGATGACGGCGGCGGGCACGGTGAAAGCCGCGCGCGTGGTGATCTTGGGGGTGGGCGTGGCCGGTTTGCAGGCCATCGCCACCGCCAAACGGCTGGGCGCGGTGATCGAAGCGTCGGACGTGCGGCCGAGCGTGAAGGAACAGGTCGAGTCCTTGGGCGCGAGGTTCATTGACGTGCCGTACGAAACCGACGAAGAGCGCGAAGCCGCGGTGGGCGTGGGCGGCTACGCCCGCCCCATGCCGCAAAGCTGGCTGGAGCGCCAAAAGGCCGAGGTCGCCAAGCGCGTTGCGCAAGCCGACGTGGTGATCAGCACCGCGCTGATCCCGGGCCGTGCCGCGCCGGTGCTGGTGACCGAAGACATGGTCAAGTCCATGAAGCCGGGTTCGGTGATCGTGGACATCGCCGCAGGCAAGGCCGCCGACGGCGTGGGCGGCAACTGCCCCTTGACCGAAGCGGGCAAGACCGTGGTCAAACACGGCGTGACGCTGGTGGGCGAAACCAACCTGCCCGCGCTGGTGGCGGCGGACGCGTCCTCTTTGTACGCGCGCAACGTGCTTGACTTTTTGAAGCTGGTCGTGACCAAAGAAGGCGCGCTCCACATCAATTTGGAAGACGACATCGTGGCCGCCTGCCTGATGACGCGCGACGGTGCAGTGACCAAAAAATAACCGGCAGCGCCCGCCCCACCCCACTGGAGAAGACCATGGACGCCGTGTCCCCCACCATCCTCAACCTCATCATCTTCGTGCTGGCCATCTACGTGGGCTACCACGTGGTCTGGACCGTCACCCCCGCGCTGCACACGCCGCTGATGGCGGTGACCAACGCGATTTCGGCCATCGTCATCGTCGGTGCCATGCTGGCCGCTGCCCTGACCGAAACCCCACTGGGCAAGACCATGGGCGTGCTGGCCGTGGCGCTGGCCGCGGTCAACGTGTTCGGTGGCTTCCTGGTCACCCGCCGGATGCTGGAGATGTTCAAGAAGAAGGAAAAGAAGGCCCCCGCCGCTGAAGGAGCCCACAAATGAGCATGAACCTCGTCACGCTGCTGTACCTGGTGGCGTCTGTTTGCTTCATCCAGGCCTTGAAGGGCCTGAGCCACCCCACCACCTCCATCCGCGGCAACGTGTTCGGCATGGTGGGCATGGCGATTGCCATCCTGACCACCGCCGCGCTGATCGTCGAAATCTCGGGTGGCAAGTCTTTCGGCATGGTATATGTTTTGGGCGGCCTGGTGCTCGGGGGCGGCTTGGGGGCCTACATGGCCAACAAGGTCGAAATGACCAAAATGCCGGAGCTGGTGGCCTTCATGCACAGCATGATCGGCCTGGCGGCGGTGTTCATCGCGGTCGCGGCCGTGGCCGAGCCGTACGCGTTCAGCATCGCCGCCAAGGGCGAAGCCATCCCCACCGGCAACCGCTTCGAGCTGTTCTTGGGGGCGGCGATCGGCGCCATCACCTTCAGCGGTTCGGTGATTGCCTTCGGCAAGCTGAGCGGCAAGTACAAGTTCCGCCTGTTCCAGGGCGCCCCGGTGCAGTTCGCCGGGCAACACAAGCTCAACCTGGTGCTGGGCCTGACCACACTGGGCCTGGGCCTGGTGTTCGCCTTCACCGAGAACTGGACCGCCTTTTTTGTGATGCTGGCGCTCAGCTTCGTGATGGGCGTGCTGATCATCATCCCGATTGGCGGGGCCGACATGCCGGTGGTGGTGTCCATGCTCAACAGCTACTCGGGCTGGGCGGCGGCGGGCATTGGCTTCAGCTTGAACAACAGCATGTTGATCATTGCCGGTTCGCTGGTGGGCAGCTCCGGGGCCATCCTGAGCTACATCATGTGCAAGGCGATGAACCGGTCGTTCTTCAACGTCATCCTGGGCGGCTTTGGCGGTGAGGCGGCCACGGCCGCCGCTGGTGGCGCGGTGCAGCGCAACGTCAAGAGCGGCAGCGCCGACGACGCCGCCTTTGTGCTCAGCAACGCCGAGACCGTGGTCATCGTGCCGGGCTACGGCCTGGCCGTGGCCCGTGCCCAGCACGCAGTGAAAGAACTGGCGGCCAAGCTGACCGAAAAAGGCATCACGGTGAAATACGCCATCCACCCGGTGGCAGGTCGTATGCCGGGCCACATGAACGTGCTGCTGGCCGAGGCTGAAGTGCCCTACGACCAGGTGTTCGAGATGGAAGACATCAACGGCGAATTCGGCCAGGCCGACGTGGCCATCATCCTGGGTGCCAACGACGTGGTGAACCCCGCCGCGCATGTGAAGGGCAGCGCCATCTATGGCATGCCCATCCTGGAGGCTTACAAGGCCAAGACGGTCATTGTGAACAAGCGCTCCATGGCCGCCGGTTACGCCGGTCTGGACAACGAGTTGTTCTACATGGACAAAACCATGATGGTCTTTGGCGACGCCAAGAAGGTCGTTGAAGACATGGGCAAAGCCATCGAGTAAGCGCCCATGGCGGACTTGGCGATGGGGCCCGCCGTGGCCCCACCGGTGCACGCGCTGTTTGCCGACCTGCTGGCGCTGCCGGTGCACAGCGCGGGCAAACCCAGCCTGGCCGAAAACCTGCTCGACGTGCTGGAGATTTGCGCGGTGGCGGCCGGGCTCAAGGCCTGCCACCTGCAAGGCGACGGACACCGCGACCCGGAACGGATGGACGCGCTGCAGGCCATCGCCCACCGCCACCAGCTGCTCACCCGCCGCACCCCGCGCTGCCGCCCCGAGTGGTCGCCCGACGCCAGCGCCACACAGACCTCGCCGACCCGCACTGGGCCCCGCTTGCCGACTGGCTTGTTGGAGCCGCTGCAGCGGTTGGGGGACACCAAGCGGCTGCAAGCCCCGGACGTGCTGTGGATCTACCGCGACCCCGCCACGTCCGACCTCATCGACGCGGCTGTGGCGGGCCAAGGCCTGGGCGCGCTGCTGGGCTACCCGCGCTGCTGTGCCGACGCGCACAGCGCGCTGGCGCAGGCCTGGCTTGCGGCACACGTGGCCGCGCTGCAAGCCCAACACCAGCCCGCCACGCAAGAGGCGTTGCTGCACCTGCTCGCCACCGACGCGCCGGTCGACCCCGCCCACCTGTCGCCACCGGTGCTGGCCGCGGCCGAACCCAGCGCGGCGCGGCTGCCGTTTGTGTCGTTCGACGCCTGCGCCGCCTGCCAAGCCCAGCCCGACAGCCCAGCGGCTGGGGTGCACGCACCGCTGCGGGCGTTCGCCTTCGCGCTGTCGCGCCCTTTCGCGCTGCACCTGTGGCAAGCCCAGCTCGCCGAATCGGGCGCGCCAGCAGACGCCGACACGCCATGCCCCTGCGGCAGCGGCCAGGGGGTGGTGCGCTGTCGCTGGCCCGGCGAAGACGATCACACCGAACACACCGCACAGACCGCGGCACACACCACCAGGGCACCACCCGCAACAGGCGAGCGCGCCACGCCCGACCCTGGGCTTGACGCGCCTGCCGCCCTAGGGAGTTCCCTAGGCCCGCCTTAGGGAATCCCTCCAAAATTTGGCGAAAGCTTCGCGTCAGAATACGCGCCTGACAGAGACATCTGCCCCCACACCCACCCACACACCCACTCACGCATTGCACCCAAGGAGACACCCCATGCAAAACGACCGCCCCTGGCTCAAAAGTTACCCACCGGGCGTGCCTGCCGACATCGACACCTCCGCCTACAGCTCGCTGGTGGGGTTGATGGACGAGAGTTTCCAGAAGTACGCAAGCCGCACCGCCTACAGCTTTCTGGGCAAAGACTTCAGCTACGGCCAGACCGACTCGCTGAGCCAGGCGCTGGGCGCCTACCTGCAAAGCCTGGGCCTGGCCAAGGGCGACCGCGTCGCGCTGATGATGCCCAACTGCCCGCAGTACCCGGTGGCGGTGGCGGCCGTGCTGCGCGCCGGTTACGTGGTGGTGAACGTCAACCCGCTCTACACCCCGCGCGAGCTGGAGCACCAGTTGAAGGACTCGGGCTCCAAAGCCATCGTCATCATTGAGAACTTCGCCAGCACCTTGCAGCAATGCATCGCGTCCACACCGGTCAAGCACGTGGTGCTGGTCGCCATGGGCGACATGCTGGGCCTGGTCAAGGGCAGCATCGTCAACTACGTGGTGCGCAACGTCAAAAAGATGGTGCCCGCCTACAGCCTGCCCGGCGCCGTGCGCTACAACGACGCGGTGGCCCGCGGCACCAAGATGCCGCTCAAGCGCCCCACCATCCAGCCCGACGACGTGGCGTTGCTGCAGTACACCGGCGGCACCACCGGGGTGAGCAAGGGCGCGGTGCTGTTGCACCGCAACGTGATCGCCAACCTGCTGCAGTCCGAGGCCTGGAACAACCCGGCCATGGACAAGGTGCCCGCCAATGAGCAGCCCACCACCGTGTGCGCGCTGCCGCTGTACCACATCTTCGCGTTCACCGTGAACATGATGCTGGGCATGCGGATGGGCGCCAAAACCATCCTGCTCCCCAACCCGCGCGACCTGCCCGCGGTGCTCAAAGAGCTGAGCAAGCACACCTTCCACAGCTTCCCGGCCGTCAACACGCTGTTCAACGGCCTGGCCAACCACCCCGACTTCAACACCGTCAACTGGAGCAACCTGAAGGTCTCGCTCGGCGGCGGCATGGCGGTACAAGGCCCGGTGGCCAAGCTGTGGCTGGAAAAAACCGGCTGCCCGATTTGCGAAGGCTATGGCCTGTCGGAAACCTCGCCGTCGGCGAGCTGCAACCCGGTGACGGCCAAGGAGTTCACTGGCACGATCGGCGTGCCCTTGCCTGGCACCTGGATGAAGCTGCTCGACGACGACGGCAACGAGGTCACCAGCGGCCCCGGTGAGATCGCCATCAAGGGCCCACAGGTCATGGCCGGTTACTGGCAGCGCCCCGACGAAACCGCCAAGGTCATGACGGCCGACGGGTACTTCAAGACCGGTGACATCGGCATTGCCGACGAACGCGGTTACTTCAAGATCGTGGACCGCAAGAAAGACATGGTGCTGGTGAGCGGCTTCAACGTCTACCCCAACGAGGTGGAAGACGTGGTGTCCGGCCTGCAAGGCGTGCTGGAATGCGCGGTGGTGGGCGTGGCCGACGAGAAAACCGGCGAAGCGGTCAAGCTGGTGATCGTCAAGAAAGACCCGAACCTGACCGAAGCGCAGGTGCGCGAGTTCTGCCGCGCCAACCTCACTGGCTACAAGCAACCCAAGGTGGTGGAGTTCCGCGCCGAACTGCCTAAGACCCCGGTCGGCAAGATCCTGCGCCGCGAGCTGCGCGACAAGCGCTGAGCCCCGCCCCCCCACGGCCGCTGACCCGGCACCCCCAAGGCGACTTCGGTCGCCTTTTTCGCGTCTGGGCGCTGGCGCCGCCGGGTGGGCTGGCACACTTGGGCACCACCGCCCGTTCCTGCGCCCACCCCTTCCCTATTCCAGTTCCAACCCCTTCTGCCCATGACCCGCACCGCCATCTTGAGCGCCTTGATCGACGAACAACGCGGCCTGATCGGCCAGCTCACCGACGCCACCGAAGTGGCACACGCCGGGCGGCGGTTGTGGTGCGGTCGTTTGCACGGGCAAGACGTGGTGCTGGCCTTGTCGCGCATTGGCAAGGTCGCGGCGGCCACCACCACCACCGCACTCATCGAGCGGTTCGCGGTCGACCGCATCGTTTTCACCGGCGTCGCCGGCGGCCTGGCGCCCGAGGTGCGGGTGGGCGACCTGGTGCTGGCGCACGACTTCATCCAGCACGACTTGGACTCCTCGCCCATCGTGCCGCGCTACGAGGTGCCGCTGTACGGCCAGACCCGGTTCCTGGCCGACGCCACGCTGTCTGCCGCGCTGCACCGCGCGGCCACCGACGCCTGGACGCAACTGCCCGACTGGCTGGGCACCGAGGTGGTGGCGCGCTACGGCCTGGGTCAGGCGCGGGTCCACCAGGGCCTGCTCGCCAGCGGCGACCGCTTCGTCTCGGTCGCGGGCGAGGGGCAGCGGCTGCAAGCCGACCTGCTGGCCCACGGCCACCGCGCGCTGGCGGTGGAGATGGAGGGCGCGGCGGTGGCGCAGGTGTGTTTCGACTACGGCGTGCCCTTCGCCGCGCTGCGCACCATCTCCGACCGGGCAGATGCCACCGCCCACGCCGACTTCAACCAGTTCGTGCGCGAAGTGGCCAGCCACTGCGCCGAAGCGGTGCTCACACGGTGGCTGAAAACGCTATGAATTTCACAGCTACCGAAGCTGATTCGGCGAGGGCTGGAAGGTGATTTGACTCACATTCGGCAGCAAAGGCCCGAAAAACGCACAAAACGCTGAAAAAAGCTCGGTCAGCCCCACATTCATCGCAACGATCGACCCAACGGCAGGTTCAACGGTCGACCCGACGGTATGGCGGTCGCTCAGCAATTGGCAATGCGGCTGCCCCAGCCTTCGCCCCGTGGCCCCCAGCCACATCCACCCGCAGCCGCCCCCCCCCAAAGCACCCGGTCAACACCTGGGTGCAACTGGCTCACTTCAGCCAGCCACGGCGGCGGAAGTACCACATCGGGCCCACGGCCGACGCCACCATCAGCCCGAGGGCGAACGGGTAGCCAAACCGCCACTGCAGCTCGGGCATGAATTGGAAGTTCATGCCGTACAGACTGGCGATCAGCGTGGGCGGCAACAGCGCCACGCTGGCCACCGAGAAGATCTTGATGATCTTGTTCTGGTTGATGTTGATGAAGCCGACGATGGCGTCCATCAAGAAGTTGATCTTGTCGAACAGGAACGCGGTGTGGCTGTCCAGCGAGTCCATGTCGCGCAGAATCTGGCGCGCTTCTTCGAACTGGTCGGTGCTCAGCATGCGGCTGCGCATCATGAAGCTGACCGCGCGGCGGGTGTCCATCACGTTGCGGCGGATGCGGCCGTTCAAGTCTTCCTGCCGGGCAATGGTGGCCAGCACCTCGCCCGCGATCTCGTCGGTGATGTCGCCCGACAGCACCTTGGCGCTGGCCAGCTCCAGCTGGTCGTGCACGCCTTCCAGGGTGTCGGCGCTGTACTCGGCGTCGGCGTCGAACAGCTTGAGCAGCACCTCGCGGGCGTCTTCGATCAGCCCGGGCATCCGGCGCGCGCGCATGCGCAGCAGCCGGAACACCGGCACGTCTTCGTCGTGGATGGAAAACAGCACGCCCTTGCTTTTCAGGTCGTCGTTCACCAGGTTCAGGATGAAAGCCACCCGCACCGTGCGCGGCTCGTCCTCGTCGGCGATCAAAAAGTCGCTGCGGATGTGGCGGTCGCCGTTGTCTTCTTCATAGAAGCGGGCGGATTCCTCGATGTCCTCGTCCATCGCGTCTTCCGGAATGGACAGGCCGTAGTGCTGCTTGATCCAGCGCTTTTCTTCCACCGTGGGCGACTCCAGGTCGACCCAGATCGGCTGAAATTTGGCCAGCTCTTCGAGCGATTCGATTTCTTCTTGGAACAGGCGGCCGTTGGCCAAGGTGAAGATGTTGAGCATGTCGCGCTCCCTGGGGCGGCCTGCCGGGCAGGCCCGTGGGTGACGGGGGCGGGCTCACGGCCCGCAGCGGGGTTGGGGTGTGGCGCTTCCAACGTCCGTTGCGGGCGTTGGAAGCTACCGACTCGGGCAGCTGTCCATGGGGAACTCCGGGGATTTGGGGTGGCGCGATTATGCGCCCAAACCGGTGCGGTTCGCGTGTCAGAACGGGGCGTGGTCGTCGCTGAAAAAGGCCATCAGCTCGTCTTTTCGGGCGTAGGCGTCGTGGTGGCCCAGCGCGATCAGCGCGTGCACGAACGCGGGCTCGAACAACAGGTAGCTCGCCAGCGCCGCGCCGCCGCCGGTGCGGTGGTCCAGCGCCCCCAGACCGCGCAAGGCCTGGCGCAGCGACGCGGGCAAATCGCCCGCGTGTTCCTGCGCCAGCGCGTCGAGCGACTGCGACGGCTGGATCGGCAGCACATCCAACGGGTGCAGGCCCATGTCGGCCACCACCGCCTGCGGCAGGCTGGCGATGGTTTTGTTCACCCGCAGTGCCTGTTCCACGTCGGCCTGCAGCGTGTCGTGGAACACGCTGGCCATGGCGTGGCCTGCGATGCCCCCGAGCCCGGGCGACTGGCCCGGCGCCAGCGCGGTCAACCCGGCGCGCTGCGGCTGGCTCACGCCCACCACCAGCACCTGCCGCGCGCCCAGGTGCACCGCGGGCGACAGCGGCGAGATCTGGCGCATCGACCCATCGCCAAAAAACTCGCAGTGGTCGCCCACCCACAGCGGCGTGGACGGGAAAATGAAGGGGATGGCGCTGGACGCCATCAGGTGCTCGATGGTGATGGGCTGGAAGTCCACCTGCCTGCCCGGACGCTGCCAGGTGCGCGCCGAGTGGTCTTGCAGCGTGTGGCAGAACGTCCAGTGCACGCCGGTGCTGTAGCTCGACGCGGTGACCGCCAGCGCCTCGATGGTCTGGTTGGCCAGTGCCGCCTCAATGCCCGGCAGCGAGATGGCGCGGTGCAGCGTGTCCACCAGCGGCAGGCTGTCCAGCAGCGCCCCCTGGCGGCGCACATTGCGCGACAGGTTGAAGGCCGCGGCCAGGCGGCTGCGGCTGTCCAGCCAGCCCGCCCAGCGCGAAATCTTCAGGCTGTACACGTCGCTGGAGCGGGTGCGCTGCCAGAAATCCGCCAGCGACTCGAAGGCGTCCAGACCGTGGGTGGCGCAACTGGCCAGGTAAGTCGCGTTCAGCGCCCCCGCCGAGGTGCCCACCAAAATCTGGAATGGAAAGCCCTGCGGGGCAGACGGCCGCTGCCGCAGCATCGCGGCCACCGCCTGCAGCACCCCCACCTGGTAGGCGGTGCGCGCGCCGCCGCCCATCAGCACCAAAGCCCGCTTCGGCGGCCAGCCTTGGTCGGTGGCCGCGTTGAGAAAAGTGTCGACACCCATGGAGCCATGCTAATCGCTGCGGGGGCGAGTCTGGTGCAGCAGGCCCTGCACCCGGCCCAAAGTACGCGGCCCCAAGTACCCGGTCCCAAGTAACTGACCCCGCGTGCCCGGCCCCGCGCACCGGGCCCCGCCCCACAAATGCCCCTGCCGACCCTGATGAGAATGCCCTTGCATTTGGGCGGGAGTGGGCGCATAGTGAATTTGAGCGCGACGCGTTGCCTTGCCGGCTGGTCCGGTGATCGCGCTCTTAACCTGAAGCTAAGGAGGTTCGTTTCATGAACTTGACGATCAGTGGTCATCACCTCGAAGTCACCCCGGCCTTGCGCAACTACGTGACCCAAAAGCTGGACCGGATCAGCCGGCATTTCGATCAGCTCGTCGACATCAAAGTCCTGTTGACGGTGGAAAAGCAAAAGGAAAAACAGGGTCGCCAGCGCGCCGAGTGCAACATCCATGTCAAAGGCAACGACATGTTCGCGGAGAGCGCCCACGAAGACCTGTACGCCGCGGTCGACGACCTGGTCGACAAGCTGGACCGCCAAGTGGTCCGCCACAAAGACCGCTTGCAGGCTCACCACCACACCGCGCCCAAGCGCCTGATGTGAGCCTCTGGTCCCCGTCCCGCCGCGGCATGCCGCGACCCACAGCCGCCACGCCCCGCCTGGCGGCTTTTTGTTGCCCGGCGCAGGCCGCCCGGGGGGTGCAAGCAGGTGTCGCGAGCGGTCGGGGACGGGCGGGAACAGACGCAAACAGAAGCGATGGGTGTGCGGTGGGGGCGGCTCGCACGGCGTCAGCCCCGGCGCTGCGCCCGGTACCCCAGCGCGATCGTGTGACAACACATGGCCACGGCCGTCACGCGCCCGCCATAATGCGCGCTGAGAACCCGCCATGAACCGCCTAGCCCACATCCTGCCGCCCGCCCAAGTGCTGGTCAGTGTCGACGCCACCAGCAAAAAAAGGGCGTTCGAAGAAGCCGGCCTGTTGTTTGAAAACCTGCACGGCCTGAGCCGCGCGCTGATCACCGACAGCTTGTTCGCCCGCGAGCGCCTCGGCTCCACCGGCCTGGGCCATGGCGTGGCCATTCCGCATGGCCGCATCAAGGGCCTGAAATCGCCGATGGCGGCGGTGTTTCAGTTGGCCCGCCCGATTGGCTTTGACGCGCCCGACGAACAACCGGTGGGCGTGCTGATCTTTCTGCTGGTGCCCGAAACCGCCACCCAGAAGCACCTGGAAATCCTCTCCGAAATCGCCGAACTGCTGAGCGACGCCGGGCTGCGCGAGAAGATCAAAACCTGCGAAGACGCGACCGCCCTGCACGGGTTGATCGCCGACTGGCAGTCCATCCAGGCGACATGAAGCCCACCGCCGTCAGCGCCGACGCGCTGTTTGAAGACCACCGCGCTACGCTGCGCTGGGAATGGGTTGCCGGGCTGGGGGCGTCGGAACGGCGGTTTGACGAGGTAGCGGTGCGCGCCGCCAGCTCGGGCGCCGACCTGGTCGGCTACCTGAACTACATCCACCCCTACCGGGTGCAAATTTTGGGCGAGCGCGAGGTGTCCTACCTGGTGAATGCCTCGCCCGAAGACTGCGCCCGGCGCATCGCCCGCATCGTCACGCTGGAGCCGCCGGTGCTGGTGCTGGCCGACAACCAGACCGCGCCCGACACGCTGCTGTCCATGTGCGAACGGGCGCAGATCCCGATGTTCTCCACCAAGGAGTCGTCGGCCTTTGTGATCGACGTGCTGCGGGCCTACCTGTCCAAGCACTTCGCCGACCGCACCACCATCCACGGCGTGTTCATGGACATCCTGGGCCTGGGGGTGATGATCACCGGCGAGTCGGGCCTCGGCAAAAGCGAGCTCGGGCTGGAGCTGATCTCACGCGGCAACGGCCTGGTGGCCGACGACGCGGTCGACCTCTACCGCATCAACCAAACCACCATCGAGGGGCGCTGCCCGGAACTGCTGCAAAACCTGCTGGAGGTGCGCGGCATCGGGCTGCTGGACATCCGCGCGATCTTTGGCGAAACGGCGGTGCGCCGCAAGATGCGCCTCAAGCTCATCGTGCACCTGGTGCGGCGCGAAATTCTGGAACGCGACTATGAACGCCTGCCGTCCGAGCCCCTGACCCAGGACCTGCTGGGCATTCCGGTGCGCAAGGTGGTGATCCAGGTGGTGGCGGGCCGCAACATCGCGGTGCTGGTGGAAGCGGCGGTGCGCAACACCATTTTGCAGCTGCGCGGCATCGACACCTACCAGGAGTTCGTCGCCCGCCAGCGCGAAGCCATGGACCACAGCGGCTGACGCGCCTTGTCGCTCAGTGTGTGGGCTGCTCCGCCCATGCGCTTGGTTGGCCCAACACCCCAAGCGGCCGCGTCAAACCCACCGGCCTGCGTGCGCCCATTCAACCCGCGTTGACAAAACGGCTGCCCGCCACCGGCCGGTTGGGGCACGCCTCTTTGCTGCAGTTGCCGTACAGGCTCAAGGCGTGGTCTTGCAGCACAAAGCCCCGTGCCGTGGCCACCAGCTGCTGGCGTTTTTCGATTTCCGGGTCGTTGAACTCTTCCACCAGGCCGCAGTCCAGGCAAACCAGGTGGTCGTGGTGCTTGCCTTCGTTGAGCTCGTAAATCGCCTTGCCCGACTCAAAGCTGCTGCGGCTCAAAATGCCCGCCTGTTCGAACTGGGTCAACACCCGGTACACCGTGGCCAGGCCCACGTCTGAACGCTCGTCCAGCAGCACCCTGAACACGTCTTCGGCCGTCATGTGGCGCTTGCTGCCCTTTTGGAACACCTCCAGGATCTTCATCCGTGGCAGCGTGGCTTTGAGTCCGGTGTTTTTCAGTTCATCGATGGTCGACATGCGGGGCTTTCGGCCAGCGGCGGCCGGGGCTTGGCTGCGGCCAGGGGCGCAGCCCCCAGCGGTCTGGCATATACAATCATTTGATCATATTGCAAGCGCCCAGACCATGCCCGAAAACACCCCCCGCTCCCCCCGGCGCAGCCCCTTGGCCTGCACCCGAACGGCGGGCCGTTCGCACCGGGCTGTTTCGAATATGGTCGGGCTGCGCATGGGCCTGATCGGCATCGGCTTGGCAATCGCAGGCCTCACCGCCGGGTGCAGCAGCATGGACACCGCCAGCCGCTCGGTCACCAACCTGTTGACGCCCTACCGCGTGGACGTGATCCAGGGCAACTTCGTGTCGCAAGAACAGGCCGCCGCGTTGCAGCGCGGCATGCCGCGTGCGCAGGTGGCCGAGGTGCTGGGCACGCCGCTGTTGACCAGCGTGTTCCACGCCGACCGCTGGGACTACGTGTTCACCCTGAAGCGCGAGGGCGTGCCCAACCAGACCCGGCGTGTCACCGTGTTTTTCAAAGGCGACGAACTGCTGCGCGTGGACGGCACCCAAGACCTGCCGAGCGAAAGCCAGTTCGTGGACACGCTCGCGTCGCAACGCAAGTTCGGCAAGCCCCCGGTGCTGGAGGCCAGCGAAGAAGCGCTGCAAAAAGCCAACCCGCCAAAGAAAGCCAAGGCCAGCGCCAGCGCCGCCCCTGATGCACCGGCCCCCCCAGTGAGCTACCCCCCGCTGGAAGGGGCCGCGCGATGACCGCCGCCGTACCACAGGCGCAGCCGCTGCGCGTCGCCATTGCCGGGGCGTCCGGCCGCATGGGCCGCATGCTGATCGAAGCGGTTCACGCAGCCGACGACTGCCAGCTGGTCGGCGCGCTCGACATCCCTGGCTCGGCCACGCTCGGCACCGACGCGACCGGTTTCCTGGGCCACACCAGTGGCGTGCCTATCACCGCCGACCTGAACACCGGGCTGCAACACGCTGATGTGCTGATCGACTTCACCCGGCCCGAGGGCACGCTTGAGCACCTGCGCGTCTGCCGCCAGCGTGGCGTGAAAGCGGTGATCGGCACCACTGGTTTCACCGACGCGCAAAAGGCCGAGATCGCGGCCGCAGCCCAAGACGTGGCCATCGTCATGGCGCCCAACATGAGCGTGGGCGTCAACGTGACCTTGAAGCTGCTGCAAATGGCCGCCAAGGCCTTGGCCACCGGCTACGACATCGAGGTGATCGAGGCCCACCACCGCCACAAGGTGGACGCGCCCTCGGGCACCGCGCTCAAAATGGGTGAGGTCATCGCTGAGGCGCTGGGCCGCGACCTGAAAGACTGCGCCGTCTACGCCCGCGAAGGCGTGACCGGCGAGCGCGACCCGTCCAGCATCGGCTTCGCCACCATCCGTGGCGGCGACATCGTGGGCGACCACACCGTGCTGTTCGCAGGCACCGGCGAGCGCATCGAGATCATCCACAAATCCTCCAGCCGCGCCACCTACGCCCAGGGCAGTCTGCGCGCCGCCCGTTTTTTGGCGGGTCAGCCCCGCGGCCTGTTTGACATGTTCGACGTGCTGGGCCTGCCGCGCTGAGCGGCCCGTCCTTGATGCCGCTTTTGCTTGACGCTGTGACTTCTGTTGCCACTCCTTTGACCAAGGTCTTCGCGCCCACCTGTCTCACCACGCGACGCTCCGTTGGCCACATCGCGCCCAATGACGGCGAGGGCTGCGCATGACCTGGGCGGGCAGCGACGGGGTGGGCCGCGCGGTCGCGCTGCTGCTGCTGGCCATGTCGGTGGCGAGCTGGGTGGTGATTTTGTGGAAAAGCCGCCTGCTGTACCGCGCCAGCCGCGACGTCGCCCACGGACTGGCCACGTTTTGGCAGGCCGCCAACTGGGCTGAAGGTCAGCTGCAACTCCAGGCACTGGACCGCGAAGGCATCGCCTCCGCGCTGGTGGCCGCCGCCCAACTGCCCGAGCCCACCAGCCCACCGCAGGCCTTGGGCCAAAGCGGCGACCGCACCCAGCAACTCACCCGGCGGCTGCGCCAGGCGTTGCAAGCGTCGCTGCACAAACTGCAGTTCGGCCAGGTGCTGCTGGCCACCGTGGGCACCACCGCCCCTTTCATTGGCCTGCTGGGCACGGTGTGGGGCATCCACCTGGCGCTGGACACCATCGCCGCGTCGGGCCAGGTCGGCATTGACCAGGTCGCTGGTCCGGTGGGTGAGGCCCTGGTCATGACCGCCGCCGGTCTGGCGGTGGCCATCCCCGCGGTGCTGGCCTACAACGTGTTTGGCCGCGTCGTGGGCCGCATCGAGGCCGAGCTCGAAGGCCTGGCCCAAGACCTGCTCACGCTGTTGGCCCCGCAGGCCGCAGCAGCCGCAGCGGGTGGGGCAGACGTGGCCAACACGGCACACCAAGGCGTGGCCTGACATGGCGTTCGGCCGCTTCCAGAGCCGCCCCGCGCCCGCACCGTTGAGCGAGATCAACGTCACCCCGCTGGTGGACGTGATGCTGGTGCTGTTGGTCATCTTCCTGCTCACCGCCCCGCTGCTGACCAGCCACATCCGGCTCGACCTGCCCGCCAGCGGCGCCGGGCAAAGCGCTGCACCGGCGGCAACGTCCATCACGCTGAGCATCACCGCCAACGGCGACGTGTTCCTCAACGACCAGGCCACGCCCGTGGCCGAACTGGCCACCCAATTGGCCACCACCGCCCGCGAACGGCCCGACACCGAAGTCCTCCTCCGCGCCGACACCGACGCCCCCTACGGCAAGGTGGTGCAGGTCATGGGCATCGCCCAAAAAGCCGGTCTCAGCCGCGTCGGTTTCGCGGTGCAGCCCAGCCAGCGCTGACTTCGCCGCAACCCGCGCTTTTGCAGGGCCGCAGCAGCACTACGATTGCAACCTGGGGCGCGACCGCCGCTCTGCACGATCAGGGCGCACTTCCCGCCTCTCGCCGTGTCGGCATGGCGGCATCCACTCGGGTTATCCCTGAATGATCACCTCAGAGTTGCTCAAAATGTCACATTCACAGGCCAAGACCCCCTGCAGAGATTGAAACCTCATGTAACAGTAAGGTATTATGAACATTGACCATAACGGCCACAAAGCCGCCCTTTCGTTCTCTTTTTCACAGGGGATTCCATGCTTGATCAACAGCCCACCAGCACCGACACCACCACGGCAGGGGACCTCCTCTTAGCCCAAGCCAACACGGCAACACCCAGCGCCGCCGCGCCCGCCACATTCAGTGGCCTCGGCAGAATTTCCAGCGCCACGCCCGGAACAGAGGTCGTGCGCGGTGGCAGCCGCGTGTCCGCTGCCAGCGGCATTGAACTGCAAGCGGGCGACCGCGTCGTGGTGCCGCAAGGTGGCAGCGCGAACGCCATCTTCCCAGGGCCTACCGCCAACAAAGAGCCCATTGCGGGCGTGTTCACAGGCGGCACCAACGCGTTGATCGGTGCCAAAGGCGCAGGTGAGAACCAGCAAGTCGACATCGAGTTGCTGTCTGGTGACCTGGTGGTGGCACAACCAGCGGCTGAAGCCTCGCTGGCGGTCAAGAAAAAAGGCAGCCCAGGTCTCGAAGACGCTGGCCTCGCCGCGGCCGGTTTGCTCGGCCTGCTGGGCCTGGCCGGTCTGCTGAGCAATGGGGGCGATGACGGCGCCGCCGGTGCCAACGGCGTTGACGGTGCACCCGGTATGAATGTCACCCCCCCCGTCGCACCCCCGGTGACCCCACCGGTCGCGCCGCCTGTGGTCCCACCAGTGGTGGTTCCACCAGTGGCACCGCCCGTGACGCCGCCAGTCACGCCACCTGTGGCACCACCCGTCACGCCCCCTGTGGCACCGCCCGTCAGCGACGGTGGCAATGGACTGAACCTCAGCCTGCTGGACAATTTGAACCTTGACCTGGGCGGTTTGCTTGGCGGCTTGCCCACCGGCAATCTGCTGGGCGGTCTTCCCCTGATTGGTGGCGGCACAGGCGGAACTGGTCTGCCAACCGATGCAGTTCTTGACGTGATTGATGGTCTGATGGTGGTAGACAGCTTGCAAGTTGGCCGCGATGCCATCGTGCAACTGGGTGAGGCTTTGATCAACGGCGGTGACGGCCTGCAAACTCAGTTGCAACAGCTGCTCGCCAACGGCGCTGAACTGCCTGCTGCGCTGCAAGAAACACTTGAGAATGGCGCTAACGTGCCAGACGCACTGCGAGATCTGCTGGCCAACGGAGATGACCTGTCCAGTGCGCTTCAGCAATTACTTGCCAGCGGAGAAGGGCTGCCTGCAACACTCCGCGAATTGCTTGCCAATGAACTGTCCCTGCCCAACCCGGGTCCCATCAATACCGGTGACCTTGTGGTGGGCGGCATCAACGTTCCTGTGAACGACATATTGAACGACGTCAACGTGACCGATGTCGTGGGCGGCGTCTTGACCGGTAACAACACCATCCCGGTTGCGGTGACAGACCTCGTCGGCAACATCGGCAACGACAACGCCGTGACCGACCTGATTGGCGACGTGACCGGCGGTAACGTACCCGTGTCTGATGTG
>JAIXXF010000031.1 GCA_027490925.1 Comamonadaceae bacterium
AATTTCTCCTCCAGGGGAATAGGCACAAGTTGATGGCGCTTGGTCCGCGAGGGCGAATGCCACCTGCCAGGAGTGGTAGTTCAGTTGGTTAGAATACCGGCCTGTCACGCCGGGGGTCGCGGGTTCGAGTCCCGTCCACTCCGCCAAATCATGGTTTCTAAAAGAAACGTCCCAAAAGCCTCCACCCGGAGGCTTTTGTTTTTCCGGACCCCGCCACGCCGATGACGCCCCGACGCACCGTGATCGTGACACCGGCGGTGGCGCAGGCGGCCAGCGGGAACTGGCACACCGCTCGGCGTTGGCAACGGCTGCTGTCGCGCCATGGCGAGGTTCGCATCGCCCACCAGTGGCCGGACGCGCAGGCCGATGGCGACACCCACATGATCGCGTTGCACGCCTGGCGCTCGGCCGATGCGGTGGCCGCGTGGGCGTTGCAGCGCGGGCCGGGTGGTTTGGCGGTGGTGTTGACTGGCCCCGATCTGTACCACGACATCCACCACGACCCCGACGCCCAGCGGTCGTTGCGCCTCGCAGACCGTTTGGTGTGCTTGCATCCGCGTGCGCCAGCGGCGTTGCCACCGGCGTGGGTCCACAAGGCCGTGGTGGTGGTGCAGTCCACCTCCGAGCGCCGCACCTTGCCAAAAACCAACCGCCACGTGCGCGCCGTGATGGTGGGACATCTGCGGGCAGAGAAAGACCCGCTGCTGCTGATGTCGGCGGCGCGCAAGCTGCTGGACCAAGAAACGCTGTTCATTGACCACATTGGTGCCGCTCTCGACCCAGCGCTGGCGCAAGCGGCCTTGCAGACCGCGGCCGATTGCCCACGCTATCGCTGGCTCGGTCCTTTGCCCCACGAGGCGACCCGCCGACGCATTCAACGGGCGCATGTGTTGGTCCACCCGAGCCGCATGGAGGGCGGTGCGCACGTCGTGATGGAGGCGGTGTGCAGCGGCACGCCGGTGATCGCGTCGCGCATCGACGGCAACCTAGGGCTGTTGGGCGAAGGTTATGGCGGTTACTTTGAGCCGGGGGACGCCGCCGGTTTGGCGGTGTTGATGCGCCAAGCCTGTGCTGCGCCAGACCGCGCGGACGGTTTGCTGGCACGGTTGCGGCTGCAATGCGACGCGCGTCGGGCACTGTTCGCCCCCGAGGCTGAGCACGCGGCCTTGATGGCCTTGATGGCGTCGCTGGGCGCTTGAATGCCACCGGGCTGGCGCTGACCGAGGCTGGCTGGTGACAGCTTGTCGTGGCCTTCAGTGGTCCGCAGGTGCTTGGAGTGGCCCGATTGGCCACCACCGGCAATGTGTGGTGTGCGACCGCAGCATATGTCCGGCACAAGGAGGGCTGCGCCATAGCCCGTCAGGTCGCGCGGTCGAACTCCAGTTGGCCTGAACGTTTGGCGTCGTACAGGGCGCGGTCCGCGCTGTCGAGCAGTTCGGCGGCGTCGATGCCCGATTCTGGGAACACCGCGATGCCCACGCTGATGCTGGCCCGCGGCAGGGTGTCTGGGAAGGGCTGTGCCATGTTGGCCATCAACTTGTTGGCGATGGTCCAGGCGCTGTCCAGGTCGGCCCCAATCAGCATCACCGCGAACTCGTCTCCGCCGATGCGGGCGGCCACATCGGACGCGCGGATGGACCGGGTGATGCGGTCGGCCACGGTGTTCAAGACCCGGTCGCCAGTGCTGTGGCCGTACAAATCGTTGATGGATTTGAAGTCGTTCAGGTCGATCGCCAGCACCGTCAGGTGGGCGTTGTAGCGTTGCGCCAGAGCCAGTTGGCGCTTGAGCAGCGCGTCGAACAGCACCCGGTTGGCCAGGCCGGTCAGGCCATCGTGGTGGGCCAAGTGCTGGGCATGGGTCAGGCGGGCTTCTGCCTGCGTCAGCGCGTCGCCCACCGCACGCACCTCGGTCATCCACGTCGGGGCGATCTCCACCGGGCGGCCGTGGCCCAGCGCCAGCGCGGGCGCGATCAACCCATGCACCGACACGGCGATCTTTCCGGCCAGTCGGCTTGCCAGACACAGGCCCAGCCCGAGCGCCAGGGCCGCGCCCGCCACCACCACGGCGATCCAACGGTACAGCTCTGCCGACACCAGCGCCCGGGGCGCAGCCACCATGACGCTCCACCGCGACACGGGCGAACGGCTGAACGACAGCACCACGGGGAGGCCTTCTTTGGTGTCGGTTTCCAGGGTCGCCTCGCGTTCGGAGGTGACCCGTGCGGCGATCGGGCCGGCGGCTTTTTGCCCGACAAAGGCGTCGGCGTCCCGCGTGCGGGCCACGATGGTACCGGTCCCATCCATCACCGCGGCGATCCAGCCGTCGGGCAGTTCCTGGCGTTTCAGGAGCCCGCCCACCCGGTCGGCCGACAAGCCCACGGCCAGCGCGTACGGCACAGCGTCGCCGCGCACCACTGGGATGCCAATCGCCAAGGTTGGCTGGCCCGACGCCCCCGCGCGGTACAGGTCGGTCAGCACCGGCGTTTGGGTCTCCACCACCCGCTGAAGCTCCGACGGGACGCTGCCGCTCGGCAGGGCAGACCCGTGGGGCAGCAGGGTATTGAGGTGTTGCTGACCGGCGCGGTCGACCAGCATGTAGTGGCTGGCCATCTGGAATTTCAGGGCCTGGGTGGCGCGCTGGTGGAACGACGCCAAATCACCCGCCGCCAGGTCCGACGAACTGGCCAACACCCGCAGCCCCGACTCGATGCCAGCGAACTCGCGGTCCAGGGCCGACGTCAGCACCCGCGCCAGCACCAGCGTCTCGCGGTACAGGCGGTCTTTTTGCATCCGGTAGTCCTGCACCACCAACGCCGCCGACACCACGATCGCTGGCACCAGACAGGCCATCACCAGCGCGGTGAGGCTGGAACGGATGGAGTACGCGCGCGGCTCCCCGGCGCCGCCTGCGGGGGCAGCGCTGTCGGGACTGACGAAGCCGGTCTGAAAGAGGTTCATCGGGTGGGCGCGCGCGAGGGCACGGTCTCGGGCGTGACGCCAGTGTGGGCTGAAACGGGGGCTGGCATTCGTTGAAACAACGCACCAGAACAGCCCTAAACCTGTACCCCCCACCCCACGCCCTCGCGCGTCAACCGCCCCGCCTTTTCGTGCCGACCCCCATAGGCGAGGCGCTTGCGTCGCACCCCATCCCCATCCGCGACACAATGGGCGCACCACTACGCGGTGACCGCTTCGGCGGACGCCCACCCCCTGACGAGATGATACGCCACCTGTCTGAAACCACTGGGCAACAACGGCTGCTGTATGGCGCAGCCGTGGGTGGGGCTGCGGCCCTGTTGCCATTGCCCCTGCTCCCCCCGACCCACGCACTGCTGGCCTGGTGCTTGAGCACGGCCACCTACCTGGCGCTGGCTTGGCGGCTGGCAGCGGTCTTTGACGCCAACCGCACCCGTGCCCGGGCCCAAGCGCAGGACCCTTCAGGCGCGGTGCTGCTGTTGGCGATGCTGGTGGCGATGGTGGCCTCGGTCGGGGCGATCGCGGTGTTGTTGCAGCAGGGCAAAGACCTGCTGGGTTGGCAACGCGGCCTGCACACCGGGTTGGCGCTGCTGGCCCTGACCAGCGCGTGGTTGATGATTCATACGCTGTTCGCTTTCCGCTATGCCCACCGCTACTACCAGCACAGCGACCAGGGCGACGCGTCATACAGCGGGCCCGGCCTGGTGTTTCCCGGGCGGCGCGACCCGGACTACTTCGACTTTCTGTACCACGCGCTGGTGGTGGGCATGACCTCCCAAGTGTCCGATGTGCAAGTCACCTCGCGCGCCATGCGTCACCTCACGCTGGTGCACAGCGTGTTGTCGTTTGCCTTCAACATGCTGGTGCTGGCGCTGAGCGTCAACCTGGTGGCCAGCGAGTTGCTTTGAGGGCGCGGGCCGAAAGCGTCCCCAACGGATGGCTTGGCTGGCAGGGCGCAACGATGTTTGCGCCATATCGATAGGAAAACATATTGGTTGGGGACTGTCCGGGCGGTCCCTAGAGTTCGAGGCTTCTGTCATCACCCTCGAGCCACACCATGCTGAACTCAGACAACGCCCAAGACACCCCACCCAAGGCGAACCGCCGCCAGCTGCTCAAAGCCGGCCTGGCCAGTGCCGCCGCAGCCAGCGCCGGGGCTGCCCAGGCCACGCTGTCTTTGCGCTTGGGCGGCGATGCGAACACCGACGAAGGCCGCTACCTCGGCCACAGCAGGGTCCGCAGTGGGCCAGTCGGTTTCACTTCCTTCATTCACCCCACCGCCAAGATCCAGACCACACAGTTTTCCATTGGTGCGCAGAGCCTGATCGAGGGATTCGTCACGCTCAACGGCGCATCGGCCAGGATTGGCAACGCCACCAACCTGCAGGACAACGACCGCCTGCTCGACTACACCGGCGGGCGCATACCCGCCCGGGGTGACCTGCAAATCGGCGACGGCTCCTTCACCGCGCACGGCGTCACCTTCATTGGCAAGGTGCGCATCGGTGACGCGAGCGGCACCGTCATCAACGCCGTCGTGCAGAACGCCCGCGTGGGCGACGCAAGCCTGACCGGCCTGGCCGCACGCATTCTGGGTGAGGACCCCCACCGACCGATCGACATTCCTGACGCCAGCCTGGTGCTGTTCGGCGCGCGCATCCGCAGCCAAGCCGATGTGGCGGCCAACATCATTCCCATCCCCGCGCCGTTCTCGCTGTTCGCGTCCGACGTGGACCAAGAAAACCTGTTGCTGGCGCGGGGCTACAACCTGCTGCACCGCGCGGCGTCCCGCACCCTGCCGTTCTCGGCCGAGGCCAACAGCCCACGCAACCCGGGCGCCAACTTCCCCGATGTGGCCACTGCATTCGGCAAGCTGTCGATCGCGCCGCCCACCGTGTCGCGCCGCGGCACCGGCCCGATTCCGGCCCGACAGGCAACGCTGGGCGACCTGAGCTTCGAGACCTTCCAGCCGTTTCCGCTCGGTGCGCCAGGCACGCCCCTGCCCAACGGCCCGGCACCCGACAGTCCCGAGGCGGGTGCGCGTTTCATTCGGCCCCGTGTGGCGTCGCCTGAACTGGTGGACAACGGCGCCATCGTGCTCGGTGGGGTGGAGCTCGGTGCCGGAGTGGTGGTGGGCCCTGGCGCCTACCTGCACGGCGCGGATTCACCGTCCATCGGCATTGGGGCGCGCACCCAGATTGGGCGCCACTCGAGCGTGCACCAACTCACCTTCACGTCGGTGCGTGTGGGGACCGATGTGGTCATTGGCAACCGCGTGGTCTTGCACGGCCCGCTGGAGATCGGCAACCGGGTGCGCGTGGGCGACGGTGCGGTGCTGTTTGGGCCGCGCATCGCCGATGGCGTGACCATCGGTGCCGGTGCGGTGGTGTTCGGCCCGGTCGAGGTCACGCGCGACGTGCCACCGGGCGCGATCGTGGTCGCTGCTGGAAACGAGTTCCTGATTGCGCCGTCGCACAACGCGGCCCAAGCCAGTCTGGCGCCGGTGGCGTCCACCCGCACCGAATGGCAGTTGGCCGGCGACAGCGGTGGCGGTTGCAGCTGCGGTGCCGGCGCTTTGCTGTTCCACTTCCACAGCTGATAGGGTGCTGGGTCAGATGGCGCCTTCAAGCTTCAGCAGGGCGGCCTTGCGGTCCAGCCCACCGGCATAGCCGGTGAGCGCGCCGTTTTTGCCCAGCACCCGGTGGCAGGGCACCACGATGCTGACCGGGTTGCGGCCCACCGCCGCACCCAGTGCGCGCACGGCCGCTGGGTGGCCAATGCGCTCGCTCAGCGCGCCGTAGCTGGTGGTTTGCCCGCGCGGGATGGTCAGCAGTGAGCGCCACACGTCTTGCTGAAACGGCGTGCCGCCACGCAGGTCCAGCGGGACCGACCACGGTTGGGTGTCGCCTGCGAAATAGGCACGCAGTTGGTCTTTGGCCTGCGCCAACAGCGCGTGACCGTCGGGCGCGGCCGGCCAAGCGCTGGCATCCGGGCCATGTTGCTGCCCGTCGAACCACAGGCCACACAGCCCGAGCGGCGATACAGCCAGGGTGATGGGCCCCAGCGGGCTCTGAAAGCGGCTTTGCACCGTGTGTGGGTCGAATTTCATGCCAAAAGTCCTTCAAGCCCTTACTGATACTGGCGATCTTGCTATTGATTGAGGAGTGGTTGGTGTTGCCAGTGTGGCCCAGGCCCGCAACACCGCGTAGCTGCGCCAGGGTGTCCAGGCGGCAGACACCACCTGCGCATCGCGTTCGCCTTTCACCCCAAGCGCTTTGTGCAGGGCCACGTCACCGGCGGGAAACGCGTCCGGCCAGCGCAAGGCGCGCATGGCGATGTACTGGGCCGTCCAGTCGCCGATGCCGGGCAAGGTTTTGAGCTGCGCCACCGTGGCGTGGACGTCGACCCCAGGGTGCAACGCCAGTGTGCCGCTGGCGACCGCCTGCGCCAGCGCGGTGATGGCCGCTTGCCGTTGTTTCACGATGCCGAGTTGACCCAGTGCGTCGCCGCCCGCGTGGGCCAGCACGTGGGCGCTGGGGAACAGGCGCGAGACGCCCGGACAAGGCGTGGCAATGGCCTCGCCGAAAGTGGTCACCACCCGTTGTGCCAGCGTGCGTGCGGCGGCCACGGTGACCTGCTGGCCCAATACCGCGCGCACCGCCAGCTCAAACCCGTCCACGCAGCCGGGCACGCGCAGACCCGCGCTGTCGGGAAAGCGCCCGCCCAACACGGCGTGGATCGCGGCCGGGTCGGCGTCGAGGTCGAGCCAGGCGCGCACGCGTTGCAGCATCAGCGGCAGCACGGCGCGCAGGCTGTCGCTGACCTGCAGCGTCACCTGGGGCTGGGCCGCATCCAGGTGGCAGACCACCCAGCCGGTGTGGCGCTGGCCGCCCGAGGTCACGGCCCAGCTGCGGGCGATGCGACCCGCCGGTCCATGGGCGCCGTCTGAAAAAACCGCCACCGCTTCCACGCCGTCCAGCTGTCGCTGGCGGAAGAAAGCCAACATCGCCGCTACGTCGTACGGCGGCCGGTAGCCCAGCCGCACCGTGGTGCCGGGCGTGGCGGCAGGGGGGTGGGGGCCAGCACGCCGCAGCGCCGTTGGGCTCAGCCGGTAGTGCGAAACAAAGGCGGCATTGAAGCGCCGCAGGCTGCCAAAACCGCTGAGGTGCGCCACCTGCGTGACCGGCAGGGGCGTGTCGGTGAGCAGCTGTTTGGCGGTGAGCAGGCGGCGGGTTTGCAGGTACTGCAAGGGCGTGACGCCCAGGTGGGCTTCAAAAACACGGCGGACATGCCGGTCGCTGACACCCAGTCGGGCGGCCAGGCGTTCCACCGTGGGCGGGAGATCTCCCCAGGCTTCGGGCTCGTCCAGCCAGTGCGCCGCCTGGGTGGCGAGCATCCGACCAGCGTCCTCCATCGACCAGTGGCCTGCGCCCGGTGCCAGCTCTGGCCGGCAGCGCAAACAGGGCCGGAATCCAGCGCGTTCGGCCTGGGCGGCAAGGGCGAAGAAGCGGCAGTTGGTGCGTTTGGGTGTGCGCACCCGGCAGACGGGCCGGCAGTAAATGCCGGTGGAGGTCACACCGGTGAAAAACCGGCCGTCAAAGCGTGCGTCGCGCGCCGCGAGCGCGAGGTAGCAGGCGTCGTCTTGGGGCATGGCCGCGGCGGTGGGCATGGGAACATCATAGGGCTGGGGCGGCGTCTGACTGGCTGTTTTCGGACCTGTGGTTGTCAAAGGGGAGCCACCTACAATGCGCGGGCACAACCGCGCGCACACGGACAATGCGCGAGCACGACCGCGCGTGTACGGCGCTTACCTTGACCTGAGACGTTTCATGACCCTGCACCCCGCCATCTTCAAGGCCTACGACATCCGCGGCGTGGTGCCCGCTACGCTGAACGATGGCGTGGCAGAGGCTCTGGGCCTGGCCTTCGGCGCCCATGCGCTGGCCCATGGCGAGCGGGTGGTGGCCGTCGGCCGCGACGGCCGCTGGAGTGGCCCGGCGCTGGCGGCGGCGCTGGTCCGGGGTCTGGTGGCGGCGGGGATCGAGGTGATCGACATCGGCCAGGCGACCACACCCATGCTGTATTTCGCTGCCAGCACGCTGTGCCAGAGTGGCATCGAAGTCACCGGCAGCCACAACCCCAAGGACCACAATGGCTTCAAGATGGTGCTGGGTGGCCGCGCGATCTATGGCGATGAAATCCAGGGTCTGTACCGCGCCATGGTGGACGGCACCGCCCCACGTCGCCCCGGCGGCAGCGTGCGCCATGCGGACGTGCTGGCCGACTACACCGCCCGCATCGTGGGCGACGTGAAGCTCGCGCGACCGATGAAGATCGTGGTGGACTGCGGCAACGGCGTGGCCGGTGCCAGCGCGCCCGCGATCTTTCGTGCGCTGGGGTGTGAGGTGACCGAACTCTTCAGCGAGGTCGATGGCCAGTTCCCCAACCACCACCCCGACCCAAGCAAGCCCGAGAACCTGAAGGACCTGGTCCACGCGTTGCAGCACAGCGACGCGGAGCTGGGCTTGGCGTTCGACGGCGACGGCGACCGGCTGGGCATCGTCACCAAGGATGGTCAAAACATTTACCCCGACCGGCAAATGGTGCTGTTCGCCCGCGATGTGTTGTCCCGTGTGCCGGGCGGCACCATCGTGTTCGACGTCAAGTGCTCGCAGCGCCTGGCCCCAGCCATTCAGCAGGCCGGTGGTACGCCTCTGATGCACAAGACCGGCCACTCGCTCATCAAGGCGCAAATGAAACTGGTCAACTCGCCCTTGGGTGGTGAGATGAGCGGCCACATCTTTTTCAAGGAGCGCTGGTTCGGCTTCGACGACGGCACCTATGCCGGTTGCCGCCTGCTGGAGATCGTGAGCCGTTCGCCCGACGCGAACGCCGTGCTGAATGCGCTCCCCACCAGCTTCTCCACCCCAGAACTCAACGTGCCCTGCGAAGAGGGCGAGCCCCACCGCGTCACCGCGCGGCTGCAGGCCGCTGCCACCGCCCACTTCCCTGCACCAGCGGTGGTCAACAGCGTGGACGGTGTGCGGGTGGACTGGCCCGATGGCTTTGGGCTGGTGCGTGCCTCCAACACCACCCCGGTGCTGGTGCTGCGTTTTGAAGGCCACACCCCAGCGGCGCTGCACCGCATCGAAACGGCCATGCTCCAGCTGCTGCACAGCGTCAAGCCAGACGCCCAGGTGCAGGTCAGCACCCACTGACGCCCGGCGGCCCGGTTGACCATGCCGCCCGTGGCCCTGGCGCTGTACTCGCTGTTGACCCGGCTGGTGCAGCCGCTGCTCAGGCGCAAACTCGCCCGCCGCGCGCTGGCCGAACCAGGCTATGGCGTGGCCGTGCCAGAACGCTTTGGCCATTACAGCCACCCCCCTGTCAACGGCGTGCTGTGGCTGCATGCGGTCTCGCTCGGCGAAACCCGTGCCGCCGCCGTGCTGCTGGACGCGCTGCGCCAGCGCTGCCCCGACCTGCGCCTGCTGCTCACCCACGGCACCGCCACCGGCCGCGCCGAAGGTGCCAAGCTGCTGCGCCCGGGTGACCTGCAGGTCTGGCAGCCCTGGGACACGCCCGAAGCGGTGGACCGCCTCCTCGCCCACCACCGGCCGCGTCTGGGCGTGTTGATGGAGACCGAGGTCTGGCCCAATGCCGTGGCCGCGTGCCGTCGCCTCGGCGTGCCGCTGGTGCTGGCCAACGCCCGCCTGAACGACGCCTCTTGGCGCCGGGCCCGCCGGTTGCGGTCGCTGTCTGGCCCCGCCTATGCGGGCCTGCACGCGGTCTACGCCCAGAGCGACGCCGACGCCGCCCGGCTGCGCGACTTGGGCGCACCCGTGGCCGCCGTGCTGGGCAACCTGAAATTCGACGCCCGTCCCGACCCGGACCAATGCGCGCAAGGCGCGGCGTGGCGCGGGCAACAAACGCGGCCGGTGGTGACCCTGGCCAGCGCCCGGGAAGGCGAAGAAATGGCCCTGGTGGTGGCCCTGAAAGCCTTTTTAGGAAGTTTTCCGGCTCCAGCCCCAGTGAATCCTGGAGAAGATGCTACGGATTCGGGAGCAAACGATTCGACACGGACCCGTTCAGAACCGTTGCCTGGCCCCGCCCCGCGCCTGCCGGTGCAGTGGTTGGTGGTGCCGCGCCACCCGCAGCGTTTCGACGCGGTGGCGTCGCTGTTGCAGGCGGAGGGCTTCAGCGTCTCGCGCCGCAGCGCCTGGGGCACTGGCCCGGCAGCGGCCGACGTGTGGCTGGGCGATTCGCTGGGCGAAATGGCCCTGTATTACAGCTTGAGCGACGTCGCGCTGCTGGGGGGCAGTTTCGAGCCGTTGGGTGGCCAGAACTTGATTGAGGCGATCGCTTGCGGCTGCCCGGTGGTGATGGGCCCATCGGTGTACAACTTCCAGGCGGCGGCCGACGCGGCGTTGGCCACAGGCGCGGCACTGGCGACGGTGTCCATGCAAGACGCGGTGCAGGCGGTGCTCGGCCAACAGGGTTTGGTTTCAGCGCCCGGGCCGTGGGCCGCACGGCGTGCCGCCGCCTGCCGGTGGGGTTCAACCCAGGGTGGCACGGCGGCAGCGACTGCCGACCGGCTCGCCGTGCTGTGGGCCAGCGCCTGCGCGCAGGCCGGGGCGGTCAGTTCGACAGCAGGCCGTTGACCGCTTGCAGGTCGGCCGCTTGCAGCGTGCCGTTTGCCTGGCGCAAACGCAGGCCGTTCACCAGCACGTCGTAGCGCGCCCGGGCCAGATCGCGTTTGGTCTGGAAGAGCTGGCTTTGCGAGTTCAGCACATCGATGTTGATGCGCACGCCCACCTGGTAGCCGAGCTTGTTGGCGTCCAGCGCACTCTGGGTGGACAGCTCAGCCGCCTCCAGCGCCTTCACTTGACCGGTGCCAGACTGCACCCCAAAGAACGCGGTGCGGGTGGCCAGTTCCACCGACCGGCGGGCCGCCTGGAGGTCGGCCTGGGCCTTGCCTTCAAGTGACAGCGCTTCACGGACCCGGTTTTGCACCGCAAAGCCCGCGAACAAGGGCAAGGTGAGGTTCAGCCCCACCACGCTGGTGTTCACCCGCGTGCCCACCGCCGACGCGCCACCGCCCGAGTTGTTCGGGTTGTTGGCCTGGTTGTGGCTTGCCACCAGGTCCAGCGTGGGCCGGTGGCCCGCTTCGGCGCGCTGCACTTCAAGTTGCGCCACTTCCAGCGCGGTGCGGGCAAGGCGCAGGCTGGGGTGGCTGCCCTCGGCCTGTTGCACCCAGGCGTCGGCGTCGGTCGGTTGCAGCGCGGGCAGCTGGGTGGGCAGGGCCAGCGGCTGAGGACGGGCGTTGGCCACACCGGTCAAGGTGTCCAGCGTCAGTTGGCGCACCCGCAGGTCGTTCTCGGCGGCGATCTCTTGCGCGATCACCAGGTCGAAACGGGCCTGGGCTTCGCGGGTGTCGGTGATGGTGGAGGTGCCAACCTCGAAGTTGCGCTTGGCAAATGCCAGCTGCTCGCTGGTGGCGGCTTTCTGCGCTTGCACGAAGCGCAGGTTGTCTTGCGCGGCCAGCACGTCGAAATAGGCCTGTGCCACCCGCACCACCAGGTCTTGTTCGGCCACTTGCAACTGGGCCTGGGCCGAAACCACGCCCTTCACGCCTTGGCGGTACAGCGCGAGGTTGCCCGGGCGGTAGAGGGGCTGCGTCAGCGCCACGCTGGTGGTGCGCGAGGTGTACTGGCCGCCACCGGTCTGTCCGTTGGCCAAGCGCACCTCCTGGTCCACTCGGTTGGCGGCAGAGGTCAGGTTGGCGTTGGGCAGCAGGTTGGCTTTGGCCTGATCGGCGCGGTACAGGTTGGCGTCGTACTGGGCCTTGGCGCTGAGGTAGGTGGGGTCGTTGGCACGCGCCGATTCGTAGAGCGACACCAGGTTTTGCGCGCGGGCGGGCAGGCACGCCAGGGCGGTGCAGGCGGCGAGGGCGGCCACCCGCCAGGGGGCAGACCAAGGGGGGGGGAGGCGGTTCATCGGCAGGGCTTTCTGGGAGTCAGTAGAGCGGTACGCTGGCGTCCAGCTCGCGCGACCAGGCGTCGATGCCGCCGCTCACATTGGCCACGCGGGCGAAGCCGTTGTGCGCCAGATAGGCCGCCACCCGCAGACTGCGCGCGCCGTGGTGGCACAGGCAGGCCACCGGGCGGGCCGGGTCCAGTTGGTCGAGGCGTTGCGTGAGCTCGCCCATGGGGATCGCCACCAGCTCAAAACCACTGGCGGGCACGCTGGCGGTTTGCAACTCCCAGGGTTCGCGCACGTCCAACACCAGCGGCTGGGCGCCTTCGGGCAGGGATTGCAGCCAGGCGGCGAGGTCAGCGGGTCGGACGTGGTCGATCATGGCAAGGGGGTCAGAAGCTGAAGCGCGACGGCTCCGGGAAGTTCAACAGGCGCGGGGCCACGGTGTCCCAGGGCTGCTCGGTGTGGAATTGCTTGTCGCCACTGCAGGTGACAAAGGTGGCCCGCATCACCGGGTCTTGGCCCACGATGGCCGCCAGCCGCCCGCCGGGCTGCAGGTGTGCCAGCAGGGCGCTCGGCACTTCGGCCACCGAGCCGCTGAGCACGATCACGTCGAACCGCTGGTCGGCCGCGAGGGGCTTGGAGCCGTCGCCGTGGACCACCTCGACATTGCCGATGCCAGCGGCCTGAAAGCGGCTGCGCGCCTGGGTGGCGAGGCTGCCGTCGATTTCCACCGTGGTGACGTGGGCCGCGCGTTGGGCCAGCAGCGCGGCCATATAGCCTGAGCCGGTGCCGATCTCCAGCACCCGGTCGGTGGGCTTGACCGCCACGGTTTGCAGCAGGCGGGCTTCCACCTTGGGCGCCAGCATCACCTGGCCGGTGCGGGCCGCGGCTTCGGTGTCGGCCTGCAGCGGGATCTCCATGTCCACAAAGGCCAGCGCGCGCATGGCGGGCGGGCAGAAGGCCTCGCGCTTCACCACCGACAGCAGGTGCAGCACGTCGGCGTCCAGCACCTCCCATGGGCGGATTTGCTGCTCGATCATGTTGAAGCGGGCTTGTTCGATGTTCATGGCGGTGCTCACAGGGGGGGTAGGGTTCAAATCAACCTTTGATTTTAGAAGCCTCGGGCCGGGCCGAGACGCCATGCAGCATCACATCCACCTGGCTGGCCAAATACGCCACCGGGTCGATCTCCACGCCCAGGCTGCACGGCGCCATGGAGTGTTTCCACATCATCAAAAAAATCATTGGTGCGATGCAGCTGTACACCGCGTTGTCCAGGTCCAGGGGGCGAAACTCGCCGCGGTCCATGCCGCGTTGCAAGATCTTGCGGATGAGGCGTCGGCCCGGCTCCATCACCTCGCGCTGGTAGAAGCTGGCCAGCTCGGGAAAGTTGCGCGCCTCGCTCATCATCAGTTTGGTGATGCCCGAGGCCCGGGTGGCGCCGACCCGCTCCCACCAGCTCGACATGGCGTACTTCAGCAGCTCGGTGGTGTTGCCGGGAAACGCCTCGAACTCGGCGTTCCATTCCACGAACCGATTGCCAATGCTGTCGATCACTACCGCCTTGAACAGGTCTTCTTTGCTGGAGAAATACAAAAACAGCGTGCCCTTGGACACCCCAGCCCGCGCCGCGACCTCTTCCACCCGGGTGCCGGCAAAGCCCTTCTCCACAAACAGGTCCAGCGCCGCTTCCAAAAGCTCGCCCGGCCGCGCCTCTTTGCGCCGCTCGCGCTTGGCTGGCGGTTCTGCGGGGGTTTGGGAATGGGGTGTGGCGGTCGCAGACATATTTACTGACTGACTGGTTAGTAATGTATCTGCCGCCACGGGCAGGGTCAAGTCAGGGGGGCTCAAAAGACGTTCGCGCGGCGGCGGCCCCCGTCGCCACGGAGCCCTTTGCGCCCGGAGGGAGCCAGGCTGTGCCAGAGAGGCCAGACCCACCAAGACAAACGCCCTTTCGCGCGGGCGCGAAAGGGCGTTGTGTCGGGTGCCGGACAGGGTCAGGTCACTCACCGGGCGCGGTCAACCCCTGGCCGACCAGGGGGACAGCGGGTCTCAGAGAGACGACGCGACCGCTTTAGCCACCGGTGTGGATTCGTTTGGCACCGTCGCCAATGGCGGAATCTCAGCGGGTACATCAACTGGCGTTTCGGCGCCGGGCAGGCCTGGCAAGCCACCCAGGCTGAGGAGGCCGGTCAGGCTGCCCAGCAAACCGGTGACGGTGCCCAGCAGGCCGCCAACCAAACCGCCGAGGCCACCCAGGCCACCCGCGGGGTCTGAGCCACCGCCCAAAAGGTCACCGCCCAGCAAGCCGCCGAGGCCGCCCAAGGCACCCGTGGCGTCGTCTCCACCGCCCAGCAGGCTACCCAGACCTTCGTCGCCGGTCAGGGCGGCCAGCGGTGTGTCTTCCAGCAGCAGTTGGTCGACGGGCAACGCAGACGTCACGGTGGCGATGGGTTCGGATGCCAGCGCGAGAAAGTCGGCGGCGCCAGTGGCGTTTTCGTTTCGGATGTCGATGGTCATTTTTCTCTCCCTGTGTTGGTTTAAAAACAGACTCGATGGGTCTGGCGCCACAGCGTGTTGATGAGGCCGTTTTAGCTTAAGGGTTATTTCGTGACTGACAAGTGACCCGCAATGAATCAATTGCTATTCACTTATGACCATCTGTTTCTAAGCCAGCGGGGCGGTGTTTGCGCTGTGGCCGCTGACGCGGTGGGCGCGGTGGCCGTTTCAACCCCGGTGCCGTCCCGCCAGGGCGCGACGCACGGGCCTCAATGCGGGGCTTGGCGCTCGCCGCGTCACACCCGTTTGGCCCAGGCGGCGAGGTCGTCCAGGTAGCAGTACACCACCGGCACCACCACCAGCGTCAGCAGCGACGACGTGATGACGCCGCCAATCACCGCCTGTCCCATGGGGGCGCGTTGTTCCGAGCCTTCGGTCAGTGCAAAGGCTAACGGCACCATGCCGAACACCATGGCCAAGGTGGTCATCAAGATCGGGCGCAGCCGCACCTTGGCGGCCAGCAGCAGCGCGTCTTCGCGGCCCAAGCCAGTGCTGCCCGGCGTGCCGTCGCCTTCGCGCGCGCGGATGGCAAAGTCCACCAGCAAGATCGCGTTCTTGGTGACCAGGCCCATCAGCATCACCACGCCGATCACCGAGAACATCGACAGCGTGGAGCCGAACATCAACAGCGCCAGCACCACGCCAATCAGCGTCAGCGGCAGCGCGGTCATCAGTGCCAGCGGTTGCAAGAAGCTCTTGAACTGGCTCGCCAAAATCATGTATATGAACACAATGGCCAACACCAAGGCCGAGATGGCGTAGCCAAACGACTCCTGCAAATTTTTGGTGGAGCCGCCGAACTGGTAGCGGTAACCCGGCGGGAAGTTGATCGTGTCCAGCGCCGCGCGAATGTCGTTGGACACCTCGCCCGCAGACCGATTGGCCACGTTGCCATTGACCGCCACTTCGCGGTTCAGGTCGCGCCGGTTGATCTGGTTGGCGCCGGTGGATTCCTGGATGCTCGCCACCTGGTTCAACCGCACCGTGCGCTGGGTGCCGTCGGCCCCGGTCAGGGTGAACGGCAGGCGCTCCAGGTCTTGCGGGGCGTTGCGGGCGTCGGGCGACAAGCGCACCTTGACGTCGTAGGTCTGGTCGTCGGGGGCGCGCCAGTTGCCCACGGTCTGCCCCGCCACCAGGGTGCGCAGCGCGCTGCCAATCGCGCCCACGCCCAGCCCCACATCGGCTGCGGCGTCGCGCCGTACCGCCACGTTCAGCGTGGGTTTGTCGGCCTTGATGCTGGAGTCCAAATCCACCAGGCCGGGAATGTTGCGGATCTTCTCGTTCACCAGCCGGGTGAGACGTTCCAGCTCTTTGAGGTCGGGCCCTTGCAAAGAAAACTCGATCTGCTTTTGCCCGCCCACCGAGTCCAGCAGCCCGACGTGGGTGACGGTGATGCCCGGCACCTGGCGCAGCCGCTCCCGCAGCACGTTGGACATCTGGTCCACGCTGCGGCTGCGTTGGTCGCGGTCCACCAAACGCACATAGACACTGGCGTAGATCTTTCCTTGGGCGTTGCCGGTGTTCACGGTGGCCAGGGTGTACTTGACCTCGGGGAACTCGTGCAGGATGGCGTCCACCTGCCGGGCCTTGGCCTCGGTGACCTCAATGGACGAACCCACTGGCGTGTAGAAGCTCAGCGACGTTTCAGAAAAGTCCGCCTTGGGCACGAACTCGGTGCCCAGCAAGGGCACCATGAACACGCTGGTGACGAACACCGCCAGCGCCATGCCCACCGTGGCCAGCTTGTGCCGCAGCGACCAGCGCAGCAGGGTTTGGTAGCCCTCGGCCAGTTGCTCGGTGCCACGGTCAAACGCACCGGTCACGCGGCCAATGGTCTTGTCGTACCAGGTCACGGGTGGTCCCTGCTTGCCGTGGGTGTCAATCGCCGGGTCGTGCCACACGCTGGAGAGCATGGGGTCGAGCGTGAAGCTCACGAACATCGAGATCAGCACCGCCGCCACGATGGTGATGCCGAACTCATGGAAGAACTTGCCGATGATCCCGCCCATGAAGCCAATCGGCAAAAACACCGCCACGATCGAGAAGGTGGTGGCCAGCACCGCCAGCCCGATTTCTTGCGTGCCTTCCATTGAAGCCACGTAAGGCGACTTGCCCATTTGCACATGCCGCACGATGTTCTCGCGCACCACGATGGCGTCGTCGATCAACAAGCCCACACACAGGCTGAGTGCCATCAGCGTGATCATGTTCACCGTGAAGCCGAACATATGCATGAACAAGAAGGTGCCCACAATGGCGATAGGCAGCGTGAGACCGGTGATGACAGTGGAGCGCCACGAGTTGAGGAACAAGAACACGATCAGCACGGTGAGCACCGCGCCTTCAATGAGCGTGCGGCGCACGTTGTCCACCGCCACGCGGATGGGGCGCGAGCCGTCGCTGATCGGCTCCAGCCGCACACCGGGCGGCAACTGCGGCGCGATGTCGGCAATGGCTTTCTTCAGGCCGTCGGTCACCGCGATGGTGTTGTCGTCCTGGGACTTTTGCACCTGCAGCACCAGAGTGCGTTGGCCGTTGTAGAGCGCCAGGCTCTCCACCTCTTGCGCGCCGTCGCTCACCCGGGCCACCTGTTCCAACCGAATGGGCGCGGCCGAGCCGCGTTTGGCCACCACGATGCGGTTGAAGTCCTCGGGCCGCTGCATGCGCGAGACCACCTGCACCACCCGCTCCTGTTCCAGCGACCGCACCGCACCCACCGGCAGGTCTTGGTTTTCGGTGCGCACCGCGTTGGCCACCTGCTCGGCCGTGACGCCCAGCGCCTCCATGGCCTGCGGGTTAAGGTAGATGTTGACCTCGCGCTTGGTGCCGCCCACCAGGGTGACGGAGCCCACGCCGCGCACGTTTTCCAACCGCTTCTTCAGCACCTGGTCGGCCCAGCTGGTGAGTTCCACCGGGGACATGGAAGCAGCCGCCGCAGCGCCGGGCCGCCCCAAGCATGGCGCGGCCCCCTCGGGGGGCAGCGAACCACACGCAGTGGGGAGCGTGGGGGCGTCAGGCAACACCGCCACAGACCAAATCGCCCGGCTCGCCGGATCAAACCGCAGCACACGCGGTTCGTCCACCTCGTCGCGGAACGTGGGGCGGATGGCGGCAATGCGTTCGCGCACGTCTTCGGCCGCCTTGCGCCCGTCCACCGACAACTGGAACTCCACGATCACCACCGATTGGCTCTCGTAGCTGCGCGAGGTCAGCGCGTTGATGCCCGCGATCGCGTTCACGCCTTCTTCCACCTTCTTGGTGACCTCGCTCTCCACGATCTCGGGCGACGCGCCGGGGTACGACGTGGTGATGACCACCACCGGGAAGTCGATGTTGGGGAACTGGTCCACCTGCAACCGCTGGTAAGAGAACATGCCCAGCACCACCAGCGCGAGCATCACCATGGTCGCAAAGACCGGGTTCTTGAGACTGACCTGGGTGAACCACATGGCTCAGCGTGCCGGGGCAGGGTTGGATGCGGCGTCAACAGAAGACGCCGCAGCGCCGGGCCGCCCCAAGCAAGGCGCGGCCCCCTCGGGGGGCAGCGAACCACACGCAGTGGGGAGCGTGGGGGCCAGTTTCACGGGGGTGCCCTCCCGCAGCGCGCCCACCGAGCCGCGCACCACCTGCGTGCCTGTGGGCAGGCCGGTCACAGCCACCCAGCGTTCGCCCGCGTGCTCGCCGCTTTGGCCGGTGCCCACGGGCAGATGAACGATCTGGCTGTTGTTCACCGCCTGCACATAAGGCGCGGGTTTGTCGGTGCGCACCGCCGTCAACGGCACGGCCAAAGCGGTGACCGCGCCGGTGCCCAACACGCCTTGTAAGAAGGTGCCCTGGCGCAACCCCTCGGTGGTGGGCAGGGCCAAATACATCACCACGCTGCGGCTGCCCGCTTGCACGGTGGGGTTGATGCGCGCCACCTTGGCGGCCAGGGTGCGCGGGGCGCGGGCGCTGTCCGCGTCCAGTCGCAGCACAGCGCTTTGGCCCACCCGCACGTCCAGCGCGTCGCTGGCGCTCAGCGTGGCCTCCAGTTCCAGCTGGCGCAAATCCACAATTTCAATGACGCGGGCGTCCACGCCCACCCGTTCACCGGGCTGTACCAGCCGCTGTGCCACCAGGCCCGCCATGGGCGCCACCAGCACGCTGTCTTGCACCGCTTTGTTGGCAATGTCCACCGCCGCCAGCGCCGCTTGGTAGGTGGCCTGCGCGCCGTTCAGGTTGGCTTGGGACGTGTCCAGCGCCGTGGCAGAAATAAAGCCCTGCTTCACCAGCGCCTGGTTGTTGTCCAGCTGCCGCTGGGCAATGGCCACCTGTGCCTTGGCCGCGTCCGCCTGGTCTTGCGCCTGCCGCTGCCGCGCGCGGAACTCGGTCGGCTCAATGCGCGCCACCACCTGGCCCGCCTTCACCGCGTCCCCCTCCCGCACCACCAGCGCCTGCACCTCGCCCGCCACGCGGGCCTTCACCACGGCCGAGTTCACCGCCCGCACCGTGCCCGAAATGGGCACACCCACCTGCAAGGCCTGCTCGACAGCGGCCACCAGATCCGCTGGGGTGAGTTCCACCACGGTTTGGGCTTGGGTGTTGGCCGCCAAGGCGGCCTGCTGGGCTTTGCGGCCGGAGAGGGCGCGGAAGACGCCTGCGGCTAAGAGGGCCAAGACCAGGGCGGCAATGGCCCATTTCCACCAGCGTTTCATCGATGATTCCTTGGTTGCTGGAGCGTCTGAGAGACGTGATGTCGAAAACACATGGCGAGCGGACGACCGACACCAATCGAGTGAAGCGTCATTGTTGACACCTAATGTGATACCGCCCGGCCAGAACAATGAAATTGGTCATTGAAATAAAAAACGTGGCCGTAATCGATCAACGAAAACGCAAGAAACCGGATAGAGCTGAGCCGTCGTTCTGCTGCGATAAAGGGGACACCAGATTGTCAAGCCGCGGCGGCATTGACGGATATGCTGTGTCACATGGTCGATATTGCTTTTTTCAACGCTGTTGTTTATCGAATCACTTATCCGAACGGAAAAATCTACGTTGGTCAGGACCGAACCAACAGCATCAACTACTTCGGAAGTGCTAGTTCGGAGGTCATTGCGGCGGACTTTTCAGCCGAGCAGCGAAAAAGTTTCACGATCACCCGCGACATTCTTTGGGGGTCGCCGTCTGCAACGAGGGCTGAGATAAATCGGGTCGAACTCCACTTCATCACAACTTTGCGTGCCAACGACCCGGCTGTGGGTTACAACCACTGGCCACCTTTCCCTGCTGCGGAGTGTTGACGTTGATCTTCGCCGGGCAATGCTTAAACACTCCCCCCATTTTTCTAAGCCTGCGGCCAGAGCTGACGGCCGATGGATAAGGGGCGCGCGGCGCAATGGCTCTACGAGCCATCAATAAAACGCCTGCAACCCCGTCTGAGCCCGTCCCAAAATCAGCGCATGCACATCATGCGTTCCCTCGTAGGTGTTCACCGTTTCCAGATTGATCATGTGGCGGATGACGTGGTACTCGTCGTGGATGCCGTTGCCGCCGTGCATGTCTCGGGCCAGGCGGGCAATGTCCAGCGCTTTGCCGCAGCTGTTGCGTTTGATCAGGCTGATCATTTCGGGCTGGTCTTGGCCTTGGTCCATCAGGCGGCCCACGCGCAAGCAGCCTTGTAGGCCGAGCGCGATTTCGGTTTGCATGTCGGCCAGTTTTTTCTGGATGAGCTGGTTTTGCGCCAGCGGGCGGCCAAACTGCACCCGGTCCAGGGTGTACTGGCGGGCGGCGTGCCAGCAAAATTCGGCAGCACCCAACGCGCCCCAGGCAATGCCGTAGCGGGCCTTGTTGAGGCAGCCAAACGGGCCTTTCAACCCGGCCACGTGGGGCAGCAGGTTGGCCTCGGGCACAAACACGTCGTCCATCACAATTTCACCGGTGATGCTGGCGCGCAGGCTCATCTTGCCTTCGATCTTGGGGGCGCTCAGGCCCGGCATGCCTTTTTCCAGCACAAAGCCGCGGATGCATTCCTGCCCGCCCATCGAGCCGTCCTCGTTGGCCAATTTGGCCCAAACCACGAACACGTCGGCGATCGGGCTGTTGGTGATCCACATCTTGCTGCCCTTGAGCAGGTAGCCGCTCACACCGTCACGTTCAGCCGGTTTGGCCCGCGTCAGCATGCCGGCCGGGTCGGAGCCGTGGTTGGGTTCGGTCAGGCCAAAGCAGCCCACCCATTCGCCGGTGGCGAGCTTTGGCAGGTACTTTTGCTTTTGCGCTTCGCTGCCGTAGGCGTTGATGGGGTGCATGACCAGTGAGCTTTGTACGCTGATGGCGCTGCGGTAGCCGCTGTCCACCCGCTCCACTTCACGGGCGATCAGACCGTAGGCCACGTAACTCAGGCCTGCGCAGCCGAAGCCTTCGATGGTGGAGCCGAGGAAACCCATGGCCCCGGCCTCGTTCATGATCTCGCGGTCGAACTTTTCGTGGCGCGCCGCCATCAAAACGCGGGTTTGCAGTTTGTCTTGGCAAAAGGCGTGTGCGGCTTCGGCGATGGCGCGTTCTTCATCGGTGAGCTGCTGACCCAGCAAAAACGGGTCTTGCCAGTCGAATTTGGCTTTCATGCGGGTGTCCTCGGGTGGTGGCGGCCGGGCCAACGGGGCCCGGCTTGGGGGGTGATTCGAGTGTAATCAGGCCAGTGTTGAACAAAGGGTCATCCACATGACAAGTACAGAAACCATCATTCTCGGCGGCGGGTGCTTTTGGTGCACCGAGGCCGTGTTTGTCCGAGTGCGTGGCATCACCGACGTGGAGTCGGGCTACGCCAACGGCCACACCCAAAACCCCACTTACGAGCAGGTGTGCACCGGCACCACCGGCCACAACGAGGTGGTGAAGCTGGCGTACGACACGGCCCACATCTCGCTGCGCGAGATTCTGGAAATCTTCTACCTCATTCATGACCCCACCACGCCCAACCGCCAGGGCAACGACGTGGGCACCCAGTACCGCAGCGGCATTTACACCACCACGCCCGCGCAACTGGCCGAGGCCGAGGCCTTTGTGCGCGCCCTGGACGCGTCGGGCGCATACAGCCGCCCCATCGTCACCGAGGTCACGGCGCTGCAAAACTACACCGCCGCCGAGGACTACCACCAAGACTTCTTCGAGCGCAACCCCCACCAGGGTTACTGCGTGGCGGTGGCGGGCCCCAAGGTGGCCAAATTCAAAAAGACGTTTGCCGATCGGGTGAAGGATTGATTAACACGCAGGGTGTTCGGTTCGCCTACCCCGGCGCTGCCGCGCTGGCGTTTCCCGACGTGGCGGTACCGCAGGGCGGCACGCTGCTCCTGCGCGGCGATTCCGGCAGCGGTAAGTCCACCTGGCTGGCGCTGGTGGCGGGGCTGCGCAGCGCCAGCGCGGGCCGTGTGGTGGTGGCGGACCAGGCCCTGGCCGAACTGCCCCCCGCCGCCCGCGACGCCTGGCGCGCCCGCACCCTGGGCTGGGTACCGCAGCGGCTGCAACTGAGCGAGGCGCTGTCGGTGCACGACAACCTGGCGCTGGCCTTCTACGCCGCCGGTCTGCCCATCAACCACACGGCGCTGGCGGACACGCTGGCCGCGCTGGACCTCACCGCGCTGGCCGCGCGCAAGCCGCACACCTTGTCTGGCGGGCAGGCGCAGCGCGTGGCCGTGGCGCGGGCGGTGTTGCGCCGCCCGCGCGTGATCTTGGCCGACGAGCCTACCGCCAGCCTGGACGACACCGCCGCCGCTGCGAGCCTGCACCTGTTGCACACCACCGCGCAGCGCTGTGGCGCGACCCTAGTGGTGGCCACCCACGACGCCCGCGTGCCCCGCGCCTGGCCGCACGCCGCGCTGGTGCGTCTGGGCGAACCCACCCCGCCGCTGGCGGCCATGCCCGGCTGCGGGCCAGACCCCGAAAAAATGCCCCCAGCGGCACACGCGCGTTCTGTTGGTGGTCAAACTGGCCACCAACCCACGTGAAATAAGGCGTTGTTGCTATGAATACCGCAGCATTGTCTTGGCGTTACCTGTCGGCACGGCCCCTGGCAGCGGCCCTGAACGTGCTGTTGCTGGCGTTGGCGCTGGCCGCCATCACCGTGGTGTTGCTGGTGCGGGCGCAGGTGGACCGCGCCTTCGAGCGCGACCTGGCAGGCATCGACGTGGTGGTGGGCGCCAAAGGCAGCCCACTGCAGCTCATCTTGTCGGGCGTGTTCCACCTGGACGTGCCGCCCGGTAACGTCGCGCTGGCCGACGTGGCGGCGCTGCACACCCACCCGCAGGTGGCCGAACTCATTCCCCTCAGTTTGGGCGACAGCTGGCGCGGGCACCGCATCGTCGGCACCACCCCGGCCTACCTGCAGCACTACGGCGTCACCGTGGCGCAAGGTACGCTGTGGGCCCAACCTTTGCAGGCCGTGCTGGGCGCCCAGGTGGCGCAAGCCAAAGACGGCCAAGCCGCTTTGAAGGTGGGCGACCAATTTGTGGGCTCCCACGGGCTGGGTGGGGGCGGCCACCCGCACGGCGACCAGCCCTACACCGTGAGCGGTGTGCTCGCGCCGTGCGGCTGCGTGCTGGACCGCCTGGTGCTGACCAGCCTGGAATCGGTGTGGGCGGTGCACGAAGGCGACATCGCCCAGGACGAGGCCGACCGCGCAGCGCTGGCCGCCGAACGCGAGGTGACCTTGGCGCTGATCCGCTACAAAAGCCCGCTGGCGGCGTTGGGCTTTCCGCGCTTCGTCAACACCACCACACCCATGCAGGCGGCCGCTCCGGCGGTGGAAATCACGCGCCTGTTGCGCCTGGTGGGGGTGGGCAGCGAGGTGCTGCGTGGCTTTGGCTGGGTGCTGCTGGCGGTGGCGGCGTTGAGTACCTTCATCGCCCTGTGGCACGCGGTGCGTGAACGCCGGGCCGACCTGGCCACGCTGCGCATGCTGGGCGCGCCGCCGCGCCGGGTGGCCGCGCTGCTGCTGGCCGAGGCGGGCTGGTTGGCCCTGCTGGCCACCGCGCTCGGGCTGGCGCTGGGCCACGGCCTGACCGGCCTGCTTGGTTGGGCCTTGCCCCCCGACCAGGCCCTGGGCCTGACCGGTGCCCTGTGGGTCGCCGACGAACTGTGGGTGCCCGCGCTGGCCCTGGGCGTGGCGGCGCTTGCCGCGCTGCTGCCCGCCTGGCAGGCCTACCGGGTGGACGTGGCCGAGCTGCTGAACCCGGCGTGAATGCGGGCCGCGGCCAGGGGCTGCCCTGACGCGCATGGCCCGGTGTGGTGGACGGCCGGGCAGACGGGTGGATGGTTGAGTCGGTGGATGGTGACGTTGGATGGGTGGTCGGTGAGTCTCGATGCGGGTATAGAAGTGGGAGTAGAGGTGGGGGAAGGGATGGTTGTGTGAAGTTGGCTGGACACGTCGGGTGGGTTCGCTGGGCCGCGAGCGTGTTCAAAAACGGTTGGTTTTTAATGAATGTCGTTTTTTTTAGAGGTTTTTCATGTCTAAACAGTCTTTAGCCCCTGTGAAATCTGGTTTCATTGCTCTGCTTTTAGGAGCGTCTTCGGCCTGGGCCGCACCCGACGCGGCGGTGCAGAAAGACATTGAGCGCCACCGCGCTATGGCCGCTGCGCACGAAGCCGCCGCCCAGTGCCTGGCCGCAGGCAAAAAGCACGACGACTGTGGCAAACAATTGCAGGCCGCCTGCAAGGGCTTGGGCATTGGCAAATACTGCGGCATGCGTCACGAACACTGACCAGGAGCCACCCCCATGACCCCCATTTCGTTCGCCGCTCGGCCCGCGCTGCTGGTGCTGGCCTTGCTCGGTCCCGCCATTGGCCTGGCCCAGCTCAGTTCGCCATTGCCGCCTGGCAGCATCAAGTCCACCCAGCCCGCCAACGCCAACGCCAGTGGCTCGGCGGGCGGCGCCAAGCCCAATGCCGCTGGCGGCGTGGTCAACCCCCCGTTGGGCAGCATCGACGGCATCGCAGGCAGCGGCCCCGGGGTTCACAGCCCGAACAGCCCGTTTGCCCCGCTGCCCGAGCGGGCCGACGTGGTGCCGTGGTCCACCCTGACCACGGTCAAGACCCGGGTGGTGAAAAACCGCATCCTGCCGGAGTTCAGCCCGCCGGTGCTGGCGCTCGACCGCAAGCCGCAGCGGGTGCAGGGCTTCATGATGCCGCTGGAGCCGGGTGAAAAACAGCGCCACTTTTTGCTGACCTCGGTGCCCATGAGCTGTTCGTTCTGTTTGCCGGGCGGGCCTGAGAGCATGGTGGAGGTGCGCACCAAAAACCCGGTGCGCTACACCCTGGAGCCCGTGGTGGTGGAGGGCGACTTCGCGGTGCTGGCCGACGACCCGCAAGGCCTGTACTACCGCATCACCAACGCCGTCTCCGCGCGCTGACGCCTTAACATCCACTGCACATGCACACCCACCCAAAGTCCACACCGCTGCGCCTGCCCACGCTCGCGCTGTGGCTCGCCTGGGCGCTGAGCCTGGTGCTGTGGCAGGGCTACGCGCAACTGCACGGCGTGGTGCATGCGCCGGGGCTCCATGCGGCGCACGGCCATGCGAATGGCCACAGCCACGACCATGCGCATGGCGATGCACATGCCTACGATCACACCCCCCTGGTCGACCTGTTGGCCGCGCTGGTTGATGGCCACAACCCCGGCAGCGACTGCCGCCTGTTGGACGCTTCTGGCCACTGCGACGCCTTGCCCACCCTCCCAACGCTGGCCTTGCCGGCGCTGCTGAGCTGCTGGGCGCTGCACCGCTTCACGGGCGAAGTCACCGCCCGCTGGGCCACGCTGTTTGACGCGCGCGGCCCGCCCAACTTCCGCTGAATCCTCCTTCGTAACGCCCCGCCTACCAGGAAGCTGGTACGCGGGGAGGCGTCTTTGATTCAACGGAATTGCTCATGAACCCTATTTTTTCCCGCAGTGCTCTGGGCGCTGCCGCGTTCTCGGCCGCCTGCGGCCCGGCGCTGGCCCAAAGTGGTGCGGCCCTGTCTGAAGTCACCATCACCGGCAACCCGTTGGGCAGCACCGAGCTGATCGTGCCTGCCACCCAGCTCAGCGGCGATGCACTGCTGTTGCGCCAAAAAAGCACCATTGGCGAAACGCTGGACGGCTTGCCCGGCGTGTCCAGCACCTACTTTGGCCCCAACTCCAGCCGACCCATCATCCGGGGGCTCGACGGCGACCGGATCCGCATCCTGCAAAACAGTGGCGCCAGCATCGACGCCTCTGGCCTGAGTTTTGACCACGCGGTGCCGGTGGACCCGCTGGTGGTGGAGCGGGTGGAGGTGCTGCGTGGCCCCGGCGCGCTGCAGTACGGCGGTAGCGCGGTGGGCGGCGTGGTGAATCTGATCGACCACCGCATCCATGGCGAGCCTCTGTTTGACGCCCAGGGTGGCGTCACTGGCCGCGCTGCGCTGCGTTACGGCGGGGCCGAGCGCGAGCGCAGTGGCAGTGCGCTGCTGGAAACCGGCACCGACAAATTCAACCTGCACATCGATGCCTTCAGACGCCGTACGGCTGACACCCGTGTGCCGGTGGAGCTGGAATGCACCAGGCCCAGCTCGCCCACGCTGGCGCGACGCATCTGCAACTCCGAAAGTGAGAGTGACGGTCTGGCTGTGGGCGGTACTCTTCTGTTTGACAAAGGCTACCTTGGCTTGTCTACCAGTGGCTTCAACAGCGTTTATGGCACCGTGGCCGAAGACGAGGTGACCATCGACCTGAAGAGCCGCCGCACAGCGCTGGAAGGCGAGTGGCGCGGCCTGCGTGGGCCGTTCCAATCGGTGAAAGTGCAGGGCAGCCACACCGACTACCGGCACACCGAATTCGAAGGCCCCGACGCCGGTACGCTGTTCACCAACAACGGCAACGACTTGCGCATTGAGGCGCGGCAAACCTCCTGGGGCGCGCTCAACGGTGTGGTCGGTTTGCAGTTCGATCGCAACCGCTTTGGTGCCGACGGTGCCGAGGCCTTTGCGCCTTTCTCCCGCACCCGACAGCGCGCGCTGTTTGCTTACGAAGAACTCACCACCGGCTGGGGCAAGCTGAGCCTAGGCGGGCGGGTGGAGTCGGTGCGGGTGTCGTCGCTGGGCAACCCGAACGTGGACCGGTTCGAGGTGGGCAGCCGCAGCTTCAACCCGCGCAGCTTGGCCGTGGGCGCTTTGGTCAAACTCTCGACGCAGTGGGACTTCACCGCTAACCTGGCCTCTACCGAGCGTGCGCCCAAAGACTACGAGCTGTTTGCCAACGGCCCGCACGTGGCCACCGCCGCCTACGAAGTGGGCGACAGCGCGCTGAGCAAGGAAAAGTCGACCAACCTCGACTTGGGTGTAGCTTGGTGGTCGGGCCCGAACCGGTTCGCGGTGAATGTATTCGCCAACCGATTCAGGAACTTCATAGCGCTCGAGTCCACTGGCAATCTGCGCAGCGAGGAGGGTGAACGCAACCCCACCGACCCAGGGGCCGAAGCCTTCCCCGAATTCGCCTACAAGGGCGTGCCCGCCCGCTTCCACGGGCTGGAGGCGAGCGGATCGGTGCGCCTGCTCCAGAGCGCCGCCACGGTGGACCTGGAGCTGACCGGTGACCTGGTGCGGGCCACCAACCGCGACACCTGGCAGCCGCTCCCGCGCATTGCCCCCGCGCGCGCAGGTGCGGCCCTGGTGGTGGCCAGCGGCCCTTGGGGCGGCCGCGTGGGACTGACCCGCGCGGCAGGGCAAGACCGGGTGCCTGCCGGGGAGCAGGCCACGCCGGGCTACACGCTGTTCAACGCGGCGGTGACTTACAAAGTCAAGGCAGGGCCGTCCACCCTGCAGCTGTTTGCCCGGCTGGACAACCTGACCGACCGGCTCGCTTACAGCGCCACGTCCATCCTCACCCAGACCGCGCCTGGCAAAGCGCCGCTGGGGGGGCGTAGGCTGAAGGTGGGTGCGCAGGCGTCGTTCTGACCAAGCACGGTGGCCGAGGTTCGCCCGCTCCAGCCGTTAGCATCGGGGCATGAACCAACCTGTGCTGGACGCCCTGATTCCCGTGGTGCTGTTGATCGCGGTCGGGTTCGTGTCGGGGCGGCTCGGCTTCATCAAGGCCAGCGCGGTCAAGGACCTGTCCAACCTGGTGTTTTTGGTGCTCACGCCCGCGCTGCTGTTCCGCACCATGGGCACGGTGAAGGTGCAGCAACTGGACTTTCGGCCCGTGGCGATTTACTTCGTCGCGGCCGGGTTGATCTTTGCGGCCATTCTGGCGTTGCGCGGCCTCAACCGGCGCGCCGCGGTGCTGGCGCTGGCCAGCACCTTCAGCAACACGCTGATGATTGGCGTGCCGCTGGTGGGCCTGGCCTACGGGCAGGCCGGGTTGGTCGTGCTGTTCACTCTGGTCTCGGTCCATGCGCTGGTGTTGCTGACCTCGGCCACGCTGGTGCTGGAGTTTGCGGTGGCGCGCGAGGCCGCGGGCGCCCGCCCGCCCGGCCTGCGCCAGCTGCTGGGCACGGCTGCCAAGGCCGCGCGTGGCGCGGTGATCCACCCGGTGCCGCTGCCGATTTTGGCGGGTCTGCTGTTCGCACAAACCGGGCTCACCCTCCCGGCGGTGGTGGACAAACCCCTGCAGCTGCTGGGCAGCGCTTTCAGCCCGCTGGCGCTGGTGCTGGTGGGGGTCACGCTGGCCAGCACCGCGATTGGCCCGCATTTCAAAGGCGCGCTGGCGTTGGCCACGGTGAAAAACGTGGTGCACCCGCTGTTGCTGGCGGGCATTGCTTGGGCCTTGGGGCTGTCTGGCCTGACGCTACTGGTGATGGTGGTGACCGCGTCGCTGCCCATCGGGGCCAACGTGTTTCTGTTTTCGCAACGCTACCAGGTGGCCGAGGACCTGGTGACCGCCAGCGTGACGGTGTCCAGCCTGCTGGGCTTGTTCACGGTGTCGGCGGTGATGGCCTTGCTCACCGCCTTTCCACACGTCACCGCGGGGTGACGCCGATCGCGTGGGCCGGGGCCGTTGGCAGGCCCACGGTGTCAGCGGTTCCAGCGGTTCCAGTGGTTCAGGGCGCGAGGCGTTCGCGCACCCAGGCACCGCCGTCAAGCCGGTAACGCAGCCGGTCGTGCAGTCGGCTTTTGCGGCCTTGCCAAAACTGCCAATGGTCGGGCTCCAACCGGTAGCCCCCCCAGTGGGGCGGGCGCGGCGGTTGCAACAAAAACTTGGCGCCGTACTGGGCGGCGTTGGTGACCAGCACGCTGCGGTCGGGGATCACCTCGCTCTGTGGGCTGGCCCAGGCGCCTATGCGCGAGTCCAGCGGGCGGCTGTGGAAATAGGCGTCGCTTTCTTCGTCGCTGACCTTGCGGACCACGCCCTCGATGCGCACCACCCGCTCCAGCTCCACCCAGTGGAATTGCAGCGCGGCGTAGGGGTTGCCCGCCAGTTCTTGCCCCTTGCGGCTCTGGTAGTTGGTGTACCAGACGATACCGCGCTCGTCGCAGCCCTTGATCAACACCACCCGGGTGCTGGGCCGCAGGTCGCTGCCGACGGTGGCCAGCGTCATCGCGTTGGGCTCGGGCAGTTCGGCGGCAATGGCTTCTTCGAGCCAGCGGTTGAATTGCTTCAGGGGGTCGGCGTCGGACGCCGACTCGTTCAATTCGGCGCGCTCGTAGCTTTTGCGCAGGTCGGCAATGTTCATGCAGCCCAGTATAGGCAGGCCCTGGAACGCGCCAACCCGTGGGGTATAAAGCGCCATGGAAAACTTGGATTTGCGGGTGCTGGCCGACGCGCTGGCCTGGAAACAGCAGGGCCACGCGGTCACTTTGGTCACCTTGCTGGAGACTTGGGGCACCTCCCCCCGGCCCCCTGGCGCCTTGCTGGCTTTTCGGGGCGACGGCGCGTTCAGCGGCGCCCACACGGGCCATGCGGACGACCTGATCGTGCGCACCCGCGCGGCCTTGCAGCTCGAAGCCCGCAACGACCTGCCGTCTGAAATCATTCACGCGCTGACCCAAGAAGAAGCCGAGCGCAAGGGCCTGCCCTGTGGCGGCAACCTTCGGGTGGTGCAAGAGCCCATTGGCGACCCCGGCTGGATCGCCGAGCTGCTGCAACGCACCGGCGCCCACCAAAAAGTCGCCCGCACCCTGACGTTGGCCACTGGCGCGGTGCAACTGCAAGAAGGCGCCCGTGTGTGCACCGAGCGCTTTGCGTTCGACGGCCTCACCCTGCGGCACTGCCTGGGCCCGCGCTGGCGTGTGGTGTTGATCGGGGCCAGCCAATTGGCGCAGGCGGTGGCGGGCATCGCCCGGCAACTCGACATGGAGGTGCTGGTCTGCGACCCGCGCCCAGGCCACAGCCCGGACCGCGACGTGCCCGGCATCACCCGCTTGCACGGTGAGCCCGAGGCGGCGCTGGCCCAGGCCCAGCCCGACCCGCACACCGCTGTGCTGGCCCTGAGCCACGAGCCCGCGCTGGACGATCCAGGTCTGGCCGCGGCCCTGCGGTCGCCCGCGTACTACATCGGTGCGCTGGGGTCGTCGCGCAACCACGCGATGCGCCAGCAGCGCCTCGCCGAGCGCCACGGTTTCAGCCCCGACGAGTTGGCCCGCGTCGTGGGCCCGGCCGGTCTCAAGCTGGGCGGCAAAACCCCGTCGGAGATGGCTTTGTCTGTGGTGGCGCAGATGGTGCAGGTCAAGAACGCGCTGGCGGCGGCATGAGCCTGCCGACGGTGGTGGTGCTCGCCTCGGGCAAAGGAGAGCGCTTCAAGGCGTCGGGCGGGCAGGTCTACAAACTGCACGCCTTGCTGGCGGGCAAACCGGTGCTGGCACACACGCTCGACGCGGTGAAGGCCAGTGGTCTGCCGTGGCACCTGGAAGACCGGGGCCACCCAGGCATGGGCGACTCCATCGCGGCGGCGGTGCGTGCCACTCCCGGTGCGCCGGGCTGGCTGATCCTGCCGGGGGACCTGCCGCTGGTGATGCCGCAAACCTTGTTGGCGTTGGCCGCCGCACTGGCGCAGCACGAGGCGGTGGCGCCGGTCCATCGTGGCGAGCGCGGCCACCCGGTCGGGTTCGCCGCCACCTGCGGCCCCGAGCTGATGCGGTTGAGCGGGGCCGAGGGCGCGGCGTCGGTGTTGAAAGCCCGCACGGCGGTGCGCCTGCCGGTGGACGACGTGGGCGTGGTCACCGACGTGGACACGCTGGACGCGCTCGCCGCCGCCGAGGCCGTGTACCAAGCCCGACTTGCGGGCGCGTGAAGACCCTGGCGTCGCTTGGCGGCGGTCAGCAAGACCCAGCGGGGCGCACCGGAACCCAGCGCGGCGTGCTTGGGCCTGGTGTGGGCCAAGGGCGGAATGGTGTTTTTTTGACGGCCACCCACCCCACCGGGTGGATTACAGACCAATTTGGCTACCAGCCCTTGTGAAATCTGGCGTATTTGCTATTTTAAATATAGCAATCGCCATGAAGCGGTACCGCTGACCACACCGCCCTGACACCGTTTCGGCCGCTGCTGCGGCCTCCGCCGTACCTTCACCTCAGACCTTGACCGCCTGCGCCTTCGGCGCGCTGGATCAACTCGATCTTGTAGCCGTCTGGGTCTGTCACGAAGGCGATCACCGTGGTGCCACCGGCCACTGGACCCGCCTCGCGGGTGACCAGGCCACCCGCGGCCTTGACCTGCGCCACCGCCGCATAGGCGTCGGGCACGCCCAGCGCGATGTGGCCGTAAGCCGTGCCCATGTCGTACTGCGTCACGCCCCAGTTGTGGGTCAGTTCCAGTTCGGCGTGCTCGGGGTTGCTGCCGTAACCCAGAAACGCCAGCGAGTACTTGTATTGGGGGTTTTCGGAGGTGCGCAGCAAGGTCATGCCCAGCACGCGGGTGTAGAAGTCGATCGAGCGTTGCAGGTCGCCCACTCGGAGCATGGTGTGAAGGATTCGCATCACCGCATTGTGCCGCCCGCACTCAGGCCTTGCGCGGGACCGCCTCGAACACCAGGCAGGTGGTGGTGGCGTGGGCGTAGAGCTTGCCGTCGGCCCCGACGATGCGCGCTTCGGCGGTGGCCAATTGGCGGCCGGTGTGCAGCACAGTGCCCACGGCGCGCAGCGGACCCGACGCGTGGGATGCGGCCCGCACGATGTTCACCCCCAACTCGGCGGTGGTGTAAGCCCGGCCCGCGGGCAGCGTGGTGTGCACCGCGCAGCCCAGGGCCGAGTCCAGCAGCGTGGCATACCAGCCGCCGTGCACCGTGCCCAGTGGGTTGTAGTGCTTGAGCTGTGGCGTGCCCTGGAACACGGCCTTGCCCAGCGCGATGTCCACCAGGCAGAAATCCATGGTGTCGCAAATGTGGGGGTAGGGCGCGCGCCCGTCCAACATGGCCTGCATCTGCGCCAGCCCCGTTTGGCCCACCAGTGCCTCGGGCTGGGCCAGCCCGGCACGGCCGCCCCCGGCCAGCATGCGTGCGCGCACCGCGGCCTCTTGCGCCAGCCATTGGCGGGCGATGTCGGCGGCGGGTGTGTCGGCGGTGGGCGTGTCGAGGGGGGCGCCGGTCGTGGGGGACGGTGGTTGCGACGTGGGTGGGTTCATGGTGGGGACAAAAACAAAGGCGGTTGGGCCTGCCACTGTACCGCTGGGCGCATGCCATGTGGGGTGCGCCGCTGGGCGGCCGAATGCCCGCGCGGACGAGAGGACGGGCCGACGGTGGCCGTGGCTAGGCGGTGGCGCAGCCAGCGCTTTCCACAGCGCGTTCCACACAACGCTCCGGCGGGGGTGGCCAGGACAGCACCGCGCTGGCGGGCAGCACGGTCACGATCTCGGCGCCGCCGCCCGGTCGGTGGGTGGCGTGGATGCTGCCGCCGTGGGCCAGCACGATGCGGCGGCTGATGGTCAGGCCCAAGCCGGTACCCCCCGGGCGCGGCCCGGGTCGGCTGGACTGGGCGAAGGTGTCGAAGATGCGTTCCAGCTCGCCGGGTGGGATGCCCGGGCCGCGGTCGGTCACCCGGAGTTCGAGTGCGCCGTCGGCCCGCAAGCCGCCGTACAAACCGACGGTGCTGCCCTCGGGCGAATGGTGCAAGGCGTTGGCCAGCACGTTGCGCAAAACCTGTTGCAAGCGGAACGGGTCGGCCATCAGCGTCAGGGGCGGGCCGGTGTCGTCTGGGCCGCCGCAGCCACCCGTCGCCGATGGGGCGGTCTCCACGCGCCAGTCCACCGTCACCCGATGGCGTTGTGCGATCGGCCGCAGCTCTTTGACCACGTCATGCACCAGCGGCGCCAGCGCACAGGGCTGCAGGCTCAGCGCATCGGCCGCGCGGTCCATTTTGGCCAGGTCCAGCAGGCCGTTGACCAGTCGCAGCATGCGCTGGCCGCCCGCGTGGATGTCGATGAACATGTCTTGCAGCGCTGGATGGGGGTTGGCCATGGCCTCTCCCAGTTCGGAGTAGCCCAGGATGGACTGCAGCGGTGTGCGCAGTTCGTGGCTGACGTGCGCGATGAACTCGGCCTGGGCGCGCTGCGCCCGCTCGGCGGTGTCTTTGCCCAGGCGGATGCTGCGCTCGGCCTCGCGGAACTCGGTCACGTCCACAATGCTGCCCACCAGGCCCGCCGGTTGGCCCTGTGCGTCGGTGAAGCGCACCTTGGTCACCACCGTGTCGCGGGGTGGATTGCCGGGGCGCTCCAGGCGGCTTTCGTAGCGCGCCGGTTCTTCCGACTTCAACAGCCGCTGGTCGTACATGGTGTGCACCGCAGCGGCGGGACCGAACAGCGCCGCGGCGTCGCGGCCGATGACCTCGTCGCGCGCAAAACCCATCAGGGTCAGCCAGGCCTGGTTCACCATCACCAGCCGGCCTGCGTGGTCTTTCACAAACACCGGTGTGGGGCTGGCCTCCAGCAAGCGCGCGCTGAAGACCAGTTGTGCAGCCACGTCTTGCTCGCTTTGGCGTAGTGCGGCTTGTACCCGGGCGTGGCCGATCAGGCTGCGCCAGGCGGCCAGCGCCAGACCTGCGATCAGGGCCAGCGCCACCAGGCAGGCGGTGGCCACCCAGCCGGCCGTGTGCCGCCATTCAGCGAGCACCTGTGCGTGGTCGCGCTCCACCACCACCACCAGCGGCCGCTGCCGCAGTGTGCGGAACGCCGTGACCACCTCCCGCCCGCCCAAGCCTTGCCCCACGAAGCTGCCGCTCTCGCGCGCTGGCAAGAAGTCGGTGAAGAACGCGTGGGCTGTGGGCGGCGGGCTGTTCAGGGCGATGCCGTCGGACGCGCTCAGCAGTGCGCCCTGCACGGTGAGCAGTGCGGCTGCACGCCCGCCGTCGCCCAGCATCAAGGGGTACTCGTTGGCAAAGTAGTCGGGGTTGAGCGCGGCCACCAGGTACCGCGCCGGGCCTTTGTGGGCGGGCAATACCCGGGTCAGCGGGAGGAAGTGGTGGGGCGTGGGGGCGGCGGCAGAGACAGCGGCCGTGGCCGGATAAGGGACGTTGGCGAGGTCGCGGCCGGGCAGCAGCGGGCCCAGGCGGTCGAGTGCACCTGGCAACGGCCGGGGCGCCAGCGCGGGGTCGAGCCGGTGCCCCATGTTGTCGGGCGACGAGCTGTGCAACACCTGGCCCTGCGCGTCCACCACCGACAGGCTGCGCAGCACTGGCAGGCCCTGCAAGGCTTGGCGCAGGCGGTCGTTCTGGCGCGCGGTGTCGGCCCCAGGGGGCGCTTGGCCAAGGTGCTCGGCCAAGGCGGTCAGGGTCACGTCCACCGCGTTGAAGGTGCGGTTGGCCTGGTCTTCCAGGCTGCGGGCGAGCAGCTCGGCGCTGTGCAGTTCTCGCCGGTGCGCGTCGTGCAGTTGGTAGGCCAAAAAGGCCCCGGCCAGCGACAGCACCCACAGCGCCAGCAGGGCCGAGGCCACCAGCACCGAGCCCGGGCGGAGCCACCCCGGCGGGGCGCCGCGGCTGGGTCCAGGGTCGGTCCCAGTGTGGGTGACTGGCCCCACTCTTGGGCAGATGCCCGGGTTGGCCGTGGGGGTGAGGGCGGTCGGGCTTATTTCAGCACCACGATGTCGGTCAGGCCATGCCGCCGCGCGGCAGCCGCGAGCCGACCGTCTTGCTGGATGCTGGCCACGAAGCGGTTCAGGGTGGCGAGCCAGGCCTCGTCGCCTGGCTTGATGGCGTAGGCGTAGGGCAGCACGTGGAAGGGCTGGGGCGGTGCCACCAGACGCGCCCAGTCGGCGTTGTCCAGCAGGCGTCGGCTGTAGGGGTAGTCGGTCATGAACACGTCCACCCGCCCGGCTTCCAGTTCTTGCTCGCGTTGTTGCGGCGGTTGGATCACCACCATGCGGGCGTGACGCAGCCGTGCGGCCATGACCGGCTCCATGAAGGTGCCCGCCTGCACGGCGACCTGCACGCCGGGGCGGTCGATGTCGTCCCAGGTCTTGATCACCCGGCTGCTGCGGGTGGTGACGCCATAGATGTCGCTTTGCAGGTAAGGCCGTGTGAACCAGAGCTTGTCTTGCCGCTGCGGCAACACCCCGACGGCGAACATCGCCACGTCGCAGCGGTCTTGCAGCAGGTCGTCGGCGAGTTGCGGGAAGGACGAGTCGACATGCTGCACGCGGGCGCCCAGGTCGCGGCCCAGTGCCTGAGACAGGTCGATGTCGATGCCCACCAGCTGTTGGGTGCGCGGGCTGCGGAAGGTCACGCCGTAATAGCTGGGCCAGATGCACACCCGCAGCGCGCCGCTGCGCGCCACCCGGTCTTGCGTGGGCCCGGCCTGGGCCCGCTGGGGTGCGACCACTGCGGCCAGCACAGCCACCACCGCGCCCAGCGCGAACACGCGGCACAGCGCCCGGCGCCGCAGACCGCCCCACCCGTTCATGCGGCGGCCCCAGGCGCCATTGACAGCGCAGCGGCGCCCAACGGGGTGGGTTCGGCGTGGCGCAGACGGATCGCTTGCACCTGCGGCAGCACCGCCAGGAAGCGGTGCAAGATGTGGGGGTCGAAGTGGTGGCCTGCCTGCTCGCGCATGAAGTCCACCGCCTGCGCCACCGGCCAGGCGGGCTTGTACGGGCGCTCAGAGGTGAGCGCATCGAACACGTCGGCCACCGCCACGATGCGGGCCGACTCGGGGATGGCGGTGCCCGCCAAGCCGCGCGGGTAGCCCGTGCCGTCCCACTTTTCGTGGTGGTTCAGCGCGATGTCCCGGGCCATGCGCATCAGCGCATCGTCCGAACCCGACAGCAGCGCCGCGCCCACGGTGGTGTGGGTTTGCATGACCTCGCGTTCTTCGGGGGTCAGGGCGCCGGGCTTGCGCAAGATGCCGTCGGGGATGCCGATCTTGCCTATGTCGTGCATCGGGCTGGCGTGGCGCAGCAACTCGCAGGCGGGGTCGTCCCAGCCCAGCGCCTGGGCCAGCAGCGCGGAGGTCTGGCTCATGCGCAGCACGTGGGCGCCGGTCTCGGTGTCGCGCAGTTCGGCGGCATGCGCCAGGCGTTGCACCACGTCCACCTGCAGCCGGTGCACCTGGTCGGATTTCTCGTGCACCAAATGCTCCAGGGTGGAGCGGTCGCGCTGCAACCGCTGGCGCGCCATTTCGGCCAGCAGCAGGTTGTGCACCCGCGCCAGCAGCTCATGCCGATTGAACGGCTTGTGCAAAAAGTCGTTCGCGCCCGCGTTCAGCGCCCGCAGCAGCACCTCTTGCCCGCACTGGGCGGTCAGCACCAGCACCGGGCAAGCGGGCGCCGGGTCCAGGTGCTGCAGCTGCGCCATCACGCCGAAGCCGTCGAGGTGCGGCATGTTCAGGTCCAGCAGGATCAGGTCGGGCGGGGCTTGGCGGCACCGCGCCGCGACCTGGCGCGGGTCGTCCATCAGGGTGATTTGGGTGTAGCCCGCGTGCTGCAGCATCAGCCGCAGCAGCTTGAGGTTGGCGGGCTCGTCGTCCACCACCAGGATGCGGGCGCCCAGCACAAGCGAGGTGTCGAGATCGGTGGGGACCATGGGTGGCGGGGCTTCCCGGTGTTCGCAGCGGCAGGGTGGGGCGGCGGGGTGGGGCGGGGCATGTGGCCCCGTTCACACACCTTGTTGTCGGCCACCGCGGCCAGACCTTGAGCCCCTCGGGTGCGGGGTCTGTCGGGGCGGTTGCCTGCCACCGCGGGCTGGAAACGTCGCCCGGTGCCGCCGCCCCGGTTCGCCCGCGCGGGCGCCAAGCGGTCAGGCGCTGGCGGGCAACATCACCTGGGCTTCAAAACCCCTTGCCTGGCCAGGTGGCGGGGAATGCAAGGTCCATTGGCCGCGGTGCCGCGCCACGATGGTGCCGACGATGGACATGCCCAGCCCGTACCCGGCGGTGCTGCGCCCGTGCTTCACGTGGCGCCGACGGATCTGCGCCAGCTGGTCGGCGTTGACGCCTGGACCCGCGTCACGCACCCGCAGCGTGGCCGGTGCTTCAACGATCACCTCGATTGGGCTGCCCTGGCCGTGGCGGACCGCGTTCTCCACCAAATTGCGCACCACGATGGCCAGCGTGTCGAAGTCGCCCTGCACCACCACGTCGTGGTCGGGCGGCACCCGCAGGTGCACCCGGTTCAGCAACGCCGGGTCGCTCCAAAAATCTTGCACCACCGTGGCGGCCACCACACCCAAGTTGACCGGCTCTCCGCTTAGGGCGGCGCCCGACTCGGCGCGCGAGAGTTGCAGCAACTTCTCGGCGCGCCGGTTCAGATCCACCAGCGAGTCCAGCGCCTTGCGCGCCTCGGCCGCCTGGGGCGGGGTCAGCGCCATGGCCAGCAGTGCGTGCAGGCGCAGCCGGGCGGTGGCCAGCGGGGTGCGCAGTTCGTGGGCGGCGTTGGCGGCCAGGGCTTTTTCGGTCTGCAACGCGTCGCCCAGCCGCAGTAGCAAGCGGTTGGTGCTGTCGGCGATCACTTGCAACTCGGTCGGTCGCGGGGTGTCGGGCAGCGGCTGGAGGTTGTTGCCGTTGCGCTGACCGATCTCGCCTGCGATCAGCCCGACCTCGGCCAAGCCCTTGCGGGTGATGGTGTGGATCAACCAGCCCAGCAGGGGCAGCACCAGCAGCATCGGCACGACCAGCGTGAGCAGGGTCTCGAACATCGCCTCGCGGCGGTGGGTGAGGGAGTCGGCGATGTGGATGTAGACCGGGAACTCGGGGTGCTTCTGGGTGTAGACCCGCCAGTCTTTCAAGTCGGTGAAGCCGCTTTCCAAGGGCACCTGCAGGGCGTCGGCCGGGGCGTCGCTGGACCGCAGCAGCACGTCGCGCTGGGCGTTGACCACTTGGTAGGACATGTGGTCGTCGGTGAAGTTGGCGTCGCCGTCCTGCACCATGGTGCTGTGCCGCCAGCCGTCCCCGGCGGGCTGGGTCAGCTGCAGGTCGTGCAGCGCCAGGTCGAGCAGGCGGTGGCCGGTGTCCACCAGCGCGTTGTCCATGCCCTCGTTGACCTCGAACTGCGCCATGGTCGCGCCTGCGGCGGCCAGCAGCAGCCAGACGCTGCCCAGCGCCCACAGCAATGAGCGCGACAGCCGGGCCGCCAGGCTGGTGGGGCGGGTCATGCGCCGTCGCCCACGAGCCGGTAGCCCATGCCGCGCACGTTCTGGATGCTGCCGGTGCCGAGCTTGCGGCGCAGGTTGTAGATGAACACCTCGAGCGTGTTGCTGCCGACCTCGTCGTCCAGGCTGTAGAGCGCTTCCATCAGCGACGACTTCAGGTGAATGCGGTCCAGCCGCGACGCCAGCACCCGCAGCAGCGCCCATTCCTTGGCGGTGAGCGACACCGCTTCGTCCCGGCGCAAGACCGTCATCTGACCGAGGTCGATCACCAATTCACCCACCGTGACCACCGACGATGCCCCGCCGCTGCGGCGCCGCTCGATGGCGCGCAGCCGCGCCAGCAGCTCGTCGGGGTCGAATGGCTTGACCAAGTAGTCGTCGGCGCCGCTGTCTAGTCCCCGCACCCGGTCAGACACCTGGTCGCGCGCGGTCAGCACAATGATGGGCAGCTGCGGCGCGCGGCGGCGGGCGCTGGGGATCAGGTCCAGGCCGTCGCCGTCGGGCAAGTGCAGGTCGAGCAGCATCGCGTCCCAAGGGGCCAGGGGCAACAGCTGGCGGGCTGCGGCCACGGTCAGCGCGTGGTCCACGGCGAAGCCTTTGCCGTCCAGGTAGGCCTTGACCGCTTCGGCCAGGGCCACATCGTCTTCAACCAACAAAACTCTCATCGTGTGTGCAGGGGTGGTGGCACCAGGGTGGGTGGTCCGTGGCCTGACCTCGGTCCGCTGTGCGCCGGTTCAAAATCGCCATTGAAACGGTGGACAATGAACCGGCCCTGAAGGGCTTCATTGTCGCGCCAGTCGGCCGATACAACCGTGCACACTGCGCTGAACCCCGGGGCACCGGCGTGAACGTCATTGCCGCCGCCGTACACCCCCACAATACCGCCATTTTTCCCCCAAGGAGACCCTGTGAACCCCAGCCATCCCCACACCCCTGCCCACACCCGCGCCCTGGTTCGCGCGCCCCGCCCTGCTTGGGCCTTGGTCGCGGGCCTGGCGTTGGCTGCCATGGGCACGGCCCACGCGGGTCGCCCCCTGAACGTGGACGACGCGAACGTCAACGACCCCGGCGCGGGCCACCTGGAGGCCTGGTACGCCAAATTGCCGGGCGCCACGCGCACCCTGAACCTGGCACCCGCGTACGCGCCGGTCCAGGGGTTGGAGTTATCGGCCGCTTTGGTGCGCGACCGCACGGCGCAACTCAACACGGTGAGTGTGCAGGGCAAGTTCCAGCTGACGCCACCCCAATCCGGTGGGTGCCACCAAGCGGCGGTATTGGGTGTGGCCCGCCCCAACGGCCAGCGGGGCGTCACGCCTTACCTGACAGGCATCGCCACCTGTGAGGTGGGGCCCGGGGCGGTGCACATGAACCTGGGCGCCAACCGTGCGCCGGGTGGCCCCACGCTGCCCACCGCGGGTGTGGCCTGGGAACAGGCCTTTGGCGGCCTGACCGGTCACCTCGAATGGCTGGTGCAACGCAACGCCAAACCCTCGCTGGGCCTGGGCTTGCGCACCGAGATCGCCAAGGGCGTTCAGATCGACGGCAGCGTGGGCCGCAGCGGCGGTGAGAACCTCTACAGCGTGGGCATGAAGTTCCAGTTCTGAATGCGCCGCTGTTTTTTGGGCGTTCTTAAGAGTGCGTTAAGGCGGGGGCGTTTCAATCCCTCCACTAGCCCTTGAGCTGGCAACCTTCACCTACAGAGAACACCATGAAACACACCCTCCTCGCCGCCCTGCTGGTCGCCACCTCCGCCGTTTCCACTGTGGCAGTGGCCGGCCCCACCTGCAACGTGCCAAAGGCCCAATGGATGAACGAAGCCGACTTCAAAAAAGGCCTGGAGCAACAGGGCTACCAGATCAAGCAGTTCAAGGTCACCAAAGGCCAGTGCTACGAGATCTACGGCTTTGACAAATCGGGCAAGAAGGTCGAGATCTATTTCAACCCTGGCAATGGCCAGGTTCTCGAAACCAAGTCCTGATCCCGATGGCCGCCACCCGAGCCCGCCCTGTGCCGACCGCTTCAGTGCCGGTGTGGGACCTGTTCGTGCGCCTCTTCCATTGGGGTTTGGTGGGCTGCGTGCTCACCAACTACTTTTGGCTGGACGATGGAGAAGACCTGCACCAGTGGCTGGGCTATGCGGCTTCTGCGCTGGTGGTGGCGCGCACCGTATGGGGCTTTGTGGGCACACGCCACGCGCGCTTCAGCCAGTTCTTTCCCACACCGTCGCGCTTGCGGCGCCATGTGGCGGCTTTGCTGGCGGGCCGACACGAGTTCCATGAAGGCCACAACCCGCTGGGCGCGTTGATGATGCTCGCGTTGATGGCCACGGTGCTGGCGCTCGGCCTGACCGGGTGGATGCAGACGCTGGACGCGTTCTTTGGCGATGCCTGGTTGCAAGACGCGCACGAGTGGCTGGGCAGCGCCTTGATTGCTTTGGCTTTTGTGCACGCATTGGCCGCGATCGCCATGGGCCGCTGGGAGCGCACCTATTTGGTTCGGGCCATGGTCACCGGTCGCAAAGAACGCTGGTGACCTGAGCGGCCGACCCCCTTGCGGCGACTGGCGAAGCGCACCGGCCCCGCACCACGCAAAACGGCTGGCGAAAGGCATTCGCCAGCCGTTTTTTTTTGGGCGCAAGCCCCCAGGTCGCGGCCAGGCCTTGGCCGGGACCGTGGGTGTCAGCGGCCGAACGAGCGGCCGGGGCCGCCCTGGCCGCGCGGGCCAAAGCCGCCGCCACCGCCCGAGCGGTTGGGGCGCCCGCCGCCACCGCCCCGGCGGCCACGCTCGGCCATGCTGTCGATGCTGGTGCGCAGCGGGTCGGGCTGGTTCGTTGGGCCGCCACCGGCGTGCCGACCACCGCCCTGGCCACGGTGCGGCGCGTCGCCGTAACCGCCGCCGTGGTGACGGGGTTGGCGTGGCGGCTGGCCGTCGTTCACAAACCCGCGCGGCGGCTGGTCCCTGAGCGAGGGCTGGGCGGCGCGGCCATTGGCCTGCGCCGGGCGACCTTGGCCTCGGCCCTGGCCGCCGCCGTTGCCTTGCCCACCGCCGTTGCCGTTACCGTTGCCGCGGCCGCCTTGGCCAGCCTTGTTGTCGCGCATGCGCTGCATCATCTCGGTGCGGGCGGCTTTGGCGGCGGCTTGCATCACCTCGCGGCTCGGCGGTTTGCCCAGGCCACCCCAGATGGTCTGACGGCCCATGGCCAATGGCTCGGCTTTTTCACCCGGTTCCGGGCCAAAGCCTTCGACCGGCTGCACCGGGATCTGCTGCTTGGTGAAGCGCTCGATGTCCTGCATGAAGCCTTCTTCGTCCAGACACACCAGGTTCACCGCCTCGCCGCTGTTGCCCGCCCGGCCGGTGCGGCCAATGCGGTGCACGTAGTCTTCCGATACGTTGGGGATTTCGTAGTTCACCACGTGCGGGAGTTCGTCGATGTCGATGCCGCGGGCAGCGATGTCGGTCGCCACCAGCGCGCGCACCTCGCCGCTTTTGAAGCCCGCCAGGGCCTGGGTGCGGGCGCCCTGGCTCTTGTTGCCGTGCAGCGCCATCGCCGTGATGCCGTTTTTCTCCAGAAACTCGGCCACGTTGTTGGCCCCGAACTTGGTGCGGGTGAACACCAGCACCTGGCTCCAGTTGCGCTCTTTGATGATGTGGGCGAGCAGGGCTTTCTTCTTGCCGCGGCCCACAGGGTGGATCACTGGGGTGATGCGTTGCACCGTGGTGTTGCGCGGCGTGACTTGGATGTGCAGCGGGTCGTGCAGCAGGCCTGCGGCCAGGTCGCGGATCTCGTCGCTGAAGGTGGCCGAGAACAGCAGGCTCTGCTTGTCGCGCGGCACCAGTGCCAGCACCTTCTTCACGTCGTGGATGAAGCCCATGTCAAGCATGCGGTCGGCTTCGTCCAACACCAGCACTTCCACGGTAGACAGGTCTAGCATGCCTTGCTGCGATAAGTCCAGCAGGCGGCCAGGCGTGGCGACCAAAATGTCCACGCCGCTTTTGAGCTTGCTGATCTGCGGGTTCATGCCCACACCGCCAAAAATCACGGTGGATTTGAGGTTCAGGTATTTGCCGTATTCGCGGGCCGACTCTTCCACCTGCGCCGCCAGCTCGCGGGTCGGGGTCAGCACCAAGGCGCGAACGCCGACGCCGCCAAACTTGTTTTTCACCCCGTCGTTGACCGACAGGATCTGCAAGATGGGCAGCATGAACGCGGCGGTTTTGCCGGTGCCGGTCTGGGCGCCACCGAGCAGGTCGCGGCCTTCCAGCACCGACGGGATGGCCTGGGCCTGGATGGGGGTGGGGGTCTCGTAGCCCTGCTCGCGCACGGCTTTCACAATGGCCGGGGCCAGGTTCAGTTCTTCAAAGGTCATGGGTGAGCGCCCGTCTCGGACGCCTGGAACCGGCCTGTCGGGGCGTGTGCAACGCCGCGTCAGTCAAAGGCCGGTGGGTTTCAGGGTGGGCAAGTGGCCAACCGGAGGTCGGTGGCGCTGCCCCAGCAAGATGCTGACGTACAGGTCACTGATGCCTGCACGGGGCGGATTGTCGCACGTTGCGGCGCCAGTGAACCGGCAGCCACCCGCCGTTGTGTGGCCCCGGGCGTGACATTGGCCCGATAATCCACTATCCCCGGCGTTGATTCCCGACATCTGCCGCAGGCCCTGTGCCCGCGCGCCGACCCCGCCACGCCAGGCCCCTTGGTCTGCGGCGGCAACCGTTTTGAAGAGAAAGTGATCCCATGGCCCAGTACGTCTTCTCCATGAACCGCGTCGGCAAGATCGTGCCGCCCAAGCGACACATCTTGAAAGACATCTCCCTGAGCTTCTTCCCGGGCGCCAAGATCGGCGTGCTGGGCACCAACGGTTCGGGCAAGTCCACCTTGCTGAAGATCATGGCCGGGGTGGACAAAGAGATCGAGGGCGAAGCCATCCCCATGGCGGGTTTGAACATCGGTTACCTGCCCCAGGAGCCGCAGCTCGATCCGACCCAAACCGTGCGTGAAAGTCTGGAGTCGGCGATGGAGAAGGTGTACGCCGCCCGCGCCCGCCTGGAAGAGGTCTATGTGGCCTACGGCGAAGAAAACGCCGACTTTGACGCGCTGGCCGCGGAGCAGGCCGAGCTGGAGGCCATCATTGCGACGGCGGGGACCGACTCCGAGCACCAGCTGGAGATCGCCGCCGACGCGCTGCGCCTGCCGCCGTGGGACGCCAACATTGGCGTGCTGTCTGGCGGTGAGAAGCGCCGCGTGGCGCTGTGCCGCCTGCTGCTGTCCAAGCCCGACATGCTGCTGCTCGACGAACCCACCAACCACCTGGACGCCGAATCTGTGGACTGGCTGGAGCAGTTCCTGCAACGCTATTCCGGCACCGTGGTGGCCATCACCCACGACCGCTACTTCCTGGACAACGCCGCCGAGTGGATTTTGGAACTCGACCGCGGCTCCGGCATTCCGTACAAGGGCAACTACAGCGACTGGCTGACGCAAAAACAGGCGCGTTTGGAGAGCGAGCAAAAAGGCGAAGAAGCCCGCGCCAAGGCCCTGAAGAAAGAACTGGAATGGTCCCGCCAGAACCCCAAGGCGCGCCAAGCCAAGAGCAAGGCCCGCCTGGCGCGCTTCGAAGAACTGAGCGACTACGAATACCAAAAGCGCAACGAGACACAGGAGATCTTCATCCCGGTCGCAGAGCGTCTGGGCACCCAGGTGATCGAGTTCCACAACGTCAGCAAGTCCTACGGCGACCGCATGCTGATCGACAACCTGAGCTTCTCGATCCCGGCGGGCGCCATCGTCGGCATCATCGGGCCCAACGGGGCGGGCAAGTCGACGCTGTTCAAGCTGATCGCGGGGCGCGAGAAGCCCGACAGCGGTGAGGTGGTGATCGGCAGCACGGTGAAAATGGCCTTTGTGGACCAAAACCGCGATGACCTGGCGAATGAGAAAACCGTTTGGGAAGACGTCTCTGGCGGGCTGGACATGCTCACCGTGGGCAAGTTCCAGATGGCCAGCCGCGCCTATTGCGGCCGCTTCAACTTCAACGGCGGCGACCAGCAGAAAAAAGTCGGCATGCTCTCAGGCGGTGAACGCGGGCGACTGCACCTGGCCAAGACGCTGATCGCCGGTGGCAACGTGCTGATGCTGGACGAACCCTCCAACGACCTCGACGTGGAAACCTTGCGCGCGCTGGAAGACGCCCTGCTGGAGTTCGCTGGTTCGGTGATGGTGATCAGCCACGACCGCTGGTTTCTGGACCGCATCGCCACCCACATCCTGGCCGCCGAAGGCGACAGCCAGTGGACCTTTTTCAACGGCAACTACCAAGAATACGAAGCCGACAAGAAAAAACGCTTGGGCGAAGAAGGCGCCAAGCCCAAGCGCGTGCGCTTCAAGTCGCTGGCCTGAGGCGTCAGGCCAACGGCACCGGGGCGCTGGCCCGGGCGTCGCCCGACTCGGCGCGCAACAGGCGCTGTCGCACCAACTGGATGTTGGCGCGCAGTGCATACAGCTCGTCGGTGAAAGACAGCGGCACCGCGATCTGGCCCGCCACCCGGTCGAGTTCGTCGGTCTCTGTGAGCAGCAGGGCGGGTGGGTCGATCCCGTCGTCCAGGCGCTGTTCGATGTCGCGCAGCTGACCGTACCAGCGAAACACGCGCGAACGCACGCGCAGGTTGTAGAGCGGCGGCACCACCCGGCTCAGCGGCAGCAGCAGCACCAGGATCGCACCCAGCGCCAGCCACATCCGGTCGATCAGGTTGGCCAGCCAAAACGGCAGGTAGCGCTGCATCAGCGGCGGACCGTTCTTGATGGTGCGCTCGGCTTGTTTGGCCACCGGCAGCTCGTTGTGGTCCAAGTTGGGGAACTGCCGCGCGCGGTTGAACCATCCCGCGTCGCTGTGCAGGCTTTGCGCGGTTTGTGAGAACAGCTGCAGCAGTGCGGGGTGGGTGTCGGCCCGCGTCAGCAACGCCGTGGTGGTGGCCACCATGCGCATGTTTTGCGGCGGCACGTCACCGGCCAAATCCACCACGCCCCGGGGCAGGGTGGTGGGCGTCAAGAACGGGAAGCGGCGGGCGTAGGCCTCGCTCTGCGGGAAGTCGAGCAGGCGGATGCCGGGGGCCTGCAGCAGCAACTGCACCATCACCGATTCCGGGGCCGACGCGAACACCACCGCGTCCAGCTCCCCTGCCAGCAGGGCGGTGACCGCCGGGGTTTGCGACAACTGGCTGAGTTGGATCTTGCGTGCATCGAGGCGGTTGGCCTCCAGCAGGCGCGCCATCAGGTTGGGCACACCGCTGCCCGCTGTGCCCACGTTCACCCGCAGGCCCTGCAGCTGTGACAGGTTGCTCAAGGTCCGCGCGCGGAGTCGGCCCTTGGTGGGCTTGGCCAGCGCCGCTTCGCGGTAGAACAACCACAGCGGCTCGACGAACAGGCTGCCGAGCGATTCGATGTCTTCTTCATCGGCCATTTGGCGTTCGTTGGTGCCGCCCTGCACAAAGCCGAGGTCGACCTGGCCACTGCGCAGCAGCTCCAGGTTTTCCGACGAGCCCTCGCTGGGCAACAGCTTGACCTCGATGCCGTAGGGCTTCAGGGCGCGTGCGTAGCGCTTGCCAAACTCGTCATAGGCGCTTTGGGCCGGGCCTGTGGCCAGGGTGACGGTCTTGGGCGGGTTGGGGTTGAGCCACCAGTAGGCCAGCGCCAGCAGGCCAGCTGCGAGCAGCAGAAAGGGACCGATCGACACCGCCAGATCGCGGAGAGACAGCAGGGTGTTTCGCAGGGCTTTGGGCATGGCGAAACCTTAGCACGCCCGACCTTGGTTCCCGCTGCACGACGGCCAGAGTGGGCGGCCGTTGCCGGGTGGTGTGCGGTGCAGGGGTGTGCGTTGGAGAGGGTGCCGCTGGGCGGTGATGGACGCTGTTGGCCCGTGTCGTCAGGCCTGTGGCGTGTGTTGGGTGAGCCGGCCGCGGAGGGGCATGGGTCAGCAGCAGCTTTCTAGGGTTTTTGGGTTTTTTGGGCTTTATGGGTTTTTTCGGCCTTTTGGGCCTTTGGGGCGTCGTCTGGCGGTTTTACAGGCTGAAAATGGCTCTCAACCCTCGTTATCACTGATTGAGTAGCTATGTTTTTGGTAGCGCCTTCCACCAGGGCGGCATGGGCGCATGGCGCCCTGTGGCCGCGCGGCATGGCCCCACGATGGGGTCCATTCCGGGCGACCCGGGTCATCGTTGGGCGGGGTTGGCCCCACGCTCCGGGCGCCAGCGCCGCAGCAGCAGCGCGTTGGCCAGCACGCTCACACTGCTGAGCGCCATGGCCGCCCCGGCCAGCACTGGGTTGAGCCAGCCCAGTGCGGCCAGCGGCAGCCCCACCAGGTTGTAGGCGAATGCCCAAAACAGGTTTTGGCGGATCTTGCGGTAGGTGCGTGCCGAGATGTCCAGTGCATCGGCCACCAGGGCCGGGTCGCCCCGCATCAGCGTGATGCTGGCGGCCTGCATCGCGACGTCGGTGCCGGTGGCCATGGCCATGCCGACGTCGGCCGCCGCCAGCGCGGGCGCGTCGTTGATGCCGTCGCCCACCATCGCCACCGGCCCGTGCGCCGTGCGCAGCTCGGCCACGATGGCCGCTTTGTGCTCTGGCAACACTTGGGTGCGCACCGCGTCCAGCCCCAGCTGACGCGCCACCGCCTCGCCGCTGCCCGCGTTGTCGCCGGTCACCAGCACGGTGTGGATGCCCCTTGTCCGCAAGCGCTGCACCGCCGCGCGCGCGCCGGGTTTGACTTCGTCCCCAAAGGCCAGCAGGCCGCGCAGCTCCGGCCGATCGGTGACGTCGGCCAGCCACGAGACGGTGCGGCCTTGCTGGGCCAGCGCGTCGCCCTGGGCCTGCAACGCGCCCAGGTCCACCCCCAAGGCCTGCATATAGCCCGTGCTGCCCAGCCGCAGCGCCCGGCCCGACACCGTGGCCGACACACCGCGCCCGGCCACGGCGCGCAGGTCGGTGGCGGTCGCGTGCACAGCGCTGACGGGCGTGTGCGGGTGGCGCGCGTCGTTTTGGAGTGCCTCGCCGTCTGTGCCGCTTGACCCACCGAGCGGGGTGTGGGGTGGTGGGTCGGTCAGCGCCGCCGTCAACCCTTGCGCCAGCGCGTCCATGACCGCGCGGGCCAGTGGGTGTTCGCTGCCCGCTTGCAAGGCGGCGCTGTCGGCCAGCAGGCGTCTGCGGTCCCCGTCCAGGGCGACGGCGTCCACCAGGGTGGGGCGACCCACGGTCAGGGTGCCGGTTTTGTCGAAAGCCACCACGCGGATGCGGTGGGCCTGCTCCAGCGCCTCGGGGTCTTTGATCAAAATGCCGCGCCGGGCGGCGGTGCCAGTGCCGACCATGATCGCGGCCGGTGTCGCCAGGCCCAGCGCGCAGGGGCAGGCGATCACCAGCACCGCCACCGCGTTCAGCACCGCCGCCTCCCAATCGCCCCGGGCCCAGCCCCAGCCCAGCAGGGTGGCCACCGCAAGCCCCACCACCACCGGCACAAACACCGCGCTGACCCGGTCCACCAGCCGCTGCACTGGGGCTTTGTGCGCTTGCGCCGACGCCACCAGGCGCACCATGCGGGCGAGGGTGGACTCGGCCCCCACGGCGGTGGCCTGCACCACCAGCAGGCCCTCGGCGTTTACCGCGCCCGCCGTCACCCGGTCGCCCGGCCCTTTGGGCACCGGCAGGCTCTCGCCCGTGAGCAGCGACTCGTCCACGGTGCTCTGGCCTTCGAGCACCCAGCCGTCCACCGCCACCCGCTCGCCAGGTTTGACCACGACGCAGTCCCCCTTGGCGACCTGGTCCAGTGGCACGGTGCGGTCCTGACCGCCACGGCGCACGCAGGCCAGCGCGGGCCGCAAGGCGTTGAGGCCGCGGATCGCCTCGGTGGTTTGGTGTTTGGCGCGCTGTTCCAGCCACTTGCCCAGCAACACCAGGGTGATGACCACGGCCGACGCTTCAAAGTACAGGTGGTGCCCTCCATTCGCGCCGCCGTCTGTGCCGTGCATCAGTAACAGGGCCACGCTGAGCCCATACGCCGCGCTGGTGCCCAGCGCCACCAGCAGGTCCATGTTGCCCGTGCCCGCCCGCAGCGCGGCCCCTGCCGCGCGGTAGAAGCGCCAGCCCAGGACCCACTGCACCGGCGTGGCGAGCGCCCACTGCCAGAGCGGCGACAGCATCCAGTCGCGGCCCCACAGCAGCCCCGCCATCGGCAGCGCGAGCGGCAACGACAACGCCGCGGCCCACACCACCGGCCAGGGCGATGGGCCCGGTGCCGCCTCGGGCTCGGGCGCCTCCGGCCGCAGCGCGGTCGCGCCATACCCGGCCTGGGCCACGGCGCGGGTGAGCGCGTCTTCTTCGCCAGGGCCCACAGAGCCCTGGGCCCAGACCACGCGCGCCCGCTCCGTGGCGAGGTTGATCTCTGCCGAGGCCACGCCCGGCACCCGGCGGAGCGCCTTTTCCACGCGGGCGGCACACGACGCGCAGGTCATGCCTGTGACGGCCAGGTCGGTCGCGGCGGTTTCGTGGGCTGAGTCCATGGGGTGGGTTCCGGGGCAAATGAAGGGCGGGTGAAGTCGCAGACCTGTGTGAAACCAAGGGACAGCGCACGCGCCAAGCCGAAGGGGATGCCCGTGGGCAGCGGCGCAGGGCCCCAATGGATCGGATGCGGTCCGGACAGGTCTGGCATTGGGGTCCGCTCCAGCCACCGATTGGTCAGCGACACCCATGCAATTGGCGCCGCGTGGGCGCGTGCCAAGGGGCCCGCACATGTTTTTTTCAAAAACGCTTGCAAATGTGAAAAAAACACATATCATCAGATCCGTAAATGTGCACGGTGCACATTTATTCAGGAGAAAACCATGAACCAGTCGAAACTCATCCCCTTGGCCGCCGTGTTGCTGGCCGCCACTTTGTCGTCCACCGCATTCGCCAAATCCGAGCGCGGTGAGCGTGCTGAACGTCCTGAGCGTGCAGAGCGCGCAGAACGTGCGGAACGCCCTGAGCGCGCCGAACGCCCAGAGCGTGCAGAGCGCCCTGAGCGGGCAGAGCGCCCTGAGCGGGCAGAGCGCCCTGAGCGGGCAGAGCGTCCTGAGCGCGCCGAACGCCCAGAGCGTGCAGAGCGCCCTGAGCGGATCGGCCGCCGTTGAGCCACGCGTTGCCCGGAACTGATCCCGCCGGGCGGCGTGTGCCCCTTGGGTCACCCCAGACACACCAAACACCCCACCCGCCATGACCTCTTCGCTCCAACCCCATCGCGGCACCGCCCAGCTTGGCTGGTGGTGGCTGCTGACCCTCGTTCTGACCGCCCCGGCGCAGGCCGTGCCGAAATTCGACCCGGTGGGCTTGGACGTGGGCCTGTCTGTGGACTACGCCAACGGCGTCCTGCGCGACCTGCCCGCGGCCCGCGCGCTGACCACCACCTTGGTGACGCGCTACAACACCGGCGACTGGCAGTTCGGCATCGACCTGCCTTACCTCGTGCTGGAAGAACCTGCGCCCGCCGGCAGTGCCAACGCCAACGCCAACGCCAAAGTGCGCGGCTGGGGCGACGTGGGCCTGAAGGTGCGCCGCACGCTGTGGGCCAGCAGCCGGCCCACCCAGGGCCTGGACCTGACCTTGAAAGTGAAAACCAACACCGGCAACGCCGCGCGTGGCCTGGGCACCGGCGGCACCGACGTGGCCCTGCAACTCGAGGGCTACCGAGCCTTCGGCGACTGGTTGCTGTTTGGCCATCTTGGCCAGCGCAAGACCGGCGCGTCCGATTTGCTGCCCGCCGCCACCAACCCGGTGTTCACCGAGGTCGGCGTGCAAAAGCGCTGGGCGCCGGGCACCGACCTCGGCGTGTTCCATAACCACCGGCAGGCCAACGGCCGCAGCGGCCCGTTGTCCGAAGCGACCGCCTTCTACCAAACCAAATGGGGCACCGATGTCGTGCAGCTGTCTTTGACCAAAGGCTTCACCGACGCCAGCCCGCGCTGGGGTGTGGGGCTGGCCTACACCGTGCGCTTTTGAGGTTGTAAATGTGTGAACAGCACATGCGCAGCTAGACTTGTTCCATGAGCATTCCAGACGCCGAACACGACGCTTCAGCCGCTGGCAGCGGCAACGCCCTGTCGTCTGAGCAGGCCGCCCTGCTGGACACGTTCCGCGCGCTGCTGCGTCCGCTGGCGCAATTGGCGATCTCCAAAGGCGTGACTTACGCGGCGATGGACGACCTGCTGCGCGCCACCCTAGTTGAAGCCGCCCGGCGCCAGTTCGGAGGCAGCTCTGGCCACGGGCTGGTGAGCCGTGTCAGCACCGCCACCGGCCTGAACCGCCGCGAGGTCACCCGTTTGGTGTCGCAAACGCCCACAGCGGTCAGCCCCAAACGCTGGCTGGCCGGTGAGGTGTTCACCAAGTGGCTGAGCGACGTGGTCTACAAAGACCCGGTGGATGGCAAACCCATGGCTTTGCCCCGACAGGGCGCGGAGCCGAGCTTTGAGGCGCTGGCCTTCGCGATCACCAAAGATGTTCACCCCCGCAGTTTGCTGGAGGAACTCTGCCGCCTGGGCATGGCCGCCGTGGACGAGGCCACCGACCGCGTGGTGCTGGTCAAAGACGCCATGGTGCCGAAAAACGATTTCACCAAGATGGTGGCCTTTGTGGCGGGCAACGTGGGCGACCACCTGCAAGGCAGCGTGGCCAACGTGCTGGGCGATGGCAATGTGCACTTTGACCAGGCCATCGTGGCCGACGAGCTGTCAACCGCCTCCATCCACGAAGCCCGGGCGCTGATTCAGCGCCAGTGGCAAACCATGTTCGACGCGCTGATCCCGGAGCTCAGCGCGCTGATCGAGCGCGACCAATCCAGCGGTGCGCCGCAAGACCGTCAGATCCGCATTGGTCTGTATTCCTTCGACCGACCCGTGGGCACCGACGGCACGCCCCTGGGCTCATGACCCATCACCCTCATCAACCTTGTCACCCCGTTTGCCACCGCCGCACGCCTTCGCACTTTTCACACATCCACACGCCACACACCCAGAGGAGAAACCTGTGTCCAACCGCCCCACCCACCTGAACGCCCGCGCCACCCGCCAAGCCATCGCCTCCGGCTGTGGCGAACCCGGCGCGGCAGCGCCCTTCGTGCTCACACGCCGCGGCTTCACGCTGGCGGCCCTGTCGTCCGTCGTGCTCGCCGCATGTGGCGGTGGCGGTGGTGGAGGTGAACGGCGGTGCGATCACCACCGACGCGGCCGGTGTGGCCAGCGCCACCGCCAACACCGTGGCGATCCGCAGCGAAATCAAGGGCCCGGTGAGTGCCATCAGCGGGAATGTGCTCACCATCTTGGGCCAGCAGATCAACATCGTTGCGGGCACGGTGTTCGACGACAGCCTCGGGGGGCTGGCCAACGTCCGCACGAACGACGTGCTGGAGGTGTATGGCCTGCTGGTCAGCCCGGGCAACTACAACGCGACGCGCGTGGAACGGGTGACACCCACCATGCCCGGCGTGAACGCCAACTTCAAGCTGCGCGGCGTGGTCGCCAGCCTCAACACCACCAACCGCACCTTCACCATCGGCACCGTGACCGTGGGCTACAACACCCTGAACGTGACGCCGCAAAACGGTCAGTTTGTTCGCGCGACCCTGTCCGTGCTGCCCGTGAATGGCGTGTTCCAGGCGACGTCCATCACCAACTCGGCGACCTTGGCGGCCGCGGCGTCCAACGGCGTGGAGGCCGAGGTGGAGGGCTATGTCACCGCCTTCGCCAGCGCCACCAGCTTCAGCGTGAATGGGGTGCCGGTGGACGCTCGCAGCGCCTCCCGCGTGCCCGCATCCGGGTTGGCGCTCGGCGCCGAGGTGGAGGTCAGCGGCACGGTACAAAGCGGTGTGCTGGTGGCCCGCGAGGTCAAGCTGAAAGACCCGGCCGATGACCAGAAACTGGAAGTCAAGGGCGAGACGTCACTCGTGGACAAACAGGCCAAGACCTTCACCGTGCGTGGCGTCAAGGTCAACTACGGCAGCGCCACCTTCACCCGAGGCAGCGCCGACGCCCTTGCCAACGGGCAAACGATCGAAGCCAAAGGCGTGCTAGGCAGCGACCGCGTGACCCTGGTCGCCACGGAAGTGAAGATCGACGCCTGATCCCTTGCTGGGTCAAGGCCTGACCTGACTTGACCTGACTTGGCCACGGCCGCGGCGTTGACTGCAGCATCTGACGCATGGCCTGACCCCTGGTCCCACGCCACGCGCGGAGGGTAAGGGGGCTGGGCGTCGGTGTCGGCGTTGGTCTGGTTCGCGCGGTGCAAGGCACGCCGCAGCGGCGGCACGGTGCCTGCAGGGCCTGCCCCCGCGATTCGTTTTACAGTGGGGACGGCGCCACCCAAGGGGAAACAAATGTTTGAGTTCCAATTGCCCGATCTGTCCTGCGGCCACTGCGTGGCTGCGGTCACCCAGGCGTTGAAAGCCGCCGATCCCGCCGCCACTGTGGCGGTGGATTTGCCCCAGCACACCGTGCAGGTGACCAGTGGGCTGCCGCGCGCGGCCATTGCCGCTGCCTTGACCGAGGCCGGTTACCCACCGGCATGAGTCGCTTGGCGGGACCCATTGTTGCCACCCGCCCCCGGCCTTGCCGCAAAGCGCGCGACGCGGTCGGCGAGCACCTCCGCGTGGGTGAAAACCATGTCATGCCCCGCGTCCAACGTGTCCACAGCCGCCTGCCCCGATGGGCCCACACCAGCCAGCACAGCCGCCAGTGGGGCGGTGTCGTCGCGCAGGCCTTGGATGAACAGCACCGGCCCGGGGTACCGCGCCAGCCACGCCTGCGGTGTGGAGCCGATGACCACATGCCGCATGGTGCGTGAGTAGGAAAGCCAGGTGTGGCGAAGCGTGTCGCGCGCCACCTCGGGCGGCACGCCAGGCAAAAAGCGCGGCATCCACGGCATCAGCCACGGCCGCAGGTGGCACATTGCCCAGCACGCGACGCGGGCCACCGGCGTCTCCAGCGCCAGCCAGCGGTTGAACAGCGATTGCCGGGCGATTTGCCGCCGGGCGTCGCCTTCGTTCCGGTACCAAGGCAAGGCCATGAGCACCAGACCATCCACCTGCGCGGGGTGCTCACTGGCGTAGGCCAGCGCCAGGAGCGCGCCCATGGAGTGGCCCACCCAATGCGCGTGGGCCACGCCATGGTGGCGCAAGGTGGCGTCCAGGGCCGCGAGGTGGTCGGCCACCGTGTAGCCCAGCGGCGGCTTGGGTGAGCGGCCAAAACCCAACGCGTCCACCAACATCACACGGTATGGGCCCGCCAAGCGATGGAACACCGGGCCCCACGACGCGGTGGACCCCGCCAGGCCATGCAGAAAGACCAGGGTGGGTGCATCGGCCGGGCCCAGGCACACCGCGTGCAGCACCGGCGGGCCTGGCGGACCTTTTGATGGCGCGGGTTGGGGGATCGGCTTCATGGTTTGGGTGACCGGTCAGCGGTGTGCCCCCCCAGGGCTGGCCCTGGCCTTGTCCAGCCACATTTGCAGGCTGTCGAAGAGGTCACGTTGGCTGAATGAGCAGCTTTCTTCTGAGAACAGCGCGCTGGACTCCAGCCGGTCGAGCAGCTGGTGCAGCACCTCCGGGAAGCGTGGCGGCAGGGTCGCCAGCCACTCGGTTTCTGTGCGGCAGGCGTCGGAGAACTGGCCCGCGGTCAGGCGGCCCTCGCGCACCTGTTGGAAGGCGGCTTCCAGACGCACCCAAGCGGGGTGGGGTGTGGGCGGTGTCGCGGGGGCGGTGGATGGTGGCGTGGTCATGGGCGAGAGCGTAGCAAGGTCAAAGCGCCCAGGCCCGCAAAGCCTGCGCCCAGCCACGCGAGGTGCTGAAACCCCACCACCTGGCTGGCGGGCCCGCCCACCGCCGCGCCCAGCGCGGTGCCGAAGTACAACATCGACGCGTTCAGGCTCATCAGCATGGGCGCCTGCGCGGGCGACGCGGTGGACAGCCGCATTTGCTGCGGGGTCATCATGCCGAACCCGGCCACGCCCCACATCATGAACACCCCCGCCATCCAAGCGGCGTGTCCGGCGGTGAGCGGCACCAGCAACATGGTCAGGGTGAGCACCGCCAGTTGCCACCGCAGCGTGGGCAGGGCGCCATATCGGTCGGTTGCCCAACCGCCCGACACCGTGCCCACCATGCCCGCCACACCAAACGCCATGAGCGTCAGGGAGAGCTGGGTGCTGTCCATCGGTACCAGCGACTGCAACACCGGCCCGATGTAGGCAAACACAGTGAAGATCGCGCTGAAGTAGCACAGGGTCAGGCCCAGGGTGCGGCGCACCATGGGCAGTCGCAAGGCCGAGGTCAGGCCCGCCAGGCTCGCGCCGGGGGCCGTCAGGTGCTGGGGTACCCGCCAGGTGACCAGGCCGCACATCAGCGCCGACAGCCCGGCCACGGTGGCCACCGGACAGCGCCAGCCCAACCGCCAACCCAGCCATGCGGTGAGCGGCAGGCCCACCACGTAGCTCATGCTCATGCCCAGAAAGGTGAGCGAGAGCGCCCGCCCGCGCCGTTCGGGCGGGACCAGGGCCACCGCCAGGCTGGCCGCCACAGGCGTGAACACCGCACCCGCGCCCATCATGACCCGGCCCAGCAGCATCCAAGTGAAGTGCTGTGACACCGCGCACACCGTGGCCCCGACGGCGAACAACAACAGCCCGAACTGCAACACCGACTTGCGGGACCAGCCGCCAGTGGCCAACAGCAACAGGGGCGCGAGCAGCGCAGTGGCAAAAGCGTACGCCGTCATCAGTTGGCCCGCCACCGGCACACCCACCCCCAAAGAGGCGCTGATGGCTTGCAGCACCCCCGCCAGTCCGAACGCCCCGGTGCCGATCACCAGGTTGCACAACGCCAGAAGGTAGAGCAAACGGGGCATGGGCAAGGGCGGTCTGGGGAACGTGCGTGTGGGGGCGTGAGCGTTGGCAAGGCGGGCGGGGGGCCGCGCCACCGGTCGAATTTTGGGGCCTGGGGTGCCGTTCGGGTCGGTTGCGGGGTTTCAGTGCATCGAAAATGTCTTCGGCCCCCGTCTTAGCGAGGCCGATTGCTATGAAAAAAGTAGCGCGATGACCCTGCCGTTGTCGCGATCGGGTCCCGGAGTGGTGGGGCGCATGGCCTGTGAGAAGGGACTGCCAGCGGAGACGCCTGTCACGTGGCGGTGATAGACTGAAAGCGGCGTGAGCAGGACCGCAACGCGGCCCACCCGACGCACCCAAACCCGCCTGTTCCAAGACCTTGACCGAGGATGTTTGATTTGAACGCACGCGCTGTTTCCCTCCTTGCCACCACCGCCGCGCTGGTGCTGTCTGGCTGTGCGACCAAAGACTACGTGGACGAGCAAACCGACGCCTTGGGCGTGCGCCTCAACAGCGACATGATGCGCATGGACACCCGTCTCGCGTCTCTGGACAGTCGCCTGGGCCGGGCCGAAGGCGACATCGCCAGCACCGCCAAGCTCGGTCAGGACGCGCTTGACCGTGCCAATGCCGCCCACCGACTGGCCGAAGGCAAACTGTTGTACGAGGTCACCCTGACAGACGACCAGTTTAAGTTCGACAGCAACACCGCCAACCTGGGCGAAAAGGCCTACGCCGCGCTGGAGGCGCTGGCCACCCAACTCAAGGCCGACAACAAAAACGCGTTCATCGAGATTCAGGGACACACCGACGCCCGTGGCCATCCGTCGGTGAACAAACAACTGGGTCAGCGCCGTGCCGAGGCCGTGCGTGACGCGCTCTACGGCCTGGGCATCCCATTGCACCGCATGGGCACCATCAGCTACGGCAGTAGCCAGCCTGCGGTCAAGGGCAAAGGCCGCGACGCCAACGCCCAAAACCGCCGCGTGGTGGTGCTCGTGCTGTCGTAACCCACCACCGGCGTCAGCCCACAGCCCGGCCGCCCCAGCAGCCGGGCTTTTTTGTGCCTGCGCCGCGCGCGACACCTCTGTTGCCGCTCGCGCGCCCGCTGGCGTATGCTGAACGGCACACGCCGCCGCATGGTTGCGGCCGCCGCTGAGGAGCGACACCACATGGGTTCCCCCACCCGCCCAGCCGCCGCGGCACCCCCGCCGCTGGCCCATCACCGGTTCTGGCCGCCGCGTCTGCCGCACAGAATCGTCCCACCGGCCACCTCGCTGTGGCACAACCTCGCCGTCAGCGCGCTGCGCCATCCTGACCACCCTGCGTTGGTGTTTTTCGACCGCGTCACCCGCTACGCTGAACTGGCGCAGCAGGCCGAGCGGCTGGCGGCCCACCTGCACCACGCCGGTGTGACCCGGGGCGATCGGGTGCTGCTGATGATGCAAAACGGCCCCGCCTTGGTGGTGGCGCATTTTGCGATCTTGCGGGCGAACGCGGTGGTGGTGCCTGTGAACCCGATGAACCGGGCCGAAGAACTGCGGCACGCCATCACCGACTCTGGGGCCCGGGCAGCCATCACCACCAGCGACCTCGCCGCCGAATTGGCCCGTGCCAGCAGCGCCGTGTCGCCTCACCAGGCATTGCGGCACCTGGTGGTGGCGCACTGGGCCGACGCGCTGGACGCCAGCGGCGAGGCGGCGGCGCCCACGGCGTGGCGCGATTGGCTGGGCACGCGTCACCCCTTGCCACCCCTGGTGGGCGGCACTGTCACCGCCTGGGTGGACGCCCTGGCGACCGACGCCCCCGCGCCGCCGGTGCTCGTCGGGCCAGACGACTTGGCCCTGCTGCCCTACACCAGCGGCACCACCGGGCTGCCCAAGGGTTGCATGCACCCGCACCGCACCGTGATGCACAACGCGGTCGCCGCGAGCGGTTGGGTGCACAGCGGCCCCCACAGCACCGTGCTCGCGGTGATCCCCATGTTTCACATCACCGGCATGGTCTCGGGCCTGCATGCGGCGGTGTACGCCGCCGCCACCCTGGTGCTCATGCCGCGCTGGGACCGTGAGCTGGCGGGGCGCTGGTTGTCCCGCTGGCGGGTGACGCACTGGACCAATATCCCCACCATGGTGATCGACCTGTTGGCCAGCCCCCAGGCGGCGTCGTTCGACCTGTCCAGCGTGCAGTACATCGGTGGCGGCGGGGCGGCCATGCCGCGCGCGGTGGCCGAGCGTTTGCTGTCGCAGTACGGGCTGCACTACAACGAGGGCTACGGCCTCACCGAGACCGCCGCGCCCACGCACAGCAACCCGCCCCACGCCCCCAAGCCGCAGTGCCTGGGCATTCCCTTTGTGGGTGTGGAAGCCCACGTGGTGGATCCCGAGACGCTGCAACCGCTGCCGCCGCACGCGCAGGGCGAGATCGTGGTGCGCGGGCCGCAGGTGTTCAACGGATACTGGCAGCGACCCGATGCCACCGCCGAGGCTTTCGTTCAGATCAACGGACAGCGATTCTTCCGCACGGGTGACCTGGGCCATGTGGACGACGACGGGTACTACTTCCTGACCGACCGCCTGAAACGCATGATCAACGCCTCGGGCTTCAAGGTGTGGCCCGCCGAGGTCGAGGCGCTGCTGTTCCGCCACCCCGGGGTGCAAGAGGCCTGTGTGATCGCCACGCCCGACGCGTACCGAGGCCAGTCGGTCAAGGCGGTGGTGGTGCGGCGCCCTGGGCACGCTGAACTGACCGAGCAAGGCCTGATGGATTGGTGCCGCACCGAGATGTCGGCCTACAAGGTGCCCCGCAAAGTCAGCTTCGTGGACGCCTTGCCCAAAAGCGGCAGTGGCAAGGTGATGTGGCGCGCGTTGCAGGAACAGGAAGTGGCAGGCACCACCACACGCCCGCCCGATGCGTCAGAATGAACCCACCACAGGAGACCGCCATGTTTCAGACCGCCATCGCTGGCAGCTTGCCCAAACCTGCCTGGCTTTCAGAGACCCACAAGCTCTGGCCCCAGTGGAAAGCGCAGGGCGCTGAATTGCAGCAGGCCAAGGCCGACGCCACGCTGCTGTGGATCAAGGCGCAAGAAGACGCTGGCCTCGACATCGTGGGCGATGGCGAGCAATCTCGCCAGCACTTTGTGCACGGTTTTCTGGAGCAGGTTGAGGGCATTGACTTTGAGCACAAGGTCAAGATGGGCATTCGCAACAACCGCTACGACGCCATGGTGCCCCAGGTGGTGTCTGCACTGAAGCTCAAAGGCCGCGTCCACGCCTTCGAGGCGCAACTGGCCCGCGCCCACACGCGCCGCCTGCTCAAGTTCACCTTGCCCGGGCCCATGACCATCGTGGACACGGTGTCTGACCGGTTTTATGGCGACAAGGTCAAGATGGCATTCGCTTTCGCCGAGCTGCTCAACCAAGAAGCGTTGGCTCTGCAGGCCGACGGCGTGGACATCGTCCAGTTCGACGAGCCCGCCTTCAACGTGTACATGAAAGAGGCTGCCGACTGGGGCGTGAAAGCGCTGGAACGCGCGGCCCAAGGGCTGACGTGCAAGACCGCGGTGCACATTTGCTACGGCTACGGCATCCAGGCCAACCTCGACTGGAAGAACACCTTGGGCGACGAGTGGCGCCAGTACGAGCAGATTTTTCCGGCGCTCGCCAAGAGCAGCATTCAGCAGGTCAGCCTGGAGTGTTACCACTCGCATGTGCCCCCCGACCTGATGAAGCTGCTCGATGGGAAAGACGTCATGGTGGGCGTGATCGACGTCGCCAGCGACGTGGTGGAAACGCCCGAGCAGGTGGCCGACACGATCGGCCTGGCGCTGAAGTTCGTGCCCAAGCACCGGCTCTTCCCCTGCACCAACTGCGGTTTGGCGCCCATGGACCGAGCGGTTGCCCTGCAGAAACTCGACGCGCTGGCCAAAGGCGCGGCCTTGGCCCGAAAGCGCCACCGTGAAGCCGCCCAAGACTGAACCCCCGCAACCCTATCGAGCGCCCCATGACCCACTCTCACGATCACGACCCGTCTCACGACCACCCACACGATCACACGCACGGTCCTGCAAACGAGGAACCCTGGAAGCACAACGGCGTTCGGGTGGTGCCTGGCAACCAGTTGGACAGCAACACCGCGCAGACCCCCGGCATGGACCGCAAGGCGGCCATCAACTTCGCCCGGGTGGGGGCTGAAAAGCTGTGGGCGGGCACAGTGACCATCCACGCCAACGCCAAGACCGGTGCGCACCACCACGGCCACCTGGAAAGCGTGATCTATGTCATCAAGGGCCGCGCCCGCATGCGCTGGGGCGACCGGCTCCAGTTCACCGCCGAGGCCGGGCCAGGCGACTTCATTTACGTACCCCCTTACGTGCCGCACCAGGAAATTAACGCCAGCCCTACCGAGGCGTTGGAGTGCGTGCTGTGCCGCAGCGACGGCGAAGCGGTCGCGGTGAACCTGGACATCGCACCGGCCGAAGACCCTGAAACGGTGCTCTGGGTGGACCCGACGCACCCGACTGGCGCGGTCTGACGCATCGCCGTGGCGGGCGGCGCGGTCGCCCGGGCCAGCGCGGGTGCGGTCAGTGGTCGGCCACTTTCAACACTAGCTTGCCAAAGTTGGCGCCGGTGAACAACTGCGTCAGTGCGGTCGGGAAGTGGCTCAGGCCCTCCACCACGTCTTCGCGGCTCGTCATCCGGCCGTCTTTCAGGTAGCCCGCCATCTCGGCCACCGCCAGGGGGTAGCGGTCCGCGTAATCGAACACCACGATCCCTTCCATGCGCGCCCGGTTCACCAGCAGGCTGAGGTAGTTTTTGGGGCCCTGCACCGCGGTGGTCGCGTTGTACTGGCTGATCGCACCGCAGATGACGATGCGCGCTTTGCGGTTGATGCGGGTGAGCACCGTGTCCAGGATCTCGCCGCCCACGTTGTCAAAGTAAATGTCCACGCCGTCGGGACAGTGCTGCTTGAGACCGTCTTTGACGCTGCTGTTTTTGTAGTCGATGCACGCGTCGAACCCGAGCGTGTTCACCACCCAGTCGCACTTGGCCTGACCACCCGCGATGCCGACCACGCGGCAGCCCTTGATTTTCGCCAACTGCCCCACGGTTTGCCCCACCGCACCGGCGGCGCCCGACACCACCAACGTCTCACCGGCCTTGGGTTGACCCACGTCCATCAGACCGAAGTAGCCGGTCATGCCCGGCATCCCCAGCACGTTGAGCCACTGCGTCAGGCTGCCAAGACGCAGGTCGACGGCCACCAAGCCGCTGCGGCGAATTTGATCCGCTGGAATCAGCAGGTACTCCTGCACGCCCAAGCCAGCCGACACGTGGTCGCCCACCGCGAATTTCGGGTTTTTAGAGGCCACCACAAGGCCCACACCGCCGGCGCGCATGACCTCCCCCAGGCCCACTGGGGCGATGTAGCTCTTCCCCTCGTTCATCCAGCCGCGCATCGCCGGGTCCAGCGACAAAGCCAAAGTTTTCACCAGCACGCCACCGTCGTCCGGCTGCGCCACCGGTTCGGTCGTGTGTTGCCAGTTGGCGGCGGTGGGCAGGCCCACCGGGCGCGCGGCGAGTCGGATCTGGTGGTTGATGAGGGCCATGGGTTGTCTCCTGGTGGTTCCAAGCGCCGTATTTGTCGGCACACTGTGTTGGCAGGGCGTGCGGGGAAGCGCCCCGTTTGCGCCCGCATGGTAGCCCGCCACGACGAGGCGGCCGGTAGCCCAGGCGACAGCGCGGTCGCGGTCACACCCCTGTGTTGTAATGATTTGAATGGGTCACCGACCCATGGTCAGGCCTTCGCCACCACCCCCTTTTCTGGAGATCCCTGCCGAGTGCCCGACTTGATGCCCCCCACCGACCGCACCTCGTTCCAGGCCGTGGTCGGCTTCCGTTCCAGCGCACCGGGCACCCATGCGAGTGGCTCTGAGGCACGGCGCGCGTTGGTGCTGCAGCGCTACGCCGAGGTGCGCGCCCACAGCCTAGACCGGGCAGCGCCTTTGTCGGCCGAAGACCAATGCGTGCAGTCCATGCCAGACGCCAGCCCGACCAAATGGCACTTGGCCCACACCAGTTGGTTTTTCGAGGCCTTTGTTTTGGTGCCCCACTGCACCGGCTACCGCGCCTTCGACCCGCGGTTTTTTCGTTTGTTCAACTCTTACTACGAAGCCCTGGGCCCGCGCCACCCGCGTCACCAGCGGGGTTTGCTGACCCGACCATCGTCGGCAGAGGTGCTCGGCTACCGCCAGCACGTAGACACGGCACTGGTCCGTTGGTTGCGCGGCTGCAGCGACGCCGCCTGGGCAACCGTGGAGCCACTCATCACGCTGGGTTTGCAGCACGAGCAGCAACATCAGGAGTTGTTGCTCACCGACGCGCTGCACCTGCTGTGGTGCAACCCCCTGTTACCTGTCTATGCCGCGGCTCCGGCGGCCTCGGTTGCCGCAGCGCCCCGCCCCGCACGGCCCGCCCTTGACCCACTGCGCTGGCTGCGACCCAACGCCGGACCCCACCCGGTGGGCCATGCGGGCGAGGGGTTCGCGTTTGACAACGAAGGGCCACGCCACACCGTCTGGTTGACACCTTGCGAGGTGGCCCACCGGCTGGTCACCTGCGGCGAATTCGCACAGTTCATTGCCAGCGGCGGTTACCAGCGCCCCGACTGGTGGCTGGCCGATGGCTGGGCCGCAGCGCAGGCGGGCGGCTGGCAAGCACCGCTGTATTGGCTGCGCGCCGACGACCCGCGCCTTCCGCCGCTCGCCAGCCCTGCGTCAGGCCCTGGTTTTGCGTCGGCAGGCGTTGACTCGGCAGCCGTTGACTCGGCAGAGTGGTGGGTGTTTGGCTTGCACGGGGCGCAGCCGATGCGCCCGGACGACCCTGTGAGCCACCTCAGCTTTTACGAGGCGGCGGCGTTCGCCGAATGGGCCTCCACGCAGCCGGGCATGGCGGGCGTGCGTTTGCCAACCGAGTTCGAGTGGGAGGCGGCTTGCGGCTTGCCCGGCATGAAACAGACGCACGGCGCGGTGTGGCAGTGGACCCGATCGGCCTACGACCCGTATCCTGGTTTTCAGCCCAACCCCGGCGCGGTGGGCGAGTACAACGGCAAGTTCATGGCCAATCAATACGTGCTGCGCGGCAGCAGCCAAGCCACGCCATCAGGTCATGGCCGGCCCACCTACCGCAACTTTTTTCCGGCGGGTGCGCGTTGGCAATTCAGCGGGCTTCGCCTCGCGCGGGACGCCACATGTTGACCGCCACCGCCGTGCGGTCAACGGTCCCAGGCGCGCCGTCGCTCGCGCCGGGTGGGTTCGGCGCCGACCTGCTCGCCGCACTTGGCCAGCGCCCGCGCAGCATTTCGCCCAAGTATTTCTACGACGCGCCCGGCTCGGCGTTGTTTGACGCGATTTGCGAACTGCCCGAGTACTACCCGACGCGAACGGAGTTGGGCATCTTGCAGGCCCACGTCGCCGACATGGCCGACTGCATTGGACCTGGCGCCGAGCTGATCGAGTTTGGCGCAGGCTCTCTGACCAAAGTGCGGTGGTTGCTGGACGCCCTGGAAAGCCCTGCCGCCTTTTTGCCGATTGACATCTCGGGCGACCACCTGATGGCCGCCGCCCGCGCCCTGCAACACGACCACCCCACGCTCCGTGTGTTCCCGTTGGTGGCCGACTACACCCGGCCGTTCCATTTGCCACCCGTGGCGCTTGGCCGCCGGGTGGGTTTCTTTCCGGGGTCGACCCTGGGCAACTTCACGCCGGCCCAGGCCTTGTACTTTCTGCGCATGGCGGCCCGCCAGCTGGTCGGGGGTGGGCTGCTGCTCGGCGTGGACCTGATCAAGTCGCCCGAGGTGCTGCACGCGGCTTACAACGACGCGGCCGGGGTCACCGCCGCCTTCAACCTCAACCTGTTGCACCGTGCCAACCGCGAGTTGGGGGCTGATTTCGCTGTGGACCAGTTCGCCCACAGCGCGTTCTACAACGCGCCCCAGCGCCGCATTGAAATGCACCTGATGAGCCGCTGCCGCCAGTCGGTCACGCTCGCCGGTCGGACGTTCGAGTTCGCCGCTGGCGAAACGTTGCACACCGAGAACTCGCACAAATTCACGGTCGACGGCTTGCGCGACCTGGCCCGACAAGCGGGCTTCACCCCCGGACCGGTGTGGACCGACCCGGCACAATGGTTCAGCCTGCACTGGCTGCAAGCCCCCACCCACTGAACATTCGGAGCAAGCGATGAAAGCAACCTGGAACGGCGCCGTGATCGCCGAGAGCGACGACACCGTGGTGGTCGAAGGCAACCACTATTTCCCCGACGCCTCGCTCAAGCGCGAGTACGTCACCTTCAGCAACCACAAGACCACTTGTGCCTGGAAAGGCCAGGCCAGTTATTTGTCGCTGCTTGTCAACGGTGAAATGAACACCGACGCTGCCTGGTACTACGCCGACCCGAAACCCGAGGCCGAGGCCATTCGCGGCCGCGTGGCGTTCTGGAAAGGCGTCAAGGTCGCGCCCTGAGCCCGCGCATGGCCCCGCACCCCAGTGCCTGGGGTGCGCCGCGTTAAGCTCAAGGCATGACGCAGGCCCACCCGCTTTCCCACCCGCTGCCCGCGCCGCGCAGCCACCTGTCCCCGCTGTTCAACCTGCCTGACCAAGTGTTGCCCGCACTGGGCGCGCGTGGTTACGCGTTGCTCGACGCCGCGGGCGTGGCGAGCGTGACCGGTTGCGCGCTGTCGGATTTGGGCGCGCTCACGCCCGACTGGCGAGACTTGCCGCCCGACGCCCACCTGAAAGACGGCGGCCGCTACCGGCGTCGGCGGCACGCGTGTTTCGTGGTCGGTGCAGACCACGCCAAAACCGTCCCACACCGCGCCCATTGGCAACCGGTGGAGTACAACGCGCTGCACGGCGGCATGTCCCGCTGGTTCGAGCCCATGCAACCCGCCACCTGCCAGAACCCGGTGTGGCACCGGTTGCTTCAGGGTCTGGCCCGCGTGTTCGACGGTGCGGTCGGCGAGGCCACCACCTGGCATGTGGAAGCGCACCAATTCCGCATCGACACGACCGACGGCATTGGAAGACCCACCCCGGAAGGCGCCCACCGCGATGGGGTGGACTTCGTGGCGGTGTTTCTGATCGATCGCCACCAGATCAAAGGCGGCGAGACCCGGGTGTTCGAGGCCGATGGGCCAAACGGCCAGCGGTTCACCCTGAGTGAGCCGTGGTCTGTGCTGCTGCTCGACGATGCCCGGGTGATCCATGAGTCCACGCCGATCCAACCATTGGGGGAAGCGGGGCACCGCGACACCCTGGTGCTCACTTACCGTCGCCACGGGTTCCAGGGCGCCGACGGGCAGGGCGGCGTTGACCTGGGCTGATGGGGGCTTGTTACAAATTCCCTGACCGTGGTGCGGCACCGTTTGCCAATTTCTGCCACATTCAGGTGAGCCCCGCGCCCGCGGGTTTGGAGACCCCATGAAGACATTTCCTACCCCACGCCGGATCGGCTGGTCCGCTGCGACGCTGGTCACCACGGTGTGGCTGAGCGCAGTCTCTGCACACGCGGCCGACGCTTACGTGAACGCCACCGTGGGGGGTGTGTTCGCCCCCGGCGTATACGGCCAGATCCAAATCGGCAACAACCCGCCGCCGCCGGTGATCTACCGCCAGCCGGTGGTCATCACCCGGGGTCCCACCTACGTGGCGGAGCCGGTGTACCTGCACGTTCCGCCCGGTCACGCCAAAAACTGGCGCAAGCACTGCGACCGCTACAACGCCTGTGGTCGGCCGGTGTACTTTGTCCAGGCGGATCCCAACAACCGCTGGTGGGACGGTGATCGCCGCGGCCACGACGATCACCGTGGCCGCGGCCGCGACAAACACGACCGGCACGGCGGGGATGAGCGCGGCGACCGAGGCCGTGGCCACGACCGCTGACCGGCTCCGACCTGCGCCATGAAAAACGCCCGCAGCAGCGGGCGTTTTTCTGAGGTGGGACGGAGGCTTACATGCGCTCGAAGATCGCTGCAATGCCCTGGCCGCCGCCGATGCACATGGTCACGAGCGCGTAGCGGCCCTGGATGCGCTGCAACTCGTACAAGGCCTTCACGGTGATGATCGCGCCGGTGGCACCGATCGGGTGTCCGAGCGAAATGCCCGAGCCGTTGGGATTGACCTTGGCCGGGTCCAGACCCAGGTCGCGCGTGACGGCGCAGGCTTGCGCCGCGAAGGCTTCGTTCGCCTCAATCACGTCCAGGTCAGAAATTTTCAGACCGGCTTTTTTCAACGCGGCTTGGGTGGCGGGTACCGGACCGATGCCCATGTACTTGGGGTCCACCCCGGCGTGGGCATAAGCCACCAGGCGGGCCAGCGGCTTGGCGCCACGGGCTTTGGCGGTGGCGGCTTCCATCAGCACCACGGCGGCGGCGGCGTCGTTGATCCCAGAGGCATTACCCGCGGTCACTGTGCCGTTTTCTTTGGCGAACACGGGCTTGAGTTTGGCGAAGTCGTCGGCTTTGGCACCGGCGCGCACGTGTTCGTCGGTCACGTAAGCCACGTCGCCCTTTTTGCTCTTCAGAGTGACCGGGACAATCTGGTCCTTGAAGTAGCCGGCGGCGGTGGCGCGCTCGGCCCGCAGGTGGCTTTCCAGCGCCAGCGCGTCTTGGTCTTCCCGGCTGATGCCCCATTTGCCCGCGATGTTCTCGGCGGTCACGCCCATGTGGATCGTGTGGAAGGGGTCGTGCAGGGCGCCGATCATCATGTCGGTGAGCTTGGTGTCGCCCATGCGCGCGCCCCAACGGGTGTTGAGGCTGGCAAATGGCGCACGGCTCATGTTCTCGGCCCCGGCGCCAATGGCGATGTCGGCATCGCCCAGCAAGATGGACTGGCTGGCGTTCACGATGGCCTGCAGACCCGAACCGCACAGGCGGTTCACGTTGTAGGCGGGGGTGCTTTGGGCACAACCGCCATTGATTGCAGCCACGCGCGACAGATACATGTCTTTCGGCTCGGTGTTGACCACATGGCCGAACACCACGTGACCGACGTCCTCGCCAGCCACATTGGCACGGGTCAGTGACTCGCGCACAACCAGCGCGCCCAGCTCGGTGGGGGGGATGTCTTTCAGGCTGCCACCAAAGGTACCGATGGCGGTGCGCACACCACTGACGACAACGACTTCACGACTCATGGGAGACTCCTGTTTGGATGGAATGGCACGGGCCGCCTGGTGGCGGCCCTACAACCCTCCATTGTCGCCGATGCCGCTGGGCTGGCCCACCCCGGCGCGGCTGGGGCGGCCCTGGCGGCGCTCAGGCGCGCAGCACGATGGGGAAGTGGGCGCGCAGGCCGTCGCTGCTGGGTGTGAAGGGCACGGTGAGCGCCGCGCGGTCGGCTTCGCTCAGGCTGCGCCAGAGAAAGTCGCGGCCGTTGAGCGGCTCATCGGCCACGTACAGCTGGGTGGTCAACAACTCGCGTGGTCCCAGCCGCACCTTGACGTGGATGTGCGGTGTGCGGCCCGGGTAGGCCATGGGCCTGATGGTGCGAAAGCGGTAGCGACCGTCGGCCCCGGTGACCACCCGACCGAACCCCTGGAACCGCGCATCGGCCCGGCCACCATCGCCGGGGTGGTGGTAGTGGCCCGCGTGGTCGCATTGCCAGATCTCCACCTGGGCGCCGGTGAGCGGTCGGCCTTGTGTGTCGGTCACTACGCCGTCCAGCCAGGCGGGCTGGCCTTGAGGGTAGCGCTGCGCGCCGTGGCGCAGAAGGTCGAAGTCGCTGTCGGCGGGCAGGGTCACTGGGTAGAACGGGCCTTCGGTTTGCGCCGGGGTGGGTTGGGCGCGCGGGGTGGGTTGCGCCCGAGCGCCCAGGCAAAGCGCGGGCGCAGCCACCAACGCCACCGCCGCGTGGCGGCGGGACACGGTGGTTAGGGCGGACGGGGGCTCCAACGGGGTCGGTTGTGTGGGGCCGATTGCGGGCACATTGCGGGCGGGGCGCAGGCGGGTGTCGGGCATCGTTGGCTTGTGGGGGCGGTTGGGTGAGGTGACCGGTGACCCGTCAGAACGGCGCAGGGCTTGAGAAGTTCAACTCGTTGCCGTGCAACGGGTGGTTCAGGGTCAGTTCGCTGGCGTGCAGCAGCAGCCTGGGGGCCTGGGCCTGCACCTCGGCAGGGGCGTACAGCGCATCGCCCAGGATCGGATGGCCGAGTGCCTGCAGGTGCACCCGCAGCTGGTGGGAACGCCCAGTGACGGGGGCCAGCAGCAGTCGGGTCGCGTTTGGCCAATGGTCACAGGGCACCGCTTGCCACCGCGTCAGGCTGGGCTGCCCGTTGGCAGGGTCGATCACCCGCAGCGGGCGCCGTGCCCAATCGACGGCGATCGGCAGGTCGATGTCCTGCCAGCCGGTGCCATGGCTTGGGGGTACGCCAGCCACCACCGCGGTGTAGCGCTTGGCCACGCGCCGCTGCTCGAACGCCAGGCTGAGCGCGCGCTGGGCGGCTGGCCCACGCGCCATCAGGAGCAGGCCCGAAGTCGCCATGTCGAGCCGGTGCACCACCCGCGCGTCCGGCCACTGAGCCTGCACCCGGCGGGTCAGGCAGTCTTGCTTGTCAGGGCCCCGGCCGGGCACGGTCAACAGGCCAGCGGGCTTGTCAAAGACCAGCAGCCCGTCGTCGATGTGCAGCGGTTGGGGCACAGAGGCGGACCTAAAAAATCAAGTGAATTAAGCGGTTTGGCGCTGCGCCTGCCCATTTTGGGGCCCAATCGGCCTTTAGCCCACGTTTTTGCTGCTGATGCTGCTATGTATTTGGTAGCAATTTCGGGCAACCGTCACTGCGCGGTCCAGCCGCCATCGACCTGCCACGCCACACCGCGCACGTTGTTGGCGGCGGGGGAGCACAGGAACACGGCGAGTTCGCCCAGTTCTTCGGGCGTGGTGAACTGGAGCGATGGCTGCTTTTCGCCCAGCAACTCGTTCTTGGCCTGGTCGTTGGTTTGGCCTTTTGCTGCGGCGCGTGCGTCCACTTGCTTCTGCACCAGCGGCGTCAGCACCCAGCCGGGACAGATGGCGTTGCTGGTCACACCGGTGGTGGCGGTTTCCAGCGCTACCGCTTTGGTGAACCCCACGATGCCGTGCTTGGACGCCACATAGGCCGACTTCTGCGCCGATGCCACCAGACCGTGGGCCGAGGCGATGTTGATGATGCGTCCCCAGTTGGCCGCCTTCATGGCGGGCATGGCGAGCCGGGTGGTGTGAAAAGCACTGGTCAGGTTGATGGCGATCACCGCGTCCCACTTGTCTACCGGAAAGTCCTCCACGTTGGCCACGTGCTGGATGCCCGCGTTGTTCACCAAAATGTCCACCCGGCCAAAGGTCGCTGCGGCCTGCGTCATCAGGTCGTCGATCTCGGCGGGCTGGCGCATGTCTGCGCCGTGGTAAAGCACCTCCACGCCATGCGCCGCCACCTCGGCCTTGGGACCTTCGGCGTCGCCAAACCCGTTCAACACGATGTTGGCACCCTGGCGCGCCAGGCTCAGCGCGATGCCCAGACCGATGCCGCTGGTGGAGCCAGTGACGAGGGCGGTTTTGCCGTGTAGTGAGCGAGCGGTCATGGGGTTCTCCAGATGAATTACGATGCAATGGCGAGGCCCGTCAACGCCGGGATCCAGCCCATTATCCAGCGCCCAAAGCGCCCATGTGCGCCCCACCCACCATGACCGAACCCCGCCTGCACCACATCCATTGCCCCGACCCCCATGGCGGCCACCGCATGGCGTACTGGGACTGGAGCGCCACAGCGTCGGCACAGCCATCCCATCTGGTGGTGTGCGTGCACGGGCTGACGCGCCAGGGCCGTGACTTCGACACCTTGGCCGCCGCACTCAGTGCCCACGCCCGGGTGGTGTCGGTGGACGTGGTGGGTCGCGGGCAAAGCGACTGGCTCAAGGACCCAGCGGGTTACCAAATCCCCGCTTACGCGGCCGATTTGCTGGTGCTGTTGAACCACCTGCGGCCCCAAACGGTGGACTGGATTGGCACCAGCATGGGGGGGCTGATCGGCATGGCCGTGTGCGGTACGGCTGGTCTGCCCTTGCCAGTGCCAGTGCGCAAGTTGGTGCTCAACGACGTGGGCCCGGCGATCCAGTGGCAAGCCGTGCAACGCATTGGCAGCTACGTCGGTCAGACCGGTTATTTCCCCAGTGTGCAAGCCGCCGCCGAGGCACTGCGGGCCATCTCCACTGGCTTTGGTCCGCACACCCCCGAGCAATGGCTGGCGCTGTCGCGCCACATGGTCAAGCCGCAAGGCGATGGTGTCACTTTGCACTACGACCCAGCGATCGGTCAGGCGTTTAAGAGCATCACCCCCGAAGCCGCTGCGCAGGGGGACGCTGCGCTGTGGCAGCTGTATGACCAGATCCGCGCCGACACCCTGGTGTTCCGGGGCGCCGAATCGGACCTGCTGTCGCCAGACACCGCGCTGGCCATGACCCAGCGTGGTCCACGCGCCCGGGTGAAAACGTTTCCTGGCGTGGGCCATGCTCCCACCTTGGTGGCGCCCGACCAGGTGCAGGCAGTGAAGCACTTTTTGTTCGCCTGAGGTGACGCCTCCCCACCCATGAAGAGCGAGCCCGTCACAGCGGCCGTCGGTGTGGCTTCGCCGTTGCCGCAACTGATCGCCGCCACCCGTGTTGGTCTGCCGGATGAGGCAGACGCCAAGGCCCGGGCGCGGGCGTTCGCGGAGCCATTCATCGCCAGTGAAACCCTGGACACCGGCGAAAACACCCTGGCCCATGCCGACGCGGTGGCCCACATCGTGGCCGACATCGGCGGTTCAGAGGCCATGCAGGCGGCTTGTTATTTGGTCTACGCCTGCGAACACTTGAACCGCCCGCTGGAGGTGATCACCAAGGCCTTTGGTGCCAACCACGCGGCGCTGGCGGTGGAAACCACCCAGCTCATCCGGGTGCAGCGGCAGGCCCGCAAGACCCAGGCCACTTCTCCCGCCACCGCTGTGCCCATGTCACAAAGCGCGGCAGCACAAACCGAGAACGTGCGCAAGATGCTGCTCGCGTTTTCACGCGATTTGAGGGTGGTGCTGTTGCGGCTCGCGTCGCGGCTGCAAACGCTGCGCCACTACGCCGCCACCCGCCTGCCGGTACCGCCCAGTCTGGCCCGCGAGTCGTTGCAGGTGTTCGCGCCGCTGGCCAACCGGCTCGGCATCTGGCAGATCAAATGGGAAATGGAAGACCTGGCCTTTCGTTTTCTGGAGCCCGACACCTACCGCGAAGTCGCGCGCCTGCTCGACGAAAAACGCGTGGAGCGGGAGGCCTACGTCGAGCAGTTGCGCCAGCAACTGCAAGACCAGCTGCGCCAGCAAGGCATCCAGGCATCGGTGCAAGGACGGCCAAAACACATCTACAGCATCGTGCGGAAAATGCGGGGCAAGTCCCTGGGTTTTGGCCAAGTTCACGACATCCGCGCCCTGCGCGTGGTGGTGCCCAGCGTGGCCGACTGTTATGCGGCGTTGAGCTGGGTGCATGCGCAACTTCCGCCAGTGCCCAATGAGTTCGACGACTACATCGCCAAGCCGAAACCCAACGGCTACCAGTCGTTGCACACCGTGGTTCGCAACACGCAGGGGCAACCAATCGAGGTGCAGATCCGCACCCAGGCCATGCACGACCACGCTGAGCACGGTGTGGCGGCCCACTGGGCCTACAAAGAGGCGGGCAGCAAAGGCTACAGTGGCGTGTCGGCCAGTGGCGAGTACGACGCCAAGATCGCGGTCTTGCGTCAGCTGTTGGCCTGGGAGCGCGACCTCTCCGACGCCGACGGGCACCAGGGCTTGTTCGATGACCGCATCTATGTGCTCACGCCCGACGCCGCCATCGTGGACTTGCCGCAGGGTGCCACACCGTTGGACTTCGCCTACAGCGTTCACACCAACTTGGGCCACCGTTGCCGCGGTGCGCGGGTGGACGGCGCCATGGTCCCGTTGAACACCCCGCTGCAGAACGGCCAGACGGTAGAGATCAGCACCGCCAAAGAGGGCGGTCCGTCGCGCGACTGGTTGAACCCAGAGCTGCGCTTTTTGGTCAGCCACCGCGCCAAGGCCAAGGTGCGTGCCTGGTTCAACGCCCTGCAACAGCACGAAACAGTGGCGCGCGGGCGCGAGGCGGTGGAAAAACTTTTGCAGCGCGAGGGCAAAACCGCCATCAAGCTCGACGATCTCGCGTCGCAGCTCGGTTTCAAAGCCGCCGATGACCTGTTCCACGTGGTTGGCAAAGACGAGTTCTCGCTGCGCAGCATCGAGCTGTTGTTCAAGCCCGCCGAGCCGGTGGTACCGCAAGACGAGTTTTTGCTCCTCAAGAAGTCTCGGCAGGGTGACAAGGCCGCCAGCCGCCACGCCAAGGGCGGCGTCTTGGTGGTCGGCATCGACTCGCTGATGACGCAGTTGGCCAAGTGCTGCAAACCTGCGCCGCCCGACGATATTCAGGGCTTTGTCACCCGTGGCAAAGGCGTCAGCGTCCACCGCTCCGATTGCAGCAACTTTCGTGAAATGGCAGCACGCAACAGCGAGCGGGTGATCCCGGTGGCGTGGGGCGGCATCAAGGCCGGAGAGACGGCGGTGTACCCCGTGGACGTAGCGGTTGAAGCCGCCGACCGCCAAGGTCTGCTGCGCGACATTTCGGAAGTGTTCGCGCGCGAAAAAATGAATGTGGTCGGCGTGCAAACGCAGACACTCAAAGGCACCGCCTGGATGACCTTCACCGTTGAAGTGACCGACGCGGGCCGGCTGCGCCATGTGATGGCCCAAGTCACCGGCGTGCCCAACGTCAGATCCGCCCGCCGCCGCTGAGGCAAGGCACGCTCGCGCGTGCTGCTACAATCTGTATGTTTCCGACTCAGGCGCGTAGCTCAGCTGGTTAGAGCACCACCTTGACATGGTGGGGGTCGTTGGTTCGAGTCCAATCGCGCCTACCAACACGCAGCCCTTGTAAGTTGTTGATTCTCAACGGTTTACAGGGGCTTTTGTTTGGCCGCTCAATTAGTGTGGGGCAGAAGATGGGGCAGAAATTCCATCGAGTGTCTGCTGTGCCGCATCTCTCGCAAGCACTGACTGCACGAATGCAGCAGCAGTGGGGCTACAAAACTTCAATACCCCAGGGGTGTAGCACTCTTTCAAAGCGCAGTCGGGCAGCGACAACGACAAAAAGAAATCGATCTTGACTGCGTTGTAATAAGCAAGGTCATCCTCCTTGCTTAGGTCCAACCCCTCAAAGAGCGCATCGTCAGTTTGCATCAAGCATCTCCTTGATTTCTTCGGCCGCTGCCTCTGCAGCTTCTCGGCTGTACACGTAATGCAGCAAGTCAACTGCCCCGTCTTCGTCATGCAGGATAGCGCGAACTTCACGCGATGCGGCGTATACGTAAGACATGTCGTAGTCTTTACGCCGCCAAGCAGCTAGGGCGCAAATTGAATAGGCCCTTTCGATGTGCTCAACCGGGATGGCTACTGTCATCCCCATTGTTCGATGCCTCGGCAACAGCGGCACGTGCAGCATCGGCTGCTTGAATGGATAACCAGGTCCGGTAGTGTTGCAGGACTGACCTTGAAATTGGAGAGTCGAGTTGTCTTGCATATGCAATAGCCTCCGAGGTTTTTGACAACAGTCGATAACATTCATCGACTCGGCCAAGCATAAGCAATGAACGCGCTTCCTCAAAACTTTGCATCGCTTTTTTACGACTCATCCATGCATCGTAAACGCTGACTCCAGTGCACGCTTTTCGCGGTCGTTTGCTTCTTTGTTTGCGGCCGTCCATTTCGCATACGTTGACAGCAACTCTTGCAGACTGTGCCCAAGCTGCTTTGCAATAAAAGCCGGCGTCACGCCTTGCATCAAGGCAACTGTTGCGTACGTGTGGCGCGTGCAATAGGGCCTGCGCCACCGAATGCCAAGGGCCGTTAGTGTGGGCCGCCAGTACGTGTCGCGCTGCGCACGCTCGTCATGCCAGGGCTTGCGCAACACGGGATGTTCGAACACGTGAGGATCCTCACCCAAACAAGTGATCGGCTTCATGATTTTCAAGGCCACCAGTGCATGCGAAATCAAAAAAACGTCGCGCTCAACATCTGTTTTTGTTGTCTCTCGATCCGTTCCGCGGAACGTTCGCACCCGCCACACACGCGCTTCTTTTTTAGGAAAGTCGATGTCCGACCAGCGTAAAGCAATGAGCTCCTCGGGACGCATGCCAGTCGAAAAAGCGAACAGAAAATACGCGTGCACTGGTGCTGGATAGTGCTTGCGCATGTGCTCCAAAATCTTCTCTCGCTCTTTGATCGATAGCGGGTCCGGCTTCTTTTTTTGAACCTTGTCGTTCTCGATTCCGATCATCGGATTGCTGGCGGTCCACTCACCCCGATACTGCATATCAAACACGCCTCGCAGAGGAATCAAGTAGTTGTTGTAGAGCTTTGCAGACCGCCAGGGATGCCGACCAATTGCGGCCGCGATGGTCGCATGATCGATGTCGATAAACGCCGTCGCAGGATCGATGATCTTCTGCCATACGTTTGATAAAGCATTCGAATATTGCGATGCCGAAGCCGGCGAAAGCTTGCTTAACTTTGCGTCGACGTAGTCATCGCACGCGTCTTTAAACGTGTACACATTGCTATCGTTTTCGGAGCGTTTCGAATTCGGAAAGAACGTTTCGTAATCGAACTCTCCTCTTTTGATAGCGCGTTTTACGTTGGACAGGAGTTCGCTGGCGAAACGGATGTTCGATGGCGTGGCTTCGTTTGCGACAGTTTTTCGATGACGTTTGCGTTGCCACTGAAATTGAATGCGCACATTGTTTCCCCGGACCTCAACACCTGGGGGCAGAGACGTATTTACTTTTTGCACAGAAGCCATTTTGTGTATGCGTGAGTATTGATGTGTAAGCGGCCATCGGGGGAGCGCAGATAGTGCACACCCTCTGACCATTCTTTACGTTCAATCTTTTTGCGAAGAGCTCCGGTTGAATAGCCAGTCATGGAGGCAAAACGTATCAATAAAACCCAGGTCGTTCCAGCGTCTCGACCCTGAGGTTCATCTTGCTGATGCGTTTTCCCATCAGATCGTTGCCCAGTTTTACGATTCTTTGTTGCGCTGGTCGATATCGGGATGGTGTGATTACTACCAACCCTGATATTGTTGATGTATTTATTCCTCTGCCGTAAAGCCGCGTCCCGACGACTAGCCCGATCGACAGCTTCTCTTTTTGAAGATTCTTTTAAGGTGTCATTCGATACGCGGACTTGTGTTTTTGATTCCATCATCTGACTGTGTTGTCCTAGATGGTTGCTTTTATGGAGTCACATTCGTCTAAGTCAAGCGATCTTCAAGAAAATTTCTTTGTATTCATTGACATTTATATTTATGAGGAAAATCGCTCATTTATATTTCGGCTTGATAGTCAACTGAAGAATCTTCTGACCGAAGGATTGCGGGACAACGCGATCCCGAGTAAATCCCGAAGGTAACCAATGTTCAGCTCTTCTGTTTATCTGTAACCGTCCGGCCAAGTCACCTTGACCAGCGCTGACGGTTATGGGCGGAATCAGTTCGGCGGCAACCAGCGATGAGGAAGCAGTTCCTCAATCCGACTTGCCGGGTTCGTCGGAAGGCGCTCCAAGACATCCTTGAAGTACGCGTAGGAGTCATGCCCGTTCATGCGTGCCGAGTGCAGCAGGCTCATCACCGCAGCCCCCCGTTTTCCTGCCCGCAGGCTGCCGGCGAACAACCAGTTCGCCCGTCCAAGTGCAATCTGACGGATCTGGTTCTCAACCCAGTTGTTGCTGATCGGGACATCACCGTCCTCCGCGAAGCGGGTGAGCTCAGACCATCGCTTCAAGCTGTAGTCAATCGCCTTCATCGTGGCCGATCCCGGCGGCACCTGCTGGCGCGTGGCCATCAGCCAGCGATGGAACACGGCCAGTATCTGGCTGTATTTGCGCTGCCGGATCTTTCGTCGCCCGTCGCTGGGCTGGTCTTCAATCTCGCGCTCGATGCGGCACAGGCTCTGGTAGAACCGCAGCGCCTTGCGACCGACCTCGCTGCCATGGTTCACCCAGAGCTCATGGGACTTGCTCTCCTTGGGCGGACCATGTAAGCAGTTTGGGTGGCCATAAGTGGAGCACTTTGGGTGGCCGCGGGGGGTAACACCCTTGTCCATGCAGGCCGCATAGCCGCTGAACCCGTCGATCACCAGCGTACCCTTCCACGCCGATGACGTATCCAGCCTGAGGAAGTCACGCACGTGCTCGCCACTGCGCCTCTCGCAGAAGTCGAACACCACCGCTCTGACCGGGTTGGCACTCGGCGTGCAGTACGACCAGATGTAGGCCCTGTGGGTTTTGCCCTTTCCCGGTTTGAGCATGGCCACCGGTGTTTCATCGGCATGCAGCACCATGTGGCGGCGCAGCTCGTCGGCCTGGGCGTTCACCAAGGGCTGTAGCGCGGTACCGCATTGACCCACCCACTGCGCCTGCGTGGAGCGGGCGATTGCGCTCATCGCGGGCGGCTGCGTGGGATGAGTCACTAGGAGCACATGTTGGCGCCAGGGTGGTCGCGTGCGCCCTCATCCAGCAGCGCAGCATGCTGGCGTTGATCCCGTGCGCGAGTGCCACAGACGCCACCGAGGTGTGGGGCTCCAAGGCCAGCGCGATCACACGCGCCTTGAAATTGTCGGAATGGCGGCGCTAGCTGCGTTTGTGTGGCTTGCCGGTGTCAGGAGTGACCGAAGTTGTGCACATGTGTCCATCGAAAACTTGTGGACACAAGCATCCTTGTTCGGGCGCGTCAAATCAAGGTGACTTGGCCGGACGGATATGTTTATCGCCTTTCACTTCCAATCTACCTTTCCCTGGGGTTGGACTCCAGAGTCCGTCGTTACTCAAATCTGGGGGGGACGTCCGCGACCGCTGCAGAACCGACTGTTGCTCAATGACGCTAAGAGGCTAAAAGTTACCGTCTGTGTTGATTTCCACGTAAATCTAACCCCCTAGAGACAAGTTTTTTCATTCAATTTTGACCCCTTGAATACAGTTCTCTGCTTGTTTTTTAAGCAGAGGGGATCAAGGAGTGATCAAAGTGGGAACACTGGCAAAGATTCGCCGACTGCACCTGCGAGAAGGCCTGTCGATCAAGGAGATCGAGAGGCGTACTGGACTGGCAAGAAACACCATCCGGACCTGGTTACGGCGCGACGAGATGAGCGAGCCCAAGTACCCGGCGCGCACCGTCAACACACAGCTCGACCCTTTCAAAGCCACCCTCAGCGGCTGGCTCAAGACCGACACCCACCGAGGCAAACGGGACCGCCGAACCGTCAAGGCCATGTTCGACGACCTGGTCGAGCAAGGCTACCGAGGAAGCTATGGCCGCGTGGCCGCCTTCGCCCGCCAGTGGCGAGCTGAACATGCTGGGACTGCAGGCAAAGCCGCCTTCGTGCCCTTGAAGTTCGTCCTCGGAGACGCCTTCCAATTCGACTGGAGCACCGAGTACGCCTGGGTGGGCGGCCTGAGGCGGCGACTGGAAGTCGCCCACACCAAGCTCTGCGCCAGCCGAGCCTTCTGGCTCGTGGCCTACCCCAGCCAGGGTCACGAGATGCTGTTCGATGCCCATGCCCGGGCATTTGCAGCCTTCGGTGGTGTGCCCCAGCGAGGCATCTACGACAACATGAAGACCGCCGTCGACAAGGTCGGCGTGGGCAAGAAACGCGTCATCAACGCCCGCTTCGAGGCCATGACCGGCCACTACCTGTTCGAGCCCGAGTTCTGCAACGTCGCCAGCGGCTGGGAGAAGGGCATTGTGGAGAAGAACGTGCGCGACCGGCGCAGCAGCATCTGGCACCGGGCTGTCAAACAGCGCTGGGCAGACCTCACCGCCCTCAACGACTGGCTGGGCAGCGAGTGCACCAGCGCCTGGGCCGAACTCAACCACCCGGAATGGCCCGCCCTGAAGGTGGCCGACGTGTTGCAGGACGAGCAACCCCGGCTCATGCCCAACCCCAAACCGTTTGACGGCTACATCGAGGTGCTCGGACGCGTCTCCAGCACCAGCCTGGTTCACCTGCAAAGAAACCGCTACAGCGTGCCCAGTGAACACGCCCACGCGGTGGTCAGCCTGAGGCTGTACCCCACACGGGTCGATGTGGTGGCCGACAACGCCCGGGTGGCCAGCCATCCCAGATGCTTCGAGCGCAACCAGACCTTCTACGACTGGCGCCACTACATCAGCCTGATTGAACGCAAGCCAGGCGCTTTGCGCAACGGCGCGCCTTTCGAGACCCTGCCAGAGGTCCTGCGCAAGCTGCAAAACATCTTGCTGCGCCACGAGGGTGGTGACCGGGTCATGGCCCAGGTGCTGGCGGCGGTGCCTGTGCACGGCCTGGAGGCGGTGGTGGTAGCCGCTGAGCTGGCCTTGGAGGCTGGCAAGCCCAGCGGCGAGCATGTGCTCAATGTGCTGGCCCGGCTGAAGGCGGGCGGCAATGCGCAGGCCATTGAGGCGGCCGCCACGCCATTGCGGCTCCAAGTGGAGCCGCTGGCCAATGTGCAGCGCTATGACCGGCTCCGAGCCGACGGTCGGCTGCATGAGGGATCAAGCTCGGGGGTGCAGCCATGAGCCAGGAAGTCATCACAGCGCTCAAGGCGCTCAAATTACACGGCATGGCGGCCAACTACCCGGAGGTGGCCGCCCAGGCCCGCCATACCGAGTTCACGCCCGAGACGTTCATGGTGCAGTTGCTGCAGGCAGAACGGTCCGAACGGGCGGTGCGCTCGATGGCGTACCAAATGGCGGTGGCCCGCTTCCCTGCACATCGGGACTTGGCGGGCTTCGCGTTCGATCAGGCCCAGGTGGACGAAACGCTGGTGCGCTCACTGCACACGGGCAAGTTCATCGATGCGGCACACAACGTGGTGCTGATCGGTGGTCCGGGAACGGGTAAGACGCACATTGCCACCGCCTTGGGGGTGGAGGCCATCCAGAGGCTGGGCAAGCGGGTGAGGTTCTTCTCGACCGTGGAACTGGTGAACCTGCTGGAGCAGGAGAAGACGCAGGGCAAAGCCGGTCAGTTGGCACACCGGCTGCTGTACATGGACCTGGTGATCCTGGACGAGTTGGGCTATTTGCCGTTCAGTCAGGCGGGTGGCGCCTTGCTGTTCCACCTGATCTCCAAGCTGTACGAGCGCACCAGTGTGTTGATCACGACCAACCTGAGCTTCGGGGAGTGGAGCCAGGTGTTCGGGGATGCCAAGATGACAACGGCGCTATTGGATCGGCTCACCCACCACTGCCATATCGTGGAGACGGGCAATGAGAGTTGGCGGTTCAAGCACTCCAGTGCGGCCGCTGTACGGCAAACAGGAAAGAAGAAAGGCAGAGCCGCAGCTCAGGACGTCGTTGACCGAAACAGCGAAACCATCGACCCGAAAGGAGCCTCAACGATAGACTTATCCACAATCGAGTAGCCCGGCTACTCCACCTAGGGTGGGGTCAATATCGGATGAAAAACCGGGGTCAAGATTGCGTGGAAATCAACAATCGATCATCACGCAGACGCGCCCGCTTGTGGCGGGGCCTTCGGTGGCACTGCACCCGGGTGATACGTCGAGTCAAAGACCATATCGGTCAGCCAGCGCTTGAAGCTGGGGTTGTCGCTGAACTGCTTGAACAGCTCCGTGTGATCGGAGATCAGCTCCAGCACCACGCGATTCAGCGCCTTGTCGTGTTCCAGCTTCGCGTTCTGCTTGTCGGAGTTGGCCTGCGCGTTCTGGTAGGCCTTGTCCTGCGCGACGCGGGCAGGAATCTCTTCGGTGATGACCTTGCGAATCTTGTCGCCGTCCTTCCACTCAATATTGCCGAACATATCGTTGAAGGCTCTGATGATGTTCGACAGCTTGTCGATTTCCGGCGTGCCGCCACCACCGCCGCCACCGGGAGGAGGTGGTTCGATGAGCGCATCCGCGTCGTCCATCGACATCTTCAGTGACGCCTGTGCCTCCACACGATAGCTGTCCATGTCGATGGCTTCCAGCACACCCTTGGAGAGGTCTTCCTCCTTCGGAGCAGGGAGTTTGGGGATCAAAAAGTTCAGGAAGATCGCCAGCTTTTCCCAGGCCGGGTGGCCGTAGGTCAAGATCGCCGCAAGAAAACCGTAGCTGCGCACGAAAGCCTTGGCCTTGCCCTTGAACTCGACCTGGCCGTCTTCGTCCAGGGTGTCGATGTACTCGGCAACACAGGTGTCGAGAATGGGATCGAGCTTTTCCCGGTCTGCGCCGGTGACGTAGAGCGCCACCAAGTCCTCGACCTGCTGCCAGCTGTACACCTGCTTGGCATCGAGGTCGTTCTTCAGGTCGTGCAGCTTGTTCGGGTCAGTTTCGCCGGTCTGGATCGTGGCGCGGTAGTAGTCCTGGAAGGCCAGCTTCACTGCTTCGGCGTTGTCGGCGAAATCCAGCACGAAGGTGTCACGCTTCTGCGGGTGAGCCCGGTTCAGCCGTGACAACGTTTGTACCGCCAGCACGCCTGCCAACGGCTTGTCCACGTACATCGTGTGGAGCAGCGGCTCGTCAAAGCCGGTGACGAACTTGTTGGCGACGATCAGGAAGCGATACGGGTCTTGCTTGAGCTTGGACGGGATGTCCTTGCTCGGGAATTCGTTGAGGTCGGATTCGGTCCTCCTGACGCCGCCGATTTCGAAGTCGCCCGAGTACGCCACGATGGCCTTGAACGGGCTCTTGATCGTGACAAGGTAGTCCGACACCTCGCGCCAGTAGTCGATGGCCCGCGCGATGCCACTGCAGACGATCATGGCCCGCGCCTTGCCGCCGATCTTGTGCTTGGCCGCCACCTGCGCGTTGAAGTGATCGACCATGATCTCGGCCTTCTTGCGGATGGCCTTATCGTGGGATTCGACGTAGTGGCGGATCTTCTTCAGCGCGCGCACTTTGTCGAAGTCCGGGTCGTCCTCCACCGTCTTGGCGACGTGATAGAAGCTGTCCACCGACGTGTAGTTCGCAATCACGTCGAGGATGAAGCCCTCCTGGATTGCCTGCTTGGTGGTGTAGGTCAGCTCCTCCGGCGAGCGATAGCGCGCTTCGCCGCCCTCCATGTAGCGCTCGCCGAACAACTCCAGCGTCCGGTTTTTCGGCGTGGCCGTGAAGGCAAAGTAGCTGGCGTTCGGCAGCATCTTGCGTGACTCGATCAGCTTATTGACGGCGTCCTCGACGGATTCGTCGTCATCCTCATCGTCACCCGCCGCGCCCGACAATGCCATATGCATCTTGGCCGTGGTCTTGCCCCCTTGGCTGGAATGCGCCTCGTCGATCAGCAGTGCAAACTTCTTGCTGCTGAGGTCGCCCAGCTCATCGAGGATGAACGGGAACTTCTGCACCGTCGTCACGATGATCTTCTTGCCCTTGCGCAGGAAGGTGCGCAACTCGGCAGCGTCCTCGGAATGGCCGAAGATCGACGCTACGTGGTCGTAGCTCTTGATGGTGCGGGCGATCTGGGTATCCAGCGCACGGCGGTCGGTAATGACAATGACCGAATCGAACTGGGCCAGCATCGCATCGGCGGCAGTCTTGAGCTCGACCAACTGGTGGGCCAGCCACGCGATGGTGTTGCTCTTGCCGCTGCCCGCCGAATGCTGGATCAGGTAGCGCCTGCCGACCCCATCCTCGCGGGCGCGGCGCAGCAAGGCACGGACGGTACGCAGTTGGTGAAAACGCGGGAACACCTGCTTGCGCCGCTTCTTGCCCTTTTCGTCTTCCTCTTCCACCACCTGCGTGAAGTTTTCGATGATGTTGGCCAGCGAGTCCTTCTGCAGCACCTGCTTCCACAGGTAGTCGGTTTTCAGGCCGTGCGGGTTGGGCGGGTTTCCCGCACCGCTGTTCCATCCCTGATTGAACGGCAGGAACCACGAGGTCTTGCCGGTGAGGTGGGGGCAGAACCGCACCTCGGCATCGTCCACCGCCATGTGCGCCACGCAGCGCCCCATCTGGAACAGCAACTCAGCCGGATTGCGGTCAGTCTGATACTGCGTGATGGCGTCGGCAACGGTTTGCTTGGTCAGTGAGTTCTTCAGCTCAAAGGACATCACCGGCAGGCCGTTGATGAAGATGGCCATGTCCAGCGAGCGCTGCGATTCGTCGTTGCTGTAGCGCAGCTGCCGGGTGACGCTGAAGATGTTCTTGCCGAAGTTCTCGGCAGCGCTGACGTTGCCCGGCGTCGGCAGCAGCTTGTACAGATCAACGTGCGCCGGGCCGTGGCTGACGCCCTTGCGCAGCACATCCACCACCCCGCGCTTGGCAATCTCACCCTGGAGGCGGTGCAGGAACTGCGTGCGCTTGATGCCTTCGCTCGCCAGCTCCAGCGCGGTGACGACCGTGGGCTGCGTGGCCTGCAAAAACGCCAGTAACTGCACCACATCCACCGCCACGTCGCGGTTGTAGTCGGTGGGCTGGCCCAGAACAAAGCCGCCGCTGGTGCAGAGGTCGCGGACGATCAGGGCTTCCAAGCCCTTTTCGCTGGTGTCAGTCGTCGCCATCATCTTCCTCCCCATCGGTATCTATTTCTTCGTCGCCGCCCAGTGCGGCCAAGTCTTCCTCGGCCACCACCTCATCAGGCCCCGGCACCCAGCCACGCACATCCACTTGGCCGGTGACGACATCGGCAATCTGCCGGTCGCGGTACTCGCGTATCAGTTTGATTTCTTCTTCTGCACGCAGGATGGCCTCTTCGAGTGGCTTGCACTGATCGGCAATCCATTTGCAGATAGCCTTTTGTTCTTCGACGGGAGGCAGCGCAATGACAGCGTTCTTTACGTCGTGCTTGCCGAGTGCGAAGCGCGTGACCCCGGTTGCCAGCACGTGAAACTGCTCGGCGATACGGGCAGACCCGATGGCGCGAAAAAGGAACTCACCCTCGATGCGACCGGGGTCTGGGCGTAGCAATCCAAGGTGGTAAGCGCAGACCACACCAGGAAGCCCTTCCGGCACCCACGCTGGCACCGCGATGTCGTCCGGTGTTTCGGAATCCTTGGTGATGATCACGTCTCCTGCTTTCAGCGTGAGCCGCGCGATTTCCCCTGCCGTCGCAGTGGCGCGCATCAAGTCCATGTCGTCGGTGATCTTGTCGTTTTTGTAGACGTCTGTGTAGTTGCACAGGCGAACTGGAATTTCGTGATCATGCGAGTGCTTGTCCACACCACTGAAGCGCACATCGGCGACGTGCTTGAGCAGAGCAATATCCCAATGCCCTGGCACATCCCCCAGCCAATCGACACCGGAAGGCCTCAAGGCGACCGAGGCATTAAGCCCGCGCGTCACGGCGTGGTCGATGATGCGCAGCTTCTGCTCAGTGAGCAGGCCGATGAGATCGCGCTTGGCCTTGATGAGGCGGGCAATATGGATATCCTGTGCCCGCAGGTAGGCGACGATCTGGTCTTGCTCGGGGCGCGGCGGAACCAAGGACGGCATCTGCTTGAACTCGTCCCAATAGAGTCGGTTGCGGTCGGCCACGATGCCGCGTGAGAACTTGTTCACCTCGCGCATGTAAGCGTCGGTGCGGAACAAGTAGCTGAAGTAGGCGCTGTTGGCCTCCTCGAAGGGTTTGACCACCACGTAGGCGGGGCTGACCAAGCCATCGACGGGGGCGGGGCCGAGTGCGCCTTGCCACATCCGCATCATGTTGTAGGCGATGTCGCCCTTGGCTGCGCGCTTGTACTTCTCCTTCTGGCTCATCACCTGTTTGCGCTTGAGGTTTTCCATATCGCGCACACGCACGCCCGTGCGCAGGGACACCTCCAGAATCGGCAGGTCGGGGAAGCCTGTCTGCACCCGGTGCGCGAACAAACGACCGTTGCGCAGTACACGCCAGCCACGTGGCACCCTTGGAGACCAAGGCAGTCCCGATTCTTGGTACGCGGGATACGTTGCCTGCGCTGCCATCACGCCGCCCCCACGATCTTGTGCAGTAGTCCGTCGGTCTGTTCTTCCAGCTTCAGAATGTCGGCACGAATCTGCTCTAGCGTGCGCAGCGGAGTCGGTTTGTAGAAGTAGCGCGCGAACGAAATCTCGTAGCCGATCTTCGTGGCGTCCATCGCAATCCACGCATCTGGCGCGTGGGGCAGCACCTCGCGCACGAAGAAGGCCTCGATACCACCGGCTTCCTTGAGCGGCACCTGCTCGGTATCGCGCAGGTCGGTGTCGGCCTCGTACTCGACCATGAAGCGATCCTTGCCCACGGTTTCCAGGTACGCCCCGTCGTAGCCGGGTTCGAAATGGTCGCCCGCCTTGAGCTTGCTGCGCTTGGCAATGACCGGCGGTGCCGACTCGTCGCGCCAGCTCACCGCCTTGTAAATGGCCTTCTTTTCGGGCGCGCCCAGCTTCTTGCCGTGCGCCTTCATCGTGGCGTCGAAGCGGCTGCGGAACTCGTTGTGGTCATCGAACACGCCGTCGCCCAGTTCCTGCTGCGCCAGCTTGGCCGTTTCCAGCAGCATCTTGTCGCGCAGCCACGTCGCCGGGTCGAGCAGCTTCTTGCGCCGCTTCTCCGGCACCGCTTTCTTGGTGATCTTGGTGTCTTCGTCGTCCGACTCGTCGTCGGCGTCCTCGTCCCCGTCGTCACCTTTCAGCCACGCTTCCATTTCGGGCTTGAGTTTGGCGAATTCGGTGTACAGCTTGTCGCCGTGCTTGGCGTACATCTCGCTGCGCAGCGCCTCGTCACCGGTGGCAAAGCGCAGGCTTTCGATGGCGCTGCGCTTAAGCTGGCTTTTCAGTCGCAGCGGGCGTTCAACGGTGATCTTCCAGTAGCCGAAGTCGGCGTTGTCGAACCACTTGCATTCGGGCACCGCCTTCGCTGCGTCCGCATCGGCGGGCGGCTGGTCGAGGTAGTGCTTGAGGATGCGGTCAATGTCCGCTTCCGCCAGCTCGCAGTTTTTCTTGCCGAGGTTGCGCCGCATTGGCTGGAACCACTGCGAGGCGTCAATCAGTTGCACCTTGCCCTTGCGATGCGCGGACTTCTTGTTGGCCAGCACCCAGATGTAGGTGGCGATGCCGGTGTTGTAAAAGATGTTGAGCGGCAGGGCGATGATGGCTTCGAGCCAGTCGTTCTCCAGCACCCAGCGGCGGATGTTGCTCTCGCCCTGGCCTGCATCGCCGGTGAACAACGCCGAGCCGTTATGCACCAGCGCGATGCGGCTGCCCAACGGTGTGTTGTGCTTCATCTTCTGCAGCTTGTTCACCAGGAACATCAACTGCCCGTCGCTGGAGCGGGTGATGAGCTTGAACTCGGCATCGCCGCCGTGGTTGACGATGAAGCGCGGGTCGCTGAACTCCTTCTTGCCGCCCATCCGGTCGAGGTCGGTCTTCCAACTCTTGCCATAAGGCGGATTAGAGATCATGAAGTCGAACTCACGCGAGCGGAACTGATCGGCCGACAACGTGGACTTGTCCGCGCCGCCGACGATGTTCTCGGCCTCGTCGCCTTCGCCCTTGAGCAGCAGGTCGGCCTTGCAGATGGCGTAGGTTTCCGGGTTGATCTCTTGCCCGAACAGGTGAATCGAGACTTCCTTGTCGTGGCTTGCGGCCAGTTCCTGGAGCGCCTCGTCCGCCACGGTGAGCATGCCTCCGGTACCGCAACTGCCGTCGTACAGCAGGTAGGTTCCGGACTGGATCTGGTCGGCCACCGGCAGAAACAGCAACTTGGCCATGAGGTTGACCACGTCGCGCGGGGTGAAGTGTTCGCCAGCTTCTTCGTTGTTTTCTTCGTTGAAGCGGCGGATCAGCTCCTCGAACACCGTGCCCATGCCGTGGTTGTCGAGTGCGGGCAGCTTGATTCGGCCATCCGCATCCTTGACCGGCAGCGGAGAGATGTTGACCTCAGGGTCAAGGAAGTCCTCGATGAGGTAGCCGAGAACGTGCGCATCGACCAGCGTTTGGATCTGGTCGCGGAATTTGAACTTGGTCAGGATTTCCTGAACGTTGGGTGAGAAGCCGTCGAGGTAGTCGATAAAGTCGTCGCGCAGACGCTGGCCCGCGCTGCTGGCCTTGAGCTTGTCGAGCGTAAAGTCGGAGGTGTTGTAGAACGCTTGGCCTGCCGCCATCCGCAGTGCGCCGTCCTGTTCGGCCACCTTGTGCGTGTCGAGAAACCTCTTGCGCTCCAGCACCGCCTGCTTGGTGGATTCCAGCACGGCATCGAGCCGCCGCAGAACGGTGAAGGGGAGGATCACGTCGCGGTACTTGCCGCGCACGTACACGTCGCGCAGGCGGTCATCGGCAATGTTCCAGATGAAGTCGGCTACCCACTTCAGGTTGCTTTGGTCTTGTTGTTTTACGGGTTTCATGACGCCTGCCCTTGCATCGCTGTTGTGGTGTCAGGCGCTTTGCTGACTGAATCGGTCGGTTGCACCGCAAGGTTCCAGTGCGTCTTGAGTACGCCGACGAGGCGCTTCTGCCGATCAATCAGCAGTGCTGGTGTCCACGAGCCTTCCGACCGCACTTCTTGCGTTAGCACGAAGGGTGATGCGGTGCCCTTGCCTCTGAAGTAGGCGTCCTTCTTCTTGGCAAAGTCGTAGTTGCTGGCAGACGAGTTCTTGTTCCTGTCCAGCGGAACCAGATTGGCCAGACGGTGCGTCCAGCCATCGCGCTCGTCTTCATCCGGGAACCACTTGATCCAGTCCGAACCTTCGGGCGGGGTTTGCGGCAGGACGTGTTCCAGAGACACGGCATCTTGGAGCTGCACGCCGGGGGCGCGCACCAAGGACTCAAGGCGCAAGACCAGCGCCATCCGTGCCTTGGGCAGATCGTCGTACACGTCTCCATCGAGTGCCGCGACGAACTTGCGCTTTTGCGCGTCTGTCAGTGCCAGCGTGGTGAGCGCAGCCAGATCCCCCTTGAAGGTCTCCGGTTCAATTTCCTTGGTGAGCGCGGCGTATGTTTCTATGCGCTCGTTGATGCCCACCTTGGTGACCAACAGGAAATAGGTCATGCGTTCCAGTGACTGGAAAAACTCTGCGAGCAGTTTGGGTTGCTGCCGGAAGCGCTTGAAGTAGACCAGTGCCGGGGGCACCCAGTCCTTGAAGTCCACGCGGTTGAGCCAAGACAGGTGTTCGTTGATCGTCTCGGCGTGCTCTGTGGCTTCAAAATCGGCATCGCGCACAAAGTCCCACACTTCGGCATAGGGTTTGATGACCTTGTCGACGAGATCGATAGGGGTCTTGTACTCGGTGACGTGTTCCTGGAACTCCTTGACCAGGATGTACTTCTGCTTCTTCTTGGCGTAGATGCTGCGGATGTGGCCGAACAGGTCGCCGAAGGCTTCGCGGCCCAGTGCAGTCTCGATGCGGCTCCACTCTTTGGCGTAGGCGCGGCTCTTGACGTCGCCTGCCGTGGTGCGGATCAGGCCCAGCACCTGCGCCTTGATGATGTCGATGGGCGCGAGGTCGAGCCCCCGGTTGTTTAGCACCGAAAAGATGCGGTACGCGGCTTCGAGGTCGGGCGTGGAGATGACAACCAGAGAGCAGTCGTTGGCGAGGAACTGCCACAGCGCAATGAGGTCGGCAGGCGGAAGCGCCTTGGCCTTTTCGAGCAGCAGCGTGGCGTTTTCACGGTAACGCAGACGGCTGTCTTTCAGCTTGTCCGTACTGGCGACCAACTGTGCGATGCCACCCGGCTC
>JAIXXF010000036.1 GCA_027490925.1 Comamonadaceae bacterium
TGCGGAAGGTGCCGATGGGGCGGCCAGCGCGACAGGGGCCACAGGCACGGCCACTGGAGGGGCTGGGGGTGGGTCGATGACGCCGGTGGGGGCGGCGGGGGCCGGGGTGGGGTCGGCGATGGCGGCCAGCGGGGGCGGTGGGGCTGGCTGGGGTTTTTGCGCGAGCGGCTGGGGCTTGACGGGTGCGGGCACGGGCGCTGGGGGCGGGGGCACGACTTTGGGGGCCGGGGGCTGGATGACCTCGCTGAGCATGGCCACGGGCACGATGACTTCCACGGCGCGGCGCAGCAGGCCGCTTTGCAGCCCCCACAGCACCAGCGCGTGGAGGACCACCACGGTCAGGGCGAGCACGGCTTGGCGGCCCCGGCGCCGACTGTGCAGGGTGACAACGGACACAGGCATGGTCAGGTGACAAAACATGGGGCGGGCGGCGCTGTACACAGGCTGTCTTTGGCTGCGTACGAAGGACTTTCTCTGTGGGCCCACGGTCGAAACACCCACCAGGTCGACAGCACCGTGACGATGAGGCTGCCGATGACAAGGGTCAAGTATTCCATGGGCCGGTGCCAGCGGTTGCTGAGTAAAGGGGCACGCTTTCGCGGCGCACAGTCGCTACCGTACAGTCGCCACCACACTGTGCGACCACCTCACGAGCGCAGCTTTCGCATTGTCCGCACTGCGTGGCAACTCCCAGCTCGAGCTGTATCTCGTCGAAACCCATGCCCGCTCGGGCATGGCGCGCAATGTCGCGGTCGGAAACACGGTGGCAGATGCAGATGATCATGGTGTGGTGCCTTGGAACAAGGCTAAATTATAAATGCGAATCGCTTGCATTTGCGATAATTTTCCCAGGGCCAGTAACAGGTGGGTGGGCTTCCGCTTGCTGCTGGAAAACCGATTGATTGAGCCTGGCAAAGAAACTGCGTTCCGAACGCATTGCCTCTGTCTGCTGCCGGTCGCTCAAAAAAGACAGGACGATTTGCTACAGGCGCTGCCAGTCGTGGTGGAGCGGGATGTCTTCCAGTTGGACCGTTCAAAAGCCTGTTACATGGTCCATACCCGTGCTTTTCTGTGCAGTCGTGAGTGACCGCGAGCGGATAAGGTCAGTGTGGATCTGCGGACCACAGCACATCATGGCCGATGTCTGCCAGGGTGGCGCAACCGCACAAGGCCATTGCGATTTCGAGCTCATCCCTCAGCAGCTTCAGCACATGCGCGACACCCAGCGCGCCCGCATTGGCCAAGCCATAGATGTAGGGCCGTCCCACCTGCACGGCGCTGGCGCCCAAAGCAAGCGCTTTCAGCACGTCGGTGCCCCGCTGAATGCCGCCGTCGACCAATAGCGGCAGCACGCCCTGCAAGGCCTCCGCGATGCGGGGCAGCACAGCCGCGCTGGCGGGGCTGGTGTCGAGTGTCCTGCCTCCGTGGTTGGAGACCACGACAGCCGCAACGCCATGCTGTACGGCCTGCCTGGCGTCGTCCGGGTGCATGATGCCCTTCAGCACGATCGGCAACTGGGTGATGCCATGCAGCCAGGTCAGATCGTCCCAGATGGGGGCATGGTGTAACAGGCCCTGGAACAGGGCGCTATCCTGCGTATTCAAACGCGGAGGCGGCGCGGGCGGAAGACCTGCGAGGTTGACGGCGTGGACGTCCATTGGAAGGCGGAAGTTCTCGCGACGTTCGCGGTCCCGAGCGCCGTGTGTCGGCGCGTCCACGGTCAGCACCAATGCCTCATAGCCAGCCCTCTCGGCACGTTCGACGAGCGCGCGGGTGAAACCTCTATCGTGCTGCATATACAGCTGGAACCACAGCGGGCCGCGGGCGGACTCACTGAGAAAGGTGTCTGCGACCGCCTCCAGAGACACACTTGCCTGAGTGCTGACCACCATGCCAGCGCCCAAGGTGGCAGCCGCCAGAGCGCTGGCAAGTTCCCCGTCCGGGTGAGCCATGCGCTGATAGGCCACCGGTGCCAGCAGGATGGGGTGTTCCATGGAGCGGCCCAGCAACCGCAGACGCGTATGGCCACCGGCCAGCGGGCGAAGCACGCGGGGTTGTAGCGCCAGCCCATCCCAGGCGGCGCGGTTGGCCCGCAACGTGATCTCATCACCCGCCCCACCTGAAAAATAGGCCCACGCATTGGCATCCAGCACGGTGCGGGCATGTTTTGTGTGGTCTCCCAAGGTCACGACCTCGGGCGGCAAGGTGGCGAGTACGGGTACCCGACTCATGTGTCGGCCCACATCCTTAGAAGGTTGTGGTAAGTACCTGTCAGGGCCACGCTTTCTGCGCTTTCGCCCTGCGCGGAACGCAAGCGCAGCAGCGCCATGTCCATGTAGAACAGTAACTGGCGTTGCGCGTCGCTGCGCACCATACTTTCCACCCAAAAGAAGCAGGCTAGGCGCTCGCCGCGGGTCACTGGTGTGACCTGATGCACCCGGTTGGCCGGGTACATCAGCAGGTGGCCAGCCGGCAGCTTGAAGCGTTGGGCTTCGGGGGTGTCATGGATGACCAACTCTCCGCCTTCGTAAGCCCAAGGGTCAGTTAAAAACAGGGTGCAGGACAGGTCGGCACGCACTTTCTGTCCGCTGTCGGGTTGGTAGCGGACCGCCCCATCCACATGGTCGCCGTAATGATTGCTGCGGCCGCTGTAGCGGTTGAACTGTGGCGCCAGCACCCGCTTGGGCAAACAGGCTGAAAAAAATGTGAGCTGCCGGTCCAGCGCGCCCATCACCATACTGCGCAGCTCTCGCGCAACGTCGCACGCATGTGGCAGTTGTTCGTTGTTTTTCACCAGCACGGCCTGGCTGCCGGCGCTCACCCGGCCATCGTTCCAGGGGGCGTTGCCAAGCAGACCACACGCGTGGCGCACCTCGTCCGCAGTCAGTACATCGGGCACCTTGAGCAGCATTTGGAGCTTGTGTCGCTAAAAAACGGGTAGCCGATCCTGTACACAGGAGCGGCTCGTTGAGCGGTGGTTCACCTTAAAACTTGGCAGTTAGGCTGACGTACAGCAAGCGACCGGCGCCGGGGACATAGTGACCGCGGTACAGCGACTCGCCATACAACTTGTCGGTAAGGTTGCTGAGGCTGGCCTTGACGAGGAATTGTTCGTTGATCTTGTATTCAGCCAGCAGATCGGCGGTCACGAAACCGGGCACATCAAAGTAGGGCGCGGTGACGTCCGGTGGTGCGGAACGGCTCCGGAGGTTGACGCCACCGCCAACGCGCCATTGGGGCGTGAGTTGGTAGGTGTTGAAGAAAGCTCCGCTGTGTTTGGGGCTCAGGCCGGGCCGATCGCCCACGCGGTTGCCCACGGTATTGACGGTCGATGCGGCATCGTCCACCTTGGCGTCTGGCAGCCAGGTGTAAGAGGCAAATATCTCCCATTTGGGCATTGGGCGGCCCGCGACGTCGATCTCGAACCCGGTGGCGTGGCGCTTGCCAGAAAGCAGCAGGCGAGTGGCGGCTGTGTCCGGGTCGGTGTTGCGTTCGTTGGTCTTGGTCGACCGGAACACCGCCAGCCGGGTGGTGAAGCGTTTGTCGGCCGAATCGAGTTTGGCACCGAGCTCGAGGTTCTGACTTTGTTCGGGCGGCGTGTTTGCACTCAAGGCGTTGTAGTAGTAGGTGTCGCCCGAAGTGTTGAACGAGGTGCCGTAAGACAGGTGGAAAGAATCCAAATCGTTCGGCTGGTACAGCGCACCGATGCGTTTGCTGACCTCGGAGATTTTTTGGCGGAATGCTGTGCTGCCTACCGGGGCAGCGGCGTTGTTGGGGATGGTGAAGTTGTCGTACGCGCCATCCAGATGGTCGTAGCGCAGGCCGCCCAGAAGTTTCCAGTGGGGGGCAACCTGCACCATGTCTTGACCGTAGACACCGATGTTTTTAGCGGTGAATTGGTTACCCACTCGGAAAATGCGAGCGCCTTCGTTCACCGAGCCACCGTCGTTTGGCGTACCGGCTGTGGTGGGGGGCTTGACCAGATCGACACCGCCTTGGGCGGCATTGCGCGCGGCGAAGACCGTTTTTTCCTCGTGTGCGAAGTCGATGCCCGTTTGCAATGTGTGCTTAAAGCCCAGCGCCTCGAACTTAGTGCTTAGGTCCGACTGCGCGTGGATTGTTTTGAAATCCTGCACCTTGAGCTGAGTACCCCGTGTGAAAACGGTTTCAGGCCCGAAATTGCCCAGATCGACGGCAGCGGGGTTGCGAATGGCGCCCGCTGTGCCCGCAAAGCGGACCGTGCTGGCTCGCTGGTCTCGCTCGAAGTCACCTACCCTGACTTGGCTGACCAGTTCGCTGCCATTCCCAAAGCGGTGGGTATGGCTGAAACGGGCCACCTTCGCGCCACCGGCGTTGTAGTCGCTGGCCAGGCCATAGTAGGCGTCTGGTGCCAAGCTGCCGATCAGCGTGTTGGACGCTTGCGTGTCTGTGGCCCGCGGTCGGATGTAGGGCAGACCGTAGTTGATACCGTTGTTGTTATTCAGGAAAAAAAGGCTGGCCAGAAACTCGTCAGAGGTGACAATGCCCGCGCGGTAGGTCAGCGCAACGCCTTCTTTGTCCAGACTGTTGCCGGTGCCGTTGTTATCGGCCTGTGTGCGCATCGCGGTGATACGCAAACCAGCGTCGGGGTCGGTGTTGATGTTGAAGTCGCCGACAATACGGCGGTACCGATGGCTGCCCAGCGTGGTGGTGATTTCATTTTCATCGACCGCACGGGGCACCTTGCTGACCTGGTTGACCGCACCACCTGTCGAGCCTCGCCCGAACAGCAGCGATGCCGAACCGCGCAAAACTTCAACGCGGTCGAGGTTGAACGTGTCTCTGTCATAGAACGCGGGATCGCGTACGCCATCCAGAAAAACATCGCCTGTGCCAGCCAAAGAAAAGCCACGCAGGCGGATGTCTTCCTCCCCTCCCTCGGCCGCGAGAAAGGTCACCCCAGATGTTTGACGCAACGCGTCCTTCACCGTGTCCAGGTTACGGTCGGTGATCAGCTTTTCGGTCACCACGGTCACCGACTGGGGAATGTCGCGCAACGCCTGTTTGCCTTTGCCAATGCTTGTGCTTGTGGCGCGAACAGTGTCTTTGCCGAGGGCTTCCTCGCGTTTGTCCACGACGTTGACTTGTTGCAGTGTTTTGCCCCCGCTGGATGTTCCGGCGTTTGGGTTGGCGGGTGCTTGGGGGGCAGGCAGGTCGGTGGTCGCCGCGACCGGGTTTGCCAGTGACTCCTCGGAATCTGGTGAGGTGTCTTGTGCCCAGCCAGACACAGAAACTGCCAGCATGAGCGCACTCAGTGGTAGGTGTGATGGCTGTGGGCACGCCTTATGGGCCGAAAGCACCCAATGCTTCTTTGAACTGTGTTTTGCCAAGATGGCCTCCGTGATGACGAGCCGAGTGGCTCGTGGCTTGTCAGAGGCTGGCTGAGGGCACCTTAGGGTGCCAGATTGGCTGGCTGCTGCGTGAGCTTCAAGTATAAGTTAAATGAAAATGATTCGCAAGTAAATTGGATTCAGGGGGAGGGAATGTGGGCGGTCAATACGCTATCCCCTCGTCCAGTGTCAGACCACTTTGGCAATCGAAGCGCAGACGTGGTCAATGTTCTTGCTGTTCAAGGCCGCAACGCACATGCGCCCAGTGTCTGTGCCGTAGACACCAAACTCGTGGCGCAGGCGGACCATTTGGTCTTTGTTGAGCCCGGAGTAGCTGAACATGCCAATCTGGCTGGTGATGAAATCCATGTTTTGCGTCACGCCTGCGGCCTTTAGCCCTTCTACCAGCTTCTGGCGCATGGCCTTGATGCGCACACGCATCTCGCTGAGCTCTTTTTCCCAGACCGCGCGCAAGGCAGGGTCGTTGAGCACTGCAGACACCACTGCACCGCCGTGGGTGGGCGGGTTGCTGTAGTTGGTGCGGATCACGATCTTCAACTGGCTCAGCACCCGGTCGGCCTCTTCTTTGCTGTCGCACAACACGCTGAGCGCGCCCACGCGTTCACCATAGAGGCTGAAGCTCTTGCTGAAACTAGTGGACACGAAGAAGCTCAACCCAGCAGCGACAAATCTGGCGATCACCGCGCCGTCTTCGGCGATACCATGGCCGAATCCTTGGTAAGCCATGTCCAAAAAAGCCACCAGTTGACGCGCCTTGACCGTGGCGACCACTTGGTCCCACTGGCTAGGCGAAATGTCGTAGCCGGTTGGGTTGTGGCAACAAGCATGCAACACCACCACTGTGCCAGCCGGAGCGGCGGTCAAGGCGGCGAGCATTCCGTCAAAATTCACCCCCCGCGACTGGGCGTCGTAGTACGGGTAGGAGTCCACCGGAAAGCCCGCGTTGGTGAACAAGGCGCGGTGGTTTTCCCAGCTGGGGTCACTGATCAGTACCTTGGCTTTCGGGTTGAGCCGCTTCAAAAAATCGGCGCCGACCTTGAGGCCGCCCGTGCCGCCGATCGCTTGCACAGTGGCGATCCGACCCGAACGCACAGGCTCGCTGTCGTTGCCGAAGACCAGCCCTTTCACTGCGGAATCGTAAGCAGCAATGCCGTCGATCGGGAGATAGCCCCGTGCTTTGGGGGCCGCCATCATGGTCTTTTCCGCTGCTTGCACACACTCCAGTAGCGGCAGCTTGCCGTTGTCGTCGTAGTAAACGCCGACGCCCAGGTTGACTTTGGCCGGATTGGTGTCGGCGTTGAACTGCTCATTCAGACCCAGGATGGGATCGCGCGGAGCCATTTCGACGGCGGTGAAAAGAGACATGAAAAGAATCCTTGGCAGTGTGAGGTGTGTCGCGGGCCGGGTGACCAGGCATGAGACCCGAAGGTGATGTACGCTGTCGGGTTATCCCGATTTTAAGGGTTGTCCCGAGGTAGCTCCCATGTCCGACATCTCAGAAGCCGTCTCCGAACCGCGCCCCGGTGAGTTCGTGTCTTTCCCAGACTCGCCTTTCGAGCTGTACCAGCCTTACCCGCCCGCCGGCGATCAGCCCGCGGCGATCAACCAGTTGGTGGAAGGGCTGCGCGACGGTGAGGTGTTTCAAACACTGTTGGGCGTGACGGGTTCAGGCAAGACCTTCACCATGGCCAATGTGATTGCCCGAATGGGCAGGCCTGCCATTGTGTTCGCACCCAATAAAACTCTTGCGGCCCAGTTGTACAGCGAGTTTCGGGAGTTCTTCCCCAAAAATGCGGTGGAGTACTTCGTCAGCTACTACGACTACTACCAACCCGAGGCCTATGTACCACAGCGGGACTTGTTCATCGAGAAAGATTCAGCCATCAACGAGCACATCGAGCAGATGCGCTTGAGTTGCACCAAGAGTGTGATCGAGCGGCGCGATGTGATCATCGTCGCCACAGTGTCGGCCATTTATGGCATCGGTGAGCCCGAGAGCTACCACCAGATGGTGATGACACTGCGCGTTGGTGATCAGTTGGGGCAGCGTGATTTGATCGCGCAACTGATCCGTATGCAGTACCAGCGCAATGAGCAGGATTTCGCGCGCGGGAAATTTCGGGTGCGGGGCGACACCATTGACGTATTCCCTGCCGAACATTCGGAATTGGCGATCCGAATCGAGTTGTTCGACAACGAAATCGATGGTCTTTCGCTGTTCGACCCGCTCACCGGGCGGGTTCGGCAAAAGATCCCGCGTTTCACTGTGTACCCGTCCAGTCACTACGTGACACCGCGTGACCGCGTGCTGTCTGCGATCGAAAGCATCAAAGAAGAGCTGTCAGAGCGCCTGAAGGAACTGGTGGGTATGGGCAAGCTGGTGGAGGCGCAGCGGCTGGAGCAGCGCACCCGGTTCGATCTTGAAATGCTGAGTGAAATCGGGCACTGCAAGGGCATTGAGAACTACACCCGGCACCTTTCGGGCGCGGCACCCGGTAGCCCACCGTCCACCCTGACCGATTACCTGCCCAAAGATGCGCTGATGTTCCTGGACGAGTCGCATGTGCTGATCGGCCAATTGGGCGGCATGTACAACGGTGACCGTGCCCGAAAGACCACCTTGGTGGAGTACGGGTTCCGGCTGCCCAGCGCGCTTGACAACCGGCCATTAAAGTTCGATGAGTTCGAGACCAAGATTCGTCAAGCGGTGTTCGTCTCCGCCACGCCTGCCGCCTACGAGAAAGAACACGCGGGGCAAGTGGTGGAACAGGTGGTTCGCCCCACTGGCCTGGTTGACCCAGAAGTGGAGGTGAGGCCCGCCGCCCATCAAGTGGACGACGTGCTGCAAGAGATCCGAATCCGCGTTGAAAAAAACGAGCGTGTGCTGATCACCACCCTGACCAAGCGCATGGCAGAGCAACTGACCGATTACCTGACCGACAACGGGGTGAAGGTCAGGTACCTCCACAGCGACGTGGACACAGTGGAGCGTGTGGAGATCCTGCGGGACCTCCGGTTAGGGACATTCGATGTCTTGGTAGGCATCAACCTGTTGCGAGAAGGGCTGGACATTCCAGAGGTCAGCTTGGTCGCGATCTTGGACGCCGACAAAGAGGGGTTCTTGCGGTCTGAGCGCTCCCTGATTCAAACCATTGGCCGCGCCGCGCGGAACTTGAACGGGCGGGCCATCTTGTACGCAGACCGGGTCACTGACTCCATGAAGCTGGCTATTGGCGAAACAGAACGCCGACGCGCCAAGCAACTCGCGCACAACGAGGCTCAGGGCATCACGCCGCGCAGCATCGTGAAACAGGTTCGCGACTTGATCGACGGGGTATACAGCGAAAAGGCGGGTCGCGAAGCCGAGCGGCTTGAGCAAGCCGCGGCTCAGCGTGCGCGGGTGGAAGACATGACCGAGAAAGACGTCTCGCGGGAAATCAAGCGTCTGGAAAAGATGATGCTGGAGCACGCCCGTAACCTCGAGTTTGAGAAGGCCGCGCGGGTGAGGGACCAGTTGTCCATCTTGAAAGAACAGGCATTCGGAGCGCCTGGCACCGACAACGTTGTTTCATTGGTGGCATCCGACCGCCGTGCGTGATGGGCGCTGCTCACCCGTAACGCCTATCTTTACTGATTGAGTCAGGATTGAACTTGTGATGGTGCGGTGGGTCCACCCACCGTCCCGACTTCGCTTTGATGGCACTCTATTTGTCTTGGACAAAACGGCGACTGTCCGGTATAGTTACTTGACTGAATTGTTTGGTCTTGGGCTATACTTGAGCACATTACTCAACAACCGGTTCGCCTAGAAAGGTTCAGCAGACTTTTCAAGATTGCCGTCGCGCACGCTGCGCGGCGAGATTTGCGGGATGGTTCCCTAAAGCGCACAACGCTTAGGGTGTTTTTAGGTCCACAAGCACAACAGAAGGAGCTTGTCATGCGTCTCACTACCAAAGGCCGCTTTGCGGTCACCGCCATGATTGATCTGGCCCTGCGTCAGAACTCTGGCCCCGTGACCTTGGCTGCCATCAGCCAGCGCCAGCAAATCTCCTTGTCTTACCTGGAACAGTTGTTCGGTAAATTGCGACGCCACGAACTGGTCGAATCTACGCGCGGCCCAGGCGGGGGATATACCCTCGGTCGCAAAGCCGCAGAGATCACCGTGGCGGACATCATTGTGTCCGTGGACGAGCCGATCGACGCGACCCAATGTGGAGGCAAAGAGAACTGCATGGGCGAGGCGGGCCGCTGTATGACACATGAGTTGTGGGCTGCGCTGAACACCCGCATGGTCGAGTTCTTGGACTCCGTGTCTTTGCAAAAATTGGTGGACGAACAAATCGCCAAGGGCGTCCAGATTGAAGACAAGCCCACAGTCAAGCGAGCCATCTCCAGCACGCCGGTGGTGAAGCCCATCCGTGTGAACGCGCCCAACTCGGTGTTTGCGCTAGGCAACGTGTTTGCAAAATCCTGATTCGGGCGAAGCCCGCCCAATCGCCAGCCGTACCCCTATACACGCCAGCCTGCCATGGACACCACCCCTCATTTCCCTATTTATATGGACTACAGTGCCACCAACCCCTGCGATCCGCGGGTAGTGGACGCGATGATTCCCTGGCTGCGCGAGCACTTCGGTAACCCCGCTTCGCGCAGCCATGCGTGGGGTTGGGAAGCAGAGGCCGCTGTGGAGAAAGCCCGCGAGCAGGTTGCCGCCTTGATCGGTGCCGACCCGCGTGAAATCGTCTGGACATCGGGTGCGACCGAGTCCAACAACCTGGCCCTGAAGGGTGCTGCTCACTTCTACAAGACAAAAGGCAAGCACCTGATCACGGTGAAAACCGAGCACAAAGCGGTTCTGGACACCTGCCGAGAGTTGGAGCGGCAGGGGTTTGAAGTGACTTACATGGACGTTCAAAACGACGGCCTGTTGGACCTCGACGCATTCAAGGCAGCCATTCGGCCCGACACGATCTTGGCGAGCGTGATGTTTGTCAACAACGAGATCGGCGTCATTCAAGATGTCGAGGCGATTGGCAAGATTTGCCGAGAAAAAGGCGTGATTTTCCACACCGACGCCGCGCAAGCGACCGGTCGTGTGGGCATAGACCTCAACACCTTGCCTGTGGATTTGATGAGTCTCACGTCTCACAAAACCTACGGGCCGAAAGGCATTGGCGCGTTGTATGTGCGCCGTAAGCCACGCATTCGCCTCGAAGCCCAAATGCACGGCGGCGGTCACGAACGTGGTATGCGCTCTGGAACCTTGCCCACCCACCAGTGTGTGGGCATGGGAGAGGCCTATCGCATCGCAAAAGAAGAGATGGCGGCCGAAAACGTGCGCATCCGTGCGTTGCAAAACCGCTTGCTGGAAGGTCTGAAGGGCATCGAGCAGGTTTTCATCAACGGACACACCGAGCGGCGAGTGCCGCATAACTTGAACATGAGCTTCAACTTCGTCGAAGGCGAGTCGCTGATCATGGGAATCAAAGGGTTGGCGGTGTCCAGTGGCTCGGCATGCACCTCAGCCAGCTTGGAGCCCAGCTATGTGCTGCGGGCGCTTGGCCGCAGCGACGAATTGGCCCACAGCAGCCTGCGCATGACCATCGGCCGCTGGACGACAGAGCAGGAGATCGATTACGCGGTGGCCACTATCCGGCAAAACGTCGCCAAGCTGCGCGACCTGAGCCCGCTGTGGGAAATGCACCAGGACGGCATCGACATCAGCACCATCCAATGGGCTGCGCACTGATTCAGGAGACTTCACATGGCATATTCAGACAAGGTTGTTGACCACTACGAGAACCCCCGCAACGTTGGTTCGTTTGAAAAAGGCGACGACACCGTGGGAACCGGCATGGTGGGCGCACCCGCTTGCGGCGATGTGATGAAGCTGCAAATCAAGGTCAATCCGCAAACCGGGGTGATCGAAGACGCTCGCTTCAAGACCTACGGCTGCGGGTCGGCCATCGCCTCCAGCTCGTTGGTGACCGAGTGGGTGAAAGGCAAAACATTGGACGAGGCCGCTGCGTTGAAGAACAGCCAAATCGCCGAGGAATTGGCCCTGCCACCGGTCAAGATCCACTGTTCCATCCTCGCCGAAGACGCGATCAAGGCCGCGGTGGAAGACTACAAGAAGAAGCACACGCACTGATCTTCCCTGCCGATGGGCGTATGCCCGGGCGGGCGACCTGAGAAAAAAATGGCCGTTACTTTGACCGAAGCCGCTGCGCGGCACGTGACCCGTTACCTGAGCAAACGAGGCAAGGGCGTTGGCGTGCGCCTGGGCGTCAAAACCACCGGCTGTTCCGGCATGGCCTACAAGCTGGAATACGTTGACGAGTTGTCGCCCGAGGATGTGATCTTTGAAGGCCACGGCGTCAAGGTTCTGGTGGATCCAAAAAGCTTGGCTTACATCGACGGCACAGAACTCGACTTTGTGCGAGAGGGGTTGAACGAGGGTTTTAAGTTCAACAACCCGAATGAACGCGACCGCTGTGGCTGCGGAGAGAGTTTCAGGATTTGACCGAACGACGGGAGCGCTTTGTCGCCATCCGTTTCGGGCGGCGTCGTCTGTGGTTTGACCGTGACGAATTCATCTCGGCCGGGATCCCGCATGCCACCCATGAATCTGCAATCCACCGACTTTGAACTGTTCGGAGTGCCAGCCCAGTTTGCCCAAGACCCTCAGGTGCTCGATGCCCGCTGGAAGGACCTTCAGCGTGAAGCGCACCCTGACCGTTTTGTGGCCAGCGGCGTTGCTGCGCAGCGGGTGGCAATGCAGTGGTCTGTGCGCATCAACGAGGCACACCAGCGCCTCAGAGATCCATTGAAGCGAGCGGCCTACCTGTGTGAACTTCGGGGCGCAAGCATTGGCGCGGACAACAACACCGCCATGCCGGGGACTTTTTTGATGCAGCAAATGGCGTGGCGGGAAGCTCTGGATGAAGCGATGGACGAAGCCGCCCTGGACGCGCTGAGCCAGCAAGTGGCGCTGGTTCGACAACAGGCGCTTGCAGACTGCGCCCGGCTGCTTGACGTCGAGCATGATCCAGTGGCGGCTGCCCAGCAGGTCAGGGCGCTGATGTTCATCGAGCGGTTTGCGAGCGACGTGGAAGCCCACATCGACCGGCTGGACTCGCCAACCCCAGGACAATGACGCCATGGCACTGTTGCAGATCTCCGAACCGGGTCACTCGCCCGACCCGCACACCAGGCGCATCGCGCTCGGCATCGACCTGGGCACCACACACTCACTGGTGGCGGCAGTGCGCAATGGGGTCGCCGAGTGCCTGCCCGACGTGAACGGGCAGGTGATCCTGCCATCGGTTGTTAGGTACCTGGAGAACAACGGACGTCAAATCGGCTTTGACGCGCAGGCTGCCTTGAGCGCAGACCCCGAGAACACCATCGCATCGGTCAAGCGCTTCATGGGGCGTGGTTTGGCGGACATTGCCAACCGGGATCAACTGCCTTATCAATTCGTGAACCAGCCCGGTATGGTGGGTCTGATGACCCGTGCCGGTCAAAAGTCGCCGGTGGAGGTGAGCGCCGAAATCCTCGCCACGCTGCGTTACCGAGCGGAAGACACCTTCAATGACGACATCCACGGGGCGGTCATCACCGTGCCCGCTTATTTCGACGACGCGCAGCGCCAAGCAACCAAAGACGCAGCGCAGTTGGCCGGGTTGAACGTGTTGCGATTGATCAACGAACCGACAGCCGCTGCAATTGCTTACGGCTTGGACAATGCCAGCGAGGGCATTTACGCAGTGTACGACCTGGGTGGCGGTACGTTCGACATCTCCATTTTGCGACTGAGCCGGGGGGTGTTCGAAGTCATTTCCACCGGGGGCGACTCCGCGCTGGGTGGCGATGACTACGACCGTGCGCTGGCCGACTGGGTGTTGCAGCAAACCGGCACAGTGGTGGTTGACCCCGCCGACAAAGCCGCGGTGAAAGTGGCAGCACGTCATTGCAAAGAGGCTTTGTCTGCTACGGAATCCGTAGCGTTTCAGGCCGATTTGACCGGGGGTGGCGTCCGATTTGAGGTCAAAACCTCAGACTTTGAAGCGGCGACCGCACTTTTGACCGCCCGCACCCTGGCGGCGGTGAGAAAAGCATTGCGCGATGCCAAGCTTCACAAAGAGGATGTTCAGGGCGTGGTGATGGTTGGCGGATCCACCCGCATGCCGCAGGTGCAGCGGGCCGTGGCCGGCTTCTTTGGACGCGAACCTCTGAATAACCTGAATCCCGACGAAGTGGTGGCGCTGGGCGCAGCCATCCAGGCTAACCAGCTGGCGGGCAATGCGGGCAGCGATGACTTGTTGCTTCTGGACGTCATTCCGTTGTCGCTCGGCATCGAGACCATGGGCGGGCTCGTGGAGCGAATCGTCCCCCGGAACCAGACCATTCCTACCGCGATGGCTCAGGACTTCACCACCTACCAGGACGGCCAGACCGCGCTCGCACTGCACGTGGTGCAAGGCGAAAGAGACTTGGTGGCCGACTGCCGCAGTTTGGCCCGCTTCGAGCTTCGCGGTATTCCCCCCATGGCCGCAGGCGCCGCCCGCATTCGGGTGGTGTTCACAGTGGACGCCGATGGTCTCCTCAGCGTCAGTGCGAGGGAGCAGGGCAGTGGGGTGGAGGCTAAGATCGACGTCAAGCCGTCTTATGGGCTGAGCGACGAGCAAATCGCCGCCATGTTGCAGGACAGCTTTGCCACGGCCGAGCAGGACATGCAGGCGCGGGCGCTGGCTGAAGCGCGTCTGGAGGCCGACCGCATGCTGCTGGCGATCACCTCGGCGCTGGCGGCGGACGTCGACTTGTTGACCGAAGCCGAGCGCCAAGTCATCAACGCGTTGGTTCAAGCCGTGGTGGTCGCCAAGCCACTGACCGACGCCAAAGCCATCGAGGCCGCCACAGAAGCGCTGGCCAAGGGCACCGAGGCCTTTGCCGCGTTACGCATGAACCGAGGCATCCACAAAGCCCTTGCCGGCAAGAACATCGAGACGGTCTGACCCCAGCCGTTCAAACCCGAGCGCCTCCATGCCCATCATCAAAATACTGCCGCACCCCGAGTACTGTCCCCTGGGGGCTGAGGTGTCGGCCCCGGCGGGTACTTCCATTTGCGAGGCTTTGCTTGATCACGACATCAAGATCGAGCACGCTTGCGACATGAGCTGCGCATGCACCACCTGCCACATCATCGTGAGAGAGGGTTTCGCCTCGCTCAACGAACTCGACGAGAACGAGGAAGACCTGCTTGACCGGGCCTGGGGTCTCGAACCCAACTCCCGCCTCAGTTGCCAGGCTTTCTTGGCTCAGCAAGACGTGGTGGTGGAGATCCCCAAGTACTCAATCAACCACGCCAAAGAGAACCATTGAACGCCGAGCCCCGGCTGGGCTCCAAGCCCGTGCCGAGCCGGCGTGAGGGAAATCTGGACATGACCCGACAAATCGTACTGGACACCGAAACCACCGGCCTCTCGGCCGAGAATGGTGACCGCATCATCGAAATCGGTTGCGTGGAACTGGTCAACCGCAAGCTGACTGGGCAAAACAAGCACTTCTACCTCAACCCCGAGCGCGACAGCCATGAGGAAGCACTGAAGGTTCACGGCATCAGCAACGATTTCTTGCGTGACAAACCCAAGTTCGCGGCTGTGGCGGACGAATTGCTGGGCTATCTGGCGGGCGCGGAAATCATCATCCACAACGCCGCTTTCGACGTGGGTTTTCTCAACAAGGAACTTGAGCTGTTGGGCCGTCCACCCCTCCACAATGTGGTGGGCAGCGTGACCGACACCTTGGTCATGGCGAAGGAAATGTTCCCTGGCAAGCGCAACTCACTCGATGCGCTGTGTGCCCGCATGGGCGTCGACAATTCTGGTCGTACCCTGCACGGCGCCCTGCTCGACGCCGAGCTTCTGGCCGACGTTTACATCCACCTCACCCGTGGTCAGGACGCGTTGTTGGACGACCTGTCACCCAGCGACGCGCAGCAAGTCCAGTCCGAGTCGGTGGATCTTGGTGCCTTCACCCTGTCGGTGCTCATGGCCAGCGAGGGGGAGCTGTCCGAGCACGATGCGGTGCTGGTTCAGTTGGACAGGGCTTCGGGCGGCAAGACGGTCTGGCGAGTCAGTGGCGCCGGCGCGGGCTGATGCCGTACAAATTTAGCCCTTGGTGGGCCCATCACGCCATGTGCTGGGTGACATCAGACGCATGAACTGTTCCTCGAATCCGATGAAGCAAAACACGATGCCCATGCCAATCCGACCGATCGTGCTTTGCGGCGGCAGCGGCACGCGCCTGTGGCCCTTGTCGCGCAAAGCCTTTCCGAAGCAGTTCATTCCTTTGCTTGGCGACAAGTCCCTGCTGCGGCTGACGCTGGAGCGGCTCGCGCCATTGGGCGCATTGTGGTGCATTGGCAGCGAAGCGCACCGGTTCCTGACCGACGACACTGCGCGAGCCGCTGGCATACCTGTGCAACAAATCCTTGAACCCAGTGCGCGCAACACCGCCGCCGCCATGGCATTGGCCGCGTTGCAGGCCTCTCCAGAGGACCTGCTGTTGTTCTGCCCGGCGGACCACTACATCCCTGATGCTGCCGGTTTCGCCGACATGGTGCGTTCGGCAGTGCCATGCGCCGAGGCCGGACGCATCGTGACGTTTGGCGTGGTGCCCCACCACCCCAGCACCGCCTACGGGTACATCGAACAGGGTGCTGAACTGCCCGAAGGCGGCATGGCGGTGAGCCGCTTCGTAGAAAAACCCGCGTTGGACAGCGCGAAGGCGATGCTGGCCAAGGGCACGTTTTTGTGGAACGCTGGCATTTTCCTGGCCCGGTCAGACGACCTGCGCACCGCCTTGGAACGCCACGCCCCGCAGATTTGGCAGGCTTGCGTCGACGCCATGGCCCGCAAGCAGGTTGAGGGCCATCTGGTACGCCCGGAGGCGACCGCGTTCAATGCCGCGCCCTCGGACAGCATCGACTACGCGGTGATGGAGAAGCACGACCGCCTGGCGGTCCACCGGTTCGCTGGCGCATGGAGCGACGTTGGCAGTTGGAATGCGGTGGCCGAGCTGAGCCAGGACCGCTCTCACGGCAACCGCACGGCAGGCAGCCATGACCAGGCCCACTTTTTGGCGTCAGAGCACACCTTCGTCCATGCCGGCAGCCGCCCGGTGGTCGCCATCGGTACCCGCCACCTGCTGATCGTGGACACCCCAGACGCGCTGTTGGTGGCAGAAGCGAGTCACGCCGAGCAGGTCAAACAAGCGGTCGCGTTGCTGGAAGCGAAGGCTGCCCCACAAGCTGCTGTGCACCGCAAGGTGAACCGCCCATGGGGGCAGTACGACAGCGTGGACCAAGGTCCACGTCATCAGGTCAAACGCATCACCGTTTGGCCGGGTGGAAAACTCAGCCTGCAGATGCACCATCACCGCGCAGAGCACTGGATCGTGGTCAAAGGCACAGCCTTGGTCACCCGGGGAGACGAGCAGTTGTTGCTTCACGAGAACCAGTCAACGTACATCCCGCTGGGCGTCAAGCACCGGCTGGAGAACCCTGGCAAGACCGACCTCGAAATCATCGAAGTGCAGTCTGGCGGCTACTTGGGCGAAGACGACATCGTCCGTTTTGAAGACACTTACGGCCGCGCCAACAACACGGACTGAAACGGCGTGCTACACAATGGTGAAATGACCTGGGTCACCTACCAACCCGGCCACACCGCCGTCGTGCTGGACTCGCCGCACAGCGGCACGCGCTACCCACAAGACTTTGGCCATAGCTGCGATTTCATGGCCTTGCGGCGGGCCGAAGACACACATGTCGAGCGGCTGTTCGATTTCGCTTCTGACTTGGGGGCGGCCTGGGTGGAAGCCCATTTTCCTCGCAGTTACCTGGACGCCAACCGCGACACGACCGAGATCGATGAGGCCCTGCTGGCCGACGGGCCATGGCCCAGCCCGATCGAGTTGGGGCCCAAAGTGCGCCTGGGCAAAGGCCTGATCTGGCGGCTCACCGACGATGGTCAGCCGATCTACCAGCGCCAACTCACGGTGGCCGAGGTGCATAACCGCATCCAGTGCTGTTGGACGCCCTACCACCGCGCGGTGGCCGAGGCGGTGCATGCCGCCCACCTGCGCCATGGGTTTTGTTTGCACATCAATTGCCATTCCATGCCTGCGGTGGCGTCTAGCCACGCCACAGAGTTTCCCGGCTTGGCCCACGCCGATGTGGTTTTGGGCAACCGCGACGGCACCACTGCCAGCCCAGCGCTGCTGGATCTCATGGCGACCCACCTGCGGGGCTTGGGTTATGACGTCGCTTGCAACCACCCCTACAAAGGCGTGGAGTTGGTCCGGCGCCACGGGTGCCCGGGCGAGCACCGGCACAGCGTTCAGTTGGAAATCAACCGGCGGCTGTACATGGACGAAGTGACCTTGGAGATCCACCAGGGTTTCGCACCTTTGCGCGCGGACCTGCGGACGCTGGTCCAACGTCTCCTGAACACCGACCCAAGGGCGCTGTAGTCACTATTAAAAAGATAGCACGATCTTCAATTACGGTCGGGGATGGCAGTGCTTTTTGATCGCGTTTGCCGCGTCCATCACCAATTGGGGGCCCTGGTAAATCAAACCGGTGTAAATCTGTACCAGGTTGGCCCCTGCGCTGATTTTGGCGACGGCGTCGTCGGCCGACATCACACCGCCAACGCCGATGATTGGAAAGCTCGGCCCCAGCGCACTGCGCAGTTGGGCGATCACGCGGTTGCTCATCGCCAGCACCGGCGCACCACTTAGTCCGCCAGCCTCAGTGCCATGGTTCAGCCCCTGTACCGCCTCCCGACTCAGGGTGGTGTTGGTCGCGACCACGCCGTCCATGCCGTGGCGGCGCAAGGTGGCAGCGATGACGTCGACTTGGGCCGGGTCCAGATCTGGCGCGATCTTCACGAACAGCGGCACACGGCGCTGGTGTGTTGCGGCCAGCCGCTCGCGGCGCTCGGCTAGGGCACCCAGAAGCGCGTCCAAGGCCGCATCGCTCTGCAAGGCGCGCAGGTTCTTCGTGTTGGGGCTGGAGATGTTGACCGTGACGTAGTCCGCGTGGGGGTACACGCCATCCAAACAGGTCAGGTAGTCGTTGGTCGCTTGTTCGATCGGGGTGGCGGCGTTTTTACCGATGTTCAAGCCCAAGATACGGCCCTGTTGCCGAAAACTGGCGCGCTGGACATTGGACACAAAGGCCTCCAGCCCGCCGTTGTTGAAGCCCAGCCGGTTGATCAGGGCGCCCGCCTCAGGCAGTCGGAACATCCGGGGCTTTGGGTTCCCAGGCTGTGCCTTGGGTGTGACGGTGCCCACCTCTACAAAACCAAAACCCATGGCGCCCAAGCCGTCGATGCAACGGGCGTTTTTATCCAGGCCGGCCGCTAGGCCCACCCGGTTGGGAAACCGCAGACCCGCCACCGAAACCGGGTCGTTGACCAACGGGCGGCGGTAGGCCCACTGCAGGGGCGTGTGTTGCACGCGAGCCAGCGTGGCGAGCGTCAAGTCGTGCGCGGTTTCTGGGTCCAGCCCAAATAAAAAGGGGCGCGCGAGCGCGTAAGGGGAAAAAGGCATTGGTCGGCGTTGGATAATTTGCGCCGTTGCCTCGGGCGTCCGGGCGGCACAGGCTGAATGTCTGGGTATTGTCTCAAAAGCTCCATGAACCAAGACGAACTGAAAAAGCGGGTCGGCCACGCCGCCTTGACCCACGTGCCGGAGGGCGAGGTGATCGGGGTCGGCACCGGCTCCACGGTCAACCATTTCATTGAGGCACTGGCCACCATGAAAGACCGCATCCGCGGCGCGGTCAGCAGCTCACAGGCGTCCACCGCCCGCCTGCAAGCCCTGGGCATTCCCGTCTTCGACTGCAACGACGTGGAGGAGCTGGCGGTCTACATTGATGGTGCCGACGAGATCGACCCACATGGCCACATGATCAAGGGCGGCGGGGCGGCACTGACGCGGGAAAAAATCGTCGCTGCCCAATCGCGCCGTTTTGTCTGCATCGCCGATGAAAGCAAGCGCGTGGCGACCTTGGGCCGCTTCCCGCTACCGGTAGAGGTGATCCCGATGGCGAGTGGCCGGTTGATTCGACAATTTGCGGATTTGGGTGGGGTGGCACGCCTTCGGTTGGCGAACGGTGCGCCTCTGGTCACCGACAACGGTCAACACATACTGGACGTGACTGGCCTGCAGATTCCCGACCCGCTGGCGTTCGAGACCCGAATCAACCTGTGGCCTGGCGTGGTCGAGGTTGGCGTTTTTGCCCAACAAAGAGCGGCGGTCTGTCTGCTGGGCACTGCTCAAGGTGTGGTGACTCTGACGTACTGAGTGGGCGCCTGGCGAGCCGCTTGTGTCTCAGTGCAACGTGCCGTTGCCCGGGGCGGTGGGCGCCAGTTGAAAGAAGCCTGTTCCCGCGCTGCCACGACCGACCTCTTGTTCGGTGGCTTCGCGTATCGCGCGCACTTGGAGGTGCAGGCGCAGAGCGATCCCAGCGAGCGGGTGGTTGCCGTCTAGCACCACATGCTCGGGATAAATGTCGGTCACCGAGTAAATCACGTTGGCCGGGGCGTCGGGGTGGCAACCCGAGGGCAAGCCTTCGAAAGTCATGCCTTCCTCGATTTCTTTGGGGAAGCGCTCACGCGCTTCCAAAAACACCAAGTTTTCATCGTAGTCACCAAATGCGTCTTCGGGTTCGAGGTGCAGGTCCAAAGTGTCACCCACCACGTGGCCTTGCAGCGCGGCGTCGATGCGGTCCAACAGGTCGTGGCCCCCAACGAAAAATTCCACGGGGTCGTCCAGCACGTCCAAGGTCTCGCCCAATGTGTCTTTCAGCGTCCAGGTCAGTGCGACCACGCATTGTTCGGTCACGGTTTCCAAGGTTTCCATAAGACAATTGTCCCATGGACGTGAACACCCCGTTGCCGCTGCTGGGCGGCTTGACCGCGCATCAATTCATGCGGCGCCATTGGCAAAAAAAGCCGTTGTTGATTCGCCAGGCCGTTCCTGGGATGCGGCCGTTGCTTGATCGAGCCGAGTTGTTCGGCCTGGCCGCCAATGACGATGTCGAGTCCCGACTGGTGGTGCGCCAGGGCGATGGGTGGCGGATGCGGCAAGGTCCGTTCTCGCGGCGTGCGTTGCCACCTTTGTCGCAGCGGGACTGGACCTTGCTGGTGCAAGGGGTTGATCTGCACCATGACGGTGCCAGCGAACTGCTCCAACGCTTTCGTTTTGTGCCCGACGCCCGGCTCGACGACCTGATGGTCAGCTATGCCAGCGATGGCGGTGGCGTCGGCCCTCACTTCGACAGTTATGACGTTTTTCTGTTGCAAGCCGAAGGGCGTCGGCGCTGGCGTATCGGGCCGCAGAAGGACCTCTCTCTGCGCGACGACGTGCCGCTGAAAATCCTGGCCCGTTTTCAGCCAGAAAGCGAATTTGTCCTTGAGCCAGGCGACATGCTGTATTTGCCTCCGCGTTATGCCCACGACGGTGACGCGCAGGGCGCGTGCATGACGTACTCGATTGGCTTTCGGGCACCGTCGCGCGGTGAGTTGGCGCGCGAACTCCTGCTTCGCTTGAGCGACGAAGCAGGTGATCCAACGCTGTACAGAGACCCGAGTCAAGGCGCGACCACCCAAAGTGCCCAGCTGCCCCCCATGTTCGAGGCCTTCGCACGCGACGCCATCGCGCGCTTGCTCAAGGAGCCAGACGCCCTGCGCCGTGCGCTCGGTGAATGGGCCACCGAGCCCAAGCGGGGGGTGTGGTTTGAGGGGGGGGCCAAGAAGCTCATGGGTGGCCTCCGTCTCGATCGCCGGAGTCGCATGCAGTTCGATGATCGGCACGTTTATATCAATGGCGAAAGCTTCCGCGCGGGCGGTCGAGACGCGCGCCTGATGCGGCAACTGGCGCAGGAGCGCCGCCTGTCGGCGGCTGCCGTCGCCCGATTGAGCCCTGAAGCGGCAGAACTTATGGCATCGTGGTGTGCTGCTGGCTGGCTACGCCCCGATGTGGCCTGAGACCCGCGTGACAGCAGACCTCGAATGACAATTCGGGTTTGCCCGGGGAATTGGGCCTTATCGCTATAATTTGTGCCTAAGTTGCGGTAGCGGCAGCGGGTACCCACCAGCCATTACCACAGCGACCTTTCCCCTGGTGTTTTTTAAAAAGGACTTTCAAATGAACAAGATGCTCGCCCTGGCCACTCTGATCGCCGCCGTTTCTCTCGCTGCTTGCGGCAAGAAAGAAGAGCCGGCACCTGCTCCGGCACCCGTGGCAGCTCCTGCACCAGCGCCCGCTGCCGCCCCTGAAGCTGCCGCTTCTGCTGCGCCAGCCGCTTCGGCACCTGAAGCAGCTGCACCCGCATCTGCAGCGAAGTAATCCGGTTCGCTCCCAGAAAGGCCACCTTCGGGTGGCTTTTTTGTGTCTAGTCAAGCTCCAACGCACCCACTCGACCGTTGTCATCCAGGACAGGGAGGGGGGAGCGGTACAGGAGGTTTTCATTAACGCGCGGCGCGCAGTGAGTCCACCACACGGCTTACACACCAATCCACTGTGTTGCAGCGTTTCGTCTCACAACATTCCACTTCATGACGCGCGACCGATCGGTAACCGCGGCCCTAAGTTCAAGGCCTTGGCAGAGGTCGTGTATGCCGGACCGTGTTCCGTCCACGCCAGGAGGCTGCGCCGTCACCTTGTAAGGTGAGAACCTTGGTATTGGTTTTGGGTTCTCCCGGTTTTGCACTGCCCAAAACGACCTGCTATTCGCTGCATCGCCATGACATTGGCTCCCTAGCATGAGGACTTCTTCATTCCACCTTTGGAGTCCCTCATGAAACAGGCACTGATTAATTTTTTCCGCAGCGAAGAGGGTGCAACGGCCATTGAGTACGGGCTCATCGCTGGCCTGATCGCTGTGGTCATCATCACCGCCGTGGGCGCCGTCGGCGACGACCTCACTGCGACGTTCCAAGCCATCGCAAATGCGCTGCCTGGCAGCGGCAGCTGAATCCCCAGCCGTCATACCCTCACGAGGTAGCGATGATCCCCTCCGCTACATCCATGTGGCCGCTCATCGGGGTGTGGTGTGCCATCGTCTCCTGGTTCGACATGACCCAACGCCGCATCCCCAACGCCTTACTTTTAGTGGCATTGGCTTTCTGCGTCGCTGGGTATGCAACCACTGGCCAATCTCCTTGGGGCGCTTCTTGGCTTGCCAGTGGAGCGGGCGCTGTAGCAGCTTTGTTGGCATTTCTGCCTTTGTACGCCACTCGGGTGATGGGGGCGGGGGACGTCAAGCTGTTTGTGGTGATTGGCGTCGCATTCGGCCCTGTGGCGTTGTTGCCCTTGTGGTTGATGGCTTCCGTGTTGAGTGCATCGCACGCCTTGGTGGCGCTCACGCGGCAGCGCATGAGCCCTGCTGAGCGCGGACACTCCACCTCTCCGGCCACGAAACGGCTGCCGTACGGCGCGCACCTGGCGATGGCGGTTGCGGCCATGTCCTGCTTCCCAAGCTGGCTGACTGCTCTCACGCCGCAATGGTTGGCTTAGGCCCAGTGATGGGCATTCCCCTATTTGCCAAGCACTCCGTTATTCACTGACACCGCCATGAACAAAGTGACGAAGATACTTGCAGGCTTGTTGCTGTTGGCCGCGGCCCTGATCGGCGTGTACGCCTTCATGCTGGCTGAGCAGCCCAAACCCCTTTCCGCCGCGGTGGCGCTACCGGCCGCAGCACCAGCCGATGTGAATCGGTACTCGGTGGTGGTGGCCATTCAACCCTTGGCCGCAGGCAAACCCATCCCTCTGGATGCAGTGAAGGTAGAGAATTTGCCTCTCCAACCGGCCAACAGTTTCACCGATGCGACCAGTGTGGTCGGCAAGTTGCCCGTGGTGGACGTGGGCGTTGGCGTCCCCCTGCTGCAAAGCCATTTGTCTGGTGGCCTTGCCGATCAGATCGCTGCAGGCGAACGGGCTGTGGCGGTGAACATCGACGAAGCGGTGGCCGTGGGCTATCGCATCAAGCCCGGCGACTTTGTGGACGTCTTCTTCACGCTCAAGCAAGACAGCGCCGAGATCGCGCCCACCCAGGCTCGTTTGCTGCTCCCCCGGCTGAGGGTGTTGGCCACTGGCCAAGTGTCTGTGAACGAAGACGCGTCCAGGGCAGACCCCAACCGAGCCCTGGCCCGTACAGCAGTGCTGGCGGTTCCGGTCGCCGACGTGAACAGGCTGACCCTCGCCCAACAGTCAGGCCGCCTGACGTTGGCGCTGCGCAACCCAAAGGACGATGAGCTGCCGTCCGCTTCCTTGTTTGTCCAGCCCGCAGCGGTGTTGCAGCCGCGTGACTACCGCTCGGGTACCGTGGATGTCGCCAGCGGACAGGTGTTGTCTGGCAAGTTGCTACAACAACCGGTCAACCAAGCCTTTGCAGGCACCAGTCTGCCCGGTCTGTCGGCCAGGAAAGACGGCGTGACCCTTCGGGCAGGGCCGCCAGGGCCCGTGCGCCTCGCGCCCATGGGTGAGACCGTTGAAATCATCCGTGGAGGAGTGCGTCAATGAACGCTCACCAAATGAAACACATCTCCGCGGCTGCGCTGTTGGGACTTATTGCCAGCGTGGGTTGCGCCCAAGCGACAGAAGTCGGTTCAGTGCCAGGCATCGGCAAACGGGCCCTGGGTTCTGCGCCATCCGTTCAGAGCGCTGGAACTGAAACCGCTGCCAGTGGGCAGGCTGACATGGTCACGGCGCACGAAGCGGGCGAAGTGCTAAACCTACAAAGTGCGCAGCAGCGTGAAATCGTGTTGATCCGCCCGGTCGAGCGCATTGCCCTTGCCGACCCCAGTGTGGCCGATGTCCTCGTGCTTCGTCCCAAAGGCAAACCGGGCAACGGCTCGCTGTTGTTGTTTGGCAAGCGCTCAGGCAGAACGAATCTGTTGGTGTGGTATCGCGGTCAACAGCAAGCCACCAGCTTCAACCTGGTGGTGGACGGCGATGAACTGAAGGGGACTGGCTTACGCGCCACCGGCGCCGTGTTGGCCGGTACCGCGCCTGACATGGTGTCCCACGCGCAAGCGAGCGCGCTGATCCAACAACATCAACCGGGCGGCAAAGATGGTCGTGCGTTGATCGACCAGAGCACAGTGGCCACGGGTGGCACGGTTCAGGTGGATGTGAAGGTGGTGGAGTTCAGCAAAACGGCGTTGAAGCAGGTCGGCGCGAACTTTTCTTTCGTCAAAGGCAAGTACTTTTTCGATTCGCTGCTGGGCGCAGCCACGACCCCGGTTCAAGGCGCCTTCAACTTGCTCGCCAGGGTCAGCGACACAACCAATGCCAGTCTGCGGCTTTTGCAAAACAACGGCATGGCGCGCATTCTGGCCGAGCCGACCTTGGTCGCCCAGTCTGGACACAGCGCCAGCTTCCAGGCTGGCGGCGAGATTCCTATCCCTGTGCCACAGGGACTTGGCAGCGTGGCCATCGAATACAAGCAGTTTGGCATCGGGTTGGCGGTGACACCGACGGTGCTCGGCCCCAACCGCATCGCTCTCAAGGTGGCGCCGCAGGCCAGCGACCTCGACTATGTGAACGCGGTCAGCATCGGCGGCAGCGCCGTTCCAGCATTGCTGACCAGAAAGGCCGACACCACGGTGGAGTTGGGCGATGGTGAGAGCTTCATCGTCGGCGGGCTGATCAGCAAGAACATGGTGTCGAACGTGGACAAAGTGCCGGTGCTGGGTGACCTGCCTGTCATTGGCGCTTTCTTCAAGAACCTGAACCACCGCACCGACGAGAAGGAGTTGGTGATCATCGTCACGCCGCGCCTGGTCAAGCCGCTGGCGCGCGACACCAACCTGACCAGTATGCTGCCTGGCAGTGGCACCGATCAGCCCAACGCCACCGTTTGGACGCCTTACCTGTTGGGGGGCTCGGCGGATGCTTTGCCGGGGTTCAGCCAATGACACCGCTCGCGCCCAGCCAGCTACCATGTTCCAGGACCTCGGGGGGGCCACCAGAGTTCGCCCTTGTGTGTCCGCAGGCGGTCACCACCGAGCGTTTGTCGCCGGTATTGGCCGGCGTTGGAACTCTCAGTCCCCTTTGGGGTAACACCGAGCAGTGCGTGCAGCAACTGTGCAGCACACCTTATGCATTGGCATTCCTGGACTTTTCGACCCCGCAGCTGGGCCAAGCGGCGCGTGTGGCCCAGCGCTTGGCGGTCAGCCGCCCAAGTCTGGCGCTGGTGGCTGTCGGTAACGCGGCCAACGCTGAATCGGTGCTGACCGCGTTACGGGCAGGAGTCAGCGATTTCATTGACCTCGACAACGCCGAGGTGGAGGGGCTGGCGATCGTTCAAAAGGCGTTGTCGGTCCACGACACAGCCTGGGGTGGCGCTGCTCCCATGCATCGCGGCAAGCTGCTGGTGCTGTTGGGCGCGCGTGCGGGCGTGGGCACCAGCTGCGCTGCCATCAATCTGACCGCACTCGCGCAGCGCGCCCTGGGTACTCAGGGCCATGCCATGTTGTTGGACTTTGGCATTCCAGTGGCAGACGCGTCTCTTTACCTCGGACAGAAACGGGAGTTCGACCTGCTTGAGGCCATCGCCAGCATCGGCCGAATCGACCATACCTTCATTGCGTCGGCGTTCGCGCATCATCCAGCGGGGTTCAGCCTACTGCCCATGCCCAGCCAAGCCGAGCGGATGCGCGAAATCGCATACGACGACGCCTTGGCGTTGCTCGAACTGTTGCGCAAATACTTTCCGCTGCAGGTGGCCGATTTGGGTGGTTGTAGCGACCCGGATTTTGTTGCCGCTGTGGTGCAGCAGGCAGACGAGGTGTTGATGGTCAGCGACCCATCGGTCGGGGCCATCGCCTCGGCTCGCACTTTGTTGCATGCGTTGTCAGAGCGGGGCGTACAGGCCAACAAGTTGAAACTGGTGGTGTCTAAACACGATCCAGCTCTGGCATTGGGGATGGCAGACATGGCCAAGCGCCTGGGTTTGCAGCCCCTGGCCGAGCTGCCCCACTGCCATTTGGCCATGCTACAGGCCATGAACCGAGGCCAGTCCTTGGCCGAGTCGTCCCCAGAGGCGGCTTACACGACAGCCGTGGCGGGCATTTGGCAGCGACTGGCGTGGTGGTCAGCCACCAAAGCAGACGCAGAGCGAATCAACACAGGGCTCGTTCAGGGCCTGCGCCGACTGGTTCGAAGGGACAAGCAACATGCGTAGTGGTGGACTGGAGTTTTCAAGCGACGCTGGCGGCTTCGCGGGGTCCCAGCAGTTTCAAGACATCAAGCAGAGCGCCCAGTCGCACCTGCTGATGCGGATCGAGGAGGAGGGCCAAGAGCTGACCCGCAAACCTCGTCACACGGTCCAACAGTTCGTGTTGACCGAGGTCGATGCTTTCATCCGCCGACGCCGGGTGCCCATCAACGACGTGGAAACCCGGGTCATTGCCGACGCGTTGTTCAAGGACCTGATGGGCTTGGGACCCTTGGAAGACCTGCTGCAAGACCCCACCATAGAGGACATTTTGTGCAACGGGCCCAAGGAGGTGTTTGTTTCACGCGGCGGCGTGCTGGAACGTGCCAACACCCGATTCACCGACAGCGCGCATCTGCTGCGCGTCGTGCGGCGCATTTTGGCGCCGCTGGGGCGCCGACTCGACGAGTCCACGCCCATGGTGGACGCCAGGCTGCACGACGGCGGGCGGCTGAACGCCATCATTGATCCGCTGGCACTGGATGGCCCTGTGGTGTCTATCCGGAAGTTCCGAAAAGATCCAATGACCCCACAGGAATTGGTGAGCCTGGGAAGCATGAACCAGGCGATCCACGACCTGCTGCAAGTCGCGGTCAAAAACCGCTGCAACATCATCATCAGTGGTGGAACCAGTTCAGGCAAGACATCGCTGCTCAATGCGCTGGCCAGCTTCATAGGGCCAGCCGAGCGCATCGTCACCATAGAGGACACGGCCGAACTGAAATTGCACCATGCCCACGTGGTGAGGCTGGAATCGCGGCCGGGCGGCTTTGACGGGACAGGTGAGGTTACCCAACGAGACCTGATGCGCAACAGCCTCCGGATGCGTCCAGATCGGGTGATTCTGGGCGAAGTGCGTGGCGGGGAGGTACTGGAGCTGCTGCAGGCCATGGGCACCGGGCACGATGGTTCCATGGGCACCATCCACGCCAACAGCCCGCGTGAATGCCTGTACCGCATGGAAATGCTTGCTGGATTTGCCGGTTTTCAGGGCAGCGAAAGCAGTCTGCGGCGAACCATTTCGAGCGCGGTCGACTTCATTGTTCAGATCGGGCGTCTGGCCAGCGGTAAGCGCCGAATTTTGTCGGTCACTGAGGTCACTGGCTTTGGCGACAACATCGTTTCCATGCACGAGCTGTACCGCCACGAAACGGTGTTGGGCCCCGACGGAAAAGAGCATGACAGGTGGCACAGCCTTGGGATTCCCCCGCACAGTGCCAAGCTCGCTGCGATGCGTCAGTTGCCTTCTGTTGGCAAGGGACACCTCCATGTCTAGCGTCACGTTGGGACTGCTGGCCGCTGCATGGCTGCTGGCGGCCGCTGGCATCGGCCTGTGGCAGCGTGCGAAGTCGCAGGATGACCGACGGGCAGCCGCAGCCAGCTTGGACGATCTGCTGAACCTGAACCAAGTGGTGCGACCCACGATGCTCGCCACCGGCAGCGGCCCGAGTGAGTCCACCGCGTTCGGCATGCAAGAAACCAATTGGAGTAGTCGGTGCCTGCTGCGCGCAGGGCTGACCGAGCGGCCGCGGACCTGGGTTTTGGGCGCTTGCCCACCTGTGTTGCTGGCCGCTGTGGGTGGCGTGCTTCAGGGCGGTGTGCTGGCGGTTTTGCTCGCGGCATTTGGCACCGCGTTGGTGGGCGCATGGGTCAATTGGCGCATTAACCGGCAGCGCTTGGCGTTGACCCACGCGATCCCGGGTTACTTGGACAGTGTGGTGAGGCTCATGACCATTGGCCACAGCGTTCAGTCCGCTTTTCACAACGGGGTGGTGGCTGCCGAGACACCGCTGGGCCGGGCGACGGCACACGCGGCCCGCTTGCAGTCGAGCGGGGTGGATCCCGACCATGCCTTGCAAGCGGTGGGCGAGTTGTATGGATCCACAGAATTGGTCTTGCTGGCGTCCATCTTGCGCATGGGCATGCGCTTTGGCGGTCGTGCCGATTTGATCGTCGCACGTGTGGCGGTGTTCATTCGCGATCGCGAACAAGCACAAGCCGAATTGATGGCCCAATCGGCTGAGACGCGTTTGTCTGCCTGGATTCTGGGGCTGTTGCCTGTGGGCCTGGCGCTCTACATCATCGCGTTGAATCCCCAATACATCGGTCGCATGTGGGCCGATGCCACCGGGCAGCAATTGCTGATCAGCGCTATAGCGCTGCAAGTCTTCGGTGCCGGCATTTTGTACCGCTTGGCCACCACTTTGGAGGATTGAGCATGGGCGCCACCCCGATGTCGTTTTGGTGGACCTTGTCTTTGCTGCTGGTTCTGATGGCCGCCCTGATGGTGGCGCTGGACCGTTGGCTGGCGCAGCGACGCAACATGGCAGCAGTGGCCCAGCTTGACGCGGTGCTGGCCACTGGCGCTGCTCTGCCGGAACCGACCAACCGACCGGATGCCCGGCGCTTCGGACCCATCCACCGGCTGCTCGACAGCGTGGCGCAGGTGGGTCAAAAGGTGTCAACGTCTCGTTTTGGCCAGATGTCCCTCGAGGACGAAGATGTACGGCTGCTGGCGCTGTGTAACCTCCGTGACCTACGCAGTCGTTACCTTTTCTTGGCGTGTCGCCTGGGACTGCCTGTGGCGCTGACGCTCGGGACCGTGGTGTTCTACGCTGGTGTTGGGTCAAAACTGTGGCTCGCCATATTCACGGCCGGTGCTGTGGGGTTCCTTCTTCCCAAGTGGGCGCTGCAATGGGCGGCCCAGCGTCGCAAGCGCCAGATTGAGGTGGAACTGCCTTGGTTGCTGGAATTGCTTCAGTTGATGACGGGCGTCGGCATGAGCATTGACCAGAGTTTGCAATTGGTCATCACCGACTTCAAAGGCACTGCCCCGGTGCTCGCTTCAGAGCTGGACATCGCCAACCAGCAGTTCGCAGTGGGCCGAAGCCGTGAACAAAGCCTTCAACGCCTCGTGAGGTTGTTTGAGAACGAGGACCTGAAGACCTTCGTCGACCTCCTGATGCAGATAGACCGGTTTGGCGGTGCGGTGCAAGAGCCAATGAAACGGTTTGGCGACCGCTTATTGGAGCAACGGCGCAACCGCGTCCGTGAAAAGATCGGAAAACTGACCGTGAAGATGAGTGCCGTGATGATTCTATTTTTGTTGCCCGCCTTGTTGATCGTGGCTGGCGGACCTGGCTTTTTGGGCGTTCTGCGCGCCCTTGGTAACCATTGAGGCAAACCATGACCAAGTTCTCGTGCGTGCGTCTGGCCGTGTGGCTGACTGTCGGCGTGCCCTGGGGTTTGCTGCTGTCGGGTTGTGCCACAACGGCGGGCGCCATGCCGGGTTTGGCCGAGCGGGTGGAGGCGCAGCAGGCCTCCGCGCGTCAGTCCATGGCCCCAGCAGGGACCGACGACCGCGCCACACACCTGCAACTCGTGGCGCAGATGCAGCAGAACGGATTGCACTTCGCCTCATTGGCACACCTTGAAGCACTGCAGCAGCGCTGGGGGGCTGACCCGGATTCCAACCTGCTGCTGGCCGACGGATTGCGTCAAACCGGTCAGTTTGAACGTGCCCGCCAGCTGTACGGTGACCTGCTGATGTCACCGCATCGGGCACGTGCTGAACATGGACTCGGCTTGCTGGCAGCGAAGGGGGGGGGCATGGTCACAGCAACAGCGCACTTTCAGCGCGCCTCGCTGGCTGCCCCGACCGACGCCAATATCCTCAGCGATCTCGGGTTCGCGTTGTTGCAGCAAGGCCGGCTGGCTGAAGCCCGGGTACCGCTGCAGAAAGCGGCCGAGCTGGCGACCGACAACGCCAAGGCATGGAGCAACTTGGCGCTGTACCTGATGCTCGACGGTCAGCCCCACAAGGCCCAGGATGTATTCCTGCGCAGCAAACTGGGCCCCACGGCACAAGCCCAAATCGCAGCCGCGGCACAAGCGATTCGCGAGCGTATTGCTGGGGCCAAAGCCATCCCCGTACAAGACGGAACGCTGCCTGGCTTGGTGCTCGCCACCAGTTTTGACTTGAACAGCTGGCAGACCAATCCAGCGGGCGCCGACGCGCTGATCAAGCCCCCTGTTGTCCGTCCAGCAGTTGTCGAATCACGCACCTACTGAAGTCCAAGGATATTCCATGTTTGATGTTCGTCATGCCCTGTTTGCAGCGGCCTCAGTGGTCGCCTTCCACGTGTCCGCGCAGACCGAAACAACTGTGGTTGGCCAAGGCACCCGCACGCTGCTGGAGTTGCAGCGCAGCGGACAAAGGTCAGGTCCCGAGCTGCCCATGCTGGGTGCAGCGTCGGCACTGTCGTATCAGCGTTATCTGGACAGCCACAAGCACCCCATTCCGGTGACGTTGTCAAGTACGGTTGCCAACGGTGGCAACGCCGCACCTGGCGGCTCGTCGCGCTGACCGGACAAGACGCCTCGCGCTGCGCATGCCATTCCAGCCGTACCTTGATAACCATCGCCATGCCTGGCGTGAGCGCGGGGTGTATGCCGTGGAGTTTGCGCTGGTGTTTCCGATTTTTTTTGCGCTGGTCTATGGCGCATTGAGCTTGGCCGTGGTGATGACCATGCGCATGGGCTTGCAGAACGCCGCAGAAGAAGGCGCAAGAGCGGCGCTGCGTTACAACATCCAACTGGATGGTCGTCGCCAAACCGCCAACGCGGTGGTGCAGTCCCAAACCAACTGGATGCCAGGGCCTCGAACGGTGTTATCCGCGGTCTGTGCGCTCAGCGCCGAGTGTGTGCCGGTGGCCACTGCTACACCTGTGACTGTGCCGCCCACTTGCGGTAACTCGGTAGCCACCGCCTGCCAGGTGGTGGTCGCAGTGCGTTACGACTACGCCGCCAACCCGGTGTTCCCGCCCATCCCAGGATTGGGGGTGCTGTTGCCTAAAAGCCTGGAGGGGCGCGCGTCTGTACTGGTGGACAGCAACACCCTGACACCGTTGTGACTCGCCAGTTCAAAACCCCATTCAGGCATCAGCGCGGGCTGGCCGCGATTGAATTCGCTTTGGTGTTCAGCGTCTTCTTTGCGTTGCTTTACGGGTTCGCCACGTTTGGTGCGGTGTTCTACACCCAGCAGGCGGTATCCCGTGCCGCCGGCGATGGCGCCCGCGCTGCTGTCTTGTTGCCACCGGTTGCCGGTTTCGATCAGGCGGCGGTACGCAACGTTGTGTTGCGCTCGCTCGCTGCGTCCCTGATCGTTCCAGCAGCGAACAACGCCACTCAAGCGACGCGCCAGGCTTGGCTCAACGACCCGTCCAATGTCACCGTGGCGGTTTCTCCAGGGTGTTTGAACGTTGGCGGGGTTGCGGGCTGTGTGTCGGTGAGTGTGAGGTACACGTACGCCCGAAACCGCCTGTTGCCCAGCTTGCCTTTGATCGATGCCAGCACGTGGATGCCGAGCACCTTGGTGGGGCAGGCCACTGTGCGATTATGAGAGCGTTGACGTGATGATGCATCAGCCCCCCTTGCCATTGAAACGTCAGCGCGGATCGGTGCTGGTGACCACCGCTGCGTTTTTGCTGGTGTGCGTGATCGCGCTCACCAGCGCGGAAATCGGCTACTTGTTTTTTTTGAAACGAGAGATGCAAAAAGCGGCTGATTTGGCCGCGCTGTCTGGGGCGCGCCAGCTGATGTCCAGCGGGTGCGCTGGCGCGAGCACCGAAGCGACCACCCAAGCAGTGAGCAACATGCAAAAGTACGCTGCAACGGTGACTGTGACCCCGGCGTGTGGCCGCTGGGCGGCCCCCACCCAGAGCAATGTCACTGGGTTCAGCATCGGCGGCACCACCCCTAACGCAGTGCGCATGCAGCTCAGCGCCAAAGTCAATCCTCTGTTGCCGTATTTGGGAAAACGGGACTTGTATGCGCAGGCGGTTGCCATCGTCGGCGACCCATTGGCAGCCTTTTCTGTTGGGTCGCGCTTGGTGCGCGTGACCGGTGACTCGGTATTGGGGTCGGTGTTGAAAGGGGTGGGGCTTGACCTGGCCAACACATCATTGGTGAGCTACGATGGTCTTGCCAACGCGAGGATCACACCCGGTGGCTTACTGGCGGCCTTGGGCATACCGGTGAGTGCCAGCGCCGATGTGGGGACGTTGAACGCGCTGTTGGCTGCCAACCAAGTCAGCCTTGGGAGGGTGTTGGACGCTGCAGTGACCGTGGCCGGTCAGTCCGCGCTCACAGCGGCCAATTTGAGCTTGTTGAACGCAATCTCAGCCAAGCTTCCCAACATACCACTGAACGTGGCGCTGGGCTCCAACACGGACACTCCGACTGGGCTGTTTGCCAAAATCGCCGCCCCCGATGCGTCCACCAGCAGCGCGTTGAATGTCGAGGTCTCTGCACTGGACGTGATCGCGACCGCCATAGGTGTGGCCACCTCCAAGAATGCGGTGGACGCTGGCATCAATTTGAACTTGCTGGGCCTCGCCTCGGTCACCACCAAAGTGGGCGTGGTCGAGCCACCGTCCATCGCCATTGGTGGGGTAGGGACCAAGGCCTACACATCGCAGGTGCGTACCTACATTCGCGTGAAAACCGAAAATGGCCTGCTGGGCCTCTTGTTGTCGCCGCTGATCAAGTTGGATCTGCCCATCGTGCTGGACGTGGTCACTGGCAAAGCGACGGTCACAGACATGTGCACATCAGCCCTCAGAGACGCCAGTGGCAGCGATCGCGCCGCGTTCCAAGTGGAAAGTTCTGTCGCCAAGGTTTGCGTGGGCGCCATCGCCCCTGCCGACCTGTTTTCCAAAAGCAAAGTGTGCGATGAAAACTTGGGCAACATGGAGTTGTTGAATGTGTTGGGTATCTTGCGTCTGCCCAACAACAAGGTGAACCTGAACGCTTTGCAGGGCGGTGGCACGCTGACCCTTAAAGAAGGGCAAACCGGTACGACTGGGAACCAGTTGGACATCGGCAGCACCGTAAACGATGTGGTGCAACAGCTCACGTCGTTGTTGTTCGGTGGACCAGGGAGCGCGCCGAGTACTGCTCCCACCGCGGCCCAAATCAACAGCGTCGCCACTGATTTGTTCAACGACACGGGCACCATTGGCAACTCGGACTATGTCTGTAACGCCAACACCACCGCATGCCGCTCACAGCGCCTGGACAGGGTGCGTAGCAACATTCAATCAGCCTCTGCGAACAGCGGTTTGCTGGCGGGCTTGCTCAACGGAATTGGTGACCTCTTGGGTGGGGTGCTGGGATTGTTGGCTGGGGACGGTTGCTCTTACACGGGTTTACTCGGGTCCACCTCCAACGCTGGCTGCGTCACCCTGATTGGAGATACGCTAACCAAAGCCAGCAGTCAAACCGGTGGAGGCACCGTCTCCAATACGCTCACGGTTTTGACCGGTCTTTTAAAGCCAGTGCTGAACGCCCTTGGGAACACGGTGCTTACACCGCTTCTGCGCGACGTTTTGGGCCTGAGTTTGGGCGAGACCGACGTTAACCTTTTCTCCCTCAAGTGCGGCGGTACCCCTCGCCTCGTTTACTGAGTCGCAAGCCCCGGGCTGCAGCCGTGGCCCCAGCGTGGCCTGCAGCGTCCTGCGCGTTGGCGACCGCGCTGTTGTTCTCGCCGTTCTTGTACCGCCCGTGGTGGCCAGGTGCGGGTTTCCACGATCCGCAGCGGGTTCTCCAACTGGCGGTGCTGGTGGTCGCTGCCTGGGCCTGGTGTGTCGCGTGGCCGTCAGCGGCCGTTGCGGTGCATCCCTCTCGAGTGGTGTCGGTCAGCCTCATCGGGTTCTTCGGTTTTGGGTTGGTGGCCAGCGGGGGCGCGTTCTCTGTCCGGCATGCGCTGACCGAGTGGCTGCACCTGTTGCTGCTGTGGACTCTGGCGTGGTGTGTGGCGCACGAAATCGCGCGGCATGGCCCGCATTGGATGGACCGGCTGCTCGCGATCGTGGGCATCGGATGTGCCTTGTACGCCATGCTGGCCATGGCCATCGCGCTCAGCATGGCATGGGCCGGGCAACAGCCACTGGCCCTGGCGTTGCTGCCTGGCTTTGACAACGTGCGCTTCTTCAGCCACGCACAAACCGTGTCGCTGCCCTTGCTGGCCTTGCTGGCGGTCAGAATCCAAGACCCGACAGGGCAACGGTTCTGGTGGGCGGTGACCGCCATGTGGTGGTCGCTGCTGTTTGTGTCGGGCGGGCGCGGCACACTGCTGGGCGTGCTGGCGGGCACCGCATTGGTCTCCACCATGTGGGCCGACGGCGTGGCGCGCTACTGGTGCCGAGCACTGTGGCTCAGCGGATTGGCGGGCTTGTTGCTGTACCTGTTGGTCTATGTGGCGTGGCCTTTGTCCCGAGGGTTGGTGCCGTTCGGTTTCTTCAGCGACGCGATTGCCCGGTCGGTGGGCGACCCGGTCAATGGCCGTTGGCCGCTGTGGTCGCTCGCCGCAGATCTGGTGCTGGCGAATCCCCTGTGGGGTGTGGGGCCGATGCACTACGCGCATGAGGCCCGTGATTTACAGCTGGGCGCTCACCCCCACAATTGGCTGCTGCAGCTGGCAAGCGAATGGGGGGTGGTCGCTACCGGGTTCGCCGTTCTGGCCATCGCGATGGGGTTGTGGCATTTGTGGTGCGCGCGACGGCTGGCGGCGCAGCGAGGGGCCACGGAACGGCAGACGATGGCCGCCTGGCTGGTGGTTGGTCTTGCCGTGTTGACCGATGGCATGGTGTCCGGGTCCATGGTGATGCCGGTGAGTCAACTTTGGGTGGCGTTCTACCTGGGCTGTGCCTGGGGCTGGCTGGCTAGCCAGCGGCCAAAGCAACAGCCGCGTCAAGCGGTTGGCCACCGGTGGTGGTATCGGGCAAGGGCGGTGTGCGCGGCGGCTGTTGTACTGGTTTTGGTGTGGGGTGTTGCGCCAGAACTGATGGCGCGGCTGTCAAACGAAACAGTGGCAGCGTCGCCGCAACCGACAACCGCCACGTTTCGCCCGCGGATGTGGCGCGACGGCTTTTTCTAAGTCGGCCGTGCCACATTCGCGCTGCGGCGTCTCAGGCCACGCGCACCTCAAGGCCAACCAGGCCGTCGATGCCGCAGGTCATGAGGTCGCCAGGCACCACCGCGCCCACGCCCTCCGGCGTGCCGGTGAATATCAGGTCACCGGGTTGCAGGGTCCACGCGGCCGACAAGTGTTCGATGACCTCGCCGATGTTCCAGATCAGTTGGCCGATGTGGCTGCGCTGCCTGTCAATGCCATTGACCTGAAGCCACAACGCTGCCGAGCCGACTTCGCCCGCCTGTGCCACCGGCGTGATGGTCCCAATCGGTGCCGACGCGTCGTGGGCCTTGCCAACGCACCATGGGCGCCCCTGCTTTTTCATGTCGTTTTGCAGGTCTCGGCGGGTCATGTCCAAACCCACCGCGTACCCGAAGATGTGGTGGTGCGCATCGGCCGCACGGATATTGGCGCCACCGTTGCCGATGGCGACCACCAACTCGACTTCGTGGTGCAGGTTACGCGTCAAGCTGGGGTAGGCCAGGGTGATGGTCTCGCCCGGCTCGGCCGGGACGATCGCATCGGCTGGTTTGGTGAAGAAAAAAGGCGGCTCACGGCCGGTGAAACCCATCTCTTTGGCATGTTCCTCGTAGTTGCGACCGACGCAATAGACGCGGTGCACTGGAAACCGCTGTGTGCGCCCAGCCACGGGCACGCTGGGGATGGGCGAGGGCGCGAAAACATAGCTCATGACGACCTTTCTTGATTGGCCCAAGGCGTATCCGCAGCGTTGGGCGTCCAGCGCCACCGGTACCAGGCACACACGGCCCATGGGCTCTTTACGCCATCGTACACAGTGCTCTGCGGATCGGGCGAAAGGAATGCTTCAGCGGTGTTGACCCGGACGAGAGCCGCAATCGAGCTGGTCTTGTGACCACAGACAACGTTTTGACCGCTGACCCTCCGAAATCGGCTGGTTCCGGGAAAATTTCGGGGCAATCACGCCATTTGGTGGCTAAACTCATACCAAATGAGCGAGAGTTTTGAATTCCAGCAGACGCCAGGACACCTCATACGGAGGCTGCACCAGTTCGCGGTGGCCACTTTCATGGACGCCTGCGGGCGCTGGGACATCACGCCGGTGCAGTTCTCAATCCTGCAAGCGCTGATGGAGGGCTCGGGGTGCGACCAGGTCACGCTGGCGCAGCGGGTGGCCTTTGACGCCGCTACGTCGGGCTCCGTGATCGCTCGGTTGGAGAAAAAGGGTTGGCTTCGCCGCGAACTCGACGCGGACGATCGCCGCCGCAAATTGCTTTGGGTGACGCCAGAGGGTGAGCGACTGGTCAATCAAATGGCCGACGCCGCAGCCGACGCCCAGAAGCGACTCCTTGCGCCGCTGAACGATGCCGAGCGCACGGTTTTCAGCGGCTTGCTCGCCACGCTGGTCTCTGCGCACGCCGAAAGAGACTGAATCCCACCAACCCGAACGGTGTTACCGCACCGATTGGCGTGGACGTCAGACCAAGTAGAAGTGTTCAACCACCGGTGGCGCCGAGAAAAACGGCCCAACGATCGCACGCCATTCGGCGAAAGCGGGGGATTGGCGGAACCCCACTGTGTGGTCCTCCAGCGAGGCCCAGCGGATCTGCAGCACGTAGCGTTCAGGCGACTCCACCCCATGGTGCACAGTGTGTCCCAGGTATCCTTTGGCGTGCGCGATCACGGTGGCCAGTCCATGTTGGATGGCAGATTCAAACGCGGCTTGCTGGCCAGGCTGGATGCGGATGTCGGCGAGTTCGAGGATCATGGTGATGACGGGCTTTCTTCGTAGCTAAGCAGGACCACGTCGGCTGCTGCGTCGCGCAAGGGAATCAACGCCTGGTAGGCGGACGAAGCGTGCCACGCGGCCACTGCGGCAGCGTCGGGGAATCGGATCACCACGGTCAAGGAGGCAGGGTGTTGGCCGTTCAACACCGCCGTTTTTTGGCCTCTGAACACAATGTTCGCTCGCCAAGGCGACAGTGTGGCGGGAACGCGCGCGCAGTACGATGCCCACAGCTCGGGCTGCTTCACGCTGATGTGGCCGATCAAGTAGCCAAGCGCTGGGGGTGTCGAGTGTGTCATGTCCGGTGGGATGCGTTTATGCTAGCACGATGCAAATGTACAGCGCCAAGGCATCGCTGACATGGCCCGACGGCTGGGTGATTCCCGATTGGCCAGCCCCGGCCCATGTGCGTGCGGTCATGACTGGCAGACAGGGGGGCGCTTCCGCCCCACCTTGGCACAGTTTCAACCTGGGTGATCACGTGGGCGACGACCCGGTTTCGGTGGCCCAAAACCGGGCCCAACTGGCCGCTTGCTTGGGTGCGCAGCCGGTGTTTCTCAACCAAGTACACGGCCAGACGGTCGTCGTCCTGGCCGAGCCGGTGCGCGATGGCATGGTGGCCGATGCCTGCATCGCAGCGCGCCCGGGCGTGGCGTGCACCGTGATGGTGGCCGACTGCCTGCCTTTGTTGTTCACCAACGCGCAGGGGCGTCTGGTGGGCGCGGTCCACGCGGGCTGGCGCGGGCTGGCGGGCGGGGTGCTGGAAGCGTTTTTATCCGAGTTTCAGCGCCAGGCCGACATGAGGCCTGAAGGCAGAGCTATGAAAAATAAAGCTGAAATCATCGCCTGGTTGGGTCCGTGTATCGGCCCCAATCGTTTTGAGGTGGGTACCGAGGTGCGCGACGTGTTCGAGGCACAGCGTCCAACCGATACCTATTGCTTCCGGTCGATTTCAAACGGCAAATACCTGGCCGACTTGCCTGAGCTGGCGCGGGCTCGTCTGCGGGCGATGGGCGTTGAGAGGGTGTATGGCAACAACAGCACCGATGACTGGTGCACGGCGACCCGGTCCGACGTTTTCTTTTCCCACCGCCGCGACGGTCGCAGCGGCCGCATGGCCGCCTGCATCTGGCTCACTTAAGGCCTGGCTCGCTGGATGGCTCAGCGGCTGTGGCATCGCGATGCGCAGCCAGCGACTCGGCCTCGCGGGCTTTGCGCGCTTTGCGGCGAGCGGGTGTTTGCATCAAGTACACCGCCAGCGCCACAGGCCCCAGCCCGTAAAGGACAAAGGTAATAATGCCGCCGAGCACAGTGCCGTCGACGTGCATGGCCTCGGCGATAGCCATCATCATCGCGACGTAAACCCAGCCGATGACCAAGATGTACATGTGTGCATGATGGCACAGTTGTCAGATTCGCGAGGGCCACGGCCACCATACTCAGAACAGTTCGTCGGACAACGGCGACCGGCCGTGGCGCATCACAACCCAGGAGACCAGCATGGCGACCCCACCCCCATTTCCCCTCGGCAGCGATTGGTCGCAAATGGCCAATCAAATCCAGCAGCAGTTCGGTGATGGCTGGAACAAAGCGCTGCAGTCGTTCCAGGGGATAGGCGCTTCGACCCAACACCCCGGCATGCCGACGGTTCCCAGCCTCAATTTGGCGGCCGACAAGGTGATGGCCCTGCAAAAGCAATACCTGGAAGAAGCCAGCGCGCTGTGGAACCGGGGCCTGACAGACACCACGGTCCACCAGGACAAGCGATTCGCTGACGACGCCTGGGCCACCAACCCGGTGGCGGCGTTTTCTGCGGCAGCCTATCTGCTGAACGCGCGCACCCTGATGGGGCTGGCCGACGCCGTGGAGGGCGACGAAAAAACGCGTGCCCGCATGCGGTTCGCGGTGGAGCAATGGATGGCTGCTTCGGCGCCCAGCAATTTTTTGGCCTTCAACGCCGAGGAGCAAAAAAAAGCGCTGGCCACGAAAGGGGAAAGCATCGCGTTGGGCATCAAGAACCTGTTGCACGACGTGCAGCAAGGCCACGTGTCCATGACGGACGAGAGCCAGTTCGAGGTTGGCAAAAATGTGGCCACCACCGAAGGCGCTGTGGTGTTCGAGAACGAGCTGTTCCAACTCATCGAGTACAAGCCGCTGACGACCAAGGTCTATGAGAAACCCTTCCTGCTGGTGCCACCTTGCATCAACAAGTTTTACATCTTGGACTTGCAGCCTGAGAACTCGGTGATCCGCTATGCGGTGGCCCAGGGGCACCGGACCTTTGTGGTGAGCTGGCGCAACCCCGACGCCACCCTGGGCACCAAAACCTGGGACGACTACATCGAAGACGCCGCCATCAAGGCCATCGCTGTGACCCAAGAGGTGACTGGCGCCAAGCAAATCAATGCCCTGGGGTTCTGTGTAGGCGGCACCATCTTGAGCACCGCGCTGGCCGTGCTGGCCGCGCGCGGTCAGCAGCCCGTCGCGTCGGCGACCTTGCTCACCACGCTTTTGGACTTCACTGACACCGGCATTCTCGACATCTTCATTGACGAGAACTTCGTCAAGTACCGCGAGGCGCAAATGGGGCAAGGCGGTTTGCTGAAAGGCCAGGAATTGGCCTCCACCTTCAGCTTTCTGCGGCCCAACGACCTCGTTTGGAACTACGTGGTGGGCAATTACCTCAAGGGCGAGACGCCGCCGCCATTCGACCTGCTGTACTGGAACAGCGACTGCACCAACTTGCCGGGACCGTTTTACGCCTGGTACCTGCGCAACACCTACCTTGAAAACAACTTGATCAAACAGGGGGCGGTGGCGGTGTGCGGCGAGACGATCGACTTTGGCAAGGTTGATCTGCCGGTCTACATCTACGGGTCGCGCGAAGACCACATTGTACCGATCGGCGGGGCGTACGCGTCGACACAGGTGTTCCCAGGCAAGAAGCGGTTTGTCATGGGCGCGTCCGGTCACATTGCCGGGGTGATCAACCCACCAGCCAAAGGAAAGCGCAGCCACTGGATCGGCAGCGACACCCGATTCCCCAAGTCGGTGGACCAATGGCTTGCCACCGCCAAAGAGCACCCGGGTAGCTGGTGGACCGACTGGTCGAACTGGCTCAAGACCCACGCGGGCAAACAAGTGGCCGCCCCCAAAACTTACGGCAAGGGGAAATACAAGGCCACGGAGCCAGCCCCAGGGCGCTATGTGAAAGCCAAGGCCTAGGCTCTGGCGAGGGCTGTAATGCCCGCACACGTCATTGCAGGAATTTATTGGCCACCTTGCTCGCAGACAAAAACACCATTGAGAGGAGACACCCCATGGAAGACATCGTCATCGTTTCTGCCGCCCGCACCCCTGTGGGCAAGTTTGGCGGCACGCTCGCCAAAATCCCGGCCACCGACTTGGGGGCCATTGTTATCCAAGGCGTTCTGGCGCGCAGCGGGTTGGCGGCCGAGCAGGTGGGTGAGGTCATCATGGGCCAGGTGTTGGCGGCCGGTGCAGGGCAAAACCCCGCGCGCCAAGCGGTCCTCAAAGGCGGTTTGCAACACGGCACGCCTGGACTGACGATCAACGCGGTGTGTGGCTCGGGCCTGAAGGCGGTGATGCTGGCAGCGCAAGCGGTGGCCTGTGGGGACAGCGAGATCGTGATCGCGGGCGGGCAGGAAAACATGAGCGCCGCGCCCCATGTGCTTTTGGGCTCCCGCGACGGTCAGCGCATGGGCGATTGGAAGATGACCGACTCAATGATCGTGGATGGCCTGTGGGACGTGTATAACCAGTACCACATGGGCATCACGGCCGAGAACGTGGCCAGAAAGTACGCCATCGGCCGCGACGCACAAGACGCGTTCGCGCTGGCCAGCCAGCAGAAGGCCGGCGCCGCCCAAGACTCAGGCAAGTTCAAAGACGAAATCGTGCCGGTCACGATCCCGCAAAAGAAGGGTGAACCGGTGGTGTTTGCCACCGATGAATTCATCAACAAGAAGACCAACGCTGACGCCTTGGCGGGCTTGCGGCCTGCGTTTGACAAAGCGGGCGGTGTGACCGCGGGCAACGCGTCGGGCATCAACGACGGTGCGGCGGCGGTGATGGTCATGACGGCAAAGAAAGCATCTGCCTTGGGCCTGAAACCGCTGGGCCGTATCGCCAGTTTCGCCACCAGCGGTCTGGACCCGGCATTCATGGGCATGGGTCCGGTACCGGCGTCGACCAAGGCGCTGGCGCGGGCCGGCTGGAAGGCGCAGGACCTCGACCTGCTTGAGATCAACGAGGCGTTTGCAGCCCAAGCGTGTGCGGTCAACCAAGAGATGGGCTGGGACACCAGCAAGGTCAATGTGAACGGTGGCGCCATCGCCATTGGTCACCCGATCGGGGCGTCAGGCTGCAGGATTCTGGTCACGCTGCTGCATGAAATGCAGCGCCGCGACAGCAAGCGAGGCATCGCCTCGCTGTGCATCGGCGGGGGCATGGGGGTTGCCCTAACCATTGAGCGCTGAGTTTGCGTTCACAATGAAGACAGTTAATGCTGCAGGCCCTCGTGATCCTTGGTCCTTCAGCTATAAAACTGATAGTGAAAAAACCGTTTGGAGCGAGTCATGAGTAAGAAAGTAGCGTACGTCACCGGGGGGATGGGGGGCATTGGCACGGCGATTTGCCAGCGACTGAACAAAGAAGGTTTCACCGTCATCGCTGGTTGCGGCCCGACCCGAGACTACGCCAAATGGTTGGCCGAGCAGGCCGCGCTGGGCTACACCTTCCACGCCTCCGTCGGCAACGTGGGCGACTGGGACTCCACGGTCGAGGCCTTCAGCAAGGCCAAAGCCGAACATGGCAGCATCGACGTGTTGGTCAACAACGCGGGCATCACCAAAGACCGCATGTTCCTCAAGATGACCCGCGACGACTGGGACTCGGTGATCGAAACCAACCTGAACTCGATGTTCAATGTGACCAAGCAGGTGGTCGGCGACATGGTCGATAAAGGCTGGGGCCGCATCGTGAACATTTCATCCGTCAATGGCGAGAAGGGCCAAGCTGGTCAGACCAACTACTCAGCCGCCAAAGCGGGCATGCATGGCTTCACCATGGCGCTGGCACAAGAGTTGGCCAGCAAAGGCGTCACCGTGAATACCGTCAGCCCTGGCTACATCGGCACCGACATGGTCAAGGCCATCCGCCAGGACGTGCTGGACAAGATCGTGGGCACCATTCCAGTCAAACGCTTGGGCAAGCCCGAGGAAATTGCGTCCATCATCGCGTGGCTCGCGTCCGACGAGGGCGGCTACAGCACTGGCGCCGACTTTTCGGTCAACGGCGGACTCCACATGGGTTGACGCCGTGCCCGCGCCAGCATCGGGCCGGGCCATTTTCATGGCCATGCGAGTTGTCCCGCATGGTCCTTTTCGCCCGCCAAAGCGACTCTCCAAAACCCGCTCCGGCGGGTTTTTTGCTTCCGAGGTGGCGTGGTTCAGATGGGTAGCTGGGCCTCCAGGCGCAGCTGATGGCCAGGTCAAGCGGTGTCGGGCGGCCCAGTGGAACCTGGGAGCTTCAGAGGAAAACAGCCCTTGGGCAAAGGTCCGATGCGACCATGCGGCACGCCACGCTGATCACGGCCACTCTTCCAACCGCAGTGCGGGCTCGGCGGTGACACGGGTGGTGTTCAACAGAGAGCCCATCAGGCGGTTGGCATAAAAACTGTCTGGCGCATCTGGCTCCAGCGCGGCCACTGCCAAGTTGGCCAGCGGTTGTGCCAGCGGCACGTAAAAGCTGCCAATGGGCGCGTCCACCGCCGAGCGCGTGGTGACCACTTCAGCGGCTTGTTGCGACAGGGGCTGGCCTGGCAAAGCGTTGCGCAGCGCGGCGGTGAAGATTTCCCCGACCACCGAGCCGGGTGCAGCCACCCGCCAGACCTGTAACCCGTGCGCCTTCAAACGCTGCGCGACATCGGCCGAGCTGCTGTCCAACAAGTAACCGCAGGGGCGTGTACGGGTCTTGCTGGGGCGCAAGGCCAAGGCCGAGAGCCAATCCACCGACAGGGTGCGGTCAGCGCCAGTCGACGGGTGTATCAGGGTCAGGTCGTACTGCACCGGCGTCAGGCGGGTGTCCACCACCGCTTCACCGCGGCAGAACTGGCTGCCCACATCCCGCTCCACGAAGGCGCGCAGTTGGCTGAGCTCACTGGCGCGCTGGGCGCTGCCACGCAGGGCGGCTGTCACAGCCGTCACCAAGGTGTGCACTCGGCGTTGCAAGTGCTGGCGATCCAGACCGACACCGCGGCCCTCGACCACCAGCGCCACGCTGTTCTTCAACGCACTGGCGTTGCGCAGCTGACCGGGCTGCACGCCGCCCATGCTCACCTGCCGGTCCTTGAGATCGGGTGAGGTGCTGTGCGCCCACTCGTGCGTCAAGCCCTGGGCCTTCAAGGCTGCGGCCACCGGTTGCCGCAGCCATTCTTCTGCTGCGCGCGCGAGAAACTCGGGCTGGTTGGCCACGCTGGCCGTTTGCAACAGCGCGTCGGCGCGGGGGAGGGCGCCAAACTTTTGCAGCATCGGGCCAATGGCGGGGTACTCACGCACGTCCATCACCACCGTTGGCCTGAACTGCTGGGTCAGCGCGGCCAGCGCGCGGGACTCGGCGGTGGCCAGTTGCAAGTGGTCTTCGGTCAGGTCTTGCCCGCGCGCGGTGAGGGCACTTTGGATGTCGGCCCCGTCCGGGTTGGCGCGTGGCACCACCACCACGTTGATGCGGTCAAGCAGGCCTTGCAGCGTGCCCCGCACCAGCTCGCGTGCCACCCACAGCAAGGCCTCTGCCGTTGCTGGTTCGTCGCCACGTTGCTGTCCCACCAGCAGCACCGTGGGCCGCCCAGACCCGAGCAAGCTGGCCGCGTCATGGGTCGGGCCTTTGGATATCACCAGTGCAATCAGGCTCTCATACCGTTGCGATTGGCCATAGCTGACCCACTGCGCAAGGCCCCTTCCCACAGGGGCGGCTGGGTTGGCTAGGTCACGCAGCCACGCCAGCAGCTCCTCAGGGCTGGTGTAGGTGTTGCGCCCTGGCTGGAGTCCGGGGGTGGCGTAGGTCACGGGCGGTTCAGGAAACCGGGCTGCGACCGGGCCAGCGGCCGCCGGGCTGGCGTTGGCAGGGGGGGCGAGTGTGGCTGATGACGCACCGAGCGCAACCGGCGCAGGGCCGGGCGGTGGCTGGAACAACGGCGCATTGATTGGTGCGTTTGCGGCCGGCTTGGTGCTGGGCGTGTTCCCCGTAACTGACATGGGCTTGGCAGGCAACGGGGTGGCCAACGACACCGGGGCAGGCGCTGAAGGCCCCCCAGCCGCCGAAGCGGGGAGATTCGGTGATGGCTGAATCGGGTGGACCTGTGAACTCGGCGGCGCAGACGGCGGTGCCGTTCCCGCCTTCGGGGGGCGGGGTGTGCCACAACCCGACAGCAATGTCAGGGATGCCGCCACGGACAGCACCGGCCACCAGAGTCGGCCTCCCCAGTCAGGCACACGCCGCTTCGTGGGGGTGTGGGTGGCGTTGATGGCGTGGGGCGATCGTGACGTGGCCGAGGGTGTGGCTCGCCGCAGGAGCTCAGGGCCTGTAATCATGGCGGGTGTTCCATAGCGTCGAAGAGTGGTTGGGGCCAGAGGGGGCCAGCCAATGCTGGGCCCGTGGCTGAGCGGTGGCCAACCCATGGCCACAAACCAGTGTGACTTGCGGCCCAATGGTATCGCTGAAGGGTGACAACGCCAGGTACGCCGCTCCAGCACGGGCCGTGACACCTTGGCTGACCGGTGCCGCGCGGTGGGGAACACACTGCGCCGTTGATCCGCCAGAATCTGACCAGACCGGTGGGCTGTCCATCTGGTTCAAGCTGTCAAAATCAAACTTGTCGCCCGTCACACCGCCACAGTGCGGGGCCTCGGAAACTGGTGCCAATCGAACGTGAGCCCATCTTGAACCGTCCCTCCCACACCTTGTCGGTGGCCCCCATGATGGATTGGACCGACCGCCATTGCCGTTTTTTTCACCGGTTGCTGTCGCGTCGGGCGCTGCTGTACACCGAGATGGTCACCACGGGTGCGCTGGTGCACGGTGACGTCGAGCGGCACCTGCGTTTCAATCATGAAGAGCACCCGGTGGCGCTGCAACTGGGGGGGAGCGATCCTGCTGATCTGGCCCAGGGCGCTCGGCTTGCCGAGCGGTGGGGCTACGACGAGGTCAACCTGAATTGCGGGTGCCCGAGTGAACGGGTGCAGCGCGGTGCCTTTGGTGCCTGCCTGATGGCAGAGCCCCGCTTGGTCGCGGACGGGGTGAAGGCGATGGTGGACTCGGTCGGCATCCCGGTGACGGTGAAGCACCGCATCGGCATCGACCAGCGCGAAGACTATGGCTTCGTGCAGGACTTTGTGGGCCAAGTGAGCGAAGCGGGATGTCGCACCTTCATCGTGCACGCCCGCAACGCTTGGCTCAAGGGCCTGAGTCCCAAAGAAAACCGCGAGGTGCCGCCGTTGCGCTACGCCACCGTCCATCGGCTGAAACAAGACTTCCCCCACCTGACGGTGTCGATCAACGGCGGCCTCACAACCAGTGAACAGGTCGTCCAGCAGCTGCAGGCGGTGGACGGGGCGATGGTCGGTCGCGAGGCGTACCACAACCCGTGGTGGCTGGCGCATTGGGACGAGGCGTTTTTTGGCGAGGCGCCCCGTGCCATCACCCGCGAATCGGTGGAGGCGCAAATGGTCCACTACATGGTCTGCGAAGCCGCTGAACATGGCACGCCGTGGAGCGCGATCGCCCGGCACATGCTGGGTTTGCGCAACGGGCTGCCCGGCGCCCGCCGCTGGCGCCAGGTGTGGAGTGACCACCGCCTGAAAGGCCGGAGCCCACACGAGGTGATGGGCCTGGCGCACGCCCCGACAGACGCGGGGTATCGGGTCACGTGACAGCGGGCCGTGTCAGCGTGCGGCCAGGCGCATGGCCATTAGGGTCGCTTCGCGAGGAAAATGGTAGAAAACAGGTGACAAACAGCCTTCCACACCGCCATGGGCTGAATTTGATATCAAATTAGGTCTGAGCCCACGTTTCTTTTCATGTTGACGCTATCGAAATAATAGCGAAACGGTGTGGGGCAGCCGTGTGGATCCCGAGCGCTCCAGGCGACAGTTGTTCGAGAGGCGCCCAACCCCAAGGACACGTGCCTCGCCGAGTGGGTCGGTAACCCGGAGTCAGACCGCCGCTTCCAGCCCGTGCTGAAAGTGCGCCTGCATGCAGCGCACGGTGGCCGCTGCGTCTCTGGCCAACAGCGCCGACATCAGCGCCCGGTGCTCGGCCAGGGACTCGTCCAGGCGGCCCGATTTCAGCAGGGAATGGTGGCGGTTGAGTTTCATCATCTTGCGCAGATCGGCCACCATCTGGTCACGCCACCGGTTGTTGGCGATCTCCAGTAGCCGCTTGTGGAAGCGTTCGTTGATCTCAAAAAACTTTTCACGGTCCTGCTGACCGGGTCGTGCGGCGCTCTCCAGCTCGCCATGCAGCCGCTGTAAATCTTGCAGCTGTGCCTCGGTCGCTCGCGCGGCCACCACACCGGCCGCGTCTGCCTCCAGCAGTGCGAGCAGGTGGAACACATCGGCCAGATCGGTTTCAGACACCTCGGTGACGTAAGCGCCCCGGCGCACCTTCATGGTGATCAGGCCTTCTGCAGCGAGTACCTTCAGCGCCTCCCGCAGGGGGGTGCGGCTGATGCCATATTCTTCGGCGATCTTGAGTTCGTCGATCCAGCTGCCCGGTGCCAGTTCGCGCGAAAAAATCCGCTGGCGAAGCAGTTCGGCCACTTCTTCATAGAGGGCGCGCGGGGTCAGTGGCAGGGCAGACATGCCTCATTGTAAGGTGGTGCTGGATTTTGCATCAATAATTATGAATGATGTAAACTGGACACCTTGCAGAAATCCCTGCGAAAGCACGCACGATGAGCCACATGCCGCCCAATTCACCCCCCGAATTCAAGCCTGCCGACCTGAGCGACTGGGCCAAAGCCGCCGCCAAGTCGGCTCCCGGCGGCAACGTGGAGGCGCTGAATTGGGTGACGCCCGACGGCATCACCGTCAAGCCGTTGTACACAGCGCGCGACGTCGAGGGCCTGCCCTTTGCCGATACCCTACCGGGTTTTGAGCCGTTTTTGCGGGGGCCACAGGCCACGATGTACGCGGTGCGTCCGTGGACGATTCGCCAATACGCCGGATTCTCCACCGCCGAAGAGTCCAATGCTTTCTATCGCAAAGCACTGGCCGCGGGCGGGCAGGGGGTATCGGTGGCGTTCGATCTGGCCACCCACCGCGGCTACGACTCCGACCACCCTCGCGTCACCGGCGATGTGGGCAAGGCGGGCGTCGCCATCGACTCTGTGGAGGACATGAAGATCCTGTTCAACGAAATCCCGTTGGACAAGGTCAGTGTCTCCATGACCATGAATGGTGCTGTGCTGCCAGTGCTGGCCGGGTATGTGGTGGCCGCCGAAGAGCAGGGCGTGGGCCAAGACAAGCTGAGTGGAACGATTCAGAACGACATTCTGAAAGAGTTCATGGTGCGCAACACCTACATCTACCCGCCGCAGCCCAGCATGCGCATCATCGGCGACATCATTGGCTACACCGCCAAACACATGCCGAAGTTCAACTCGATCAGCATTTCGGGCTACCACATGCAGGAAGCCGGTGCCAACCAGGCGCTGGAACTCGCCTTCACCCTGGCCGACGGCAAAGAGTATGTGAAGACCGCCATCGCCACCGGGTTGGATGTGGACGATTTCGCTGACCGACTGAGCTTTTTCTGGGCCATCGGCATGAACTTCTATTTGGAAGTGGCCAAGATGCGAGCCGCCCGCCTGTTGTGGTGCCGCATCATGAAGGGCTTCAACGCCAAGTCGCCCAAGAGCCTGATGCTGCGTACCCACTGCCAGACCAGTGGCTGGAGCTTGACCGAACAGGATCCTTACAACAACGTCGTGCGCACCACCATCGAGGCCATGGCCGCGGTGTTCGGCGGCACACAGTCCCTGCACACCAACAGCTTTGACGAAGCCATTGCGTTGCCCACCGAGACTTCGTCGCGCATTGCGCGCAACACCCAGCTGATCATTCAGGAAGAAACCCACATCACCAACGTGATCGATCCCTGGGCGGGCAGCTACATGATGGAAAAGCTCACCCAAGACATGGCCGACGCGGCTTGGGCCATCATCGAAGAGGTCGAGGCCATGGGCGGCATGACCAAAGCGGTTGACAGCGGCTGGGCCAAACTGAAGATCGAAGCCGCCGCCGCCGAGAAGCAGGCCCGCATCGACTCGGGCAAAGACGTGATCGTGGGCGTCAACAAGTACAAGCTGAAAAAAGAAGACCCGATCGACATCTTGGAGGTGGACAACGTCAAGGTCCGCGAGGGGCAGATCGTTCGCCTGAAACAGATCAAGGCCAGCCGCGACAGCGGCAAAGTCCAGGCCGCGCTTGACGCACTGACGGCGGCCGCCGAGAGCGGTGAAGGCAACCTGCTGGACCTGAGCATTCAAGCCATTCGCCTGCGCGCCACAGTGGGCGAGGTGAGCGACGCGCTGGAGAAAGTGTTTGGTCGCCACCGCGCCGACACGCAAAAAGTGACCGGTGTTTATGCGGCCGCCTACGATTCGGCCGAAGGTTGGGACAAGCTCAAGACCGAGATCGCCGAGTTCGCCGAGGCACAAGGTCGCCGTCCTCGGGTGATGATCTCCAAGCTGGGGCAAGACGGTCACGACCGGGGCGCCAAGGTGGTGGCCACCGCGTTTGCCGACCTGGGCTTCGACGTCGACATGGGCCCGCTGTTTCAGACGCCCGAGGAGTGCGCGCGCCAAGCGATCGAAAACGACGTCCACGCCGTCGGGGTGAGCACGCTCGCCGCAGGCCACAAAACCCTGGTGCCCGCCATCATCGCGGAGCTGAAAAAACAGGGTGCCGACGACATCATCGTTTTCGTCGGCGGTGTGATCCCGCGCCAGGACTACGACTTTTTGTACGAAGCCGGTGTGAAAGGCATCTACGGGCCTGGCACACCGATTCCCGCCAGCGCGAAAGACGTGCTGGAACAGATCAAAAAAGCCATTGCCTGATCCGTCAGGTCGCTCAGGTCCAATGACCCCCGACAGCCTGTTCGATGGCGTGGTGCACGGCGCCCCAGCGGTGCAGCGCCGCGCCATGGCCAAAGCCATCACGCTGCTCGAGTCGACCCGGGCCGACCACCGTAGCCAGGGGGATGCGCTGCTCACTGCGCTGCTGCCGTACACCGGTCGGTCGCATCGGTTGGGCGTCAGCGGGGTGCCGGGCGTGGGCAAGAGCACTTTCATCGAGGCCTTGGGCCTGCACCTGATTGCCTTGGGTCACCGCGTAGCCGTGTTGGCAGTGGACCCGTCGTCCACGGTGTCTGGGGGGTCCATCCTGGGGGACAAGACCCGCATGGAACACCTGAGCGTGCACGATCGCGCCTACATCCGCCCCAGCCCCAGCAGCGGCACGCTGGGGGGTGTGGCCGAGAAAACCCGAGAGGCCATGCTGGTCTGCGAGGCCGCCGGTTACGACGTGGTCATTGTGGAAACAGTGGGCGTGGGCCAGAGCGAAACCGCGGTGGCCAACATGACCGACATGTTCGTGCTGATGCAGCTGCCCAATGCGGGCGATGACCTGCAGGCCATCAAGAAAGGTGTGATGGAACTGGCCGATCTGGTGGTGATCAACAAGGCCGACATCGACGTCCATGCCGCCACCCGTGCGCAGGCACAGATCACCTCGTCGCTCCGGTTGCTGGGTCTGCACGGCAACCCCGATCGCGCCCACCACGACACAGCCCTGTGGAACCCGAGGGTGATCCAGCTGAGCGCTTTGCTCGGCCAGGGCGTAGACACCTTCTGGGCAGCGGTGAGCGAATTCAAAGCCATCCAGCAAGCGAATGGCGATTGGCCCGCCCGACGCCAGAAACAGGCCTTGTCGTGGATGTGGGAGCGCATCGACGCAGGTCTCAAGCGCGCCTTCCGCCACCATCCGCAGGTGGGTCGGTTGTTGCCCCAGATGGTGGAGGAAGTCGCCGCAGGCCGGCTGCCCGCGTCCACCGCCGCACGCCAGTTGCTGGCCGCCAGCGCCCAGTCCTGACGCGCCTTTCCATCGAACCAGAGCATCCGAAAGAGAAAAACCATGCAAGAAATCCTCGAACAACTGGAAAAGAAACGCGTCGCGGCGCGCCTGGGCGGCGGTCAAAAGCGCATCGATGCGCAACACAAGAAAGGCAAGTTGACAGCCCGTGAACGCTTGGAACTGCTGCTCGACGAGGGCACCTTTGAAGAGTGGGACATGTTCGTCGAACACCGCTGCGTGGACTTCGGTATGGCCGACAACAAGATTCCCGGCGACGGTGTGGTCACCGGCTACGGCATGATCAATGGTCGTTTGGTCTTCGTCTTCAGCCAGGATTTCACCGTGTTCGGCGGGGCCTTGTCCGAAGCGCATGCCGAGAAGATCTGCAAGGTCATGGACCAGGCCATGAAGGTGGGCGCACCGGTGATCGGCATCAACGACAGCGGCGGCGCGCGCATCCAGGAAGGCGTGGCTTCGCTGGGCGGCTATGCCGAGGTCTTCCA
>JAIXXF010000016.1 GCA_027490925.1 Comamonadaceae bacterium
AGCTTCATCGGCCTGCACGGGGTCCAAGGCGACCTGGTCGGCCGGGGCAGGGTGGTCAGAGACCGCATCCTGCAGTGGATCAACATCCCCACCTGCATCGGCATGGGGAAGACCAAGACGCTGGCCAAGCTCGCCAACCACATCGCCAAAACAGCCGAACGCAAACCAGGCGTCTACGACCCCCAACTGGCCCAGGTCTGCAACCTGGAGGCGCTCAGCCCAGAAGCACGGCAAACCGTCTTACAGGCCACGGACGTGGGCGAGGTCTGGGGCGTGGGCAGAAAGATCGGAGAAAAGCTCCTAGAAGGTGGGATCACCACGGTCTGGGACCTGATGAACCTGGACCCGGCCACGGTACGACGAGGCTGGAGTGTTGTGCTGGAAAGAACGGTCCGAGAACTGCAGGGCACGCCCTGCATCGACCTGGACGACACCAACGAGCCCAAGAAAGAAATCGCCAGTACCCGAAGCTTTGGGCAAGCCATCACCGAAATCAATCCGCTGATCGAAGCGGTGAGTGAGTTCGCCAGCCGAGCAGCAGAAAAGCTCCGCACACAAAAGAGCCACGCCAGCCAGGTACTGGTGTTTGTGAGGACCAGCCCGTTCCGGCCAGGGCCCAGCTACAGCCAGAGCATCGTGGTGCCGCTGAGACGACCGACGGCCGACACCCGACAAATGGTGCAGGCGGCGGCAGCGGGGATGAAAGCCATCTACCGGCCAGGATTCAAGATGGCCAAGGCGGGGGTGATGTTGCTGGAGCTAAAGCCTGAGGATAGGGTGCAGGCGGAACTGGACCTGGGGGCGGTAGAAAGCGAAAACGGCATCAGCGCTGACAGCGGGAAAAACAAATCGACTGCGAAGGACGCCAGGCTGATGGGGGCGCTGGATGGGTTGAATCAGCGGTTCGGAAAGGGAACGCTGAAAGTTGCCAGTGCAGGACTTGAGGGTGACCGCAGGGAGTGGGCGATGAAACAGGAGAGACGGACGCCGCGGTATACGACGGATTGGAGGGGTATGCCGGTGGCGAGGGCGTTATAACACGCAAACGTCAGGCATGGTCACGTTCCCAAATAACCAGGAAGGGCGGAATAGCGACCCATCCGGCACGCTGTGGCAGGTCCGACGATCCCAAGGGTCACGCAGTGATGAACGAGGTCCAATGCATCAGAGGATATAGACTGGACCCCCACAAAAAACAAAATAATCTAAGGAGACAACTGTGCCAGAAATAGAACCCCACGAAATCCTACGAGTCGATAGTGAGGAAACCGCAATAGCTGCAATTAAGGCAGCTTTTGATAGCGTGTATGAGGGCGAATCAGTCAGGTTGGATTTTGATGACTGGCCTTTATTAAAGCTGAAATACACAGGGGATAAGTTCGATGGCACGATAACACCGGACATAGCACAGGCAATTGTTGACCTTCAAGAGGTTCTAAACCGGACATATGCCCTTGCTGTGAACCACACTTCGAGCCTGCGCTCCCTAAGCGACGATGACAGGCGAGACCTTCAGGTCACAGCGACTGTTGAAGAGGGTAGTTCACTTATCGAAGTTAATCTTGGCGATTGGGCAACTAAACTTTCGTTAGATTTGGCGGGCAAAATGGCTGGAACCGATATCGTAGTAACAATTCTTGGATGTGCGGTCATAGTTACGGCCGGATGGATTTACAAATACCACCTCAAGAACCGTAGCGAAGAAAAGAAACTCACACTTGAAAATGACGGGCGATTTAACTTAAGTCAAGAGGAAACGGAGCGTCTTCGCATTGTGACTGAAGCAATGAAGGGAAATTCTGTTGTACGAGAGGTGGCGAGCTTTTCTGAAGGTTTGCGTGACTCATTTTTAAAGAGTGCTTTTGACGCTGAATCATTCACAGTCCAGGGGGATTTGACAATCACGGGGGAAGAAGCTCGACGAACCTACAGGTCGAAACGACGCGAGCCTATAGAAGTACAGCTGAACGGAACCTATTTCATTCGATCGTTTACGTGGGCTGAGGACCAGCAGTCTGCGAGAGTAAAAGTTCAAAGAGAAGACAAGAATTCAGAATTCATCGCGGACTTGTCAGTCTCGGCCCTCAATACGGAGCAGCGCTCACGATTCAAGGACGCGACATTTGACCAAGCCCGTGTTTATCTACAAATCAATGCAACAGTCCTGAATGACCAGGTAACAACTGCAACGATTATTTCTGTGGATGAACAGCCCCAAAGCCCACAAATGCAACCAAGCTCCTAAACGTGTTGAACAGGATATCGTGTGACGGTTGAGCTGCTTAAGGACGAAGAAATGTCGAAGATTTAATATCGACAATATTTCCACTCAGCCCCAATAGCAACCCACACAGCAAACTCATATTGCCACAATCAGAGGACCCGCTGCAGCCACAGTCGGATCTGCTTCAAGACTGTACGGCACAAGCACCAAGCCAAGCCCAGACTCGTGACAGCGAGATTGCTGGTCGCTCGGACACCAGGTCGGCATCGGTGCACGGGTCGACAGCGGTGGCCACCACCGCTGTCGACCGCCTCGCCTCACGAAGGTGGCGGCAGAGCCCGAGCCACCGCGGTGACAGCCATCGTGGTGGCTTAGCTGGAGGTGGTGGTCTTCCAGGCTATTAGGTCATCACTCCCAGCCCCCAATAACCCAGGAGAACTACTAGGCGGAGGGAGCAGCTATCAAAGTGAATTGAAAAAGAGTGTTTCATTTCACTTGATGAAAGTGTCCCCACTTCTACCCCACAGTGTCCCCACTCTGTCCCCACTCCTGATTTGACGTTAGCTTTTGATTTCAAACGACTTTTTCTTCTGTCCCCACTGTCCCCACGATTTTTCGAGGAATGGTGGGTTAGGAACACAGAGTCTGGATAGCGGGGCTCACTTATGCGGCTGGCCTAGGACCAGACAGACAGAGCTTTTCCAAGTAGTCCGCCCAAACCTGCATCATTTCGATCCGCTTCTTGATGAAGTTGGTACGGTCATAAGCCCTGCTGTTGGGCCCCTGGACTTCATGTGCCAACTGCGCCTCAATCGCCCGCCAGTCCACCCCCAGCTCTTCATCCAGGAGCGTCCTGGCGGTAGCTCGGAATCCATGAACACTCTGAACGTCTGAGGCGTAGCCCATGGTTTGAAGTGCAGCCCTCAGGGTGTTATCGCTGATAGGGCGAAGCCGGGTCCGCTCCCCAGGGAAAACGAGATCGCCGGAACCAGTCACCCGATGCAGATCCCTCAGGATTTCGACCGCCTGGGTCGATAGCGGCACCAGGTGTGATGATCCGTTGATCTTTCCGTCTTTTTTGCGCTTCATGCGGGCAGCAGGTATCTCCCAGATCGCAGCGTCAAGATTGAACTCGGACCAGCTGGCGCACCGCAACTCGCTTGGGCGTTGAAAAACCATCGGCGCCAACTTCAGGGCCGCTCTCACCACCACGCTACCTTGGTAGTGCTGGATGGCTCGAAGCAATCCGCCCAGAGCGGCTGGCTCTGTGATCGCGCCATAGTTCTTTTTGGTGTGGGGGCGAAGCGCACCCTTGAGATCGGCGCTGGGATCCCGACCATTGCGACCGGTGGTGATCCCATACCGGAACACCTGGCCAGCAGTACCCAGGACCCGGTGCGCAACATCGAGGGCCCCTCTGGCCTCAATCTTTCGGATGGTGGCCAACAGCTCGACAGGCTCAATTTCAGCGATTGGACGATCCCCAAGCCACGGGAAAAGGTCTTTTTCCAGATTCCTGGTCTCCCGAACCCGATGGCTTTCGCTCCAATCACCAGACCGAACGTCCAACCACTCGGACGCAACGTCACGGAAGGATGAGTGCTCAGCCCGCTTTTCAAGAAGCTTGTTGGCCTTCTTTTGCGCCACTGGGTCCACACCCACGTGCTTGATCTGCTTTGCCTGGTCACGCGCCCGGCGAGCCTCGGTCAGACTCACCTCTGGGTAGCTGCCTAGGGCGAGACGCTTTTCGATCTCTTCCAGCCGGTACTTCCAAAACCACCGCTTAGACCCACCGGGGGCCACCTCCAGGTAGAGCCCCCCGGAGTCTGAAAGGCGAAGCCGCTTTTTATCAGCCGGGCAAACGGCGTTTTTGCACTGAATGTCTACGAGCACGCTGGGCTCCTCGGGGAGTTTGGGGGAACAATTTCTCTAGGTGTACCAGAGAGCTGATTTGTTCCCCTGATTGTTCCCCCGGAATCGAGTGGCTGTAAACGATTCAAAGAACACCGTAGCGAACTATGGTGAACGGGTTTCCCCAATGAAAAAGGCCGTTCACTGCATCACAGTGAACGGCCTTAAACACTTATATGGTCGGAGTACAAGGATTCGAACCTTGGACCCCCTGGTCCCAAACCAGGTGCGCTACCAGACTGCGCCACACTCCGAGCACCTCTATTGTAGCGCGGCCTTGGTTTGAAACGGTGTGGGGCACGTGAAAATTGCACGCACTCCGAAATTCACAGCTTCACGTACTCGTACTCTGGCGCGTTGGCGTTGATGCCCCTGTCAGGCGGCGCGATCCAGCCTGCGACCTTGCCGGGCTCGGTCACGCGTTGCATCAGACTGTGGATGTAGGCCTTGTCGGCATCGGTTGGTAGCCATTGGCCTTTCTTGGCTTCGAACTCGGCGGCTGTGATGGGGTTACCCAAAGGGTCGGTGTGTAAACCGGCCCAAGTGCCAACCGAGCGACGGAAGCGGGTGGATGGAAGCTTGAGCTCGAACGCGACGCCAGCCCGCTTGATGGCCATGTTCCAACGGGTGACGCCGACGTTGCAATCCTTCACGTACTCCAACCGGGTGATTTCATTCATGCCGTTGCGCACCGAAATGGTTTCGTTCTTCAGACCGCCCTGCCCGTCTGGCACTTGGATGGTCATTTCCGTGTCGCTCTCCACATGATCGGCGAACTTGGCCTCATCGGGCCGGCCCTTGATGCCATTGGCAAAGTAGTTGGCGGCGTTCGATGACGCCTCGGACCCAAACAGGTCCAACGAACTGGTGAACCAGAAGTTCATGAATTTCTGGATGGTGGGCAGGTCCACCACACCGGCTTGTCGCAGTGTGGCCACGTCGTCGGTGTCGAGTTGTTTCATCACCTCCAACGTTCTCTTGATGACCCGACCAATACCGGTTTCACCCACGAACATGTGGTGGGCTTCCTCGGTCAGCATGAAGCGGGTGGTACGCGCCAGGGGGTCGAAAGCGCTTTCCGCAAAACTTTTGAGCTGAAACTTGCCGTCACGATCGGTGAAATACGTGAACATGAAGAAGCTGAGCCAGTTGTCCATGGGCTCGTTGAAAGTGCCCAAAATGCGCGGCTTGTCCGCGTCACCACTGTGGCGCATCAAGAGTTCTTCGGCCTCCTCGCGCCCGTCGCGGCCGAAGTGGGCGTGAAGCAGGTACACCATGGCCCACAGGTGACGACCTTCTTCCACGTTCACCTGAAACAAGTTACGCAGATCGTACAGGCTGGGTGCCGTGTGACCCAGCAAGCGTTGCTGTTCCACCGAGGCGGGTTCTGTGTCGCCCTGGGTGACGATGAGGCGGCGGAAGGTGGAGCGGTACTCCCCAGGCACCTCTTGCCACACGTCTTGGCCCATGTGGTCGCCGAAGCCGATCTTGCGGCCTTCTTCCTTGTCAGCCAAAAAGATGCCCCAGCGGTAGTCTGGCATGGGTGTGTAACCGTAGCTGGCCCAGCCGGACGCGTCCACGCCCACCGCAGTGCGCAGGTACACCTCGCTGGCCTTGAAGTCACTGGGGCCCATCTCATCCCACCAGTTCAGGAACGCGGGCTGCCAATGCTCCAGTGCGCGCTGCAGTTGCCGGTTGTCGCCGAGGTTGACGTTGTTGGGAATCAGGGCCTGAAGGTCAATGTTGCTCATGGTGTTGCCTGTCTCTCTCAGGGTTTTGCCAGGATGGGCGGGTAAGGTTAGGGGCGCTGCCGACAGCGCTCAAATGCGCTTCCAGTCGAATTTGGCCTTTTTGCCGGTGCCGAACAGCTTCAAGGCGCCGTCGTCGCCAACGGCGTTGGGACGGATGAAAATCCAGTTCTGCCATGCGCTGAGGCGGCCGAAGATGCGGGTGGCCGTGGTCTCTTTGCCAGGGAAGCGCAAGGACGCTTCCATGCCCGTCAGGGCGTCGGGGGACAGGCTGGCGCGTTCTTCCAGCAAGATGCGGATTTCGTCGTCCCAGTCGATGTCGTCGGGCGTCAGCGTGACCAGACCCAGCGCCAGGGCCTGCCGGGCGTGCAGCGGGCTGTCGCTCATGCTCAGGAGCTGTTGGATGGACGCACCGTCCTCACAGAAGCGGGTCTGCAGGCGGGTCAGGCCGTTGACGGCGGGGAACCAGCCGAAGTTAGCGGGGCTGAGGTGCAGCACAGGGGCCATGTCGGGGGCATCTGGCAGGTCCAACATGTAAATACGGTCGCAGGCCAGGGCCAATTCGTAGAAAGTGCCTGCGAAACAGGAATCCATGTCTGCCAGCGCGATCAATGAACGGCTGGTCACGTCAAGACGGGCCAATGTGCGACGCAGTGCACCGGTGGTTTCTTTGACCAGCCAGTGATCCTTCAACGCAGACAGCACCCGGTCCATCTCGAGCACGTGCCGGCCCTGGCCTTCGGTCTTGATGACCCAGGTACCCACATCCAGCTCATTGGTGCGGAGGTTGAGGATGGCGTCGTCCAGCTCCCGCTGAAGTTGTAGCGGGTACCAACTGGCGCCTGCGGCCTCAATGGCGACCGGCGTCGACTCGATCGCTCCACGCGGCGCGCGCACGGTCAACGTGGCAGTGCGGGCCTGACGGTCCACCCGGACGTCGACATGCGTGTAGTGGTAGCCCAATTCGTCGATGGTGAGGCCTACAGGCGTCAATTCGATGCCTTTTGTGGCGTTAGCCCTTGTCGAAGCGACTCGAAGCGCTTCAATTTCTGTAGCAATCAACTGACCAAACTGCTGCGGTTTGGCATGCGCATCGATCAGTTTCCAGTCTTTGGCTCGGTCGGCGCGAACCCCCTCACTGGTGGTGGAAAAAATGTCTGCCAGGTCGCGGCGCACCTTGCGTTTGTCGGTCACCCGGGTCAAGCCTCCGGTTCCCGGCAAAACGCCGAGCAGCGGTACCTCAGGCAGACTCACGGTGGACGATCGGTCGTCCACCATGACGATGCGGTCGCAGGCCAAGGCCAGCTCGTAACCGCCCCCAGCGCAAGCGCCAGTGACTGCCGCCAACGACTTGAGGCCGTCGTGCTGAGAAGAATCCTCCAGGCCGTTTCGGGTCTCGTTGGTGAATTTGCAGAAGTTCACTTTCCAAGCGTGGGTGGACAAGCCCAGCATGTAAATGTTGGCGCCTGAACACCAGATCTTTTCTTTGCCGCTTTCAAACACCACCACCTTCACCGCCGGGTGTTCAAACCGGATGCGGTTGATCGCGTCATGTAACTCGATGTCCACCCCCAGGTCGTAGCTGTTGAGCTTGAGCTTGTAGCCCGGCTTGATGCCACCGTCTTCATCGATGTCAAGCTTGAGCCGTGCCACATCGCCCTCCACGGTCAGCGTCCAGTGCTGATAGCGGCTGGGGTGGGTGGCGAAACTGACCAACTCTCGGCTCTCGCCATTCAGGGTTTGCTGAAACAGCAAGGGTTCGGTCACGGCATTCATGGGGTCTCCTAGGGGGCAGGGGCAGGTGATGGCGCACGCAGTTCGGTGCGGGCCACCGCACGTTCAAGGTCTTTGAGGGACTGCTTGGGGTTGCGGGCGGCGGTGTCCACCACCGCGTCGGCCCGGGCGTACAGAGGCTCGCGGCTGGCGATGATTCGGCGCAGGTCGTCCATGGCTTCGCTGGTCGCGCCCCGCGTGGAATCGAACGGCCGCATGTCGCCTTGGGCGACCACACGAGCCATGTGCTCCTCAGGGCTGGCCTTGAGCCACACACAGAAAAAATGGCTCTGCAGCAGGTCGAACGTCTCACGTTCGCTGACGATGCTGCCGCCGGTGGTCATCACCACACCTTGAGCGTGGTCCTGTGCAACGCGGAACATCGCTCGGCGCTCACATCGGCGATAACCCGCTTGGCCATGCAGCAACAGTATCTCGTTCATGCTCGTGCCTGCTTCGCGCTCGACCTCGCGGTCCAGTTCCACAAAGGGCACGCCCCGCGCGGCGGCCAAAGCGGCGCCCAAAGTGGATTTACCAGCCCCCCGCAGACCGATCAGCGCGATTCGCTGGTCGCGTCCCGCGGGGTGGGCCAGCCCGAAGTGGTTGGCCAGCAACAAATAGGCCTGGTCCAGTTGGGCATCATCCAGCCGGGACAGCACACCATGCAAGCGCGTCCACGCTGGTCGTGGCGCTTCCTGTAGCAAGTCGAGCAATGAAATATTCAGCGCTCTGGCAATCGCCTCCAGCGAAATGACCGACGCGTTGCCCTTGGCGCTCTCCACGTCGGCCAAGAAGCGTTCGCTGAGGCCGGAGTCTGCAGCCAACTGCTTGCGCGTCATACCACGGCGGGCCCGCCAGGCCCGCACCTGTGCGCCAAGGTCAGCCAATGTGCTGGGCAGTCCTGGGGATTTCACATCTTGGGAGGCGGCTTGGGACACGTGTTCGTTAAAGTCTGGATTTCTTGCTGGATTGCAGTATACTTCTTGCGGGAAGCGAGTCAAGCACTTTATTGCATCTTTGGAGAACCGGATGAAGCTGAAAATTCTGGTGGGCACCATGACCAGCACCGCCGATTACGTGGCTCAGGCCATACAAATGGATTGCGCGGACATTGTCAGCGACATCGAAGTCACTTTGATGGACGGTTTGGACATCGGTGTGTTCGATGCAGCCCCAGATCAAGATGCGCTATATCTCATCTGCACCTCCACGTACGGATCGGGCGATGTGCCAGACAACGCGCGCGCGTTGTACGAGTCGATGGACGCACAACCCAAGTACCTGGGCCATGTGCGCTACGGCGTGATCGCACTCGGCGACCGCACCTACCTGCAGACCTACTGCTTCGGCGGCCAGAAGTTCGATGAGCGGTTGCAAGGCCTCGGCGCCCAGCGTGTCGGCGAGGTGTGGTGCCACGACGCCAGCAGCGGCACATTGGCGGAGGTGGAGGCCACCGCGTGGGCGAGGGATTGGCTGACCCAGGCCTTGGCATCCGCCACGGCCTGACACCCGGCGGTCTGGTTGACCACGGGCTAAGGCGTTGAACCGCTTCGAGCTGCCGCCACGCCCCGAGCCGCCGCGTCTCACACCACAGCGATTGGAGACCCCATGAACGTCAGCAACGCCGATCACTCGGTCTCACCGCCAAGGGTGGAGGTCCCGCGGGACTACAACGCCGCACACGACCTGTTGTCCCGCAATGCCGGCCACCCGCTCAAGGCGGCATACATAGACGCCGCCAGCAGCGAGGTGCTGACCTATGGCCAGCTCGCCGAGCGATCCCACCGCTTCGCCAACGGTCTGCGGCGTCTGGGCATCGCGCCGGAGAGCCGGTTGCTGCTGTGCATGCACGACACCCTGGATTGGCCGGTGGTATTCCTGGGCAGCATCTTGGCGGGTGTGGTGCCGGTGGCGGTGAACACCCTTCTGACCCCGCGCGACCTCGAATTCTTGCTACGCGACTCGCGGGCCCAAACGCTGGTGGTCTCTGATGCGCTGCTGGCGGCCTTCGAGGGCTGGCTGGGGCAGGTCGACACCTTGCGGCAGGTGGTGGTGACCGGTGACCGCGCTGCGCCGACCGACCGTCACCTGTCGCTGGCAGATCTGCTGAACGGGGCGGACGGCGCGCCACACGCCCATCCCACCTGCGCCGACGACACCTGCTTTTGGCTCTACTCGAGCGGATCGACCGGCACCCCCAAAGGCACGGTTCACTTGCACAGCCACTTGATCCAAACCGCCGAGCTGTATGGCCGCGGTGTGCTGGGAATCCAAGCCAGCGATGTGGTGTTTTCCGCCGCCAAACTGTTTTTTGCTTACGGACTGGGCAACGCGTTGACCTTCCCGGTGTCAGTGGGTGCCACGACCGTGCTGATGGCCGCCCGCCCTACCCCGGCGGATGTCTTCCGGGTGTTGACTACCCACAAGCCGACCATTTTTTACGGGGTGCCCACTCTGTATGCGGCTCTGTTGGCAGACCTGGCACGGCCTGCACGAGACCAACTGACTCTTCGCGTTTGTGCCAGTGCGGGAGAGGCGCTGCCAGCCGAAATTGGCCGCAAATGGCGCGATCTGTTTGGCTGCGACATCCTGGACGGCATTGGCTCCACCGAGATGCTGCACATCTTTCTCAGCAACCGACCAGGCCACGTGCGCTACGGGACCACCGGACTGGCCGTGCCGGGTTACCGGCTGCGCATCGTGGGGGACGATGGCCAAGAATGCCCCGTGGGTGAGATTGGCGAGTTGCAGATCAGCGGCCCAAGCGCCGCCATCCAGTACTGGAACCACCGCGAAAAAACAAAGGCCACTTTTGCCGGGGAATGGACCCGCAGCGGCGACAAGTACACGGTGGACGCGGATGGCTACTACACCTACGGTGGACGCAGCGACGACATGCTGAAGGTCAGCGGCATTTACGTGTCACCGTTCGAAGTCGAGGCCACCTTGATGCAACACCCCAGCGTGCTGGAGTGCGCGGTCATCGGCACACCCGACGCCGACGGGCTGGTCAAGACCAAAGCTTTTGTGGTGTTCAAACCAGGCCAATCGGCTGGCGAGGACGAATTGAAGCTGTTCGTCAAAGACCGGCTTGCACCATACAAGTACCCTCGGGCCATTGAGGTGCTGGCTGAGTTGCCCAAAACCGCCACCGGCAAGATCCAACGTTTCCGCCTGCGCGAGCGCGAACGCGCTGCCGGCTGACCCTGCATCCATGGCCACCCAATTCGCGCACACCGTGTTCCAGGGCCAGCCTGTCGCGGTGGAGTACACGTGGGTCGGCCCACCCCACCCCACTGCACCTGTGCTGGTCTTTTTGCACGAAGGCCTGGGGTCGGTCAGCATGTGGCGCGACTACCCGGCCATGCTGTGCGCGGCCGCTGGCCTGCCCGGCCTGGTGTTCTCCCGTGTGGGCTACGGCCAGTCCACCCCGCGCGCCGCCCACGAAGAATGGCAACCTGACTTCATGCACCAGCAGGCGTTCGAAGCGGTGCCAAATTTCCTGAACCATTTGGGACTGTGGGACAGGCAGCGCCCTTTGTGTCTGTTTGGCCACAGCGACGGTGGCTCCATCGCGCTGCTGATGGCCAGCCGCTACCCCGGCCACGTGGCGGGTGCCGTCGTGGTCGCCCCCCACCTGTTTGTGGAGGACATCAGCGTCCAAAGTATCCGGGCTATTTGCGCCAGCTACGAGGCAAGCGACCTGTCGCAGCGCTTGGCGCGCCACCACGCTGATCCAGACGCCGCCTTCTGGGGCTGGGGAAACGCCTGGCTGCGCCCAAGCTTCCAGACTTGGAACATCGAGTCTGAAGTGGCACAGATCACCCAGCCGCTGCTCGCGGTGCAAGGCGTGAGCGACGAGTACGGCACGCTGGCGCAAATAGAGCGCATCGCCCAGTTGGCAACCCAGACCACGCTGGTCACACTGCCCGATTGCGGGCACTCACCGCACCGAGACCAACCCGCGTTGCTGACACAACACACCGTGGCTTGGCTGCGGAACCAGCATCTGTGCAGTGAGCCGCCGAGGGTTTTTTCGAGTTAACAAAGCCTGTGGCGTGTTGAATACTGCGATGGCCATCACGAACCAAGGAGACCCGATGACCACACGCCGACTCGTTCTGTCCCGCAGCGCTGCTCTGTTGAGTGCCGCATCCACTGGCTTGTTGCTGCCGGCGATCGCGCGCGCGCAACCGGGCAAACTGCGGGTCGGGCTGATGCTGCCGTACACCGGTACTTTCGCGCAGCTGGGTGTGGCGATCGAGAACGGTTTTCGCATGGCTCTGGACGAAAACGGCGGTAAGCTCGGTGGCCGCGAGGTGGAGTTCTTCAAGGTGGACGACGAGTCCAACCCCGCCAAGGGCGTCGAGAACGCGTCCACCCTGGTGCAGCGCGACAAGGTGGATGTGCTGGTGGGCACAGTGCACTCCGGCGTGCAAATGGGCATTCAAAAGGTGGCCCGCGACACCGGTGTGCTCAGTCTGATTCCCAATGCGGGGGTCCATGCAGCCACCCGAGCGCTGTGCGCGCCCAATGTGTTCCGGACCAGCTTCACCAACGGCCAACCCACGCTGGCGCTGGGCAAGCCCATGGTCGACAAAGGCCACAAAAAAGCCGTCTGGATCACCTGGAAGTACGCCGCTGGCGACGAGGCATTTGAAGGCTTCAAGGAGGGTTACCTGAAAGCGGGTGGCACCATCGTGAAGGAACTGTCTCTGCCTTTCCCCAACGTGGAGTTCCAGGCTTTGCTGACCGAAATCGCGTCCATCAAGCCCGACGCAGTGGCCTGCTTCTTTGCGGGCGGGGGCGCCGCCAAGTTCATCCGAGACTACGCCGCTGCGGGCCTGAAGGACAAAATTCCTCTGTATGGCTCGGGCTTCTTGACCGAGGGCGTACTGGAAGCCGCGGGCCCCGCCGCCGAGGGCATCGTCACCACCATGCACTACAGCGACTCGCTGGACACGCCACGAAACAAGGCCTTTCGCTTGGCCTACGCCAAAGCATTCAAGGCCCAGCCAGACGTTTACGCGGTACAGGGGTACGACACGGGCCTGCTGCTGATTCAGGGCGCCAACGCGGTCAAGGGAGACCTGACCAACAAAAAGGCGCTTTACGCCGCCATGGAGGGCGCCACCATCGACAGCCCACGCGGCAAGTGGACCATGAGCCCGCAACACAACCCGGTGCAAGACATCTACCTGCGGGTGGTGAAGGACAAAGAAAATAAGGTGCTGGGCGTGGCCGCCAAGTCGCTGGCAGACCCAGGCACCGGGTGCAAGATGGCCTGAGTTCCGCCACGGCGCCGGGGGGCGCCATGGCTGTGTGTGGTTGCGGCGCCTGGAGGGCGTCGCTTTTTCATTCAGCGTCTGGCTGCCTTGCGGGGTGTGCGGCCGCAAATTCTGGCTGGCTGTTGCAATGCGCAGCAATCCGCGCCAGTGTCGGGAAGGCAGACACATCGTAAACGTCCAGCCAACCCATCTTGAACAACCGTCGCTGGCTGAGCAAGATCGTGTGCACGCAAGATTGGCGTGTACACGATGCTCAAAGACTCTCAGACAACTCGCAACCCCGAGCGG
>JAIXXF010000038.1 GCA_027490925.1 Comamonadaceae bacterium
ATCCGCATCCCGGTGCACATGATCGAGACCATCAACAAGATGAACCGCATCTCGCGCCAGCACCTGCAGGAATTCGGGTTCGAGCCGGACGCCTCCATCCTGGCCGAAAAGATGGAGATCCCTGAGGACAAAATCCGCAAGATCATGAAGATCGCCAAGGAGCCGATCTCGATGGAAACCCCCATCGGGGACGACGACGACTCCCACTTGGGCGACTTCATCGAAGACAGCGCCAACACCGCGCCGATCGACGCCGCCATGCAGGCGGGTCTGCGCGATGTGGTCAAGGACATTTTGGATGGTCTGACCCCGCGCGAGGCCAAGGTGCTGCGCATGCGCTTTGGCATCGAAATGTCCACCGACCACACCCTGGAAGAGGTGGGCAAGCAGTTCGATGTCACGCGTGAGCGCATCCGCCAGATCGAGGCCAAAGCGCTGCGCAAGCTCAAGCACCCCAGCCGCTCCGACAAACTGCGCAGTTTCATCGACATGCAGTGAGTGTCAGGCGGGTCACGCCCAAAGCGCCTGTGCCACGAAAGGGCCAGGCGCTTTTTTTTGGCCAAGTCCCCTGGTTGATCACGTCACCGTGAACGCCAGGCCATCGCCATCAGGGCACGACACCGCTCAACGGCGGCGGCCTTTACCCGCCCGTCACGCAAGCCTGGGTGCGATGCGACAAAATCCAGCAACGGCATGGCACACCGCGCCGTGTCACGTTGTGCCCAGGGCCCATCAACAGGCCCGGTAAACACCCCGCAAGAAAGACTGGTCATGGACCCCCAAGCCCCTTCCGACCTCCCACGAGCCACTGCCATGCCGCGACCACCCATGACGCGGCGCCGCGCCTGGATCGGCAGCGCCATCGCGCTGGCACTGCTCGCTGGTCTGGGTGGTCTGGCGTGGTACTTGGTCGCCCAACCCGCCACCACGGGTACGGGGGCTTCGCCGGGGCGGCGGGTGCCACCGCTCACCGTGGGTGTCGCCACGGCGGCCCGGGCCGATCTGCCTGTGGTGTTGGAGGCCCTGGGCACCGTCACGCCGAACGCCACCGTCAAGGTCCAGGCCCAAGTCAGCGGCGTGCTCAAAGCGGTGCACTTCAAAGAGGGGCAAATCGTCAAAGCAGGCGAACTGCTTGCCAGCATCGACCCACGGCCGTTTGAAATGGCCCTGTTGCAGGCCACTGGCCAACGCCAACGCGACGAGGCTCAACTGGACAACGCCCGGGTCACGCTGGAGCGCTTCAAAACCTTGTTGGCCCAGGACTCCATCGCCAGGCAAGAAGTGGACAGCCAGGCCACATTGGTCAAGCAATTGGAAGGCACGCTCAACACCGACCGCGCCAATGAGGGCACCGCCCGCATCAACCTGGGCTTCACCCGCGTGGTGGCGCCCATTTCGGGCCGCGTGGGCTTGCGGGCGGTGGACGCAGGCAATGTGGTGGGCCCTGGCGACGCCAATGGCATCGCGGTGATCACGCAGATCTCGCCCATCGATGTGGAGTTCGCGGTGCCCCAAGACCGCATTCCTGAAGTGCAAGCGCAGGCCCGCAAGGCCACGCCGCTGAAAGCCCTCGCGCTCGACCGTTCCCGCGTCACGGCCCTGGACACCGGTGCCTTCGTGTCGCTTGACAACCAAGTGGACGTACAGACCGGTACGGTGCGGGCGAAAGCCCGTTTCCCCAACACCCAACAAGCGCTGTTTCCCAACCAGTTCGTGAACCTGCGCCTGCAGATTCGCACTGAAAAAGACGCGGTGGCGGTCCCCATCACCGCGCTGCGCTTGGGCAGCGCTGGCGATTATGTGTATGTGGTCAACGCCGACCGGACCGTGTCGGTCCGCCAAGTGCAACGTGGCATCGCCACGGCCGATCTGGTGGCCATCGCCAGTGGCTTGAAGGTGGGCGAGCGGGTGGTCACCGAGGGCGCCGACCGCCTGAAAGACGGCGCCAGCGTGACCCTGCCCGGCGAGGGCGGCGGCCGCCCCGCCGGTGCTGCCAGCCCGCCAACCAGCCCTGGGTCGGCCCCAGTGGGTCCTGCGGCCAGCAGCGCCACCACACCCACGGCAACGCCAGCCATCACACCACAGAGCACGGCCAGCCCTGGTGGGCCAGCTGCGACCCCTTCGGCCACACCGGTTGCCGCTGACCACAGCACAGTTCCACTGCCCACACCGGAGCAGCGCAAGCGCCTGCTCGCTGCGGTCAAAGACGACCCGGCCCAACTGGAGAGGCGTCAGCGCCTGCTCGATGGCATTGACCGGGGCGACCCGGCCGCGCTGGAACGCTGGAAGTCGGTGCGCGAACGCCTGAATGCGGCCCCATGACCGCCCTCACCCCACCCGCCTACGCCCTCGAAACCGGCCTGCCATGAGCCCGTCGCGCTTGTTCATTCTGAGGCCGGTGGCTACCGCACTGCTGATGGTGGCCATCGTCCTGGCGGGCCTGGTGGGTTTCAAATGGCTGCCGCTCTCGGCCCTGCCGCAGGTGGACTACCCCACCATCCAGGTGCAAACGCTGTACCCGGGCGCCAGCCCCGAGGTGATGAGCCAGAACGTCACCGCGCCGCTGGAACGGCAGTTGGGGCAGATGTCCGGCCTGACCCGCATGAGTTCAACCAGCGCGGCCGGCGTGTCCATCATCACGCTGCAATTTGCGCTGGGTTTGACCCTGGACGTGGCCGAACAAGAGGTGCAGGCCGCCATCAACGCCGGTGGGTCGCTGTTGCCAGCCGACCTGCCAGCACCACCCGTGTACGCCAAGATCAATCCAGCCGACACCCCGGTGCTGACGCTGGCGGTCACGTCAGACGAATTGCCTTTGACCGAAGTACAAAACCTGGTTAATACGCGACTGGCGTTGAAGGTGAGTCAGGTCAACGGCGTGGGTTTGGTCACTTTGAGCGGCGGCCAGCGGCCCGCGGTGCGGATCCAGGCCGACACCCAAGCGCTCGCCTCGTACGGTTTGGGCCTGGACAGCCTGCGCACCGCCATCGCCGCGGCCAACGCGAACGGCGCCAAGGGCAGCTTTGACGGGCCGACACGGGCTTACACCATCAATGCCAACGACCAATTGCTAACGGTGGCGGATTACGCCCAACTGGTCATTGCGTACCGCAACGGGGCACCGGTTCGGTTGTCCGACGTGGCCCGTGTGGTGGAAGGGGCGGAAAACAACCAATTGGGCGCCTGGGCCAGTGTGAACGGTGAACTCAAACCCGCCATCGTGGTGGACGTGCGAAGGCAGCCGGGCGCAAACGTCATCGCCACGGTGGATGCGATCAAGGCACGGCTGCCTGAGCTGCAGGCCGCGCTGCCACCCTCGCTCCGAGTGGATGTGCTGAGCGACCGCACCAGCGGGATCCGCGCGTCGGTTCAACACGTGCAGTTCGAGTTGGTGTTGGCCGTGGTGTTGGTGGTGTTGGTGATCTTTGCTTTCCTGCACAACCTGCGCGCCACGGTGATCGCCAGCATCGCGGTGCCGATCTCGCTGGTGGGCACCTTCGGCGCGATGTACCTGCTGGGCTACAGCCTGAACAACCTGTCGCTGATGGCGCTGACGATTGCCACCGGCTTTGTGGTGGACGACGCGATCGTGATGATCGAGAACATCGCTCGCCACATCGAAGAAGGCATGGCCCCCATGGCGGCCGCACTGAAGGGGGCCCAAGAAATCGGCTTCACCATCGTCTCGCTCACCGTGTCGCTGGTGGCAGTGCTGATCCCGCTGCTGTTCATGGGCGACGTGGTGGGCCGGTTGTTTCGCGAATTCGCGGTCACCCTGGCGATCACCATCCTGATCTCGGCGGCGGTCTCGCTGACCCTGGTGCCCATGATGGCGGCGCGCTGGCTGCAACCCGAAGGGCCGGAGCCCACCAACCGCTTTGGCCGCGCCTTTCAGCGCCAGTTTGATCGCGTCGTGCAACGCTACGACCAGACCCTCACCTGGGTGCTAGCACATCAGTCGGCAACGCTGCTGGTGGCCGTGCTCACGCTGGTGCTCACGGTGGCGCTTTATGTGGTCATTCCCAAGGGGCTTTTCCCGGTGCAGGACACGGGGCAGTTGCTGGGCCGCATTGACGCGGCCACGTCCGTGTCCTACAACCGCATGAGTGAGTTGCAACAGGCAACCGCCCGGGCGCTGCTGGAAGACCCGGCGGTGGCCTCGCTCAGCAGCTTTGTGGGTGTGGACGGAGCCAACAACACCCAGCTCAACACCGGACGGGTGTTGATCAACCTCAAGAAAGACCGGGGTGATCTGGCCGAGGTGATGGATCGCCTGCGCGAGCGGGTGCGCGGCGTGGCAGGGGTCAGCCTGAACCTGCAACCCGTGCAAGACCTGACCATTGACGCGGAGTCTGGCCCCACCCCCTACCGGGTGTCGCTGGAAGGCGCCAGCAGCGCGGTGGTGACGCCATGGGCCAACCGCCTGACCGAGGCGTTGCAGGGACATGCCGCGGTGCGTCATGTGGTGAACGACGCGGGTGCGACCGGGGTGTCGGCCTATGTGAAGATAGACCGCGATTCGGCGGCCCGCCTGTCGCTGTCGGCCGCCAACATCGACGACGCGCTGTACAACGCGTTCGGGCAACGCATCGTTTCCACCATTTTCACCGAGACCAACCAGTACCGGGTCATCATCGAGGCGAGCCCCGACCTGCTCAGCACACCCGAGTCGCTCGGCTTGCTCCACCTGCGCACCGGCTCGGGCACGCCCACGCCACTGTCGGCGGTGGCAACGGTGAGCGAGCGCACCGCGCCGCTGCAAATCACCCGGGTCGCCCAGTACCCAGCCACCACCGTGGGCTTTGACACCGCGCCGGGCGTGTCGCTGGGCGAGGCGGTCGAGGCGGTCCGCCGCGCTGCCCGCGACATCGGTCTGCCCTCCAGCGTGACCATGACCTTCTTGGGCGCCGCAGGGGCTTACCAGGCCTCGCTGACCAACCAGCTGTGGCTGATCTTGGCTGCGGTGGTTTGCGTCTACATTGTGTTGGGAGTGCTGTACGAGAGCTACGTGCACCCCATGACCATCCTGTCCACCCTGCCCTCCGCTGGCGTGGGCGCGCTGTTGGCGCTGATGCTGAGCGGCCAAGATTTGGGCGTGATTGGCATCATCGGCATCATCCTGCTGATCGGTATCGTGAAGAAAAACGCGATCATGATGATCGACTTCGCCATCGACGCCGAGCGCCGCGAGGGCAAGCCACCGCAAGAGGCCATCCACCAAGCGGCCCTGCTGAGGCTGCGCCCCATCCTGATGACCACGCTGGCCGCGCTCTTTGCCGCGGTGCCGCTGATGCTGGGTTGGGGCGAAGGCGCTGAACTGCGCCGTCCGCTCGGGCTGAGCATATTTGGCGGCTTGATCGTGAGCCAGGTGCTGACGCTCTACACCACCCCGGCGATTTACCTCGCTTTTGACCGTCTGGGTAAACGCTGGCTCCCCGTGTCAACCGCCAGGCCAACGTCAGAAGGCAGCGCGCCGTGAACCTGTCGGGCCCCTTCGTCAGGCGGCCGGTGGGCACGGTACTGCTCACAATGGGGCTTGCACTCGCGGGCCTGGCCGCTTACGGCCTGCTGCCAGTGTCGCCTTTGCCCCAGGTCGATTACCCGACGATCTCGGTCAGTGCGCGCTTGCCTGGCGCCAGCCCCGAGACCATGGCGTCCAGCGTGGCCACACCATTGGAGCGTCGCTTGGGGGTGATCTCTGGCGTCAATGAAATGACGTCGACCAGCAGCAATGGCACCACCCGGATCAGCCTGCAGTTCGACCTCAACCGCAAGATCGACGCGGCCGCGCGCGAAGTGCAGGCCGCCATCAACGCTGCGCGGGCCGACCTCCCCGCCACCTTGCGCAACAACCCGACCTACCGAAAGTCCAACCCCGCCGACTCGCCGATCATGATCCTGGCACTCACCTCCCGCGTGCGGTCGCCGGGCCAGGTGTACGACGAGGTGTCAAACGTGGTGCAACAGCGCTTGTCGCAGGTGCCTGGGGTTGGCGAGGTGGAGCTTGGGGGGGGGTCTTTGCCAGCGGTGCGGATCGGGCTGCTGCCGTTCGCCTTGAACCGCCACGGTCTGAGCATGGAAGACCTGCGGGCGGCGGTGCAGGCGGCCAACGCCAATCGGCCCAAAGGCACGCTGTCGCTGGACGGTCGCCAGCTGCAGATCTACACCAGCGCCAACCCATCGGGCAACGGACTGAAAGCCGCCGACTACATCGACCTGGTGGTTGCCTGGCGCAATGGCGCAGCCGTTCGATTGGGTGATGTGGCCGACGTGACCGACAGCGTCGAGGACACCCGCACGCTGGGGCTGTTCAACGGCGAGCGGGCGGTGGTGGTCATCATCCGCAAACAGCCCGGTGCCAACGTGATCGAGACGGTGGACCAGATCCGCGACCTGCTGCCTGAATTGCAGGCGCAACTGCCGGCCGACGTGCAATTGCAGGTGTCGTCTGAACGTACCCGTTCCATCCGCACCGCGCTGCACGAGGTGGAGTTCACGCTTCTGCTGTCCATCGTATTGGTGGTGCTGGTGGTGAGCGTTTTCCTGCGCAGTGTGCGCGCCACCCTGATTCCGGCCGTGGCGACAGTGGTGTCGCTTCTCGGTACCTTCGTGGCGATGTACGCGCTGGGGTTCAGCCTGAACAACCTGAGCCTGATGGCGCTGACAGTGGCCACAGGCTTTGTGGTGGACGACGCCATCGTGGTGCTGGAAAACACCGCGCGGCACATCGAGGCCGGCATGGACCGGTTCACTGCTGCGCTGCATGGGGCCCGAGAAGTGGGGTTCACCGTGCTGTCGATCAGCCTGTCGCTGGTCGCGGTCTTCATCCCGCTGCTGTTCATGGGTGGCCAGGTCGGGCGCCTGTTCCGCGAATTTGCGGTCACCTTGTCGGCGGCGGTGTTGATCTCGCTCGTGATTTCGCTCACCACCACGCCCATGATGTGCGCCTGGTTGCTCAAGCCGCCTGCACCCGGCGCCACCCATCGGCCAAGCTGGATGGCAAGACAGCTGGAGCGCTTGTTCAATGCGCTCCAGCAGGGCTATGCGGTGTCCCTGGACTGGGCCATGGCCCACCGCGCGTTGGTGATGGTGGGACTGGTGGCAGTGATCGTCCTGAACGGCGTGTTATTCAAGACGATTCCCAAGGGGTTTTTCCCGCAGCAAGACACCGGTCAAATCAGCGCTGGTCTGCGGGCAGACCAGAGCATTTCTTTCCAAGCGCTGCAAGACAAACTCACCCAGGCGGTCAACATCATCCGGCGCGACCCGGCGGTGGACACCGTGGCTGGCTTTGTGGGTGGTGCCCGCGCGGGCGGCGGCTTCATGTTCATCAGCCTGAAGCCATTGGAGCAGCGCCAGGAACGCGGGCAGGCGGTGATCGCCCGGCTGCGGCCCCAACTGGCCAAGCTGACCGGGGTGAGCGTCTTTCTGAGCCCGGTGCAAGACCTGCGAATGGGTGGCCGGCAGACAAACTCCACCTACCTCTATGCGCTCAAAAGCGACAATCTTGATGACCTGAGGCGTTGGGCACAACGCTTGGCCGAAGCGATGAAGCAGCAGCCTGCATTGGCGGACGTGGACACCGACCAGCAGGAAAATGGTGTCGAGACCATGGTCAGCATCGACCGGGACAATGCGGCACGCCTGGGCATCACACCCCGCGACGTGACCAATGCGCTGTACAACAGCTTTGGCCAGCGTCAAGTCGCCAACGTATACGGGGAATTGAACCAGTACCGCGTGGTGATGGAGGTCGCTCCTACGCACCGCCAGGGGCCACTGGCGCTGGGCGATGTGCATGTGCCCGCAAAGAGCAACAACAGCCCCTTGACCACCGCCGGCAGCGTGGCGGCCAATCCAGGAGCGCGCGACCCGGCCACGGGCAGCCCTGTCAGTACCGCCAGCACCCGCATGGTGCCGCTCACCGTGTTCACCCAGGTGACCGAGACCCCCGCACCCACATCGGTCAGCCACCAAGACGCCGAGTTGACCACCACCATCTCTTTCAACGTGGCCGACGGCCACAGCCTGGCCGACGCCAAAGCGGCGGTGCTCGCGGCGCAGGCCAGCGTCGCCTTGCCGCGCAACCTGCGTGGCAGCTTCGAAGGCGCGGCCCGCAGCGCGGAGGAGTCCCAGGACCAGCAACCCCTCTTGATCCTGGCCGCCATCGTGGTGATCTACATCGTGCTCGGCATCCTTTACGAAAGCCTGATCCATCCCATCACTGTGCTGTCCACCCTGCCCTCGGCCGGGGTGGGGGCGGTGCTGGCGCTGATGCTCTTCAAGATGGATTTCTCCATCATCGCGCTGATCGGCGTATTTCTACTGATCGGTATCGTGAAGAAAAACGCCATCCTGATCATCGACTTCGCGATCGACGCGCAGCGCGAGCGCGGGCTGTCCGCGGCCGACGCGGTACACGAGGCGTGTTTGCTGCGCTTGCGCCCGATCTTGATGACCACCCTGGCGGCTGCGCTGGGCGCACTGCCGCTGGCCATCGGTTTTGGCGAGGGCTACGAACTCCGCCAGCCTTTGGGGGTGGCCATCATCGGCGGCCTGATCGCCAGCCAGTTGCTGACCCTGCTGACCACCCCGGTGGTGTATGTGTTGCTGGACCAACTGCGGCGCCACGGCGTCGGCAGTCAGCCCCAGCACCCTGCCCCGGCCGCCCAACGTCCGGCCTGACCGGTATCCCCCACCACTCGACCCTGGGACCCCCATGCGCGACCTGATGCCACCGCTGACCGCCACCCTGCTTGCCGCCTGGCTGTCTGGCTGCGCCGTCGGTCCCGAGCATGCCCGCCCCGCCGCCGAGGTGCCCTCAAACTACAAGCTGGCGGACGGCTGGCGGGTGGCCGCACCGGCCGATGCGTTGGACCGCGGCCCATGGTGGCAACTCTTCGCCGACCCGGTGCTGGACGGGCTGGCCACCCGAGTGGCGGTGTCGAACCAGAATGTCGCCGCTGCCGCTGCGGCCTACGCCCAAGCACAAGCCCTAGTGCGGGAACAGCGTGCGTTGCGCTTCCCCACGGTGTCGCTCTCGGCAGACACCGGCCGAACAGGGCGTGGGGCAGGCACAGGCGCCGGCAGCAGCGAGGGCACGGCTCGGAGCGCCAGCAATTTTCAGCTCGGCATCGGAAGCTCCTGGGAGCCCGACGTGTGGGGACGCTTGGGCCGAGTGGCCTCCGCAGCGGATGCCAACGCCCAGGCCAGCGCGGCGGACCTGGCGTCGGCCCAGCTGTCGGCGCAGGCCGAACTGGTGGTGAACTACCTCGTATTGCGCCAACTTGACGCGCAGGCCAGGCTGCTGGCCGACACGGTCCGTGGCTACGAACGGGTGCTGCAGATCACACAGAACCGCTACAACGCCGGCGTCTCACCCAAAACCGACCTGCTGCAAGCCCAAACCCAGCTGGCCAGCGCCCGTGCCGACACATTGGGGCTGTCTCAACGACGGGCGCAACTTGAAAACGCGATCGCCGTGCTTCAGGGGCAGCCGCCGGCAAACTTCAGCCTGGCGCCCCAACCGTGGACCCCCACGGTGCCAGCCGTGCCGGTCGGGGTGCCCTCGGATCTTCTGCTGCGCCGTCCCGACATCGCCGCCGCCGAGCGCCGGGTGGCGGTCGCCAACGAGCAAATTGGCGTCGCAAGGTCGGCGTTCTACCCCAGCATCAACCTGTCGGCTTCGGCGGGATTTGGCAGTAGCCGCTTGGCAGACTTGGTGAGTGTGTCGACCAGCGCTTGGTCGTTGGGCCTGTCAACGGTCCAAACGGTGTTCAATGCAGGCGCTATTCAGGCTCAGGTGGAGGGCGCCCGCGCCGCCCAACAACAAGCGGTGGCACGCTACCGACAAACCGTGCTTGAGGCCTTCCAGTCGGTGGAAGACCAGCTCGCGGTAAGCCTCGTGCTGGCGCAGCAGCAGACGCTGCGAGAGCAGGCTTCGGCGGCCGCCGACCAGGTCGAAGCGCAGGTCTTGAACCGTTACAACGCCGGTCAGGTTGGTTTCACCGAAGTGGTGAACGCCCAGGTGACTGCGCTCAACGCGCGGCGGGCGCTGGCACAGGTGCAGGTGGACCGCCAGGTCGCGGCGGTGTCGCTGGTAGCGGCTCTGGGCGGCGGCTGGCAAGGCGGCACCGCTTTGGTTGACCGTCCCTAACCCGCAGCGCGGGACGTGCCGATAATCTGACGTCTCGAAACCAAACCTGCCCTCATGCCACCCCAACCCACCACCCGAGCGGCGCCCCAACACCTGCACTGGTCAGACCTGCAAGGCCTGGCCCAGCTGGCCGCGCAAGGCACCGTGGGTGTGGCCAACATCGCCGAAGGCGTTCATGCCAACGTGCTGCGCACCTTGCGTTTGCCCGTGGGGCATGGCGCGGATCGGGGTCGCACCAAAGGTCTGACGGGCTGGGTGTACCGCAGCGTCCGTGGCATCGCACGCGCCGCCGAGGCGAGCGCCCAAGCCGTTTTGTCGCGCTTGCCAGCCGGGGACCACCGCGCGAGTTCACCGCAGCGCGAAGCGGCGTTGGCAGCCTTGAACGGGGTGCTGGGTGATCGTCTGGCCGCCACAAACAACCCATTGGCGACCCGCATGGGGTTGTATTTCCAGGGAGAACCGGTGGACCCGACCCGCCCGCCAAAGGGCGCGAACGGGAAAATCCTGTTGCTGCTGCACGGGCTGTGCATGAACGACCTGCAATGGCGCGCCCAAGGGCACGACCATGGCGAAACGCTGGCCGCAGCACTCGGCCACACCCGCCTGTACCTGCGCTACAACACCGGCCGCCACGTGTCGGATAACGGCGCCGACCTCTCCGTGCTGCTGCAGCAACTGGTGCAACACTGGCCGACACCAGTGGAAGACATCACGGTCGTGGCCCACAGCATGGGTGGCCTTGTCACCCGCAGTGCTTGCGCCGCAGCGGAAGCGGCGGGCCTGTCCTGGCGAAGCCAGCTGCGGCGCATCGTCTTCCTGGGCACGCCTCACCACGGCGCGCCGCTGGAGAAGGCCGGGCACTGGGCCGACGTGCTGCTCGGCCGCACCCGCTGGACCGCTCCGTTCGCGCGTCTGGGCCACATTCGCAGCGCGGGCATCACCGATCTGCGGCACGGCCACGTGCAACCGATTGACCACCAGGACCACGACCGCTTCAACGACTCGCACGCCGACACCCGCCAGCCGCTGCCACTGCCCCGGGGCGTGGCCTGTTACGCGCTGGCCGCCACCACCGCCGAGTCGGTCGCGACGCCCCGCGCGAGCCACTGGCACACCGCACTGGTGGGAGACGGGCTGGTGCCGGTCGGCAGCGCTCTCGGCGAACACGACGACCCGGCGATGCGGCTCGACTTTCCTGCTGGGCACACCTGCGTATTGCCACGCGTCAACCACATGGCGCTGTTGCATGCACCTGCTGTGACCGACCAGCTATTAAGATGGCTGGCAGGCCCGTCGGGCCGCACAAAAAAAACACGCATCGGCCTCTCCTCAAAGGCCAGCAGCGAATAAACGGGACAAAACCCGTGGTAGCCCTTGCGCTGGTTCGCCCCACAGCTACCAAACTTGTAGCGGGCGGCGATTTCCGCTACATTTTGTGTAGCGAACAGCGAACCGACCCCAGAGGAGTACAAAAATGAGCGCCAAAGAAAACGCCGCCATCAGCCAACTGCTGTCCCTGCTTGAATCCCGATACGCCCTGCGGGTGTTATGGGCCCTGAAGGACGGCCACCCCCAGACTTTCCGACTGTTGCAGGACAGCGTGGGCGGCATCACGCCCAACACGCTGAACACCCGCATCAAAGAATTGCGCGAGGCAGGCCTGCTCCAGCACGGCAGCGACGGTTACCTCGTCACCGCCAGCGGCGCCGATTTACTCAAGCGTCTGAGCGATGTGCAGGCATTCGCCACCAAGTGGGCAGCCGGCCAGGCAAAACGACCTGCGAAATGACGACCCAACCCCGGATGGGGCAGCGCCCTGCGGTCGTGACGGCCTGGTGGCACCCATGATGCCCTGCCGGGAGCCGCTGGCATAATCCGCGACCAACTGCGGGCCAGCTCGACGCGCCCCAGCCTCCGACCACCGACAGAAAGTCCCCATGATCACCACCCCCTCCGGCCTGCGCTACGAAGACACCGAATTGGGCACGGGCGAGACCGCCCAAGCTGGCCACAACGTGGCGGTGCATTACACCGGCTGGCTATACAACGACGGCCAAACCGGCGCGATGTTCGATTCCAGCGTGAAGCGCGGGCCGTTTGAGTTCTCTTTGGGCGCTGGAATGGTCATCCGAGGCTGGGACGAAGGCGTTGCCGGCATGAAAGTGGGTGGCAAGCGCACCTTGATCATCCCTGCCGAACTGGGCTACGGCGCGCGCGGCGCAGGCGGCGTGATCCCTCCGAATGCCACTCTGAAGTTCGACGTGGAACTCCTCGGCACCAGCGCCTGAGTCGCTGGCGGCTGCGGCTGCGGCCGGCCCCAGGCAAGCACCATGAACCGGGACTGTGCCCGTCCCGCAGACCACTGGGCGCGCGTAAGGTGCCGCATTAGCGACACCTCAGTCACCATTTTTTGTGGCGGTCATCGGTCGCAGCGCCTTGAAAAGCCGCCATCGCTCCCCAAGTGCGTGCCTGCCGAGGCACTGATCACAGCAACGACATGACCCACCCACACCCACAGACCCCTGAGACCCCCCACGAGGGGGACCCTGACGCCAGCCATTCCTCCGACGTCGGCCAAGCCATGCTGGAGGCGGACGCGCTGGCCCAAGCGCAGGCTGAAATCGCGACGCTGCAAGCCAAGTGCAGTGAGCTGTCGGACCAATACCTGCGTGCCCGCGCCGAGGCGGACAACGCCCGACGCCGCGCCGAAGACGACATCTCCAAAGCGAGAAAGTTCGCCCTTGAGGGCTTTGCCGAAAGCCTGCTCCCAGTGATGGACAGCCTTGAGGCGGGGCTGGCCATCCAAGATGTGAAGCCCGAGCAACTGCGGGAAGGCGCGGAAGCGACCCTTAGACAATTGAAGTCGGCGCTGGAGCGCAACCGGGTGGTGGCGATCGACCCGACCACCGGCGCCAAGTTCGACCCCCACCAACACCAAGCGATCAGCGTGGTGCCAGTGCCCGCAGGAACCCAGCAAGACCCCAACACCATCGTGAGCGTGTTGCAAAAAGGCTATTTGATCGCGGACCGTGTGCTTCGGCCGGCTTTGGTCACGGTGTCCGCGCCGGCTTGATACGGCGCCAACCCACCACCCTGGTCATCAGGCCTTGAAAAGCCACACCTTATCCACACGTAACCACCATTGAATCCACAGGGTTCCTATCACTCGGGCGGTCGTCGCCCCGGCGATTGAACCCGGTCAAAACATCAGGAGAAAACCATGGGAAGAATCATCGGCATCGACCTCGGAACCACCAACAGTTGCGTCTCCGTGATGGAAGGCAACACGCCCCGCGTCATTGAAAACTCCGAAGGTGCACGCACGACGCCATCTATCATCGCCTACCAAGAAGACGGTGAAGTGCTGGTCGGTGCGTCCGCCAAGCGCCAGGCGGTGACCAACCCCAACAACACGCTGTACGCCGTCAAACGGTTGATCGGCCGTAAATTTGCAGAAAAAGAGGTGCAGAAGGACATCGACCTCATGCCCTACAAGATCGTCGCGGCCGACAACGGCGACGCCTGGGTGGAAGTGCGTGGCAAGAAAATTTCGGCGCAGCAGGTCTCTGCCGACGTGCTGCGCAAGATGAAAAAAACCGCTGAAGACTACCTGGGCGAGCCGGTGACCGAGGCCGTGATCACGGTGCCTGCCTATTTCAACGACGCACAGCGCCAAGCCACGAAAGACGCGGGCCGCATCGCAGGCCTGGAAGTCAAGCGCATCATCAATGAGCCCACCGCTGCTGCACTGGCCTTTGGCCTGGACAAGCAAGAAAAAGGCGACCGCAAAATCGCCGTGTACGACTTGGGCGGCGGCACCTTTGACGTCTCCATCATCGAAATCGCTGACGTGGATGGAGAGAAACAATTCGAGGTGCTTTCTACAAACGGCGACACGTTCTTGGGTGGTGAAGACTTCGACCAGCGCATCATTGACCACATCATTGGTGAGTTCAAGAAGGAACAAGGCGTTGACCTCTCCAAGGACGTGCTGGCTTTGCAGCGCCTGAAAGAGGCCGCCGAGAAAGCCAAGATCGAACTGTCCAACAGCGCGCAAACCGACATCAACCTGCCCTACATCACGGCCGACGCGACGGGTCCGAAGCACCTGAACATCAAGATGACGCGCGCCAAACTGGAAAGCCTGGTGGACGAGTTGATCGAACGCACCATCGCGCCATGCCGTGTGGCCATCAAGGACGCTGGCGTGAGCGTGGGCGACATCCACGACGTCATCCTGGTTGGCGGTATGACACGCATGCCCAAGGTGCAGGACAAGGTCAAAGAGTTTTTTGGCAAAGAGCCCCGCAAGGACGTCAACCCCGATGAAGCCGTGGCCGTGGGCGCAGCGATCCAGGGTCAAGTGCTCTCGGGCGACCGCAAAGACGTGCTGCTGCTGGACGTGACCCCACTGTCTCTGGGCATCGAGACCATGGGCGGCGTGATGACCAAGATGATCGCGAAGAACACGACCATCCCGACCAAGTTCGCGCAGACCTTCTCCACCGCCGACGACAACCAGCCGGCAGTGACCATCAAGGTCTTCCAGGGTGAGCGCGAGATCGCTGCGGGCAACAAAATGCTGGGCGAGTTCAACCTTGAGGGCATCCCGCCCGCACCGCGCGGCACGCCGCAGATCGAAGTGTCGTTCGACATCGACGCCAACGGCATTCTGCACGTGGGCGCCAAGGACAAGGGCACTGGTAAAGAGAACAAGATCACCATCAAGGCCAGCTCAGGTTTGAGCGAAGCCGAGATCCAGCAGATGGTGAAGGACGCAGAACTCAACGCCGCTGACGACAAAAAGAAGCTCGAATTGGTGCAGGCCCGCAATTCGGCCGAGGCCAGCGCCCACAGCGTCAAGAAAAGCTTGGTCGACTACGGCGACAAACTCGAAGCCGGCGAGAAGGAAAAAATCGAGGCGGCCCTCAAGGACGTCGAAGAGGCGCTCAAGAGCGACAACAAGGACGACATTGAGGCCAAAGCCAACGCTCTGCTGACCGTGAGCCAAAAACTCGGCGAGAAGATGTATGCCGAGGCGCAGGCCGAACAAGCCGCGCAAGCCGCGGCTGCGGGCCCGGCTGGCACGGGCAATGCGGGCACCGCCGCCCCAGAAAAGAAGGTGGACGACGACAACATCGTGGACGCCGAAGTCAAGGAAGTCAAAAAAAGCTGAGACCAGCGTCTCATCACCCCATTGCCCGCCAATGACCTTGGCGTGACCCGGCGGAATCATGACCAGACACCTCTGGCGTGCATTCCGCCTTGTCACTTTCGGGCGGACCGTATCCAACGACCCAACACCGCATTCCCATGGCCAAACGAGACTACTACGAAGCACTCGGCGTTCCCAAGAACGCCAGTGAAGAAGAGATCAAAAAGGCGTACCGCAAACTGGCGATGAAGTACCACCCTGACCGCAATCAGGGCGAGGCTTCCAAGGTGGCGGAGGAAAAGTTCAAGGAAGCCAAAGAGGCCTACGAGATGCTGTCCGACGCCCAAAAGCGCGCCGCATACGACCAATACGGCCACGCGGGGGTGGACCCCAACATGCGCGGGGGTGGCGGCGGTCCTGAAGGCTTTGGCGGTTTCTCCGAGGCATTTGGCGACATCTTTGGTGACATCTTTGGTGGCCAGCGGGGCCAGCAGCGGGGCGGGCGCCAGGTCTACCGTGGCTCAGACCTGAGCTACGCGATGGAAATCACGCTGGAAGACGCGGCGCGCGGCAAAGAAGCACAGATCCGTATCCCCAGTTGGGACGACTGCAACACCTGCCATGGCACCGGCGCCAAGCCAGGCACGAGCGCCAAAACCTGCGGCACCTGCAACGGCAGCGGTACGGTGCAGATGCGCCAGGGATTCTTTAGCGTGCAACAGACCTGCCCGCACTGCCGGGGGACTGGCAAGATCATCCCCGACCCATGCGGCGCTTGCCACGGACAAGGCAAAGTCAAGAACAACAAAACGCTGGAGGTCAAGATCCCGGCGGGCATCGACGACGGCATGCGCATTCGCAGCGCCGGCAATGGCGAGCCCGGAACCAATGGCGGCCCACCGGGTGACCTGTACATCGAAATTCGGCTGAAGAAGCACGACATCTTCGAGCGCGACGGCGACGACCTGCACTGCACAGTGCCAGTGGATATGCCCACGGCGGCGCTCGGTGGTGAGATCGACGTCCCCACCCTCGGCGGCAAAGCCAGCATCGACATTCCAGAAGGCACCCAGAACGGCAAAACCTTCCGTCTGCGCGGCAAGGGCGTTAAGGGGGTGCGGTCGAGCTACCCCGGCGATCTGTATTGCCACATTTCGGTGGAGACGCCGGTCAAACTCAACGACCACCAACGCCAGTTGCTCCGCGACCTGAGCGACTCGCTCAAGTCGGGCGGCATGAAGCACAGCCCCAACGAAAAAGGCTGGTTCGAAAAAGCCAAGGAATTCTTCCGCTGAAAGGCCGCCCAGCAAACCAGCCCCTACGGTACGCCATGAAGACCGCCATCGAGATCAAGATCCTGGACCCCCGGCTACACACCTGGGGCTTACCGCAATACCAGACGGCGCTGTCGGCAGCGGTCGACTTGATGGCCTGCATCGACGACCCGATCACGCTCGCGCCCCAGGCGCCTGCAGTGCTGATCCCCACCGGCATCGCGATGCACATGGATTCGGCCGACTTGTGTGCAGTGATCCTGCCACGCTCGGGCCTTGGCCATAAAAAAGGGCTGGTGCTGGGAAACAGTGCTGGTCTGATCGACGCCGACTACACCGCCCAGTGCTACATCAGCGCCTGGAACCGCAACCCTAGCGGCACGGGGCAGGACATCGTGATCGCCCCCGGCGAGCGCATCGCCCAAATGGTGTTTCTGCCCATCATCCGCCCCACCTTCCAGGTGGTGGAGACATTCAGCGCCAGCTCAGCCCGGGGTGAAGGCGGCTTCGGCTCCACCGGCACCCGCTGATCGCACGGCTGGCCTTTCTGCACATGGCTCGGTGGGCGCCATCGTTGGCCGCGCGATGTGGCGCCTGGGACAGCCGAGCGCCACACCGTTCTCACGGCGGTGCCGCATCGGCCGCACAGTGGCGCTTTGTTGCAGGTCAAGCCCCAACGGCGGGTAACCTTTGGCATAGGGGGTCTCAGCTCGCGGCGCGAGTGGCTTGCGATGTCGGGATACCCGTGGTGACTTACCCAATGGCTGAGGCTGCGTGACATTGGCGGCTGGGGCGGACGCGCCAGCGGGTCCGCGTTCATGCGGTGTGTGAAAAGCCCGTTCAAGCGGGTGTCGTCATGGCTGGAGGCTGAGTGGGTGTTGGTTTGACCCAATGGCCCCCGTGGGCGGCGGCTCGGGCCGCGGGCGACTGTTGGAGGTAGGCGAGTGCTTGTTGGGTCGAGCCTTCATGGCCAGGCGAGTACCCCGGCTTGAAAAATCGCGCGGCCGATTTCAGCGTGTCCCACAGGGACGGCAAACAGCCGCGCCGCGCCCCTTGCGCCCAAGTGCGGAACAAACCCATGGGCTTGCCCGCGTTGGGGTCGCGGCGGTACATGAAGCGGGTGCCGAGCGAGGTGGTCACCAACAGCAACGGGATGACACAGGCCATGTGCAAGCAACGGCCCAGGTAGCCACCCCCGAAGTGGCGGTAAAGGTCGTACGCCACAGTGCGGTGCTCCACCTCTTCGGCGCCGTGCCAGCGCAGCAGGTCCAGCATCACCGGGTCGGTGCCCGCCTGGTCCAGCGCAGGCGCATTGAGCACCCAGTTGCCAAGGTAGCCGAAAAAATGCTCCAACGCGGCGATGATGCCGAGCCGCTGGCGCAGCCAGAAACGGGACTTTCCACCCCACGGCAACCCCCAGGGCCGATCGCCCAGCCAGCGGTTGAGGGACCAGTCCAGCACACGGGTGAACGGCGCGGTGTCAATGCCGTGTCGCTGGTAGTAATGCCTGAGCACACCGCCGTGCGAGCGGGAGTGCAGCGCTTCTTGACGCAAAAAGCCTTCGGCGTCGTCTCGCAGCGCGGGGTCGGTGATCAGGGGCAGCGCCTTGTTGTAGACGCGGCAAAACCACATTTCTCCAGCAGGAAACATCAAATTCAGCGTGTTCATCACGTGAGTACTGGCCGGATCGCCCGGTACCCACTGGATGGGGGTGTGGCTGAAGTCGAAACGCACGTGGCGCGGCAAGATGCGGTGGCGGACGTCGGCGTCGGTGGGGTTCATGACCAGATCCTTGTGTCAGGGTCAACGGGGTATTGGGGTAACACGGTGATGGGTTGAGAGGAACAACGGCCCTGTGGCTGAAAAGATCGGACGGCGGGTGTCAAATCATCTCGACCCGAGCGATCCGCCGGGACAGCCAGGGCAGTGCGCGCCAGGTGAAGCGCGCGGCGTGGGCTTCCACGCCCACCATCACCTGCGGCAGGTTCTTCTGGATCGCACGCACCATGGCTTTGGCAACTGTCTCCGGTTGCAAGCCGCGCATTTTGTACAACTTGGAAGCATGGGCCCGCTTGGCCGCCTGCACCTCGGCGCTGACGCCCACGTGCTCCGTCGCGGCCATGATGCCGGTTTCGGCGAAACCAGGGCACACGGCGCTGACGCCAATGCGGTGTGGCGCGAATTCGCCGCGCAGGCTTTCGCTCAGCATCAACACCGCGGCCTTGGTGGTGGCGTAGGCGGGCATGCTGCGCGACGGCGCGAATGCCGCCGCCGATACGGTGTTGACCATGTGGCCACCGCGCCCATGGGCTACCATCTGTTGGCCGAAGAACCGGGCGCCGTAAATGACACCCCACAAGTTGATGGCCACGATGCGCTGCCAAGCGGGGATGTCGGTCTGTAGCATGCCGCCCGCCATGCCGATGCCAGCGTTGTTCACCACAATGTCGGCACCACCCCAGTCGCGTTGCACCCGGTCGGCCAACGCCTGCATCTGCGCCGCGCTGCCCACATCCACCTGCTCCGCCACCGCGTCGCGGCCGATGGACAAGACCAATTCAGCGGTGTGCGCAGCGGTCTCGGCATTGATGTCCACAGCCACCACATGGGCACCCTCCGCTGCCAGCGCCAGCGCGACGCAGCGACCGATGCCACTGCCAGCGCCGGTGACGACCGCCACCTGTCCGCTGAAGGGCAAATGTGGACCCTTGAGCCAAGTGCGTCGCAGGTGGCCCGGCATTGGCCGACCGTCGGGCCGCTGGCCATTGGCGTTCAGGCCGCCCTCGGTGAACTGGACGAACTCCCGGACCATCTGCGCCATCAGCACGGGCTTTTGCAGCGGCAGCCAGTGCCCGGCCCGCACCTCTCGCCGCCAATGCAACGGCACCCACTGGCCCAGGTCGTTTGACAGGTGGGGGCTGACGTAGTGGTCACCCAACGTCACCAACGTCTGCACCGGCGCGTGGGCCACCCGCGCCTGCGGCTTGAACAAACGGCCGATGAAGTTCGCGCGGTAGAGCTGCACACCGTTCACACCGTCGCGGGTTTGGGTGGCGGTGGGTTGGGCGTGGGTGTTTTCAAGACGCCGCAAGATGGCGGGCCAGGCTCGACCCAAACCCAGACGCCACAGCAGCGCGGGCATCACAGGCAGATGGAAGAAGTAGATGTACCAAGAGCGAAGCAGCTGCAGCAGTGTCGCTTTCAGGCGGGCCGGCGACGGGCGGCCCATTCGCGACCGCATCCAGTGGCCGACGTGGTCCAGACACGGTCCAGCGCAGCTGGTGAACGAAGCGATGCGCCCGGCCAAGCGGGCGTCGCTGACGGACTCCCAACTTTGGATCGACCCCCAGTCGTGGGCGACCAGGTGCACCGGCGCCAGGGGGCTGACATGGTCAATCACCGTTTCAAGGTCCTGTGACAAGCGCGCCAAGCGGTACCCTGCCATGCCGCCGGGGGCGGTGGACTCGCCGGCGCCCCGCACGTCGTAGGCCACCACGTGGAAGTCTTTCGCCAAATCGGCTGCCACTGCGTGCCACACCTCGCTGCTGTCGGGGTAGCCATGCACCAACACCACGGTGGGCTGGCCCACAGTGCCCCAGACCTTGCACGCGAGCCGGACACCGTCGTCGGTGGTCACTGTGAAGCGGCGGTCAGGCAAACGGGCCAGCGACGAAGCCGAGGCCGCATTCGGCTCGGTGCCGCTGGGGGTGAGCGGTTGAATCAAGGGAGACGGTTGCGGCTCTTGGGGGCCCCGATGTCGGACCATGCTCTGGTTCATCGTCTGCGCCCTTTCAGAGAGTTGGGTGGGTTCGCGCGGCGATGAGTTAACCCACGCGCAATGTGCCATTGATCGATGTCAAGATTCTGCCAACGGCTGCGCTCGGCAATCACAGGGTTTCTACCAAGTCGGGCAACCACCGCCGTTCACCCTTACCGCACAGTGGTTCCAGCGGACGAACCGCATAATCCGATTCGGCACTTGCCAGCCACCAACATCCGATCCAATACCTGTCGCCCACCGGCACCGATGCCTCCGCCCCCAGAGACCCCCCCTACCGACGGCCGCGAGCAGCTCGAAGCGATGGAATACACCATCGACGAATTGGCCCGCGCGGCGAACACCACCGTGCGCAACGTCCGGGCTTACCAAGACCGCGGACTGCTTACCCCGCCCGAGCGGCGCGGTCGGGTGGGCATCTACACCCAGGCGCACCTCAGCCGACTCAAACTGATCAGCCACCTGCTGGGCCGCGGCTACACGCTGGCCAACGTCCAGGAGCTGTTACAAGCGCTGGTGGACGGCCGCGAACTGCATGCGATCCTGGGCCTGGAGAAAGCCATCAACAGCCCCTGGACCACCGAAATGCCGCAGCACTACTCATTTTTGTCGCTGGTGCGGATGTTCGGCAACGCGATCAGCATGCCCGCGTTGAACAAGGCGGTGGCCTTGGGACTGCTCGAAACCGAAGGCCTGGGCTACAACTGCCGCTCGCCCAAGCTGTTGGAGGCCGGTGTGGCTTTTGCCAAGGCAGGGTTCCCTCTGGACGACGTGCTGCGGGTGATCGACTTCGCCCGTCCCTTGCTTCAACAGGTCTCGGACCAGGTGGTGGGCTTGGCGGTCGGCGAGCTGGACCGCTACGGCGAAGGCAAGCTGCCCCCCGCAGAAGACATGCCGCGCTTGGCAGAAACGATTTGGCACGTCCGGCCGCTGGCGATGGTGATGATCGAAGCCGAAATGCGACGCGCGCTGGAACAGTCGGCGACCAAATACCTTGGCGACCGGGTGGCGGCGATCATTGAGCACCTGCGCGAGCAACCACCGCCCTTTCCGGTGGTGGTGCCCGAACCCAGTCCGGCAGAAAACACGCCCTCACCAACGCCTGACCCTGCCCAGCCCCTGGGCTGAGCAGAGGCGTCAAATCAGGCTGGAGCGGCCAGAGGGTGGGGAGACCGGGGGGGCTCAAGGCCCGTTCACCCGTTCACCAAGTGACGGATTCACAAAAAAAACGGCGGTGGTGGCCCGATTCAGGTCGGGTGACCGATTTACAAGGTCTGAGAGGGCTCAAGCCCTCGTCCGCTGGGCGATCTCTGCTATCAATAAGCGAGCAAGCGTCAACTTGTCGGCCGTGGGCAGCTCACGCGTGCCGTGGGCATCGACCAGCAGCAAGGCGTTGTCGTCGCGGCCAAACGTGGCGGGGCCGATGTTGCCCACCAGCAGCGGCACACCTTTTCGCTGGCGCTTGACCTGCGCGTTGTGGACGAGGTCTTGGCTTTCTGCCGCAAAACCAACACAAAACAAGCGGCCAGCCGCCGCGCGGGCGCTGGCGGCCACAGTTGCCAGGATGTCGGTGGTTTCGGCGAATTCAATCGCCGGCGGCACGCCGCTGCCATCTTTTTTTATTTTGTGCTCCGCCGCGCTGGCAGGCCGCCAATCGGCCACCGCGGCGGTGGCCACCAGCACGTCGGCCCGCTCGGCCTCGGCCAGCACGGCTTGCAGCATGTCTGCCGCCGACGCCACGTCGACCCGCACGACGCCACGTGGCGTGGGCAAGTGCACCGGCCCAGCCACCAGAGTGACCTCGGCCCCCGCCTCGCGCGCCGCACGTGCGATGGCAAACCCCATCTTGCCTGACGATCGGTTGGTGATCCCCCTCACTGGGTCGATCGCCTCGTAAGTGGGACCTGCTGTGACCAGCACCCGGCGCCCTGCCAGCCGCTTGGGCTGAAAGAAAGCGACCAAGTCTTCCAGCAACTCATCGGCCTCCAACATGCGCCCGTCGCCGGTTTCTCCGCAGGCCTGGTCGCCACGGCCCACGCCCAGCACGGTGGCACCGTCCGCCCGCAATTGCACGACATTGCGTTGGGTGGCGGGGTGGGCCCACATTTCGCGGTTCATCGCAGGGGCCAACAGCAGCGGCACGCGGTCCATAGGGCGGGCCAGGCACATCAGGCTCAGCAGGTCGTCCGCCCGGCCGTGCAACAGCTTGGCCATGAAGTCGGCGCTGCAGGGGGCCACAAGGATCGCGTCCGCCTCTCTGGACAAATTGATGTGCGGCATGTTGTTGGGCTCGCGCGGGTCCCATTGCGAGCCATACACCGGCCGGTTGGACAGCGCCTGCAGGGTCACCGGGGTGATGAAATGCTCGGCCGCCTCGGTCATGGCCACCTGAACGGTGGCACCTGCTTTCACCATGGCACGGCAAAGCTCTGCGGCCTTGTAACAGGCGATGCCCCCACTCAAACCGAGGACGATGTGTTTGCCAGCCAAGTCGGTCATGCGCGCAATGTAGCAGAGCCCCTGTTGCCCGCACGGCGAACCGACCCTTGCGCAGACCAAGGTGGTCGCCACGGTGAATCGCGGGTGTTTCAAGCCCTATTGGCGGTAACGCGGTGGCACACCGGGTCGGGCTCCGGAGAAACACACCCGTGGGTGCAGGACGGTGCCTTCGCAGAGCGGAGAAACGCATGAAACTGCGGTATGCGGGGCGCACTCACCCCCAATGCTGAGGGCCGCACACCTGACGCATCGCACCACGCACACCTGCGGTTTGGAAACGCCCGCCCGTGCGGCATCGGCCCGGTCCTTGAAGTCGTTTTGGCAACAGCCCCCCCCTCTATAATCCTGCTTTACCACCTACAAGGGACGTCCCCTTCAGCCTGACATGACCAAATTCGTCTTCGTCACCGGCGGTGTGGTGTCTTCCCTGGGCAAGGGAATCGCCTCAGCCTCCCTCGCAGCCATCCTCGAATCGCGCGGCCTCAAGGTCACCCTGATCAAGCTCGATCCCTACCTGAACGTGGACCCGGGCACGATGTCGCCGTTCCAGCATGGCGAGGTGTTCGTGACCGAAGACGGCGCCGAGACCGACCTCGACCTCGGCCACTACGAGCGTTTCATTGAAACGCGGATGCGCAAAGCCAACAACTTCACCACTGGCCAGATTTACAAAAGCGTTTTGGAAAAAGAACGCCGTGGAGACTATTTGGGCAAAACGGTGCAGGTGATCCCGCACGTCACGAACGAAATCCAAGAGTTCGTCAAACGCGGCGCTGGCGTTGACACCCCCGAAGCGGTGGGCGTGGCGATCGTGGAAATCGGTGGCACGGTCGGTGACATCGAATCGCTGCCCTTTTTGGAGGCGGTGCGCCAGATGAGCTTGCGCCTTGGGCCCAACAACAGCGCCTTCGTGCACCTGAGTTACGTGCCATGGATCGCTGCCGCGGGCGAGCTCAAAACCAAGCCCACGCAACACACGGCCAAACAATTGCGCGAAATCGGCATCCAGGCCGACGCGCTGCTTTGCCGCGCAGACCGACGCATCCCGGACGAAGAACGCCAAAAAATCTCGTTGTTTTCCAACGTGCCCGAATGGGGCGTGATCTCCATGTGGGACGTGGACACCATCTACAAGGTGCCCCGCATGCTGCACGAGCAGGGCCTGGACGGGCTGATCTGCGACAAGTTGCGCCTGAACACGCCGCCCGCCAACCTCAAGCGGTGGGACGACCTGGTCTACGAGATCGAACACCCAAAGAACGAGGTCGCGATCGCCATGGTGGGCAAGTACGTCGACCTGTCCGACAGCTACAAATCGCTCAACGAAGCGCTGCGCCACGCGGGCATGAAGAACCACGCAAAGGTGCGCATCGAGTACATCGACTCGGAAACGATCACATCAGACAACCTGTCCCGTCTGGCCAAGTTCGATGCGGTGCTGGTACCCGGCGGATTCGGCAAACGCGGCACCGAGGGCAAGGTGTGCGCCGCCCGCTACGCCCGCGAAAACAAAGTGCCCTACCTGGGCATCTGCCTGGGCATGCAAATCGCGACCATCGAGTTTGCCCGCCATGTGGCGGGTTTGAAAGACGCCAACAGCACCGAATTCGAGCCGAATACGCCGCACCCGGTGATCGCGCTGATCACAGAATGGAAAGACGCCGACGGCACCATCAAAACCCGCGATGAAAGCTCCGACCTTGGCGGTACGATGCGCCTGGGGGCGCAAAGCTCTGACGTTGCACCCGGTACGCTGGCACATGAAATCTACGGCAACGTGGTGACCGAGCGTCACCGCCACCGTTTCGAGGCCAACGTGCATTACTTGGACCAATTGCGCCAAGCCGGTCTCGTGATCTCCGCGCTGACCCAGCGCGAGCAGCTCACCGAAATCGTCGAGCTGCCCCGCAGCGTTCACCCCTGGTTCATGGGTGTGCAATTCCACCCCGAGTTCAAATCCACCCCCTGGGACGGTCACCCACTGTTCAACGCCTTTGTCAAAGCCGCTTTGGCGCGCCAGTCGCAAGCCTCTTCTTTGAAAGCCGTCGCATGAAACTTTGTGGGTTCGACATCGGCCTGAATCGGCCGTTTTTTCTGATCGCTGGACCCTGTGTGATCGAGTCCGAGCAATTGCAACTCGACACCGCCGGGCAACTCAAAGAGATCACCCAAAGCCTGGGCATACCGTTCATTTTCAAGAGCAGCTTTGACAAGGCGAACCGGTCGTCGGGTACCACCTATCGGGGGCCGGGCCGAGACAAAGGCCTGGAAATTCTGGCCAAGGTCAAGAAAGAACTGGGCCTCCCGGTGTTGACTGACGTGCACACAGACGACGACATCCGCGAGGCCGCCCAGGTGGTGGATGTGCTGCAGACCCCGGCTTTCTTGTGCCGCCAGACCGACTTCATTCGCGCCGTGGCGCAGTCCGGCAAACCGGTGAACATCAAAAAGGGCCAGTTCCTAAGCCCCCACGACATGAAGAACGTGATCGACAAGGCCCGTGCCGCCGCGCGCGAGGCGAGCCTGCAGGAAGACAACTTCATGGCTTGCGAACGTGGCGCCAGCTTTGGCTACAACAACCTGGTGAGCGACATGCGGTCGCTCGCCATCATGCGTGAAACCGCCGCCCCGGTGGTGTTCGACGCCACACACAGCGTGCAGCTGCCGGGCGGCCAAGGCACCAGCTCGGGTGGCCAACGCGAGATGGTGCCGGTACTGGCTCGCGCGGCGGTGGCGGTGGGTGTGGCGGGGCTGTTCATGGAAACCCACCCCGACCCGACCAAAGCCCTGAGCGATGGCCCGAACGCGGTGCCCCTCAAGCACATGAAGGCGCTGTTGGAGACCTTGCTGGCCTTGGACACTGTGACCAAGAAAAATGGTTTCCTGGAAAACAACTTTGGCGCGTGACGACCGGCGCCGACCGCAGAACGCTCTCCTGGAACGGTAAAGCTCCAGCAGGCGCGTGATTGATTTGATTAGCAACTGGAAGAAAAGCAATGAGTGCAATTGTTGACATCGTCGGCCGCGAAATCCTCGACTCGCGCGGCAACCCAACGGTCGAGTGCGACGTGCTGCTGGAGTCCGGCACCATGGGGCGTGCTTCGGTGCCCTCGGGCGCTTCGACTGGCTCGCGCGAAGCGATCGAGTTGCGCGACGGTGACAAAGGCCGTTACTTGGGAAAAGGTGTGCTGCGGGCGGTGGAGTACATCAACACTGAGATCTCTGAGGCCATTCTGGGCCTGGACGCAAGCGAACAGGCGTTTCTGGACCGCACCCTGATCGAGCTGGACGGTACCGAGAACAAGTCGCGGCTGGGCGCCAATGCCATGCTGGCCGTGTCCATGGCTGTGGCCCGCGCCGCTGCTGAGGAATCGGGCCTGCCTTTGTACCGCTACTTCGGCGGCAGCGCCGCGATGCAGATGCCCGTGCCGATGATGAACGTGATCAACGGCGGCGCTCATGCCAACAACAACCTCGACTTGCAAGAGCTGATGATCATCCCGGTCGGCGCACCCAGCTTCCGCGAGGCCCTGCGTTGGGGTGCCGAGGTATTTCATGCGCTGAAAAAAATCATCCACAACGCCGGCATGAGCGTGGCGGTGGGCGACGAAGGCGGTTTCGCGCCGAATGTGACCAGCCACGAGTCGGCCTTGCAAATGATCATGGATGCGATCGATGCCGCCGGCTACACCGCTGGTGAGCAAATCGCACTGGGTCTGGACTGCGCAGCCAGCGAGTTTTACAAAGACGGCAAATACGAACTCAAAGGCGAGGGCTTGTCCCTCACGGCCGCAGAGTGGACCAACACGCTCGCGACCTGGGTCGACACCTACCCCATCATCAGCATCGAAGACGCGATGGCCGAAGGCGACTGGGACGGCTGGCACCACCTGACCCAACGCCTGGGCAACAAAGTGCAGCTGGTGGGCGACGATTTGTTTGTCACCAACACCAAGATCTTGAAGGAAGGCATCGACAAGCGGATCGCCAATTCCATTTTGATCAAGATCAACCAGATCGGTACCTTGACAGAGACCTTTGCGGCCATTGAACTGGCCAAGCGTTCGGGCTACACCTCGGTCATCAGCCACCGTTCTGGCGAGACAGAAGACTCGACCATCGCCGACATCGCGGTCGCCACCAACGCCGGCCAGATCAAAACCGGCAGCCTGTCGCGTTCCGACCGCATGGCCAAGTACAACCAGCTGCTGCGCATCGAAGAAGACCTGGGCGATATCGCGAGCTACCCCGGTCGCGACGCCTTCCGCCACCTGCGCTGACACCCTGACTCGCCGCTGGCCCGACCTGCGCTTCAGCCCATGAACCCGCGCTTCATCCCGGTCGTGCTGCTGCTGCTACTGGCGGTGTTTCATGGCCAGCTCTGGTGGGGCCGCGGCAGCGTGCCGCACGTGACCGAGCTGCGCCAGCAAATCGACCTCCAAAAAGCCAGCAACGCCGACGCCAAACGGGCCAACGAGCGGCTGGCCTCGGAGGTTCGCAACCTCAAAGAAGGCATGGAGATGGTTGAGGCGCGCGCCCGGCAGGAATTGGGCATGGTCAAGCCCCACGAGATCTTTGTGCAGATCTCCAAATGACCGCCCCCTTCTTGCGCACCGCCGTCATCGCCAGCCTTCACGGTCGGCCGCTGCGTACGCGCTGAACCGACATGCCTGAAGCTTGGTTCACTGACGCGTTTGTGCTCTGGGGCTCGCCCACCAGCTGGCTGGAACTGGTGGCGTTCGCCCTGGCTTTGGCGATGGTCGGCTGCAACATCCGCGAAATCCATTGGGGCTGGCCGCTCGCGGCCGTGACCTCGGTGATGTATTTCGGTCTTTTTTGGCGCAGCAAGATCTACGGCGATGCGGCGCTGCAGGTGGTGTTCGCCGCCATGGCCGTCTGGGGCTGGGCCCAGTGGCTGGGTGGCAGACGCGGCGACGGCTGCCTATTGCGGGTCGCACGGCTGGGCACACGGGGTATGGCCACAGCCGTGGCGAGCGGCGCGGTGCTGTGGCTGTGCATCGGCCTGTTCCTGCGCCACCAGACCGACTCCGATGTGCCATGGTGGGACGCTTTTCCCACAGCCGTGAGCCTGGTGGGCCAGTACCTGCTGGGGCGCAAGTACCTTGAAAACTGGCTCGCCTGGATAGCGGTGAACACCGTGAGCGCGGGCCTATTCGCATTCAAGGGCTTGTGGCTGACCCTGCTGCTCTACAGCCTATTCGCCGTGCTCAGCGTGGTTGGCTGGCGTGCATGGCGCCAGCGCCTCGAATGAGCCCACCGACCCGGCTGCGCGTGGCGCTGCTGGGGGCCGAGAGCACAGGCAAAAGCCAGCTCGCCCAAGACCTGGCGGAACACGCACGAACGAATCAGTGGCGCGTCGCGTTGGTCCCTGAGCACCTGCGGCTGTGGTGCGAAACCCATGGCCGCACGCCCAGGGCCGACGAGCAATGGGGCATTGCCGAAGCGCACCGCCAGCACATCGACGCGCACACCGACTGCGACTGGTTGATCGCCGACACCACCCCGCTGATGGTGGCGGTTTACAGCGACCTCCTGTTCCAAGACCTGTCGCTCTACCCGATGGCGCTTGACCACCTGATGGGTTTTGACCGCATCCTGGTGACCGGGTTGGACCTGCCTTGGGTGGCCGACGGAGTGCAACGCGACGGCCCCCATGTGCGCGGGCCGGTGGACCAACGGCTGCGCGCCGCATTGGAAAGTCGTGGACTTCGTTACCAGGTGGTGTATGGATTCGGCCCGCAACGCCTGGCCGCCGCGCTGCGTGGACTGGCGACTGGGTCACAGGCGGGCGATGGCCGCGCCGTGGCATGGCAGTGCGCGAACTGCAGTGACCCAGACTGCGAACACCGGCTGTTCACCCAGCTGGTACGGCAGCGGCGCTCATTGAACGGCTGAACTGCCTGGGGCCTGATCGCCGGCGTCGGTGAACAGCTGCGCCGCGTCGATCGCATCGAACCAGTAGTACTGACCGCAAAAATCGCAGCCTACCTCGATGTCGCCGCGCTCGGCGATGATGGACTCCGCCTCTTCGGAGCCGAGGCTGCGAATCATGTTGCCCACCCGGGCACGGCTGCATGTACAGGCAAAGCGCGGGCCGATGTCCGCGTCTTGCGGGGCGAGGCGCAAGACCTGCTCCTCCCAAAACAACCGCCGCAAAATGGTGTCAACGTCTAAGGTCAACAGCTCTTCCCGCTGCAAGCTCGCCGCCAGGAGCGATATGCGGTTGTAATGCTCGTTCAACCCGATCTCGTCTTCGTTGGCTTGGTTGATCACCACCCCATCCAGCCCCGGCGTTTTGCCCTGGCCTTCGAGGTTGCGCTCACCCTGAACTGGCAGGCGCTGGATCAGCAAGCCCGCGGCCACCCGGTCGTCGGCTGCCAGAACCAGCGTGGTATCGAGCTGCTCGCTTTGCAGCATGTAGTGCTCCAGCACTTCGCTGAGTCGCTCGATCTTCTCGCCTCGATCGTCGAACATCGGTACCACGCCTTGGTAAGGCTGCTGACCGGGAAACTTGGCTTTCGGGTCGAGCGTGATCGCGCAACGGCCCTGGTTGTTTGCGTTCACCAAGTCGCTCAGTTGGGCGCCGGGCGGCAGGTCGCCCACCACCTTGGCCGTGGCGCGCAGGCTGAGGTCGTGCTGCACTTCCACCACCGCCACCTTGACAGGCCCATCGCCAAACACCTGCAACACCAGGGCCCCATCGAACCGGATGCTGGACTGCATCAGCGCGGCGGCGGCCACCATCTCACCCAACATGTCACGCACCGGCTCGGGGTATGCCTCCGCATTGGGGTTGCTGTGGCGGCGGCGCAGGATCTCTTGCCAGGCGTCGGTCAGCCGGACCACCATGCCGCGAACCGGCAGGCCATCGAACAAGAATTTGTGCAATTCGGACATGCGTCAGCCCAGCTGGCGGAGTGCGGCGCGGTAGCGGCGGGCGTTGTCAATGTAGTGCTGAGCGCTGGCGCGCAAGCCCGCCATTTGCTCGGGCGTGAGCTGGCGCACCACCTTGGCAGGACTGCCCAGGATCATGGAGCCGTCGGGGAACTCTTTGCCCTCCGTCACCAAGGCCCCCGCGCCGACCAAGCAGTTTTTGCCGATCTTGGCGCCGTTCAGCACCACCGCGCCAATGCCAATCAGCGACTCGTCACCAATGGTGCAGCCATGCAGCATGACTTGGTGCCCCACGGTCACGTTCTCGCCCACCACCAGCGGCACACCCACATCGGCGTGCAACACGCTGAGGTCCTGGATGTTGCTGCCCCGGCCGATGCGAATGGCCTCGGTGTCCCCACGGATCACAGTGCCAAACCAGACGCTGACGTCCTCGGCGAGCGAGACCTGTCCGATCACCTGCGCGCTGTCTGCCACCCAGGCGCCATCGGCCAGCTGTGGCGCGACGCCACCGAGTTCGTAAATCGCCATGCGCGCGGCCCCCACTGCTGAAAATCTACAATTGTAGGGATGGAGATGCGTGCACAGGCCCTGGCGGTCTTCCAAACCACCAATTTGGCGCAAAAAGTGGCTCTGGCCCTCGATTTTTTTCGCGATTCAGCTACAAATTCAATAGCAATTTGCGGACCCAACCTGATCGGCCAGCGGCCAGGCCGCCCGGCCTTGCCACGCTTGGTGGCACCCAGCAACGTGGCGCACCGATCACCGGCCCACCCGGCGGGCCTCGCGGCCCTGTTGCACGCCATCGCACACATTGAGCTCAACGCCATCGACTTGGCGCTGGACGCGGTGTGGCGCTTTGACGGACTGCCCGACGCCTACTACCGCGACTGGGCCCGGGTCGCGAGCGAAGAGGCGCTGCACTTTTCACTGCTGCGCGAGCACCTGCACAGCCTGCCGCACGACGGCACCCCCTGGGACTACGGCAGCTTCGACGCCCACGACGGGCTTTGGGCCATGTGCGAACGCACCGCTCACGACGTGGTGGCCCGCATGGCGCTGGTGCCGCGCACACTGGAGGCGCGCGGCTTGGACGCCTCGCCCCGCATCCAGGCGAGGCTTCGGGCTGTAGGGGGCGCCGCGGCACTGCGTGCAGTGGACATCCTCGATGTGATCCTTCGCGACGAGGTGGGCCACGTGGCGGTCGGCAACCGCTGGTACCGATGGCTGTGCGAGCGCGATGGCCTTGATCCGGTGGCCCACTACCGTCGGCTGCGCCGGGAGCACCGAGCGCCGCCATTGGTCCCGCCGTTCAACCTGCCCGCCAGGCGTGCGGCCGGGTTCACCGAGGACGAACTGGCCGAACTGGCAGGCTGACGCGGGCGCTTTCGAAACCCCATCGGCAGAAATGAGCCACCGGGTCGGGTCAAATCCGTCGATGGTGCAGGCGGCAGTGTTTTGACAATCAGGGCATCGCTCCTGTTGCCTGCCCCGTGACACCTCAGCCTCTCATCGACAACGTTGTTGCCCGCGCCGAAGCTCAGACGGCCCGCGGGTCTGTGGCGATCTTGAGGCAAGCGATCGTGAACGCCGACCGGCGCGTCCAGGGCCACGAATGGCGGTCCCCCGCCACATTGGTCGACCACCACCCTCACGCCAGCAACGGCTGGTTGGAACAGGCGTTGCGGCGGCTGAAACCCTCCCCTTCGCTGGATCCGCCGACAAGCCACAGCGGTCACCCGGTGTTCCTGCCCATTGGCCCGGCACAGGCCGTCCAACTCGCCGATCATTACCCCCCGAGCAACCCGCACCTGCCTCGGTGGGTGGCGCAAATCGCGCCCTTGGCCCATGGCGCCGCGTCAGCGGTCACCGAAACGCTACACGCCTTGAAAGCCCGAGGGATTGGGCTCGCCTTCGACCACTCGGTGCTGACACCAGCCTACGCGGCGTGGATGCCCCTGGCGGACTACATACGTCTGGATGTGAGGCAGTGGCCTGCTGGCGATTTCGAACGCTGGGCTTGCTTTGCGCAAACCTACAGCCGGGCCCAACTGATCGCCACTCGGGTGGCCAATCCGGAGGACGTGGTCCGGATGACGGGCTACGGCATCGCCTTGCTGCAAGGCGACTGGCTGTCACCGCCCCGCCTGCTACAGGATTGAACCCGGTCAAGCCGCGGTGGTACCGCCACAGGAAGACCCCGCCCCGGCCGTGCAACCCAAGCAATGCGCGGCAAAGCGGATGTCACGGTGCAGCCAACGGTCGAAATCAAAGTTGTACAAACTGGCCGGCTGGTCTCCAGACATGATGCGCATCTCCAACATCTGGTTGAAGTCGCAGTCGTACAGGGAGCCGTCGTGTCCAACGCTGATGATGTTGCGGCACATCACACCCCGTGCCGCCTCTGGGTTGAAGGCACCCAGCAACTTGTCCATGTAGCTGTCGTACTGGCCGCTCTTTTTCAGATGCAGCTTGAATCGGTTGATGGGCATGTTGGTGATGGTGAACAACTGATTGAACACGATCCCGAACCGCTGCTGCAATTCACGCTTGTAGTCGGCCTCTAGGGTGGACTGGGCCGCTGGCAGGTAGGGCCCCACCGGGTTGTACACCAAGTTGAGTTTCAGACCGGTGCCCTCCACCCCGTAGCCCAGCGCGTTGAGCTGCTGCAGGCCTTGGATGCTCTTCTGGAACACGCCGTTGCCGCGCTGGGCGTCAGTGAAGAACTCTTGGTAATAGGGCAATGACGACACCACCTCGCAGCGGTGTTTGGCAAAAAATGCAGGCAAGTAGGCTTTAGAGGCCTGGGTCCGTGGGTGGCCGTCAAAGGTCACCGTCAGGTTGTGCCGCACCATCACATGACGCCCCATCCCCACCGCGGTTTCAACCAGCCAGTCGAAGTCGTCGTGCAGTTCGGGCGCGCCCCCGGTCAAGTCCAGGTTTTTGATTTGAGGGTACTGCGCCAACAGGGCCACGCAACGCTCCACGCCTTCGCGGGGCAGCGCCTCGGTTCGGGTGGGCGACGAGTCCACATGGCAGTGGCGGCAGACCTGGTTGCACATGCGCGTCAAGTTGATCTGCAAGGTGTCGATCGCCAGCGGGGTCAATTTCAACTGGTGGCGTGCGAGCACCGCCTCAAAGTCGTGGCGCTCGTCTTCTTGTGGCGCAAGTTGGATCGGGATGGTGGCGTTCATGCGGGCGGCGCAAACAGGCGATTGGGGGGTTGAGGGATGTGTCGGACCCAACAAACGGGCCCGGTAGAGATTGTCACGGCTTTTCGCCCAGCAAGGCCCGCTTGAGGGCCGGGGTGGTCGGGACCTCACCGATCCAGCTGGCCAATGCCAGCCGCGCGAGCTGCGGGTTGTTCACCCGACCAAGTGTTTGGCCGTTGCGAAGAAGCTCCAGACCCTCGGGTCGGAACCACCACGTTTGGGTGTCGCCCTGCACGGTGGGCGGCAACAAAGCCATCAGTTGGCGCACGCCTGACTCTGGCCAGGGGCACGGCGGCTTGCAGTTGGATTCCAGGTAATGCAGCCAGGCCGCACGGGTGTCTTCCAGCGACGCACTGCGCAAAAAACGCATCTGCAAGGCCTTGGGTGTCGGCGCATTCAGCACCGCCTCGGCGCGGGCGTCACGCGTCACCAGATACAGCGCGGCTTCATAAACCTGCACCTTGAAGACGCCATAGTTGCGCACACCAGCGCCATTCAGCACCAGTGCGCGACCATCCATCTGGTGTGTAGGGGGGAAGTCTGGCGCCGCCAAGGCGCTGCACGCGAGGCACCACAAACCGAACGCCCTGGCCAACCAGCGCATGGGGGCCAACCTCATCATGCGATGGGCCTCTTTGTGGCGCGCCAGAACCAAACCGCCAGCGCGATCAGCACCAGGTCTTCGAGCGGGGTAAACCAAGTCAGGGGACGGGCCCAGAACACACCAAAGCAACCGCAGTTGTCCAAGGCGATGCCGCGAGCCAGGGTGACCAACTGCCACAACATGAACATGGCATGCAGCGCGATCAGCAACACTGCGGCCAAGCGCAGGCGCCGTCCCGACAACAGCCAGGCCGCCAAGCCCAGTTCTGTCACGGTCAAGGCCACCGCAGAAGGCCACAGCAGTGGGGCTGGCAGCAGCCGGTAGCTGTCCACCACCGCCACGAAACCGGGCAGGTCGAGCAGCTTGCCCATACCAGTGGCCAGCAACAGCAGCACGAACCACCAGCGGACCCAGCGAGCCTGTGCCATCAGCGGCGGCCCGGTTGGTGATTCACCGTCCAGTCGTACGGGGTGAAACGCACCGGGAGATCAAGCGGTGCCGCCACAGGGGCGTACCGATTGGCATAAGCCACCAAAGAAGGCGCGAACGCCAGAAAGTCGCTGGGGTAGAACTTCAGGATCTCAGACAGGTAGACCACCCCTTCGGCCTGGTCGACGCGGAAATTGCGCGGCTCAGCAAAGAAGGCCTTGGCCTCGCGCTCCAGCTGCACGTCCAGCACCTCGGCTCGGAACGGTTCGCGTGGCAGCCGCGGGCAACCCACGGACATGCAGTTGACGGCGAAATGCAGGCGGGCGTCTTGCAGCGGGCGGATGACCTCGTTCTCGTAGGCATAGAGCGACATGGACCGACCGGCGATCTGGTACTTCTTCAGAAAAAAGAAACGTACCTTGCGCCACCCCGCTAAGGTGGATGGCAAGCCAGACTCCAGCACGGCGTACATGGCCACCGCGTTATACGCGTTGATGTGGTGCGCCAGCGCCGCGGTGATGTTGCCAAAGATCTGCGGGCGGTCCGCTGGCGTGGTGCGTGCGACCCAAGCCACGAAGCGGTCCAAGTCAGCACGGTCCCTGGCCAAGCCTGAGAAATCCACACGCCCTTGATCGTCAACAAACTTTTGCAACACACGTGCCCACGCGGCATTGGCTGCCGCGTCGTCGGCAGGGCCGCTTTCGGCCACAGCGGGACCAGCAGGCGGGGCCACCACCGTGGCGCAACCCGCCAGCGCCCACAGCGCCAGGGCGGCCAAGCCGCGGATCAGCGCGCGCACGGGCTTACTCCTCCTCGGCCAGCTCTGCCGGCTCGTTCACGCCGCCAGGGGTGACTGTGCCCTTGGCGCGCCCGCGCGCGTTCTTGCGGGTGAGTTCGACCTCGATCTTCTCGGGCTTGTGATTCTGAAACTGGCCGGTGGCCGGGTTCCAATACACCACCGCTTCGTCTTTCTTCACCTGCGCGGGCACCAACAGGTAATCGTCGCGCTTGGCGTTGTGGACGCACATGCTGAGCGGGCCTTCGGGCGTCATGACCATGAAGGAGCACGAGTCGCAGCGGTCCTTGTCCAACGCCTTGGCGTCCTGGAAATTGTGGATGTGGAACGACAGCTTGCCGACCTTGCCCTTCGCCGCAAACAGATCGCTGCGGGCTTGCCACGCGGTTTTGGCCACCCGGCTGGTGAAGCCCGCGAGCAGGCGCGGGTTCTTCATCAAGAACGTAGCCATGGTCTCGATGGTGCGGCGCTTGTCGCGGCGGTCGAATTTGAGGTGGGCCGATTGCATCAGCATTTCGTGCACAAACTCAGGGTCATTGAAGAAGTCAAACACCTTGTCGTTCACCACCAGCCCGAAAGCGTACCGGTTGCAGTCGGAGTGACCGGCCGAAGTCGCTCCGAACTCCAGCTTGGTACCCACACCGGCCTCGATCTGTGCCTGCACCGTGGTGGGGTTGATGGCAATCCGCTCGCGCTCTGTGCCACGCCCCGTGTCGGCACCCACTTGGAACGCGGCCAGCCGCACCACGTCGGAGTGCTTCACAAAGAACTTGATCAGGTCGGGGATCTCGTGGAAGTTGTCTTTGTAGGCGGTGGTGTTGAAGAACACCGACAAAGGCAGACCGCGGGCGCGCTCGATGTATTCCAGACGGACCTCGTTGAGCTCCATTTCGTTTTTGTAGCCCTTGCGTTCCTGGGTCATGTCGACGTGGAACGCCACGTCTTCCAGCCCGGCTTCGCACAGCTCCTCCAACATGTCGCGGGTGGCCTTGATGCCGTTGGTGAACAGCGACGACTGCATGTTCTTGCTGCGGATGTATCGGATGATCTCGACCAGCTCGCTGCGCTTGCGCAAGGTTGGGTCACCTCCGGTGACTTGCACATCGGTGCGGTCACCGTAGTGGGCATGAATCATGTCGATGCGGCGGAACACCTCCTCAAGCGGGATGTCTTTCAACGCCTCGCTCGACTCCGACAGGTAACAGTAGGTGCAGTCCAGGTTGCAGCGTTGCGTGATCTCCAGGGCCACACAGCCGATCGCCATCCGGCGCCCCACCACCTGCCACGGTTGCCACTGCCCGGACGCCGCCATGCGTTGACGGGCCCGCTCCAAAGGGGTGAGCTGGTCGTTGGGCAGTTCGTATGGCTTCCAGTCGCGGATTTGCTCTGGGCTCAGGTAGCTGGAGGTGGACACGGTGGGGACTCCCTTGTGGTTTCGTGACGGCTGCACGCTGAATGGCGTGACAATCGGACATATACGATACAGGAAAGCGATTGGATGCAAAGTCTGTGGATCGACACCGACGTGGCGCTGGGAAGTGCCACTGGCGACGTGGATGACGGCTACGCCTTGGCCGCCGTCATGCGGGCAGTGCAGCACGATCCGGCCCGTTTCCGGTTGTTGGGTGTGTCGGCCGTGGGCGGTAACACCGACGCCGACACCGCTTGGCGCTGCGCCACGGCCTTGTTGGGACAGGCGGGCATGCCCGGCGTGCCGGTGGTGCCGCACCACGGGGCAGCCGACGCGATGGCCGCCCTGCCCGCTGGCACCGCCATCCTGGCGTTGGGCCCGCTCACCAACGTGGCCAGCGCCCTCGCCTTGGACCGCACGCTCGGGGCACGGACCCAATTGAGAACCGTGGGCGGCCTGTTGGCGCCATGGCGCCACCCCATCTTGCGGTTCTTCTGCCTCAACTTCCGCACCAACCCGGCCGCCGCCAGGCGGGTGATGCGCACCCCGTTTTTGCTGCACCGGCACTTTCCGCTCGATGTGGTCCAGCATCTGCGCGTCGGCACCGGCGAACTCACACGCATCAGGCAGACGGGACCGCTCGGTGCCTACTTGGCCGAACACACCGGCCGCTGGCTCAAGCAAGCCCCTTGGCGCTATGCCGATGTTCGCTTCCCGGTGTGGGACCTCGTGGCGACCTTGGACGCGGTGGGCCAGCTATGCGGGCCGCGGTACGACTTGGCGGGCCAGCGGCTGACCGCGTTCGACGCCGCGGGCAGCCTGGACAACTTCCTGGCGCTGCTCAGAGCACCATCTTGTCCAGCTGGTTCTGCATCTGCACCGCATGCACCAGGGTGATGCCCGCCTTCATGGCAGCGGCCACGTGCACTGCTTCCATCATTTGCGCCGGGTTGGCGCCCGATTCCAGACAGGCGGTGGTGTAGGCCTCGATGCAATACGGGCACTTTTCCGAATGCGACAACGCCAGCGCGATGAGCGCCTTCTCGCGCTTGGTCAATGCACCGTCGGCGCCGGTGACCATGCCGTAGTACTTAAAAAACTCGTCGGCCAGAGCCGGGTTGTGCCGGCCGATTTGCGGAAATTTGGCCAGATCGGCCGATTCGTAGTAGTTGCTCATGAGATGCCTTCAAGGGGTTCAAACCAGTATATCGACGCCACCGAAACAGCGGACTTCGCCGCAACCGCGGTCACCGGCGAAAGGCAGGACTGCACCCACTGCGCACCACGCACGGCGGCGCCTCAACCCCGGGGGTGGTGGGTGGCGTGCAGGGACTTGAGCCGCTCTCGCGCCACATGGGTGTAGATGGTCGTGGTGGAAATGTCTGCGTGACCCAACAACAGCTGCACCGCCCGCAGGTCGGCGCCATGGTTCAGCAGGTGTGTGGCGAACGCGTGGCGCAACGTGTGGGGCGACAACGGAGAGCAAATGCCAGCGGTCAACGCGTGTTTTTTGACGGTCATCCAGAACATCACACGGGACATGGCCGTGCCGGGCTTCGAACCGCTGTGGGTCACAAACACCGCGTCGCTCTGGCGACCTTGCATCAAAGCAGGGCGGGCAGTGCTGAGGTAACGGGCCAACCAATCACGGGCCACCTCACCAAACGGGACCAAGCGCTCTTTGTTGCCCTTGCCGAGCACCCGCAGCACGCCTTCGTTCGTGCCCAAATGGTGGAGCTTGAGGTTGACCAGCTCGCTCACCCGCAAGCCACTGGCGTACATCAACTCCAACATGGCTCGGTCTCTCACGCCCAAGGGCGACTCGGTGTTTGGGGCGCCAAGCAGCGCCTCCACCTGGGGCTCGGTCAGGGTCGAGGGGACACGCAACGCCTGCTTGGCGGGCTGAAGGCGCAAGGTCGGGTCGGCGGCGATGCGCCCTTCCCTTAGCAGCCAACGAAAACAGCGTTTGAACACGGTGAGCCGGCGGTTGGCGGTGGTGGCCGTGCTGATGGCGTGCCGAACCGCGAAATAACGCTGCAGGTCGGATTCCGTGCTGTGCAACAGGGTCTGGCCCTGCGATGCCAGCCACTGAGCGTACATGGTCAAGTCCCGCCGGTAGGCGGCCAGTGTGTTGCCAGACAGGCCGTCTTCCAGCCACAGCGCGTCGATGAACGCGTCGATCGTGTCGGCACTGCCCGCGTCCACGGTGTGCATCACTCCAGGGTCAGATTCGCGCGCTCCACCACTTTTTTGTAGACGTCGTACTCGGCCGCGATCTGCGCCGCAAATTGTTCGGGCGTGTTGGCTACCACCAATGAGCCGGTGTCTTCAATGCGCTTGCGCACAGCCGGGTCTTCCAGCGCCTTGCGCACGCCCGCGTTCAGTTTGTCCACCACGTCTTTCGGTAGGCCCTTGGGCCCCAGGATGCCGTAGTAGGCCATGCGGTTCACCGGCTCAAGGCCGACGTCCTTGAAGGTCGGCACCTCGGGCAGCACCGCCAGGCGCTGGGGTGCGGCCACGGCGATCGCGACCAACTTGCCCGACTTGATGAACGGCAACGCCGATGGCAGGTTGTCGAAAATGATGGGGACTTGCCCAGCCACCGTGTCGTTCAACGCGGGCCCGGCGCCCCGGTAGGGGATGTGGGTGATGAAGGTTTTGGTCAAGTCTTTGAACAACTCAGTTTGGAGGTGACCAATGCCGCCGGTGCCAGACGACGCATACGAATACTTGCCTGGCGACTTTTTGATCTCCGCAATGAACTCGGCATAGTTCTTGGCCGGAAAGCTGGGGTGAACCGCGATCACATTGGGGGTGGCGGCGATGTTGATGACCGGCGTGAAGTCGGTGACTGGGTTGTACGGGATCTTGGTGTTGATGGCGGGGTTGGCCGCAGTGGTGGAGACCGTGGCCACGCCCAGCGAATAGCCATCGGGGGCGGAACGGGCTGTCTCGGTGGCGCCAATCACCCCCCCACCGCCTGCCTTGTTTTCGACCACCACCGGCTGACCCAACGCCTTGCCCAGCGGGTCGGCGATGGTGCGGGCCACGATGTCCGTGGTGCCCCCAGGCGCGAATGGCACCTGCAGTTTGATCGCCTTGTTGGGATAGGCCTGCGCCCAGGCCGAACCGGCCAGGGACAACACCGACACGCACACCAGCAAATGACGTCGATCCATGTTCACACTCCTGTATCAAGCAACACCACATCGTAAAGCCAGCCACTGCGGCGTGGATGTGGATTACCCATACGGGAAAGCCCTGCTTTGGTCGTATTCTCATTAAGTGAATTACGCCCAGCTTTTGATCCCTGACTTTGCGCTCATCGTGTGCGGCTTTCTGGTGTGCCGCTACACGGCGTTGAACCGCACGGTCTGGACCCAGGTGGAAAGCCTGGTGTATTACTTCTTGTTCCCGGTGCTGTTGTTCCAGTCCATCGTGCGCTCGCCGCTGGACTTGGTGGCAGCGTCCGGGCTGATCGGTGCAGGCGTGGGCACGGTTTTGGTGGGGGTTGCCCTGAGCTATGCCATCGCGTGGTTGCCGGGGGTGTCCACCCACGACCACGCCTCTGCCGCGCAGGTCGCCTTCAGGTTCAACTCGTTCATTGCGCTGGCGATCACGGAACGGCTGGCGGGCGCCGAGGGCTTGCTGCTGATCGCTGTGCTGATTGGGGTGTGCGTGCCGCTGTGCAACGTGGCGGCCGTGTGGCCCATGGCCCGCCACTCGGACCGGGGCTTCATGAAAGAGCTGGTCCGCAACCCCTTGATCCTGGCGACGGCTGGCGGCCTGTTCGCCAACCTGGCGGGCTTTCAGATCCCGGTGTGGGCCGAGCCGACCGTGACGCGCATTGGGCAAGCGTCTTTGGCACTGGGCCTGATGGCCGCTGGTGCAGGCATGCAAATTGGACAGCTCGCCAGCGCCCGCACGGTGGCCGCCGGGGTGCTCACTGTTCGGCATCTGTTGATGCCGCTGATCGCATGGGGGATGGTCGTTGCCTTTCGGCTCAACCCGTTGCAGGCCACCGTGTTGCTGGCCTTCAGCGCTTTGCCGACGGCATCGAGTTGTTACGTGCTGGCGCAGCGCATGGGCTATAACGGTCCGTTCGTGGCCGGACTGATCACGTTGTCCACGCTGCTGGGCATGGTCAGCTTGCCGTTCGCGCTGTCGGTTTTACGATGAACCCAGCCACGCGTCAAAACAGCCCACACAGCATCAAGCCCAGACCCACCACGCTGACCAGCCACACCCCGGTGCGCAAGTACGGAACGCCCGCGTAATACACCGCGATGAACACCAGCCGGGCGCCGACGAACACCTGCGCACCAAACAACACCCAGGGTGATGTTGCGCCGCTGGCATGGGCGGTGAGCGCCAACGCGGCAAACAACACGAAGTTCTCCAGCGTGTTGCGGGCGGTGCGGGCGGCCCGACCGGCCAAGCCCGCTGGCTCGGGCAACTGGTCGCGGTTGCCCATGCTTCGCTGCAGGCCGCGCAGCGACCACGCCCGGGTGCTGATCAAACTGGCGGCGATCAGGGTCAGCCAGGAGACCACGGCCATCACCGCCACCCACATCAATAACTCTGTCATGCTCGTCCTCCGTCGTGAAATGACCCCACACCGCGCTGATGTTTCGCGTTCTTTGTGTGTCGGTACTTGACAGTACCAGAAACGAGGCATAGATTACAGCCCGTGGTACCGACAAGTACCAAACGCCGACCACCCAAGGTGGCGGCCGGTCAATCAGGCCGAACAACGATCATCAACCCATGGAGACTTTCACCATGACAACACTGACCCAACACCCCATCGTCCCCCGCGAGCGGCTGGACTTCGGCTTGGACGGCGACATCCCCCGTTATTGGCTTAACGGTGACGCGTTCAAGACGCGCTTTTTCGACGCCATGTCGACCTTCTTCCCCGAAGGTGAGCGTTTTTTCATCACCTGCGTGCGCGATTTCAAAGACCAGATCAAAGACCCGGCACTGCTGCAAGAAGTCAAGGACTTCACCCGGCAGGAAGGGCAGCACGGCATGGTGCACCGCCAGTTCAATAACCGCTTGAAAGACCAAGGCGTGCGCATGGACCGCATCGAGTCCCTGACCGTGTTCTGGTTGTTCAAGGTGTTGCGCGGTGTGTTCAGCCGCAAGACCACGCTGGCCATCACTGCGGCCTTCGAACACATGACCGCCCTGATGGCGCACGGCTTTGAAGAAGCCAAAGTATTGGAGCACGCGGACCCACGGATCCGTGCCATGTACACCTGGCACGCCATTGAAGAGGTTGAGCACAAGGCGGTCGCCTTCGACGTGATGCAAAAGGTCGCCAAGGTGGGGTACTTCCGCCGGGTGCTGGCCCTGGCGGTGACCACGGTATTTTTCCCGATTGGGACGTTTATCGTGATCAACCGCATGCTCAAAGTGGACGGTTTCGGCTTGTTCCAGCGCCTGGGTATGATGGCCAAGGGCATTTGGTGGATGTACAAACCCGGCGGCCTCTACATGCCTATCCTTGGCCACTTCATGGCCTACTTCAAGCCTGGTTTCCACCCCTGGCAAATCGGTCAGATGGGCGGCTACGACGCCTGGCTTACCGCTTTCGAACGCACCGGCGATCCAGTCGCTGCAGGCAACGCCGCGCTGGCGGCCCAACCGGGCTGAGCCCCGCGTTTTCGGCTGGCAAAAGGGGCCCGAGGGCCCCTTTTTTTTCATGACACTGCTGGCGCGGGGGGCGGTGATGCACCGGCTGCCCCCGACCGTGCCGCCCGGCGTGCGTCACTGGGCAGTTGACCGAACCACCGCTGGAACGTGCGACTAAAATTGGATGTGTCTTTGAAGCCCAAGAGCGCCGCCACCTGCTCGATCGGCAGGGTGGAATGGTGCAGATACAAGATCGCCCGCTGTTGCCGCGCCGAGTCAAGCAGCGCTTGGTAGCGGCTGCCTTCTTGCTGGAGATGCCGCATCAGGGTGCGCGCCGACAAACCGAAGCGGCTGGCCACCTCGGGCAGAGCCGGGTAGGCGCCCTCGCAATCGTTCAGCCAATCGAGCACCCGTTGGGTCAGCGGGCCCAGGGCCGCTTGGCGGGCCAATTGCTCGCATTGCGCCACGGCCAGGGCGTGGCCCTGAGCATCGCCAGTGAGGCAAGGCAGATGCAAAGTCGCGTCGTCAAGATGAACCGCCAAATGCGCGTGACCGAACCGAAGTGTGCCGCGGTAGATGCGCTCCAATTCGGCGCGCCAGGGTGGCTCTGGGAACGGAAAATCGACTGCTGACGGCTGGTGCTGCGGGCCAACCACCGCCTCCATGACCTGCAACAAGGTGGCGAACACCATGCAGGTCACGAACTCACGCGAGCCGCCCAGGTCCACCACTTCTTCCAGACTGACGACTGCCCCGCCCGGCCCCTGTTGGTAGCCGTAGCGCACCGAGCCGAAACGCAAGGCGCCAAATCGCGCCACCGTTTGCAGGGCCTGCGCCAAATGGCGGCTGGTGACCACCGCGTAGCCGAGCGGTCCGTGCGCCGACGCCTGCACCGCGGCCCCCACCTCGATGCCCAGCCAGGGCTTGCCGCTGGCGGCCAACGCGACCGCGACGAGCCGGTTCACGCTGGCTTGGTCAATGGGCTCCTCTGACGTCGAAAGCACCGACCAAGGCGGCATGTGGGCGCGCAGCAGCACGGCATTCACGTCAATGCCCTGCGCCCGCAGGGTCAGGCACAGCATCCGCGCGTAGGTGGGGTGCACCGACGGCACTGGCAGGGGGTGCGGTGTGTTCAAGGGGCGAGACCTGTGGTTAACCCGAGTTTGGCGGGAAATGACGACTTTTTGACATTATGGGCGGTGTTCACCGCTGCGCCACCGCCAGACACTGAGACCAACGCCAGACGCCCCCCCGGGGTCTGGTCGCCACTCCCCCACCACGCCGATCATCGGAGCCTGTCATGAGCACCCTGTCCGTACCGCCCGCCCCCCAAGAATGGCACGACAAACGCTGGTTGTGGCTGTTCAGCCCCGCCATTCCGTTGGTTTTCACCGGTTCGTTGGTCGCGTTCGCAGCGACTGGCCATTGGGCGTGGCTGATCGCAGCGCCCGCGTTCATCCACCTGATCATGCCGGTGCTCGACTGGGCCTTTGGCGAAGACTTCAGCAACCCCACCGAGGCGGCGGTGGAAGAACTCGACAAAGACCTGTTTTACCGCCTGCTGGTGTGGGCGTATGTGCCGTCTCAACTGGGCGGCACGGTGCTGGGGGCTTGGCTGGCCGCGACCCACACCCTGCCGTGGTACGCCTACGTGGGCTTGGTGCTGACGGTGGGGTCGTTCAATGGCGTGGGCATTGGCACCGCGCATGAACTGGGCCACAAGCGTGAAAAGCTGGACCGCTGGCTGGCCAAGATCGCGCTTTCTCCCACGCTGTACGGCCATTTCTTTGTGGAACACAACCGCGGCCACCACCGCCGCGTGGCCACCCCAGAAGACCCGGCCAGCTCGCGCATGGGGGAAAGCTTCTGGGCCTTTCTGCCCCGCACCGTGTGGGGCAGCCTGCGGTCCGCCTGGGAACTGGAGAAAGGCCGTTTGAACCTGCAAGGCAAAAGCGTCTGGAACATCGGCAACGAAAACCTGCAGGCTTGGGCCATGAGCGTGGTGTTCTTTGGTGCCATGACCGCGTGGCTGGGATGGCCCGTGCTTGGCTTTCTGCTGCTGCAAGGCCTGTACGGCGCCTCGATGCTAGAGGTGGTGAACTATGTGGAGCACTACGGCCTGCTCCGCGCCAAAGACACCAAAGGCCGCTATGTACGCTGCGAGCCAGAACACTCCTGGAACAGTAACCACATCGTGGGCAACATCATCCTGTACCACCTACAGCGCCACTCGGACCACCACGCCCATCCGGCGCGGCGGTACCAAGCCCTGCGTCACTTTGCAGAGGCGCCACAACTTCCAAGCGGTTACGCCGCGATGATCACCGCCGCCTATGTCCCGCCCCTGTGGTACTGGCTGATGGACCAGCGCGTGGTGCGCCACTATGGGGGTGACCTGTCGCGCATCAACATGCAGCCCAGCGCACGCCAGCGCTTGACCGCACGCTGGCAACCGGCGGACGCCACCGCCTGAGCGGCGGCCGCCGACCCGACAAAGCACCCATCGCCCGACCCCACCGTGCTCACCCCGGGCGCGCTCAGCCCCGCAAAGAGACAGGTGTGAGGGGCGCAGCCAGCGCCGTCACCTCGCCAATGGCTGCCGCCTGCGCATAGCCCGCCGCCCGCAACGCGTCCAGACACCTGGGCGCCTGATGCGCCGGGACACTGGCGAGCAAGCCCCCGGCGGTTTGCGGGTCGAACAGCAGCGCGAATCGGGGGTGCTGTGAGAAGGCTTGCGGGTTGTGGAGTGCGGCTTGGGTGCGCCGGTTGGCGGGCGCGAGCGAGCTCACCACCCCGGCCGCCAGGCAGGCCTCGGCGCCGTCCAGCACAGGCAAGGCCGCCAGGTCCAGCGTGACGCCGACCTGCGAGGCTTGGGCCATTTCCAGCATGTGGCCCAACAGGCCAAAGCCAGTGACGTCGGTGCAGGCCGTGACGCAGTGCCGCGCCAGCACCGCTGTGGCCGCTTGGTTGGACATCGCCATGCTGTCCAGCGCTAGATGCACCCAGCGGCCACGGAACTGTGGCAACCCGCTGGACCTGGGGTGTGCGGCGAACAGGGTGCCGGTGCCCAGTGGCTTGGTGAGCAACAGCACGTCACCAGCCCGCAAACCGCCTTTGCGGGTGACGCCCGCCAGATTGGCGTCCACCCAGGCGTTGATGGCAAACCCCAGCGTCAGCTCCTGCCCCTCCCCGGTGTGGCCACCCACCAGGGCGCAACCCGCGGCGTTCAGCACCTGCAGCGCCCCACTCAGAAGTTGGAACAACAGCTCTTGCACTTGGCGGTCCAGCCCGGGCGGTACCGTGACCACCGCAGTGGCCGACTGGGGTTGTGCACCCATCGCGAAGACGTCGCCCAGGGCGTGGTTGGCAGCGATCTACCCGAAGCGGTAGGGGTCGTCGATGAACGCACGGAAGAAGTCCACCGTTTGCACCAGCGCCTGACCCGGCGGCACGCGCATCACGGCGGCGTCATCGGGTGCGTCCAGCCCGATGAGCACGTCGTCGCGGACCAAGGGCTGCAACTGGGCGAGCGCCCGGGACAACACGCTGGCGCCCACCTTGGCGCCGCAGCCGCCGCAGCGCATGGCAACAGCCATCTGGGCTTGCTGGGATTCGTCGGCACTGAGCGGCAGCGCGGGCCGCACGGGTAACGGCGCTGGCATGGGCGGAAACACGCTGAAGCAGCGCATGAACCGCCGGTCGATGTGGTCTTTCCAGCGCCACACCCAGTCGCCCGCAAAGCCCACCCAGCGCCCGCGCGAGGCCACCGCGTGCCGATCGCCAGTGCTGATCAGCGCCAGCCATGTGCGCTGCGGCCGGTAGGGGCGCAGGGGCTCACCCCGCACCGCGCGGCGCAAGTTGTCGGCCAAGGGGCGGGCCATGCGCACGGCGAACACCCCGGCTTTTTCCAACGGTCGGTCCGTGAACGAGGCGATGTCGCCCGCGGCGAACACGCGCGGGTCGCTGGTCTGGAGCTGCGCGTTGACCTGGATGAACCCGGTTGAATCGAGTGCGAGGCCCGTGTCTTGCAACCAGGCGGACCCACCGGCTTGCGTGACCCAAACCACCTCGTCCACCGCGAGATCGGTGCCGTCGCTCGCCCGCAGCCAGCCGGGTGCGAGATGGTTGACCTCGGCCTGCGTGTGCAGCGCCACACCGCGCTGCGCCAGCACCTGGGTGAAACGGCGGCGCACTGCCGGGTTGTGGGTCGGCATGACCTCGGCGTCGCGGGTGAACAGGTGGAACACCGGGTCCAGCCCGGGGCGGTTCGCGGTCTTGAGCGCCTGTCGCAGCCGGTGCTGCATGGCCAGGGTCAACTCCACCCCGCCCGCACCGCCGCCCACCACCGCGACCCGCACGGGCGCGGCACTGGTCTGCGCACGGGCCAGCAAGGCCATCCAACGCTGGTTGAACTGGGGAATGGGTTTGACCGGCACCGCGTGGGCCGCCCCGGTGACCGATGCCATCTGCGGCGTGGAGCCGATGTTGATGCTGCACCAGTCGAAAGCCACCGGCGGGCGTTCACGGCACAGCACCTTGCCCACGGCCAGGTCCAGGCCCACCACCTCGGCGCGAAAAAAGCGTACGCCTGCGAAGGCGGCCAGTCGGGGCAGGTCGAACACCTCGTCGTAACCGTAGTGACCCGCGATGTAGCCCGGCAGCATGCCGGAGTACGGGGTGTCCACGGTGTTGCAAATCACGGTCAGCCGCACGCCTGGTTCGGGCCGCATGCCGAATGCGCGCAGCACCCCCACATGGCTGTGCCCGCCACCAACCAACACGATGTCGCGCAGCACCGGGGCATCAGGTGTGCGCATGGAAGCGCTCCCGCTCGGCGTCACAGGCCACGGGCCAGTGCGGCGGTGACCTCGGCGGCGGGCACCGGGCGGCAACCGGACGCGTTCTGCCCTGCCCACAATGGGGAGAAGTCGTCCAGGCCCTGGGCTTCGGCCCGAGTGCGCAGCGGTGCGACGGCCGCTGTGGCCAAAGGGAACGCTGGGGCGGCGGCGTTGAGGGGGCCCAGCTCGCGCATGACCCGGTTGACGATGCCGCGCGCCGGGCGGCCGCTGAACAGGTTGGTGAGCGCAGTGTGCGGGGCTGCCAGGCTTTGCAAGGCCGCGCGGTGCACCGCGCTGGTGGTGGCCTCTGGGCACAGCAGGTAGGCGGTGCCCACCTGCACCCCCGACGCCCCCAGGGCCATAGCCGCGCGCACGCCTTCGGCGTCGGCGATGCCCCCGGCGGCGATCACAGGACAACCCACGGCTCGGACGACCTGCGGCACCAGCGCCAGCGTGCCCAGTTGCGCCGTGAGCTCGTGGCTCAAGAAGTGGCCACGGTGGCCACCCGCTTCCAGGCCCTGTGCGATCACCGCGTCGGCCCCGTGCTCGGCCAGCCACTGCGCTTCCGCCACCGTGGTGGCCGACGACAGCACGGTGGCGCCCCAGCCCTTGACGCGCGCCAGCAGGTCGGACGCTGGCAGACCGAAATGGAAGCTGACCACCGGCGGGCGAAAGGACTCGATCGCGTCACACACCGCGTGGCTGAACGGCGCCCGGCCTGGCCCGGCAACGATCTGGGTCGGGTCGATGCCGTGCTCGGCGTGGTAGGGGGCCAGGACTTCCCGCCAGCGGGCTTCTTGCGCGGGGTCGGGCACGGGCGGGGTGTGGCAAAAAAAATTGAGGTTGTATGGCCGGTCGGTCTGGCGGGTGATTGCGTTGAGCTCGGCTTGTATCCCCTCGGGGGTGAGCATGGCGCAAGGCAGTGAACCCAAGGCACCGGCGCGGCTGACCGCCACCGCCATGGCGCTGCCTTGAGCCCCCGCCATCGGGGCCTGAATCAGCGGAAGGCGGGTGCCAAGCAGTCGGCTGAGCGGAGTCATTTTTGCTCCTGATTCCATAGCATAAGCGTCATATTTCATATGGGCCAATGGCCGAATCCTCGTGGAACTGCCCGTGCAAAGCCCAAAACACGTGTTCTTGCACCAAATCGCTGGTGCCGCTGGCGCGCCTTTGCAACGCCGCGCGCCAGGCGTCGGCCTGGGCGGTGTGGGCGGCGCCGGAGCGGACCGCGCCGCGCAACGCGTTGCCCAGGGCCACGGCCACGTTGCGCAGCCAGCGCTCGTGGCCGATGCGCCGAATGGCCGTGCCTTCGGTGTGACGGAGAAACTCGTCCTCGCTCCAGGCCAGCAGCTCGACCAACGGGCGGCCGACGCGGTCCGAGCGGACGGCGAAGTCTGGCAGCGGGCTGCGCTGGGCGTACTTGTTCCACGGGCAAGCGAGTTGACAGTCGTCGCAACCGTAAATGCGGTTGCCCAAAAGCGGGCGCAGCGACACCGGGATCGGCCCGGCGTGCTCGATCGTCAGGTAAGAGATGCAGCGCCGCGCGTCCACCCGCTGTGGGCCAACGATGGCCTGGGTCGGGCACAGGTCCATGCAGGCGGTGCAGCTGCCGCAGTGGGCCGCCACGGGTTCGGTCTCGGGCAGGGCCAGGTCGGTGAAGATTTCTCCCAGAAAAAACATCGAACCGGCGTCGCGGTTCAGTACCAGCGTGTGTTTGCCGCGCCATCCCAGGCCGCTGCGGGTGGCCAGCTCGGCCTCCAGCACAGGGGCCGAGTCGGTGAACACCCTGTGACCAAATGGGCCGACCTGCGCCGCGATGCGGTCCGCCAGCCGTTGCAGGCGGCTGCGCAGCACCTTGTGGTAGTCACGGCCGCGGGCGTAGAGCGACACCACACCCTCGTCCGCCTGCCGCAGCCGGTCGAACTCGATGGCCTGCCAGCCATCGGGCGTGTCGCGCGGCAGGTAGTCCATGCGCGCGGTGACCACGCTCACCGTGCCAGGCACCAGTTCGACCGGTCGGGCGCGGGCCAGACCGTGGCGGGCCATGTAGGCCATGCTGCCGTGGAACCCCTGCGCCAGCCAGGCGGTCAAACCGGGTTCGGCGGACGACAGGTCCACACCACTCACGCCGATTTGGGAGAATCCCAACTCATGGGCCCAAGCCCGAACCTGAGGTAGCAGTTGCAAACGGTTGACAGTCACTGGCGCATTGTAGAAAGCGGCGTGTCGCCCACCACCACTTGGCACGATGAAGGCGACACCGCCGCGTTCGCGGCCCGCCTGGCCGCGCTGCCTGGCGTGCGCGACTGTCACATCACCCTGCACGGTGACCTCGGCGCGGGCAAAACCACGCTGGTGCGCCACCTGCTGGGCGCGCTGGGCGTGACGGGACGCATCAAAAGTCCCACCTATGCGGTGGTCGAGCCGCACGAAGCACAGGGCGTGGCCGGTGGCCCGGCGCTGGCCATTTGGCACTTTGATTTTTACCGCTTCAACGACCCGCAGGAGTGGGAAGACGCTGGCTTTCGCGAGCTGTTCGCCAGCCCAGGGTTGAAGCTGGTGGAGTGGCCCGACAAAGCCGGTGCGAAACTGCCGCCGCCCGACCTCGCCATCCACCTCGACACCCAGCCGAACCAGGTCCGCGCGGTTCGCCTACAGGCACACACTGCCGTAGGGATGCAACTGATCGAAGGGCTGGCTTGAAGATGCACCCCATCGCGCCGCCACCCAACGCCCAGCGCCGGGCGCTGGTGCAAGCGGGAACGCTGATGCTGCTTTTGGGCGCGCACCAGATCGCGCGGGGCGCCACCATCGTCGCGGTGCGGGTCTGGCCTGCCCAGGAGTACACGCGCGTGACCGTCGAGTCCGACACCGCGCTGGCCGCCAGACCGCAGTTTGTGCCATCGCCGCCGCGCTTGGCGGTGGACATCGACGGCATTGAACTGAGCCCGACGCTGCGTCAGTTGGTGGGCAACGTCGGGGCGGACGACCCCTTCATCAGCGGGGTTCGTGTGGGGCAGTTCACACCCCAGGTGGTGCGGCTGGTGCTGGACCTCAAGCAGCCCGTCTTGCCCCAGGTCTTTGGCCTGCCACCGGTGGCCCCTTACCTGCACCGGCTGGTGCTGGACCTTCACCCCGCGCACGCGGTGGATCCGCTGGAAGCGCTGATCGCGCAGCGGCTAAACGCCGGATTGCCTGGCCAGGGACGGGCCCACCCGGCGCCCGCGACCGCCCTCGCCACACCACCCGTCCACTCACCACCCGTCCACTCACCACCCGCCCACTCACCACCCGCCCACTCACCACCCAACCGGGCAGCGCTGGCGGCAGACCCGCTGGGCGAGCTGATTGCCTCGAAGGCCGCCCGCCCGGCCACAACCACCCCAGCCCGCCCGCAGACCCCGTCTGGCGCCCTGTCCGGTACCACCACCGCCTCGGCAGGCGCGACCGACCGGCTGATCATCGTGGCCCTGGACCCCGGCCACGGCGGCGAAGACCCTGGTGCGATCGGGCCGAACGGCACGCGGGAAAAGGACGTGGTGCTGCAAATCGCCCAGCGCCTGCGCGACCGCATCAACGCCACCACCCTCCACGGCCCACGCGGCGAGCAGCAAATGCGCGCCTATCTGACGCGGGACGCCGATTTCTTTGTGCCGCTCCAGGTACGGGTGCAAAAAGCCCGGCGGGTGCAGGCCGACCTGTTCGTCAGCCTGCACGCAGACGCCTTCTTCACGCCGCAGGCGCGTGGCGCGAGCGTGTTCGCCCTGAGCGAGGGCGCCGCGTCCAGCACCGCCGCGCGGTGGATGGCCGACAAAGAGAATAAGGCCGATGTGGTGGGCGGGCTCAACATGGGCAGCAAAGACAGCCAGGTGCAACACGCGCTGCTGGACATGAGCACCACCGCCCAAATCAAGGACAGCCTGCAACTTGGCCATGCGCTGCTGGGCGAAATCGGCCACGTGGGCAAGCTGCACAAACCCCGGGTCGAACAGGCCGGTTTCGCGGTGCTGAAAGCCCCCGACATCCCCAGTGTGCTGGTGGAAACCGCATTCATCAGCAACCCGGAAGAAGAAGCCCTGCTAACCAGCGAGGCCTACCAAGAACAACTGGCCGACGCGGTGATGCGCGGCATCGAACGCTACTTTGCCAAGAACCCACCGCTGGCGCGGCCACGGTCTCTCTGACCGCCCCCGGCAAGCCCGGCGCCCCAGCAGATGGGGTTCAACGGATGGCCCAGGCGACCACCGAGTGGCCAATCACCCCCCAGCGCGCGCGGTGCCTGCCCAGCGGGCCCGTACCGCCCCCACCAACACCACCAAGCCGGGAAGGATCACCATCGCCCAGATGATTTTGCTCAGGTTAGCTTGCACCCAGGGCGTGTTGCCAAACAGGTAACCGGCCCCGACCAAACCCAGCACCCACAGCAGTGCGCCGCCCACGTTGTATGCGGTGAACCGGGCGCGATTCATGTCCGCCACACCCGCCACGAACGGCGCGAAGGTGCGCACGAACGGCATAAAGCGCGCAATCACGATGGTGATGCCGCCGTGCCGCTCGTAAAAGTCATGGGCCTGGTCGAACGCGCGCTTGTTGAAAAAGCGCGACTGCTCCCACTGAAAAACCCTGGGCCCAAAGTACCGGCCCACAGCGCAGTTGCACTGGTCGCCCAGAATCGCCGCGACCAACAGCACCGCACATGCCACCGGCAGACTCATGAGCCCCACCCCGCACAAAGCACCCACGATGAACAGCAGCGAGTCACCGGGCAAAAACGGCATCACCACCACACCGGTCTCGGTGAACACGATCAGGAACAACAGCGCGTAGACCCAAGCGCCGTACTGGTGCACGAACAGCTCCAAGTGCTTGTCCACATGCACCACGAAGTCGACCAAATGAGCGATGAGTTCAATCATGCCGAGAATGATACGTGCCGCGTAAACTCATTCCATGTCCACCACCGCCCCGCGACGCCCAATCCGTGACCTGCCCGACGAACTGATCAGTCAGATCGCCGCTGGCGAGGTGGTCGAGCGCCCCGCCTCGGTGGTGCGCGAGCTGGTGGACAACGCGCTGGATGCGGGCGCGCGGCAGATCACCGTGCGGCTCGTGGCCGGTGGCGTGCGGCTGATCTCGGTCGAAGACGACGGCGGCGGCATCCCGCGCGATGAGCTGCCCTTGGCGTTGCGCCGCCACGCCACCAGCAAGATTGGCAGCTTGAACGACCTGGAATCGGTGGCGACCATGGGGTTCCGCGGCGAGGCGCTGGCCGCCATTGGCGCAGTGTCTGAGTTGGCGCTGATGTCCCGTCCGGCGGGCCAGGACCACGCTTTTTTGCTGGACGGCCGCAGCGGTGAAATCCGCCCGGTGGCACGCGCCGCCGGTACCACGGTGGAAGTCAAAGAGCTGTTCTTCAGCACCCCCGCCCGGCGCAAGTTCTTGAAATCTGACGCCACAGAGCTCGCCCACTGCATCGAAGCGGTGCGCCGCCACGCGCTGGGCCGACCCGACGTTGGTTTTGCCATCTGGCACGAAGGCAAGTTGACCGAACAGTGGCGCGCCTGCACCGGCTCCGATGCACACGACCAGCGCCTGGCCGATATGTTCGGCACCGACTGGCTGACCGACAGCGTGGCGGTGACGCACCGACAAGGCGGCATCACCGTCACCGGGCGGGCCGGCACGCCCAACGCCGCCCGGTCCCGTGGCGACCAGCAGTTCGCCTACGTCAACGGCCGCTTCGTGCGGGACAAAGTGCTTGCCCATGCCGCCCGCAGCGCGTTCGAGGACGTGCTGCACGGCCAGCGCCAGCCGGTCTATGCCCTCCACCTGCAGATGGACCCGACCCGGGTGGACGTCAATGTGCACCCCACCAAGATCGAGGTGCGCTTTCGCGATGGCCGCGAGGTCCACCAAGCGGTGCGCCATGCGGTCGAGAACGCCCTGGCCCAGCCACGCGCCGCCGCGCTCGGCGCCGCCCCCCAGGCCGAGCCGTTGGCGCAAAAAAGCGGTTTTTTAGGCTCTGACGCCCGCGCAGACCACTCTTGGCATTCAAATGGGACACCAGCCCCCGCCCTGCGCTCACAGTCTGCTCTTGATTTTGTAGCAAAACAATCGACCTGGCCCGCCACAAGTCCCTCCGCTAGCGACGGCTTTGACGCCCACCCTGGACCACACCGCGCCACCGAGCGCGAGGCCGCTTTCGCCCACCCCGGCCCCGCGGCCTTCGCGAGCGGTCAGCCGGTCGCATCGGCGCCGCCCGACGCCTGGCCGCTCGGCCGTGCCATCGCCCAACTGCAAGGGGTCTACATCCTGGCAGAGAACGCCCACGGGCTGGTGGTGGTCGACATGCACGCCGCGCACGAGCGCATCGTTTACGAACGGCTCAAGGCTCAGCTCGACGACAGCGCCATGGCCAGCCAGCCGCTGCTGATCCCCGTCACCTTCGCTGCCACACCACAAGAAATCGCGACCGCCGAGGCCCAGACCGAGGTGCTGCACACGCTGGGTTTGGACGTGACCCAGTTCTCGCCCAAGACCCTGGCTGTGCGCGCCGTGCCGGGTCCGCTGGTGCTGGGGGATGCCGCGGCGTTGGCGCGCAGCGTGTTGGCCGAGCTGGCCAGCGTGGACGGCAGCGGCGTGGTGCGCCGCGCGCGCGACGAACTGCTCGCCACCATGGCCTGCCACGGCGCGGTGCGCGCCAACCGGCGACTGACACTGGAGGAAATGAACGCGCTGTTGCGCGACATGGAGCACACCGAACGCGCCGACCAGTGCAACCATGGCCGCCCCACCTGGCGTCAGATCACCCTGCGTGAGCTCGACCAGTTGTTCCTGCGCGGGCGCTGATCAGCCACCATGCCCCGCTGGTCCGTCTTGTCCGCCCTGCTGCTGGGCACCGCCTCGCTACTGGGTTGCCATGCGCTGGACACCCAACAGCGCGCCTGGATCTTTCAGCCCAGCGACCGCAGTTGGAACGGCTCGGCCGACCGCACCGCAGGCATGACCGACGTCTGGATCGACTTCACCTCGCGCGTCACTGGCGCCCCCACCCGTCTGCACGGTCTGTGGTTGCCCGCCGACCGTGCAGACGCACCGGTGCTGCTGTACCTGCACGGCGCGCGCTGGAACGTGGTGGGCTCCGCGAACCGCATGCGCCGCATGCAGGCGCTGGGTTTCTCGGTGCTCGGCATCGACTACCGCGGCTTTGGCAAAAGCAGCCCCGAACTGCCGTCAGAGGCCATGGCCAGCGAGGACGCCCGCGCCGCTTGGGATTGGCTGTCGGAGCGGCACCCGGATCGGTCTCGCTATATTTTTGGCCACTCGCTGGGTGGGGCGATCGCCATCGACCTGGCCGCCCAGGTCGACGATGAGCGCGGCACCCTGGTGGAGGGCACCTTCACCTCCATCGCCGATGTGGTGCGCACCCTGCCGTGGGGCTGGTTGCCCGTCGGCCCGCTGATCACCCAGCGTTTCGAGTCGGTGCAAAAGGTCGCGCGCATCGGCTCGCCTTTGGTGGTGGTGCACGGCACCGAAGACCGGCTGATCCCGCCTGAGCTGGGCCGACGCCTGTTCGACGCCGCCGCCGAGCCCAAGGTGTGGGTTCCAGTGGAAGGCGGTGCCCACCACAACACCCACGCCATCGGCCAGCCCCACTACCGAGCGGCGCTCGCGCAGCTGTTTTCTTTGCCCTGAGCAGTCGGGCGGCCGCGCGGGTCCGTGCTGCAAGGGCTTCTGCTACGCTCAAACCATGCCCCGCCCCCTGACCGAAGGCCCGCCCGCTGGCACCCCGCCACAGCCGACACCGGGCCCGGCTGTCGGCCCCATGCCCGCACGGCGGGTGGTGCTGTTGCTGGCCATGCTCCTGGGCATACAACCCGTCACCACCGACCTCTACTTGCCCGGGCTGCCAGACCTGACCACCGGCTTCGGCGCGCCGGTGGCACAGGCCCAGCTGACGCTGACAGCGCTGCTGCTGGCGTTTGGCATGTCGCAACTGGTGTGGGGCCCGCTGTCGGACCGTTTTGGCCGCCGCCCCGTCCTGCTGTGGGGGTTGGCGGCTTATGTGCTGGGGTCGGTGGCCTGCGTGCTGGCACCGTCCATGGCCATGCTGATCGCCTGGCGGGCGGTGCAAGGCGCGGCCATGGGCGCCAGCGTGATGTGCGCCCGCGCCATCGTGCGGGACCTGTACGCCCCTGAAGACGGGGCCCGCGTCATGTCGCGCGCCCTCACCGGGCTGGGGGTGATCGCTTGCCTGAGCGCCCCCGCGGGCAGCCTGCTGTTGGCGCTTGGCGGCTGGCGCGCAGCGCTGGCGATGCTCGCAGTGTTTGGCGCCGTGGCCTGGGCCCTGGTGGCCTGGGGCCTGCAAGAAACCGCCCCCACAGCCCGCGCGGGCGTGCTCCGACCGGGCGCGTTGCTGGGCACTTGGCAACGCATCTTGAGCCACCCCACTTTCTGGGCCCACTCGTTGCTGACGCTGTCCACCTACGGCGCGCTGTTCACCTTTCTGGCGGCGTCGTCGTTTGTGCTGATGGATGTCACGGGTCTGAGCCGACTGCAGTACGGCGGCGTCATGTTCAGCATGTCACTGGTCTACATCGGCGGCACTTTTCTGTGCCGCCACTGGCTGGCCCGCCTCGGTTTGCAACAAACCATCGCTCGGGGCGCTTGGCTGACCCTCGCCGGTGGCACCACCATGGGCGTGCTGGCCTGGGCGGGGGTGCACCACCCGCTGGCCTTGGTGCTGCCGTTCGGCCTGTGTGCGGTGGGCCACGGCATTCACCAACCGTGCGGCCAGATCGGCGCGGTGGGGCCGTTCCCGCAGGCCGCGGGCACCGCCTCGGCGCTGAATGGCTGCCTGATGATGCTGACCGCGTTCGCCATGGGCGGCTGGATTGGCGCCCGGCTGGACGGCACGGTCTTCGCGCTCAGCCACGGCGTGTGGTTTTGGAGCGGGTGCGTGGCCCTGGCCGCCTGGGGCTTGGTGCCGCGTTGGGGGCGGTTGGCGGCCTCCCCTGTGCCGTGGGCCAAGACATGAGCGCCCCCCCTGTTCCGATTTGCCTGGTCGGACCCACCGCGGCAGGCAAAACCGCGGCGGCCCTGGCGCTGGCCGAGCGCGAGCCGTGTGAGGTCATCAGCGTCGATTCGGCCCTGGTCTACTGCGGCATGGACATCGGTACCGCCAAACCCAGCCTGGCCGAGCGGGCCGCGGTGACCCACCACTTGATCGATGTGCGCGACCCTTTGCAGGCCTACAGCGCCGCCGAGTTCGTGGCCGATGCCACCCGGCTGGTGGCCGAGGTCCAGGCCCGCGGCCGCCGCCCACTGCTGGTGGGTGGCACCCTGCTGTACCTCAAAGCGCTGTTCGATGGACTGGACGACATGCCCAAAGCCAACCCGGCTGTGCGCGCTGAACTTGAGGCCGATGCCGCCCGATGGGGTTGGCCCGCGCTGCACGCCCGTTTGGCAAGCGTCGACCCCACGACCGCTGCGCGGTTGTCGCCGAACGACAGCCAGCGCATCCAGCGCGCTCTGGAGGTGTACCGGCTCACCGGCCAGCCACTGGCCCACTTCCACACCGCCAAAGCGGCCCGCCCCGCCAAGGCCTGGCCGCTGGTCTCGCTCGAACCCACCGACCGGTCGTGGTTGCACTTGCGCATCGCCCAGCGGTTCGACGCCATGCTCGCCGGTGGCTTTCTCGAAGAGGTGCAGGCCCTGCGCGCCCGGGGCGACCTGCACCCCAACCTGCCATCGATGCGCTGCGTCGGCTATCGACAGGCCTGGGAAGCGCTGGACGGCGCGTGCCGCATGGCCGATCTGCGCGAAAAAGGCATCGCTGCCACCCGACAACTCGCCAAGCGGCAGATCACCTGGCTGCGCAGCATGCCGCAGCGCCACGTGGTGGCCTGCGATGACCCCACGGCCTTGTCGCAGGTGCTGGCCCTGGTGAAATCCATCGCATGAGTCTGTCTGTCCAAGGCCTGGCCAAGCGCTATGGCAACGCCACCGTGTTCCAAGATGTGTCGCTCGATGTCGCCCCCGGCGAGTTCGTGGCCATCGTTGGCGAATCGGGCGTGGGCAAATCCACCTTACTCAATTGCATGGCGGGCCTGGATGACTGGGACGCAGGCCACATCCGGCTCGACGGCACCGCGCTTGATGCGCTGGACGACACCGGCCGCGCGCTGTGGCGCCGCCAGCACGTGGGCTTTGTGTTCCAGGCCTTTCATGTGCTGCCACACCTCGATGTGGACCAGAACGTGGCCCTGCCCCTGCTGCTGCTTCAGCGGCCCGATGCCGATCGGGTCCGCGCCATGCTGACGGCGGTGGGGTTGGACGGGCTGGGCACGCGCCTGCCGCAGCAGCTCTCGGGTGGCCAGTTGCAACGCGTAGCGATCGCCCGCGCATTGGTCCACCGACCGCGCCTGCTGCTGGCCGACGAGCCCACCGGCAACCTCGACCCCAGCACCGCCGCCAAGGTGATGGACGTGCTCCAGGCGCAATGCCGCGCCAGCGGCGCCAGCCTGGTGCTGGTCACCCACTCCGACCACGCGGCAGAACGCGCCGACCGGGTGTTGCGCCTGACGGCCCACGGCATGGGCTGACCCGATGCGCGCCGTGTTGTCGCTGCTGCGCGTCTACTCCTGGCAGGCGCTGCGCCACCACCCCTGGCGGTACGCTGCGGCGGTGTTGGCCGTGACCCTGGGCGTGGCGCTGGCGTTTTCGGTGCACCTCATCAACGGTTCGGCCCTGAGCGAGTTCTCGCAAGCGGTGCGCTCGGTCAATGGTCAGCCCGACCTGGAGCTGCGCGCCACACAAGGCGGGTTCGACGAGTCGCTGTACCGGCGCATCGCCCTGGACCCGGCGGTGGCGGTGGCCAGCCCGGTGCTGGAGCTCAACACCTACGCGGTGGGCCCGGGCGGCGAAAGGGCCCCGATCCGCATCGTCGGGCTGGACGCGCTGGTTGCCGGGTTCGTCTCGCCCAGCCTGATGCCGCAGCCCACCACGACGCCGGGCGACGCCCCACCCAATGCCAGCGAGGCCGATGACGCCAGCGACGCCAATGACGCCGACCGCCTCGACCTGTTCGCCCCGGCCACCGCCTACCTCAACGCGGCCGCGCAACGGTGGGTGGTTCCTGGCCAACGCCACCTTCGGCTGCAGCATGGTCTGAGCGTGGCCCCAGTGAGCTGGGCGGGGCGGGTGGCAGCGGGTGGGCCCGCACTGGCGGTGATGGACTTGGGCGCGGCCCAAGACCTGTTCGACCGGGTGGGTCAGCTCACGCGCATCGACGTGCGCCTGGCGCCTGGAATCGACCGCACCGCCTGGGTGACCGCCCTGCGCGGCGAGGGCCTGGGCCCGGATGTCGCCGTGGCCGAACCGGGGGACGGCGCCCTGCGCATCAGCAACCTGTCGCGCGCCTACCGCGTCAACCTCACGGTGCTGGCGCTGGTGGCGCTGTTCACGGGGGCGTTCTTGGTGTTTTCGGTGCTCTCGCTCAGCGTGGCGCAGCGGGTCCGGCAGTTCGCGCTAATGGGCGTGCTGGGCCTGACCGCGCCCGAGCGCCTGGGCCTGGTGCTGGCCGAATCGCTGGTGCTCGGGCTGGCGGGCAGCCTGTTGGGCGTGGGCCTGGGCACGGCGCTGGCTGCGCTAGCGCTGGGCTTTCTGGGCGGTGACCTGGGCGGCGGCTACTTCTCGGGGGTAGCGCCCAGCCTGCAATGGGACGGGACCGCTGCCCTGGCCTACGGGGCCTTGGGCACCGCTGCGGCGCTGGTGGGAGGCTGGTGGCCCGCACGGACCGCGCAGCAGGTGCCGCTGGCGGCGTCGCTCAAAGGATTGGGGATGGTCGCCGACGCGGGCCACCGCACAGCCGCGCAGCGCTGGGTGGGGCCTGGCCTGATGGCCTTTGGAGCGGCCCTGGCGCTCGCGCCGCCGGTGGGCGGCATCCCGTTGGCGGCCTATGGGTCAGTCGCCTGTCTGTTGGTGGGCGGGATCGCCACGTTGCCCGCCTTGATTGGCGTGTTGTTCGCCCGGCTGCCTGACGGGGTGGTGCACCGACCCCTGCCTTTGCTGGCGATCGAACGCGCACGGCGGGTGCGGGGTACGGCGGCGGTGGCGGTCAGCGGCGTGGTGGCGGCGCTGAGCCTGGCGGTGGCCCTGACGGTGATGGTGGCCAGCTTCCGCGACTCGGTGACCCAATGGCTGGACGTGGTGTTGCCCGCCGACCTCTATCTGCGGCCCGCCACGGGCTCGGGCAGCGGTGCCACCGCCGACAGCGTGTACGTCGACGCCGCATTCGTCGCGGCGGTGCGCGCTTTGCCAGGCGTTGCGCAGGTCGGCGTCCAACGCACCCGGTCGCTCAGCCTCGACCCGGCTCTGCCGCCGGTGGTGCTGATCGCCCGCCCGCTGGACGAACCGGCCCGGCAACTGGCGCTGGTGAGCGCGCCACTGCCGGTGCCCCAGGGGCAGATTGGCATCTATGTGAGCGAGGCCATGGTGGATTTGCATGGCGCACGCCTTGGGGACACGTTTTCGCCGCTCTCAGGGCATTTTCAAGCCCCAGCCCACGTCCAAACTACCGCTCCAGCTATTTTTTTTGTAGCAGGAATTTGGCGCGATTACGCCCGCCAGTTTGGCGCCATCGCCATGGACCAGGCCGATTTCGTGCGGTTGACCGGCGACCAGCGGGTGAACGACCTGGCGCTGTGGGTCACAGAAGGCAGCGACCTGCCCGCGCTGCAAGACGCCATTCGCCAGCTGGTGCCTGACGCAGCAGGGCTGTTGGAGTTCGCGTCGGCGCGCGACATCCGGGCGCTGTCGCTGCGTATTTTTGACCGCAGTTTTGCCGTCACCTACTGGCTGCAGGCGGTCGCCATTGCCATCGGGCTGTTTGGGGTTGCGGCGAGCTTTTCGGCGCAGGTTCTGGCGCGACGCAAAGAATTCGGGCTGCTGGCCCACCTCGGGCTGACCCGCCGACAGGTGTTGGCGGTGGTGGCGGGCGAAGGCGCGGCATGGACTGGCGTCGGCGCGTTGGCGGGCGTCGCGTTGGGATTGGCGGTGGCGGTGGTGTTGGTGCACGTGGTCAATCCGCAAAGCTTCCACTGGACCATGGACCTGTCGCTGCCCGGCGTGCGCCTTCTGGCCCTGGCCGCTGCGGTGGTGGCTGCTGGCACCGCCACCGCCTGGGTCGCGGGCCGGGCTGCCGCGGGCCGTGAGGCGGTGATGGCTGTGAAAGAAGACTGGTGACCCACCCACCCGCACATCCCCACGGCTTGCCGTCCGGCCCACGCCGCCGCGCCCTGCTGCTCGGCGGCTGGGGAGCGGCCACGCTTGGCGCGGTACCGGCCCTCGCCCTGCCCCCGCAGCGCCTGCAATTTCCACGCGACTTCGGTAGCCACCCCGACTTCCGCACCGAGTGGTGGTACGTGACCGGCCGGGCCCTGGCCGGGTCGCGCGAGTTCGGCTTTCAGGTGACCTTCTTCCGCTCGCGGATCGCGTCAACCCAAAGTTTGCGCTCGGCCTTCGCGGCCAAGCAACTGGTATTCGCCCACGCCGCCATCACCGACGTGCAGGGCCAAAAGCTCTGGCACGACCAGCGCACCGCGCGGATGTCGGGCAGCGCCCAAGTTGACCTGGCCAGCGCGAGCGAGGCCAACACCCACGTCTCGCTGCGCGACTGGTCCCTTCAGCGAATCGCCCCCAGCCTGTACGGCGCGGTGGTGCGCGGCCAAGAGGTGGCGATGGACCTGCGCTTCACCGACACCCAGCCGCTGCTGCTGCAAGGCGACGCTGGCCTGTCCCGCAAGGGCCCGAAACCGGCACAGGCGAGCTACTACTACAGCCTGCCCCAACTTCAGGTGGCAGGCACGCTGACACTGCAAGGCCAAGCGCACCAGGTCAGCGGTACCGCCTGGTTGGACCACGAATGGAGCCAGGCGCTGCTGGACCCGCGCGCGGTGGGATGGGACTGGATCGGCATGAACCTGTTGGACGGCAGCGCCCTCACCGCCTTCCGCTTGCGCACCGCCCACGGTGAGGCCCTGTGGGACGGTGGGTCGTGGCGCTCCGCCAGCGGTGCGCTTCGCCCATTTCAACGGGGCGAAGTGGTGTTCGAGCCGCTGCGCCATTGGACCAGCGCCGCCACCGGCACCCGTTACCCGGTCGCATGGCGGGTGCGAACCCCGGTTGGCAGCCACACGGTGCACGCGGCAGTGGACGCACAAGAACTCGACAGCCGCGCCTCCACCGGCGCCGTCTACTGGGAGGGGCTGAGCCGGCTGCGGGACGCGAAGGACCAGTTGGTCGGCCATGGCTACCTGGAGATGACCGGCTACGGCCAGCCGCTGCGGCTTTGAGGCCCACCCGAACGCCCTCGGACTGGAACCACCCCACCGACGATCCGCCGAACAGCCAGCGGCCGCTCCGCCAGGCAGACAGCGCGCAGGCACAGGCGCGCCTGCCAAGCCACCGGGTTCGACATCACCAGGGCGGTCGACGCCGCGCCAGCAAGATGGCCAACGCTACACTCGGCCATGTCCCTTTCGACCACCGCCGCGCCTGCTCCCGCTGGCCGCGCTCCCAAACCACCGACCCCCGAACGCCCCGCCAAACCGCAACGCCCCACAGGGTCGCCCCGGTCGTTGTCGGGACTGGTGCCCTTTCTGCGGCCTTACCGCGGGCGCATCGCCCTGGCGGGGCTGTTCTTGGTGCTGGCTGCTGCGGCCACCCTGGTGTTCCCGGTCGCGCTCAAAGGCTTGGTAGACAACGGGTTGGGCCTGGCCGACCGGGGCGAACAGCTCATCGCGTTGAAAGCGCATTTCGGCGAATTGTTTTTGGTGGCGGTGGCTTTGGGCGTGTTTTCTGCCGCGCGCTTCTACACCGTGAGCTGGCTGGGCGAGCGGGTCACCGCGGACCTGCGCAACGCGGTGTACCGCCATGTGTTGCAACAAAGCCCCGCTTTCTTTGAGACCACCCAAACTGGCGAGGTGCTGAGCCGCCTGACGGCCGACACCACGCTCGTGCAAACCGTGGTGGGTTCATCGCTCAGCATGGGGCTGCGCAACGCGGTGATGGGCGTGGGGGCGTTGGCCATGCTGGTGTACTCCAACCCGTATGTGATGTTCCAGGTGCTGGGGGGGCTGGTGCTGGTGGTCCTGCCCAGCGTGTGGTTTGGCCGCCGGGTGCGAAAACTGTCCCGGGCCAGCCAAGACCGGGTGGCCGACTCCAGCGCGATCGCGGCCGAAGTGCTCAACGCCATCCCGGTGGTTCAGAGCTACACCGCAGAGGGCCGCGAGGCCGCGCGCTTCAACGATTCCACCAACGCCGCCTTCCACACCGCCGTGCGCCGCACCCGGGCGCGCTCGGTGCTGGTGGCCTTCATCATCATCGCCACGTCTGGTGCGCTGCTGTGGGGCCTGTACCAGGGCACTCAAGCGGTGATGCGGGGCGACATCACCGCGGGCCACCTGGGACAAACCGTGTTGTACGTGATCATCCTCGCGGGAGCGGCGGGTGTGCTGGGCGAGGTGTATGGCGACCTGCTGCGCGCGGCAGGTGCCACGGAACGCCTGATGGAACTGCTGGACACCCACTCCCCCATCGCGTCGCCCGCGCAGCCCACAAAGGCCCCAGCCATCGCCGGGGGCAGCGCCATCGACTTCGACCGGGTGACCTTCCACTACCCGTCTCGCCCCGGTCAGGCGGCGCTGCAAGACGTGACGTTGCGGATAAAGCCCGGTGAAACCGTGGCGCTGGTCGGCCCCAGCGGCGCGGGCAAAAGCACTGTGTTCCAACTGCTGCTGCGCTTCTACGACCCCGACCTGGCGACGGGTGATGCGTCGTTGATCCGGCTGGACGGCGTCCCGACCAAGGACCTGGCGCTGGAGGACTTGCGGCAACGCATCGGCATCGTGCCGCAAGAAGCGGTGATTTTTTCGGCCAGCGCCATGGACAACATCCGCTATGGGCGCCCCGGCGCGAGCGACGACGAGGTGCGCGCGGCGGCCCGTGCCGCTTTCGCCGACGACTTTCTACGCGCCCTGCCAGACGGCTATGACACCTTTCTGGGCGAGCGCGGGGTGCGAATCAGCGGCGGACAGCGCCAGCGCATCGCGATCGCACGGGCGATTTTGAAGAACGCCCCGCTGCTGCTGTTGGACGAGGCCACCAGCGCCCTCGACGCCGAAAGCGAACGCATGGTGCAGGCGGCCTTGGCGTCGGCCATGACGGGCCGCACCACGGTGGTGATCGCGCACCGGCTGGCCACCGTACAGAAGGCGGACCGCATTTTGGTGCTCGACCACGGGCGGGTCGTGGAGCAAGGCACCCACAACGAACTGTTGGCGGTCAATGGGGTCTACGCCCGTTTGGCGGCGCTGCAGTTCACCCAGTGACACAAGCCCGTTCGGCCACAGGCGGTCACTGCATCGGGCTCTTGAGTGCTACAGGCATCGGCAAGGGCACGACCTCGACACCTTCTTCCAGCAGCTCAGCGGCCTCTTGTGCGGTGGCGCGGCCGCGGATCGCGCGGGCGGGCACCTCTCCGTGGTGGATGCGCCGCGCTTCTTGCGCGAGTCGATCGCCCACATCGTCGGTGTGTGCCACAACCTGCCGCAACAGCCGGAGCCAGCGCGCCTGGGATGCTGCTGCCGGGTCCGCGACAGCAGCGGCCGCCGAGGCCGGCGAATGGTCGGCCGCACCACCTGCGGGTGGCGGTGTGGCGCCCAGGTTCAAACGCGGCGCGCTCAAGCGCTTGGTCACTGCCCTGTCGCCACACAGCGGGCAAACCAACAGGCTGCGGGCAAGTTGCGACTGAAAGTCGCATTCCGACCCAAACCAGCCTTCGAACACGTGCGATTGGGCGCACTGAAGGTCCAACACTTTCATGCGGGGCCAGAGGGGGGGGTCAAAGACCTTGGGTTTGCCATTCCAGCGGCCAATGCCCGCTGAGGAAGTTCTGTAACCAAAGCGCGCCAGCCAGCGTCTTACCGTCGGTCACCGTGCCATCAAAACACCAGTGCAGCAGCTCGTCGGTGGTGGCGGTGAACACGTCCAGAAACTCACCACGGTCCAGCTGACGTTCCCCGGCCACCAAGCGGCGGGCGAACCAGATGTCAATGGTTTCTGTGGCGTAGGAAATGGCCGGGTGCAAGCGCCCAGCCAGCGCCCATTCGCGGGCCCGGTACCCGGTTTCTTCCACCAACTCACGCTGCGCGCAAACCAGAGACGGTTCACCCGCATCGAGTTTTCCCGCCGGGAACTCGACCATGACCTTTTGTACGGGGTAGCGGTACTGCCGCTCCAACACGACCTGCCCATCGTCCAGCACGGCAATCACCATCACCGCACCGGGATGGACGATGAACTCGCGTCCGGCCTCGCTGCCATCGGGCAGCCGCGCGGTGTCTCGCAGCACATGCAAGAAGTCGCCTTTGAGGAGTTCCTCTCTCCGCGTCTGGTGCTCCACCAAATGGCTGGTGTCGGCTGCAAAAACGCCCATCTCAGCCCCTGTGCTTCAGCAGGTATCGGTAAACAAACCCAGGAAAGGCCAGGGTCAAGAACAGCGTGGCGGTGATCGCGTAGAACTCCCAGCGCTGGGGAGAAATTTGACCGGCGTTTTTCTCTAGCAACAAGCCGAAAGCACCCACCAAAAAGTACAAAAGCACCAGTTCACCAAGCCGTACCCACAGGCTTTTGTGGCGACACACCGGGCCCACAGCCAACCAGCGCTGGTTCAGGAACGGCAGGTTCGCTGCGACCAGCGCGACCGACACCACCAGCCAAACCGACACCGTGGCGGACATCAGGTGCCCAAAGTTTTGACGATGGCTTGCGCGCAGAGGGTCATCAAGCCGCCAGGGACCAAGCCCAGAACCAATACGAACGCGCCGTTCAGCGACAACACGGCCCTGACGTCGGCCGGGGCCGACACCGCGCTGGCGGTGATGGGCGAGTCGAAATACATGACCTTAACGACCCTCAGGTAGTAGAAGGCACCGATCAGCGACATGACCACCGCGAACACCGACAGCCCGATGTACCAGGCTTGGCCGGACGTCACCAACGCTTGCAGCACCGCCAGCTTGGCGTAGAAACCCACCAGTGGTGGAATGCCTGCGAGCGAGAACAGGCACACCGCCATCACGCCCGCGTACAGGGGACTGCGGTGGTTCAGGCCCGCCAGGTCGGCGATCTCTTCGCTCTCAAAGCCGTCGCGCGCCAGCAGCAAGATCACGCCGAAGCTGCCCAAAGTGGTCAACACATACGCCACGGTATAGAACATCGCCGAGCTCAACGCGTTGGTGGCGAGCGTGAGGTTGTTGTCCACCACCACCGCAACAAAGCCCAGCAGCATGAAACCCACCTGGCCAATCGTCGAGAAGGCCAACATGCGCTTCAGGTTGGTTTGCACGATGGCCGCCAAATTACCGACCAGCAGGGAACCAATCGCCATGATCGCCAGCATCTTGTGCCAATCCACCGACAGAGGAATCAGGCCCTCGACCAGCAAGCGGATCATGATCGCGAAGGCGGCCAGCTTGGGCGCCGCGCCAATCAACAGGGTGACCGCTGTCGGTGCGCCCTGATACACATCGGGGATCCACATGTGGAACGGCACCGCTCCGAGCTTGAACGCCAACCCGGCCACGATGAACACGAGGCCGAACACCATGATCTGGTGCTTCACGTAGCCCGACCCCACCGCACCGAGCACCTCTTGCACATTCAATGACCCAGTGGCCCCGTACAGCATTGACAGACCGTAAAGCAGGAAACCGCTGGCGAGCGCGCCCAGCACAAAGTACTTCATCGCAGCCTCGGTGGCCACCGCACTGTCACGGCGCAGCGCCACCAGCGCGTAGCTCGACAGGGTCAACAGCTCCAAGCCCATGTAGATGACCAAGAAGTTGTTGCCGGAGATCATCACAAAGATACCCAGCAAGGCGAACAGGCTCAGGGTGAACAACTCCCCACCGCGCAGCATGCCTCGATCGCCAGCGTAGGGGCGGCCATAGACCAGGCTGACGAAAGTGGCGACGGCCGCAAAACACTTGAGCCAGTTGCCCATGGCGTCACTCACGACCATATTGCCGAACCCATAAACGGTCTCACCACCCAGTGCGTATCGGGCCTGAATGAAGGCCACCGAGGCCAGCGTTCCCAGGGTCAACACGTAGGTGAGGCCACGGCGTGCGCTGGTGACACCCAGGTCCACCAATGCGATCACACACGCCATCGTCAACAGAAGGAGCTCTGGATAAACGGTGATCCAGCTGAGTTTGTCAATCATGGCAATCGGGGGCGGTTAATTCAGTTTCGAGATGGCCAAGTGGCGCAGCAATTCGGCCACCGAGGCGTCCATGGCGTCCGTGAAAGGCCGCGGATAAACGCCCATCCACAGCACGGCGATCGCCAGCACCGCCAGGATCAGAAATTCACGCCCTCCGATGTCCGTCAATGTTTTCACGTCGTCGTTGGCAACGGGGCCCAGGTAGACGCGCTTGAACATCCATAACGTGTAAGCAGCCCCCCAGATGAGCGCCGTGGCCGCTGCCAGACCGATCCAGAAATTGGCTTTGACGGCGCCCAAAATCACCATCCACTCGCCCACAAACCCAGCGGTGGCAGGCAAGCCGCAGTTGGCCATGGCGAACAGGAGCGCGAAAGCGGTGAACTTCGGCATGGTGTTGACCACACCGCCGTAACTGGCGATTTCCCGCGAGTGGACCCGGTCATAGAGCACGCCAATGCAGAGAAACATGGCACCTGACACGAACCCGTGGGCAATCATCTGCACCAAGCCACCAGAAATGCCCAGGTCGTTGAAGATGAAAAAGCCCAACGTCACGAAACCCATGTGGGCCACCGACGAATAAGCCACCAGTTTTTTCATGTCTTGCTGCACCATCGCCACCAGGCCGACGTACAGCACCGCGGTCAGTGACAACGCGATCATCAGCCATGCCCATTCGTTGGCGGCGTCCGGTGCGATCGGCATGGCGAAGCGCAAGAAGCCGTAGGCACCCAACTTCAGCATGATCGCTGCCAGCACCGCCGAGCCGCCAGTGGGGGCTTCCACGTGCACATCGGGCAGCCAGGTGTGCACAGGCCACATCGGCACCTTGACCGCAAAAGCTGCGAAGAACGCAAAGAACAAGAAGGTCTGCGCAGTGGTGCCCAATGGCAGTTGGTGCCAGGCCAACACGTCGAAACTGCCGCCCGACTCGGTGTACAGGTATATCAGCGCGATGAGCATCATCAACGAGCCGAGCAGCGTGTACAGGAAGAACTTGAAGGCTGCGTAAATCTTGTTGGGCCCGCCCCAGATGCCGATGATCAGGTACATCGGAATCAAGGTCGCTTCAAAGAAGACGTAGAACAGAATGCCGTCGAGCGCACAAAAAACGCCGATCATCAAGCCGCTGAGGATCAAGAACGCGGCCATGTACTGGTTGACACGCTCGGTGATCGATTCCCAGGAGGCCAGCACCACGATCACCGTGATGAACGCGGTCAACAGCACGAACCACATCGAGATGCCGTCGACCCCCAGGTGGTAAAACACATTGAAGCGTTCGATCCAACCCCCCCTCTCCACGAACTGCATCTCGGCGGTGCCATTCTTGAAGCCGAGGTACATCGGCACGGTCACGGCAAAGCTCACCAACGAACCGATCAATGCCACCCAACGCACGGCTTTCGCCTGGTCGTCGCGACCAAGTGCGAGCAGCAGCACGCCGAACAGGATTGGCGTCCACACCGCCAGGCTCAAATATCCGAATTGGTAACCCATTTTTTTCTTCTTCTCCGGGACTCAGCGGTTGGGCCAGACAAACAGGCTCATCAGCACGAACACACCCAAGATCATGACCAAGGCGTAGTGGTAGATGTAGCCGGTTTGCAAGCCTCGGACGATGGCTGAAATCCAACGCACGAGCTTCCAAGAGCCATTGACCACCGCACCGTCGATCACGGCTTGGTCCCCCCCCTTCCACAACCCAACCCCCAGGCCACGCAAACCACGGGCCAGCACGTGCTCGTTGAACCAGTCCATGTAGTATTTGTTGTCCAACAACTTGAACACTGGCATGGACCGCGCCTTGATGGCTGCGGGCAGCGCCGGGTTCACCATGTACATGTAATAGGCCAGCGCCACGCCGGTGACGGCCAGCCAGAAGGGCAAAGTGGTCAGGCCATGGGCGGCCATGGCCAAGGCGCCGTGGAACGTACCGCTGAACTCGGCCATCGCCGGATGGGCTGCCGCGTGGACAAAGATGGCGTCGCGGAGGAACTCACCGAACAACATCGGCTCGATGGTGAAGTAGCCAACCAGCACCGATGGCACGGCCAAAAGAACCAATGGCAGGGTCACCACCCAAGGCGACTCGTGGGGTTTCTCTTCATGGCCATGGTGGTTGCCATGCCCATGGTCATCGTGGTGCGCGTCTGGGTTCTGGTCGTAACGTTCCTTGCCGTGGAAGACCAAAAAGTACAGGCGGAAAGAGTAGAACGCCGTGATGAAGACGCCCGCCATGACGGCAAAGTGCGCGAACCCGGCAGCGGGTAATTTACTCAGATGCACCACCTCGATGATGCTGTCCTTGGAGTAGAAACCCGACAGCAACGGGGTGCCAATCAATGCCAGCGAACCCAACAGAGACGTGATCCACGTGATCGGCATGTACTTGCGCACCGCCCCCATCCAACGGATGTCTTGGTTGTGGTGCATCCCCATGATCACCGACCCGGCGGCCAAGAACAGCAAGGCCTTGAAAAACGCGTGGGTCATGAGGTGAAACACCGCGACCGAATAGGCCGACGCGCCCAACGCCACCGTCATGTAGCCAAGCTGTGACAGCGTCGAATACGCCACCACCCGCTTGATGTCGTTTTGGATGATGCCGAGGAACCCCATGAACAACGCCGTGATGGCGCCCACCACCAAAATGAAGTTCAGCGCGGTGTCGCTCAGCTCGAACAAAGGCGACATGCGTGCCACCATGAAAATACCCGCCGTCACCATGGTGGCCGCATGGATGAGGGCAGAAATGGGGGTGGGCCCCTCCATCGAGTCGGGCAGCCAAACATGCAGTGGAAACTGAGCGCTCTTGCCCATGGCGCCGATGAACAAACAAACACAGATCACTGTGACCAGCATCCAATCGGTACCCGGGAAGAACGCACCCGCCAACTGGTCGGCCTTGGCAAACGCCTCCGTGTAATTCAGGGTCCCGGCGTAAGCGGCCAACAAGCCGATGCCCAAGATGAAACCGAAGTCACCGACCCGGTTGACCAAAAATGCCTTCATGTTGGCAAAAATGGCTGTGGGCTTGTTGAACCAAAAGCCGATCAGCAGGTAAGACACCAAACCCACCGCTTCCCAACCGAAAAACAACTGCAGCATGTTGTTGCTCATCACGAGCATCAACATGGCGAACGTGAACAACGAGATGTAGGCAAAAAACCGGTTGTAGCCCGCGTCTTCTTCCATGTAGCCAATCGTGTAGACGTGCACCATCAGCGACACAAAGGTCACCACCACCATCATCATCGCGGTCAAACCGTCCACCAGGAAACCGACCTCCATGCGCAGGCTGCCCACCGTCATCCAGGTGTAGAGGGTTTCATTGAATCGTGCGCCGTCCAAGGCCACGCTTTTCAGGGTCATCGCCGACAGCACAAAGGCCACCAACACACCCAGGATGGTGAGGCTGTGGCTCACCCGTCGGCCGATCAGGTTACCGCCGAACACGGTGCCGAAAACACCAGCCAGTGCAGCCCCGAGCAAAGGGGCCAGCGGCACAGCCAGCAGGGTCGAGGCAGAGAGGGTTTGATTCATTTCCATCAGCCCTTCAGCTCGTTGAGTTCGTCCACATTGATGCTTGACTTGTTGCGGAACAGCAGCACCAAGATGGCCAGCCCGATGGCCGACTCCGCAGCCGCCACCGTCAGAATGAAAAACACAAACACTTGGCCGTGCAGGTCGTTCAGGAAATACGAAAAAGCCACAAAATTCAGGTTCACTGCCAGCAGCATCAGTTCGATGGCCATCAGCAGCACAATCAGGTTCTTGCGGTTCAGGAAGATGCCGATCACTGACAGCGCAAACAACATGGCGCCGAGCGAAAGGTAGTGTCCGAGGGTGAGCGTCATGCTTTTGTCTCCCCTCTCTGGGACTCGTTGGCGATGGTGGTTGAGGTGGGTGCCGGGCGTGTGGCCGCCACCTTCACAACCGTCATGCGATCGCGGGCTTTCACGCGCACTTGATCGGCCGGGTTCACATACTTGCTGTCTTTGCGCTGGCGCAGCGTCAGCGCAATCGCTGCGATGATGGCCACCAGCAGGATGACAGCGGCAATCTCCAGCGGGTACAAGTACTCTGTGTAAAGCAACTTGCCGAGCTCTTTGGTGTTGGAAACTTCCGAAGTCGCCAATTCCAAAACCGCATTGGAACGGGGCTGTTCACTGGGGCGAAACCCACCCAACAACACGTAAGACATCTGCAGTGCCACCACCACGCCGATGCCGCCAGCCAGTGGGAAGTGCTTCCAAAATCCTCGCCTGAGGCTGTCCAGGTTGATGTCCAGCATCATCACCACAAACAGGAACAGCACCATCACCGCCCCCACGTAGACCAGGACCAAGGAAATGGCCAGGAACTCGGCCTTCAGCAGCAGCCAAATGGCAGATGCCTGGAAAAAGGCCAACACCAAGTAGAGCGCGGCGTACACCGGATTGCGCGCAGTGATGACGCGGAACGCTGCGAACAGCAGCACCGCGGCGAACATATAAAACAGGCCAGTCTTGACGTCCATGGGTCGCTTCTAGTAATAACGCTCAACCGCTTCAGCGGTACTTCGCATCGGCGGCGCGGTTCGCCGCGATTTCAGCCTCGTAGCGGTCGCCCACAGCCAGCAGCATGTCTTTGGTGAAGTAAAGATCACCGCGTTTTTCGCCGTGGTACTCAAACACATGGGTCTCCACAATGGAGTCCACGGGACAACTTTCTTCACAAAAACCGCAAAAAATGCACTTGGTCAGATCGATGTCGTAGCGCGTGGTGCGGCGCGAGCCGTCTTCGCGGACGTCCGACTCGATGGTGATCGCCATCGCGGGGCAGACCGCTTCGCACAATTTGCAGGCGATGCAACGCTCTTCACCGTTTTCGTATCGGCGCAACGCGTGCAGGCCCCGGAATCGTGGCGACAACGGCGTTTTTTCTTCCGGGAACTGGATCGTGATCTTGCGCCGAAAAGCGTGTTTACCGGTCAAGGCCAGTCCCTTGAACAGCTCCACCAGCATGAAGCTGGACAAAAAGTCTTTCAAAGAAAACGCTGGCGACGCCAGCGCAGACGTGGGGGCACTCATCAACGACTCCAATCACTTCCAGATGTTGAACGGCGTCTGCATCCACCCGCCCACCACCACCAGCCACACCAAGGTGACCGGAATGAAAATCTTCCAACCGAGGCGCATGATCTGGTCGTAGCGGAACCGAGGGAAGGTGGCACGGACCCACAAGAACATGGTCACCACGCAAAAGGTTTTACCGAACAACCAGAACCAGTTCCAGAACCAGGCGGTGGCCTCAATCCAGGCGGGCGTCTGCAGGCCAAACGCGCTGAACGACACCGGTGCTGCCCAACCACCAAGGAACATGATCGCCGCGAGGGCGGAGATCAGGATCATGTTGGCGTATTCCGCCAGGAAGAACATCGCGAACGACATGCCGGAATACTCGACCATGTGCCCAGCCACAATTTCCGACTCGCCTTCCACCACATCAAAGGGGTGGCGGTTGGTTTCAGCGATGCCCGAGATGATGTAGACGACAAAGATGGGCAGCAGTGGCAGCCAGTTCCACGACAGCAGATTGAACCCCTGGTCGGCGAACATGCCGGTGTTTTGCGATGTCACGATGTCGGTCATGTTCAAACTGGCAGATACCATCAAGACCACTACCAAACAAAACCCCATCGCGATTTCATAGCTCACCATCTGCGCAGATGCCCGGAGCGCCCCGAGAAACGCGTACTTGGAATTGGAGGCCCAACCGGCAATGATCACGCCGTAGACCTCCATCGACGTGATGGCCATGATGAACAACAGGCCAGCGTTGACGTTGGCCAACGCGGCGTCTGGTCCAAATGGCACCACCGCCCAAGCCGCCAGCGCGGGCATGATGGTCATGATTGGACCCAGCAAAAACAGGCCCTTGTTGGCTGCCGCAGGAACAATGATTTCTTTGGTGAGCAGTTTCAGCGCGTCGGCGATGGGCTGCAACAGGCCGAGTGGCCCCACCCGGTTCGGTCCGATTCGGATCTGCATCCACCCAATCGCCTTGCGCTCCCACAAAGTGAGGTAAGCGACGCACCCCATGAGCGGCAACACCAACAAGACGATCTTCAGCAAGTTCCACAACACAGGCCACGCCGCACCGCCCCACCAAGAGGCGCTGACCAATCCTTGCCCGAATCCGTACAGTTGGTCGATCATGCAGCCACCCCCGCTTGACAGGCGCGGGCATCGGCCGTCAGTTGCAGAGACGGCGCGCGGCGCACCAAGCCATCGAGCTGGTAGATGCTGGCCACTGCCGGCTCCACTCCGGACGCAGACAGGTCGATCGACGCTGCGCTGCGGTTACTCAGCCGGTCTTGCGGCACCCTTGGCTCGCCTCCAACGGGTACCCATTGCTTGAGGACGTCTTGGGATGACTCGTACTCAAAACCAGGCAGACCCAACACGTTGGCCAACACGCGCAAAACCTTCCAGCCAGGGCGCGCATCGCCCAAAGGCTTTACCACCGCGTGGAAACTTTGCACCAGCCCCTCGGCGTTGACAAAGCTGCCAGAAGTTTCGGTGAACGGCGCGATTGGCAGCAACACGTCGCTGAACGCCATGTTGGCTTTGAACGGGCTCAAGGTCACCACCATTTCGGCCTGGCCCAAGACCTGCTCAGCACGGGCACCCGCCGCGGAGTCGAACACCGGCTCGGTGTTGACCAACATTAGCGCCTTGAGTCCGCCTTCGAGCATGCGCCCTGCGGTCCAGCCAGACTTGGCCGGTACTGCACCGACCCATTGGGCGCCCACGGTGTTGGCCGCCTCGGTGAGGTATCCCACCGTGGCCCTGGTGTGCTCTGCAATCCAGCCCGCAAGGGCCAGCATAGAAGACGCCTTTGGGTGGTGGGCCGCCGCATTGCCCAACAAGATGGCCTTGCGCTCGCCGCCCAAAAGCGACTTGGCAATCGCCACGGCTTGATCGTCAGCGGCTTGCGAAGTGGGTGCGGGAACACCGCACTCTGCCGCCACAGCGGTCGCCACGGCCGCGAGCGCCTTGAGCCAATCGGCAGACGGCGCCACGACCTCGTGCGCAACAGGCAGCGCCCAGTCGGCCGGTTTCGCGTGAATGGCACTGACGACCCCACCCTTGCGAACCGCCTGACGGATGCGCTGGGCAAACAGGGGGTGGTCTTTGCGCAGGTTTGAACCCACCACCAGCGCGCGCTGCACGTGCGACAACGAGGCGATGGATGTCCCCAAGTGCCTGACCCCCTCAGCTGGCTGGAACTCGGCATGTCGCAAGCGATGGTCCACGTTGTCACTGCCCAGCGCACGGGTGAGCGACGTGGCCAGGTGCAGCTCTTCCAACGTGCTGTGAGGGCTGATCAGCGTGCCAATGCTGGCGGCACCATGATCAGCGGCGATTTGCTTGAGACCGTTGGCCACGTATTCCAGGGCGGTGGTCCAGTCAACGGTTTTCCAAGCGCCGCCCTGCTTGATCATTGGCTGTGTGAGCCGTTCCTCGCTGTTGAGGGCTTCGTATGAGAAACGGTCACGGTCCGCGATCCAACACTCGTTGACCGCCTCGTTTTCCAGCGGCACCACACGCATGACCTTCTGGTTTTTCACCTGAACGACCAAGTTGGTGCCTGTCGAATCGTGCGGGCTGACCGACTTGCGGCGACTCAACTCCCAGGTACGGGCCGAATACCGAAACGGCTTGCTGGTCAATGCGCCCACCGGGCAAATGTCGATCATGTTGCCCGACAACTCAGAGTCGACCGTGTCGTTCACCACGGTAGTGATCTCCGAGTGCTCTCCCCGGTGGATCATGCCGAGTTCCATCACGCCCGCCACCTCTTGCCCGAAGCGCACGCAACGTGTGCAGTGGATGCAACGGCTCATCTCTTCCATGCTGATCAACGGGCCGACGTCCTTATGGAACACCACCCGCTTCTCTTCTTGGTAGCGTGAGGCGGTGCTGCCGTAGCCCACTGCCAGGTCTTGCAATTGGCATTCGCCACCCTGATCGCAGATGGGGCAATCCAGAGGGTGATTGATCAGCAAAAACTCCATCACCGACTGCTGTGCCTTGATCGCCTTGTCGCTCTTCGTGCGAACGACCATGCCCTGGGTGACCGGCGTGGCGCAGGCCGGCATGGGTTTGGGGGCCTTCTCAATGTCCACCAAACACATGCGGCAGTTGGCCGCGATGCTCAGCTTTTTGTGATAACAAAAGTGGGGGATGTAGGTGCCAGCCTGCTCGGCCGCGTGCATCACCAGGCTGCCTTCGGCGACCTCCACCTTTTTGCCGTCGAGTTCGATTTCAACCATATGTGCTTTCCGCAAGCGGCCTCAGGCCGTCTCGGGTTTCTTGTTTTGGATCAACGCTTCAAACTCGTGTCGGAAGTGCTTGATCATGGCCCGAACCGGCATGGCTGCGGCATCGCCCAGCGCGCAGATCGTCCGGCCTTGGATGTTGTCGGCAACTGAGTTAAGGAGGTCCATGTCGCTTGGACGTCCTTCGCCCCGATGGATGCGGTCAACCACGCGCCACAGCCATCCAGTGCCCTCCCGGCAAGGAGTGCACTGCCCGCAAGACTCGTGCATGTAGAAATAAGACAGGCGCTTGAGCGACTCCACCATGCAACGGGTATCGTCCATCACAATGACGGCGCCCGATCCCAGCATGGACCCTGCTTTGGCGATGGAGTCGTAATCCATGGTGCATTCCATCATCACCGAGGCGGGCAACACGGGGGCCGACGAGCCGCCCGGGATGACCGCTTTCAGCGTGCGGCCCTTGCGGACACCCCCCGCCAACTCCAGCAATTTTGAAAACGGCGTGCCCAACGGCACCTCGTAGTTGCCCGGCAACTCCACGTCACCACTGACGGAGAAAATCTTGGTGCCACCGTTGTTAGGCTTGCCGCATTCCAAGTACGCCGCACCCCCGTGGCGGATGATCCAGGGCACCGCTGCGAAAGTTTCGGTGTTGTTGATGGTGGTGGGCTTGCCGTACAAGCCAAAGCTGGCTGGGAAAGGCGGCTTGAAACGCGGCTGCCCTTTTTTTCCTTCCAGGGACTCAAGCAAAGCGGTTTCTTCCCCGCAGATGTAGGCACCAAAACCATGGGACGCATGGAGTTGGAAACTGAAGTTGCTGCCCAAGACACGGTCGCCCAGCAGTCCGGCTTGCCGCGCTTCGACCAAGGCTTCTTCAAATCGCTCGTAGGTCGCGAAGATCTCGCCATGGATGTAGTTGTAACCCACACTGATGCCCATGGCGTACGCCGCGATCGCCATGCCCTCAATGACGATGTGAGGGTTGTACTGCATGATGTCGCGGTCTTTGCAGGTGCCTGGTTCGCCTTCGTCAGAGTTGCAAACCAAGTACTTCTGGCCTGGAAACTGACGCGGCATGAAACTCCACTTCAGCCCGGTGGGAAAGCCTGCGCCCCCCCGCCCGCGAAGGGCCGACTCTTTGACCATCGCAATGACCTGGTCGGGCGTCATCGGCTCACCGCCGTCAGCCCCCAGCACCTTACGCAACGCTTGGTACCCACCACGCGCCACATAGTCTTTCAAACGCCAGTTGGTACCGTCCAGGTCTTTGTAGATCTGCGGGTTGATGTGCCGACCGTGAAAACAGGTTTGGACGCCCGTGGCCTGGAACTGGGCCAGGATTTTTTCTGCCGACATCACTGGGCTCCTGCCGACTTGAGTCCGTCGACCAATTGGTCGAGCTTGTCATTGCTCATGAAGCTGCACATGGTGCGGTCGTTCACCAACAAAACTGGCGAATCGGCACAGGCACCCAGGCACTCGCTTTGTTGCAGCGTGAACAGGCCATCCGGCGTGGTCTCGCCCATTTGGATACCCAACTTGTGCTCCAGGTGCTGCAAGGCCTTTTGGCCGTCGCGCAGTTGGCAGGGCAAGTTGGTGCACACGTTCAGCTTGAACTTGCCCACCGGCCGCTGGTTGTACATGTTGTAGAACGTGGTCACTTCGTGCACCGCGATCACAGGCATGTCCAGGTACTGAGCGATCTCGCTCTCGCTGTCAGCGCTGACGTACCCTTGCTCCTGCTGGACGATGCTCAGGCAAGCCATGACCGCCGATTGCTTTTGGTCCGCCGGATACTTCGCCACTTCAGCGGTGAAGCGCGCTTTGGTCGATTCGGAAATCATCGGTCAATCTCTCCAAAGACGATGTCCATGGTGCCAATCACGGCCACAGCGTCGGCGATCATGTGGCCGCGAGACATCTCATCCAAGGCCGCCAAGTGGGCAAAGCCAGGGGCGCGGATCTTCAGCCTGTATGGCTTGTTGGCGCCGTCGCTCACGATATAAATACCGAACTCACCCTTGGGATGCTCCACCGCCGCGTAGGCTTCGCCTTCGGGCACGTGGAAGCCCTCGGTGAACAGCTTGAAGTGATGGATCAGCTCTTCCATGTTGGACTTCATGGATTCGCGAGCAGGCGCGGCGATCTTGTGGTTGTCGGTGATGACCGGACCCGGGTTGGCGCGCAGCCAGTCCACGCACTGCTTGATGATGCGGTTGGACTGGGCCATTTCTTCCATGCGCACCAGGTACCGGTCGTAGCAGTCGCCGGTCTTGCCCAGCGGGATGTCAAAGTCCAGCTTGCTGTATGCCTCGTAGGGCTGGTGCTTGCGCAGGTCCCACAACACACCCGACCCACGCAACATGGCTCCGGTGAAACCAAGGTTCAACGCCCGTTCTGGTGACACAACCCCAATGCCCACGGTGCGCTGCTTCCAAATCCGGTTGTCAGTCAGCAGCGTGTGGTACTCGGCCAAGTACGCGGGGAACCGTTGGGTGAAATCGTCGATGAAATCCAACAGCGAACCACTGCGGCTGTCGTTGAGCCGCTGGATCGCCCTGGCACTCTTGACCTTGCTCGCCTTGTACTGTGGCATGGCATCGGGCAGGTCACGGTACACACCGCCGGGCCGGAAGTACGCCGCGTGCATGCGGGCACCGGACACCGCTTCATACATGTCGAACAGGTCTTCCCTCTCTCGGAATGCGTAGAGGAAGATCGTCATTGCGCCGCAGTCCAAGCCATGACAGCCCAACCACAGCAAGTGGTTCAACAACCGGGTGATCTCGGAATACATGACGCGGATGTACTGCGCGCGTTCTGGAACTTCCAAACCCAGCAGCTTTTCGATCGCCAGGCAGTAAGCGTGTTCGTTGGACATCATCGACACGTAGTCGAGCCGGTCCATGTAAGGAAGCGACTGGATGTAGGTTTTGCTCTCGGCCAGCTTCTCCGTGGCACGGTGCAACAGGCCGATGTGCGGGTCAGCGCGCTGGATCACCTCGCCATCCAGCTCCAACACCAGGCGCAGAACGCCATGGGCAGCGGGGTGCTGTGGACCGAAGTTCAGGGTGTAGTTCTTGATTTCAGCCATTAACGGAGCCCTCCGTATTGGTCTTCCCGGATGATGCGCGGCGTGATGTCGCGCGGCTCGATGGACACCGGCTGATAGATCACACGCTTTTGCTCGGGGTCATAGCGCATCTCAACGTGGCCCGACGTCGGGAAATCCTTGCGGAAGGGGTGGCCGATGAACCCATAGTCTGTCAAGATGCGGCGCAAGTCATCGTGACCCTCAAAGACGACGCCAAACAAGTCGAACGCCTCTCGCTCGAACCAATTCGCCGAACTCCACACCGTGTTGACCGATGCAACCACTGGAAAATCGTCGTCAGGCGCGAACACCTTCAAACGCACGCGCTGATTGAGGCTCACCGACAGAAGGTGGCACACCACCGCGTAGCGAGGACCGTCGTAAGCGCCGTCTTTGTATTCGGCATAGTCCACGCCACACAAGTCGACGAGTTGCTCAAAGCGGCAACCGGGCGCGTCGCGCAACAAGGCCGCAGAAGCCAAGTAGTCGCTGGCGGCCACCACCACGGTCACCTCACCCAGGCGAGTGGAGAGGCGTCGAATGCGGTCGCCCAAAGCCGCAGAGACTGCCGCTTCAATGGTTTCAGGGTTGACGGAGACAGCTGTCATGGACTCAGGCCCTGGCAATGGTGTGAGTGCGTCGAATTTTTTGCTGCAACTGGATGATCCCGTACATCAGCGCCTCCGCCGTGGGAGGACAACCCGGGACGTAGACGTCCACTGGGACGATGCGGTCGCAGCCCCGAACCACCGAGTAGCTGTAGTGGTAATAGCCGCCGCCGTTGGCGCAAGATCCCATGCTAAGCACCCATCGCGGCTCGCTCATTTGGTCATAGACTTTGCGGAGCGCCGGTGCCATCTTGTTGCACAACGTGCCTGCCACGATCATCAGGTCGGACTGCCGCGGACTGGGGCGGAACACCACCCCGAACCGGTCCAAGTCGTAGCGCGCGGCACCGGCATGCATCATCTCCACTGCGCAGCACGCTAGGCCAAAAGTCATGGGCCAAAGTGACCCGGTTTTGGCCCAGTTCACCACCGAGTCGTAAGACGTGGTGACGAAGCCTTCTTTGAACACACCCTCAATGGCCATATTGCACCTCTGTTATTCCCAGTCCAGGGCGCCTTTTCTCCACTCGTAAGCAAAACCCACGACGAGAATGCCCAGGAAAACCATCATGGCCCAAAAACCCGTTGGGCCGATCTCCTTGAGCGCAATGGCCCAGGGGAACAGAAATGCGATCTCCAGATCGAACAGGATGAAGAGGATGGCCACCAGGTAGTAGCGCACATCGAACTTCATGCGCGCGTCTTCAAACGCCTCGAAGCCGCATTCGTATGGGGAATTTTTTTCACTGTCGGGTCGGTTCGGACCAAGCAGATAACCCAGGGCCTGGGGAACGATGCCAACGCCAATGCCCACTAAGATGAACAGCAAGACGGGAAGGTATTGATCGAGGTTCATCTGGATTACTGATCACCGATGGGGCGCGCATCGCACGAGCCCATGTTGGTGCCGTCGGCGAGACTCGAACTCGCACAGCTTTCGCCACTACCCCCTCAAGATAGCGTGTCTACCAATTTCACCACGACGGCGGTTTTTCGACCAATTTGCGTGAGGCGCCTCTCGGCTGTTTGCTCTTTGGTACAGCCTCAGAGTTTACCCTGAAAGCGACCCTAGACCGGGCTCGCTTTCGCAAAATCACCAGAAGATCACTTGGATGGAATCAGGGCAGCGCCGGATGCTGCAGCAGCAGGTTGTGCGCCTGAACCGGGGGCTGCGTTCCCACCAGGGGGGATCAGCCCCGCGGGTGTGGTGTCGGTCGCCGCGGGTGCGGTCGCTGGCGTGCGTTCGAGCACGCTGCCGCCGCCCGTGGCCGTGGGCCGCAAATTGCCAAAGTAGGCCAGTGCCAGCGTGCAAACGAAAAACACCGCCGCCAGCACGGCGGTGCTGCGCGACAAAAAGTTAGCGCTGCCGCTGGCGCCAAACAGGCTTCCGGATCCGCCACTGCCGAACGCTGCCCCCATGTCCGCACCTTTGCCATGTTGGATCAGGATGAGCGCAACCATCGCGATCGCAGACAACATCTGAACCGCCAAGACAATGTTCAATACAACGTTCATACAAAAACTCCTGAATGGGAATGAGGGGGTCGTGCGCGTCAGACGGCGGCGTTGACGATGGTGAGGAAGTCGGCGGCTTTGAGCGACGCCCCGCCGATCAAGCCCCCATCAATGTCAGGTTGGGCCAGCAACTGCGCGGCGTTCGCCGCGTTCATGCTGCCGCCGTACACGATGCGGATTCGGTCAGCGTGGGGGCTGGCCGCTTTCAACTGGGCGCGCAGCAGTGCGTGCACCTGCTGTGCCTGTTCCGGCGTGGCGGTTTTTCCAGTGCCAATGGCCCACACCGGCTCATAGGCCACCACGATCTCACTGATGCAGTGCCCATTGGTGTGGATCACAGCAGCGAGTTGCCGTTTGACAACGTGTTCGGTATCGCCGGCTTCCCGCTCAGCCAATGTCTCGCCCACACACACCAAGGGGGTGATGCCTGCCGCCAGCGCGCGCTGGGCTTTGGTGGCCACCACGGCGTCGGTCTCGCCGTGGTACTGGCGCCGCTCAGAGTGACCGACGATCGCGAACCGCACGCCAAAGTCACGCAGCATGTCGGCCGAGACTTCTCCAGTGAATGCACCCGACGCATGAGGCGACACATCTTGCGCCCCGACCTGCAACCTCGTGCCGTTCGCCAACGCCTGCATTTGTGCCAGATACGGGCTGGGCACACACAGTGCGACGTCACAACTGGAGCCATTCAAGCCTGAGACGATGGCTTCGGTCAACGTCCTGTTTGCGGCCAGGCCGCCATTCATTTTCCAGTTGCCAGCGATCAAGGCTTGGCGTGAACTGCTCATCACACAACTCCCCAGGTGAGGACAATTTTTCCAACATGGCGGTTCGACTCCATCAGCTGGTGCGCCGTGACCGCACCGCAAACACCGTCCGCCCCAAAGACCGGGAACTGGCTGTGCACCACCGGGCGTACCCTGCCAGCTTGAAGCCAAGGCCATACCGTTTGCTTCAAAGCCTGGGCGATCGCCGACTTGAACGCCACTGGCCTGGCCCTCAGCGTGGAGCCAGTGACGGTCAGTCGCTTGCGCAGCACCAAGCCAGCATTGAGCTCGCTCTGAGTCCCGCCCTGCACCGCGATGATGACCAGTCGGCCGTCTTCAGCCAGGCACGCCAGTTCACGCGCCACATACGGTCCAGCCACCATGTCGAGGACAACGTCCACGCCACGACCGCCAGTCAGTCGCTGCACTTCGACCACAAAGTCGGACGTGCGGTGGTTGATCGCGTGGTCTGCACCCAGCGCCAAGCAGGCCGCGCACTTCTCGTCGGTCCCCGCGGTCACGATCACCGATGCACCATGGGCTTTGGCCAATTGGATGGCGGCCACACCAATGCCACTACTCCCGCCGTGCACCAACAGCGTCTCTCCGACCTGCAAGCGGCCACGTTCGAACACATTGCTCCAGACAGTGAAAAAAGTCTCTGGAACGGACGCTGCCTCAGCGTCGGTCAGGCGCGGGGGCACCGCCAAGCACTGGCCAACGGGCGCGACGCACCACTCTGCATACCCCCCTCCGGCCACCAACGCACACACCCGGTCTCCAGCGCGCCACCCGGCTTGGGCCATGGCGTCTTCGTCGCCCGATTCAATCACCCCAGCGATCTCCAACCCTGGGATATCAGACGCCCCAGCAGGCGCAGGGTAGACACCCAAGCGCTGCAGCACGTCGGGCCGGTTGACGCCGCTCGCCGACACCCGCACCAACACCTCGCCCCGCCCAGCGACTGGGCGCGGGCGCTGGGTCAGGCGAAGCACTTCGGGGGTGCCAGGCGCGGCGATTTCAACAGCGTTCATGTCTCGTCGGCATCACGGACAAGAGGGTGCAATCGCCCACTCTCCGAGTGGCGGGCAGGCGACGGGCAGCAAGCTCAGTTTTGCGGTTCTGCGGCAGGGGCTTGGGGTGCAGAGCGGTCCAACAACGCCTTCATCGACAGTTTCACGCGGCCCTTCTCGTCCGTCTCCAACACCTTGACTTTGACGATCTGACCCTCTGTCAGGTAGTCGGTGACTTTCTCCACTCGCTCGTGCGCGATCTGGCTGATGTGCAACAAGCCGTCCTTGCCAGGCAGCAAATTGATCAGCGCGCCGAAATCCAAAATCTTGGTGACCGGGCCCTCGTAAACTTTGCCGATTTCCACCTCTGCGGTGATCTGCTCAATGCGGCGTTTTGCCTCGTCCGCCTTGGACGCGTCGGTCGCGGCGATCGTGATGGTGCCGTCTTCCTCAATGTTGATCTGACAACCGGTTTCTTCGGTCAGTGCCCGGATCACAGCACCGCCCTTGCCGATCACATCACGGATCTTCTCTGGGTTGATCTTCATTGTGTACAGCTTGGGAGCGAAGCTGCTGACCTCGGTCTTGGCCTCGCCCATCGCTTCTTGCATCTTGCCAAGAATGTGCAGGCGAGCCTCTTTGGCCTGGGCCAGCGCCACCTGCATGATTTCCTTGGTGATCCCCTGGATCTTGATGTCCATCTGCAGCGCGGTGATGCCACCGGTGGTGCCGGCAACCTTGAAGTCCATGTCACCCAGGTGGTCCTCGTCACCCAAGATGTCTGTCAAAACGGCGAAGCGGTTGCCGTCCTTGATCAAACCCATGGCGATACCGGCCACATGGGCCTTCATTGGCACGCCAGCGTCCATCAGGCTCAAACAGCCACCGCACACGGACGCCATCGACGACGAGCCGTTGGACTCGGTGATCTCAGACACCACGCGCATGGTGTAGGGGAACTCTTCTTTGTTCGGCAACACAGCGGCCAGCGCGCGCTTGGCCAAGCGGCCGTGGCCAATTTCACGGCGCTTGGTGCTGCCCATGCGGCCGACTTCGCCCGTGGCGAACGGAGGCATGTTGTAGTGCAACATGAAGCGGTCTTCGTACTCGCCGGCCAGCGCGTCGATGCGCTGGGCATCGCGCTCGGTGCCCAAAGTGGTCACCACCAAGGCCTGAGTCTCACCGCGGGTGAACAGAGCAGAGCCGTGGGTGCGTGGCAGCACGCTGTTGCGGATTTCAATCGGACGCACGGTGCGGGTGTCGCGGCCGTCGATTCGCGGCTCGCCTTGCAGAATCTGGCTGCGCACGATCTTGGCTTCGATGTCGAACAACATGCTTTCGACCTTGACCGAGTCGAATTCCACACCGTCGGCCTTCAAGCCAGACAACACGGCGGCATACGCTTCGCGGCAGGCTTGGGTGCGGCTTTGCTTGTTGCGGATCTGATAAGCCGCACGCAGTTTGTCCTCGGCCGCGGCCACGACTTTGGCGATCAAAGCCTCGTCCTTGGCTGGGGCTTGCCAGTCCCAGACCGGTTTACCAGCCTCACGCACCAGTTCATGGATCGCGTTGATGGCGATGTTGCCCTGCTGGTGACCAAAAACCACTGCGCCCAGCATGATGTCTTCCGACAACTGCAGAGCCTCGGACTCCACCATCAGCACGGCGGCTTCTGTGCCAGCGACCACCAGGTCCATCTGGCTGTCTTTGCGTTGGGTCTGCCCTGGGTTCAGCACATACTCGCCGTTGATGTAACCCACGCGTGCAGCGCCAATGGGGCCCGCAAACGGAATGCCCGAAATGGCCAAGGCGGCACTGGAAGCGATCAGCGCGGCGATGTCGGCGTCCACCTCTGGATTCAGCGACACGGTGTGGATGACCACGTGCACCTCGTTGTAGAAGCCCTCGGGGAACAACGGGCGGATGGGCCGGTCGATCAGGCGGCTGGTCAGGGTTTCGTGCTCGCTGGGCTTGGCCTCGCGTTTGAAAAAGCTGCCAGGAATCTTGCCTGCTGCGTAGGTTTTCTCGATGTAGTCGACCGTCAGGGGAAAGAAATCTTGCCCTGGCTTGGACGTTTTGGACGCGACCACCGTGGCGAGCACCACCGTGTCATCGATGTTCACCAACACCGCGCCAGAAGCTTGGCGGGCGACCTCGCCGGTCTCCATCGTGACGGTATGTTGGCCCCACTGGAAGGTCTTGGTGACTTTGTTAAAAATGCTCATGGTTTGTCTTTCTCAGTCTGTGCACCACAGCAGGTGCCACTCAGATAAGCGGCGCATCAGGCTGCGCCGCAGGCCCGGAGAGAGGCGATACGAACACGATGCCATTCCAAAACCGCGCTGCTGACGCAGCCACTCCCGATGTGGGGCGGTTGTGGAATGACACAGCGCGCGTTCGTCTTGCCATCTCCGAATGGAATCTTCAAATGACAAGCGCCTGAGCCAGTGCAAACCAACTCAGGCGCTTGTCGATGGGCTGTGCTTACTTTCGCAGGCCGAGTTTGGCGATCAGCGCGGTGTAGCGGGCCGCGTCTTTGGACTTCAGGTAATCCAGCAGCTTGCGGCGACGGCTCACCATGCGCAGCAGGCCGCGTCGACCGTGGTGGTCTTTGGCGTGGGTTTTGAAGTGGGGGGTCAGCTCGTTGATCCGTGCCGTCAGCAGTGCGACTTGCACTTCGGGGCTGCCGGTGTCTGTGGCAGAGCGGGCGTTGGCCTTGACGACCTCTGCTTTGTTCAAAGCGGTCATGTGTTTCCTTTTGATGACCCGTAAAGGGTCGGGGTTGACTTGCGATGGAAGCTGGAATGGCCCCAACGTGCGCTCCGTCTTGAGACCGAGCATTCGGATTATAGCCCGAGCCCTCTCGTCACCCCCAACGCCAGCAGAGCGCGGAGAGGTGACGGCGTTGGCAACCCACGAATTTCGTGAATGCACCAGCCTTGACCCAAACTGCCTGTCTGGTGTTCCAGCACCCTGATGCTGAGGGGGACACCAGGTCGCCGCTGCTCCGCGTGACCTGGCACAGACAGGCAGCGCGCGGCGTAAGCCGTTGGCGTGTATGCGGTCCGATCCCTCGGAACGCTACTTGATTGATAGCAATTGAGCCAGTATCTGAGGGGGCGGACGGCCGAAAAAGCCCAGAATTGAAGATGGCAAGCGCCGCACCCCCAGAAAACCGCCGAAGGCTCGCCATGGCCCGATTTTTGACGCTGGTGGCCGCAACAGTGTTCGCACACCTATCCAACCCGCGCCGGAGCGGCCAGGTCGGCCAACGGCCAGCGCGGTTTCACATCGAAGGCGTAGGCGGTGGTGGCTGCCTGTACGCCTGCCTGTAGCCGCATCGCAGCGGCCATCGCGATCATGGCGCCGTTGTCGGTGCACAGGTCAAATTCTGGGTAGTGGACCCGCACACCGCGCTGCCGGCAGGCGTTGTCCAGTGCCAGACGGAGCTGTCGGTTGGCACCCACCCCACCGGCCACCACCAGTCGCGTCAAACCGGTAGCCTGGAGGGCACCAAGCGACTTCTTCACCAGCACCTCAACGATCGCCGCCTGGGTGGACGCCGCCAGATCGGCCTTGCGCTCCGCCAAGCCCTCGCCCAGTTTTTTGGCCTGCGTCAGCACGGCGGTTTTCAAGCCAGCGAATGAAAAGTCGTGGTTGCCGCTGTGCAGCAAGGGCCGTGGCAATGCAAAGGCAGCCGCATCGCCCTGTTCGGCCAGTCGGGCCAGTGCGGGTCCGCCGGGGTAACCCAGCCCCATCAGCTTGGCCGTTTTGTCAAACGCCTCGCCGGCCGCATCGTCGATGGTTTCGCCCAGCAGGGCGTACCGCCCAACCGCGTCCACCCGCATCAGCTGCGTGTGTCCGCCAGACACCAACAACGCCACAAACGGAAATTCTGGCGGGTCCGCGCTGAGGAATGGCGACAGCAAGTGGCCTTCCAAATGGTGAACACCCATCACCGGCTTGCCGAGAGCGGCACCCAACGCACAAGCCACGCCCGCCCCCACCAGCAGCGCGCCCGCCAAACCAGGACCCCGGGTGAAAGCGACCACATCCAAATCGGCCAGGGAGGCGCCGGCATTGGCCAGTACCCGCCGGGTGAGCGGCAACACCCTGCGGATGTGGTCCCGGCTGGCCAGTTCGGGCACGACACCGCCATACGCCTGGTGCATCTCGATCTGGCTGTGCAGCGCCTGGGCGCACAACACAGGTCGGTGACCGGCCTGTGCCTTGACCAGCGCCACCCCAGTTTCATCGCAGGACGACTCGATGCCGAGCATCAGGAAGTTGTGGACCATCGGCGCCAAGTGTAGGGGAAGCGCCCGGCACAATCAGAAACCAATTGGCCAGCCGCGTGGGACAACAGCTGGCGCAAATTTTGCACAAACACACCCATGCACGAAACCCTCCGCATTGTCGTCGTGGCGCCTGACCTGGTGGTCGGCGATGCTGAAGATGAGCACGCCGTCTTGCTGGCAGAACGTTCCCGCAGCCTGCGCATCGGGCTGCTGGAAAACGGTTTCAACCTGGTCGCCACGTTGCCACCCGATGTTTTCCTGACCGAGCGGCTGGCGCAGTTGCGGCCCGACATGGTGATCGTGGACGCGGACAGCGACGCACGCGACGCGCTGGAGCATGTGGTGGTGGCGACGCGTGACGAGCGCCGCCCGATCGTGATGTTCACCAACGACAGCGACAGCACCCTCGCGCGCGACGCGGTCGCTGCGGGCGTCTCGGCCTACGTGGTGGCTGGGCTCAGCACCGAACGCATCCGGCCCATTCTGGACGTGGCGATGCTGCGGTTCCAGCACGAAGAGCATTTGCGCCAGGAGTTGGCCGAAGCGAAGTCTGAACTCTCTGGCCGAAAGGTGATCGACCGGGCCAAAAACCTGTTGATGCAGCGCCAACACCTCACAGAACAACAGGCGTACGACAAGCTGCGCAAGGCCGCCATGAACAAGGGCCTCAAGCTGCACGAGGTCGCCCAGCGCATGCTGGACATGGCCGATTTGCTGGCCTGACCCGTCGTCATGCACGGGCTTGGTGCAGACGACCCACGCCCCCTGAATCCTTTGCACCCTTTTGGGCAAGCGCCGCAACCCTTGCCAAAACCGCGCCCTTTGGCGCCGTACAGCGTCTGACGTGCCCACAGCGGCCTTGACAAGGCACCTGCCGCAGCTGGCACGCTTGCTGCTTAAGTTGATGCAAGACTGATGCAGTCGTCGACCACACCACCCAACGGCGGGCGGTGGGTCGAATCAGGACAACGGCGTCCCCACCCCGATTCAGCGCATGCGCTGGGTTGATCGGTGAGGACGCCGTTTTTATTTCCACGACCAATTGGAGTCCCCATGACCGACTTGATGAACCATAAACTCAGCCGCCGCACCGTTCTGCAAGCCGCCTCCCTGGGCGCGGTGGGCATCTCCCCGGCGTTGCGCACTGCGGTGTATGCACAGGGGTCTGACAAGCCGGAAAAGGAAGAAGTCAAGATCGGCTTCATCCCGCTGACCGACTGTGCCAGCGTGGTCATGGCGTCTGTGCTCGGTTTCGACAAGAAGCACGGCGTGAAGATCGTTCCTTCCAAGGAAACGTCATGGGCTGGCGTACGCGACAAGCTCGTGAGCGGCGAACTGGACATGGCGCACGCGCTTTACGGCTTGGTGTATGGCGTGCACCTCGGCACCAGCGGACCCAAGAAAGACATGGCGGTTCTGATGAACCTGAACCAGAACGGTCAGGCCATCACGCTGTCGAAAGCGCTGGCCGAAAAGGGCGCGGTGGATGGCGCCTCGCTGGCCAAATTCATGGCCAGCAACAAACGCGAATACACCTTCGCGCAGACCTTTCCCACCGGCACCCACGCAATGTGGCTGTACTACTGGCTGGCCAGCGCGGGCATCCACCCCTTCCAGGAAGCCAAAGTCATCACCGTACCCCCGCCGCAAATGGTGGCCAACATGCGCGTGGGCAACATGGACGGCTACTGCGTGGGCGAACCCTGGAATCACCGCGCGATCATCGACGGCATCGGTGTGACCGCCGCGACCACACAGGACATTTGGAAGGACCACCCTGAGAAGGTCTTGGGCACCAGTGCCGAGTTCGTGAAGAAGCACCCCAACACCTGCCGAGCCGTGATCGCTGCCATTTTGGAAGCCAGCCAATGGATCGACGCCAGCCTGGGAAACAAAAACAAGATGGCGGAAACCGTTGCAGACAAGTCCTACGTGAACACCAGCGTGGACGCCATCAACCAGCGCATCCTGGGCCGTTACCAAAACGGCTTGGGCAAAACCTGGGACGACCCCAACCACATGAAGTTCTACAACGACGGCGCGGTGAACTTCCCCTACCTGTCGGACGGTATGTGGTTCCTGACACAGCACAAGCGCTGGGGCTTGCTCAAAGAGCACCCTGATTATTTGGCTGTGGCCAAACAGATCAATCAGATAGATCTGTACAAGCAGGCCGCGACCGTGGCCAAGGTGAGCGTCCCCAAAGACGTGATGCGCACCAGCAAGCTGATGGACGGCGTGGTTTGGGATGGCAAAGACCCGAAAAAATACGCCGACGGTTTCAAGATCAAAGTCTGACGCGCAGAGCGCACGTTCGCCCCACCCCACAACCAAGGTGACACCATGGTCAGCGCCGTTTTCCACCCGCCTTTTGAAGGCTCCACATCCGCCAGCGCCAATCCCGCTAACAAGTCGGTCGCCGGCACTGCCGATTCCGCCCGTCAAACTGCCGCGGCCATCCTCCCGGCACGTCGGCTGGCGCGGGACTGGTCCGACTTGATGCTGAAAGTGATCCCGCCCGCTGCTGGGCTGGGCTTGCTGTTGGGCATATGGGCCTTGGTGTCCATCACCACCAAAGGCAACATCCCATCCCCTTGGGACACCTTGCAACAAGCCGTTGCGGTGTTCAGTGACCCCTTCTACCAAAAGGGGCCCAATGACCAGGGGGTGGGCTGGAACGTGCTGAGTTCGCTCAAACGGGTGGCCCTCGGGTTTGGCTTGGCCGCACTGATCGGCATCCCCCTGGGCTTCATGATCGGCCGCTTCACCTTCCTGAGCCGAATGTTCAACCCGCTGATCAGCCTGTTGCGACCGGTGTCGCCGCTGGCTTGGTTGCCGATCGGCTTGCTGGTGTTCAAAGGGGCCAACCCCGCCGCAATCTGGACCATTTTTATCTGCTCCATCTGGCCCATGATCATCAACACCGCCGTGGGCGTGCAGCGCGTGCCAACCGACTACATGAACGTCGCCCGCGTGTTGAACCTGAGCGAATGGAAGATCATCTCCAAGATCCTGTTCCCAGCGGTGCTGCCCTACATGCTGACCGGCGTTCGACTGGCGGTGGGTACCGCCTGGCTGGTGATCGTGGCGGCCGAGATGTTGACCGGTGGTGTGGGCATCGGCTTCTGGATCTGGGACGAGTGGAACAACCTGAACGTAAAAAACATCATCGTGGCGATCTTCGTCATCGGTGGTGTGGGGCTGGTCTTGGAGTTCGCGCTGATCAAACTCGCCACCGCGTTTACTTTTGAAGAGGTGAAGTCATGAGCGTCAGCCTGACCAGCAAATACATCGAAGTCCAGAATGTTGAACAGACGTTCAAAACCGCCAAAGGTCCGTTCTGCGCGCTGCAAAACGTCAACCTGACCGTGGGCAAGGGCGAATTCGTGACCCTGATTGGCCACTCGGGATGTGGCAAGTCCACCCTGCTGAACCTGATCGCTGGCCTGACCCTGCCCACCAGCGGCAGCCTGATCTGCGCCAACCGCGAGATCGATGGGCCGGGACCAGACCGCGGGGTCGTGTTCCAAAACCACTCGCTGCTGCCGTGGCTCACCTGCTTTGAGAACGTCTACCTTGCGGTGGAACGTGTGTTCGGGTCGCCCAGCCGGGCCAATGGCGCACGCGGGGAAACCAAGGCACAGCTCAAGGCGCGGGTGGACCACGTACTGGCCATGGTGGGCTTGACCGCCGCTGCGCACAAGCGCCCAAGTGAAATCTCCGGCGGCATGAAGCAGCGGGTGGGCATCGCGCGCGCGTTGTCCATGGAACCCAAGGTGCTGTTGATGGACGAGCCCTTTGGCGCGCTGGACGCACTGACCCGGGCCAAGCTACAAGACGAGCTGCTGGCCATTGTGGCCACCACCCAAAGCACCGTGGTGATGGTGACACACGACGTGGACGAGGCGGTGCTGCTGTCCGACCGCATCGTGATGATGACCAACGGCCCGGCCGCAACCATTGGCGAGGTATTGAGCGTGGACCTTCCACGCCCCCGCTCGCGGGTGGCGTTGGCCGAAAACACCGACTACCTGCACTACCGCAAGGCGGTGATCGACTTCCTGTACACGCGCCAGTCGCACGTCGAGAAGCAAGCCGCCTGAGGGTGGCGGCTCCGGCCTCCGGTCGGCTCCGCCCCCGACACGAACGAATTTAAAAACACCCGGCCGCACACGGGGCGGGACAAGGTCTGTCCGCTGCGGACCACTGGGAGATGGTGATGAAGAAATTAAAATTGGTGATGGTAGGCAACGGCATGGCCGGTGTGCGGACCATCGAAGAGCTGCTCAAGTTGGCGCCCGACCTGTACGACATCACGGTGTTCGGGGCTGAGCCCCACCCCAACTACAACCGCATCCTGCTGTCGCCAGTACTGGCGGGTGAGCAGACGCTGGACGAGATCGTCCTCAATCCCTGGAACTGGTACCAAGACAACCAGATCACGTTGCACGCCGGTAAAAAGGTTGTGGACGTGGACCGCGTGTGGCGCATCGTACGTGCTGACGATGGCACCGAGGCGCATTACGACCGCCTGCTGATGTGCACCGGCTCCAACCCCTTCATCTTGCCCATCCCTGGCAAACAGTTGGACGGCGTGATCGCCTACCGCGACATTGCCGACACCAACGCGATGATTGAGGCCGCAGCAAAGTACAAAAAAGCGGTGGTGATCGGCGGGGGCCTGTTGGGCCTGGAAGCGGCCAACGGCCTGATGCTGCGCGGCATGGAAGTGACCGTTATCCACGTCATGCCCACCTTGATGGAGCGCCAGCTGGACCCTGTGGCCGGCGGGTTGTTGCAAAAGTCGCTCGAAGAACGTGGCCTGAAGTTCGTCATGGGCGGTCAAACCCAGGCGCTCTTGGGCGATGCCGACGGTGGCCAGGGCGGGCGGGTGAAGGTCCTGCAATTCAAAGACGGCAGCGAGATCCCCGCCGACCTGGTGGTGATGGCCGTGGGCATCCGCCCCAACACCGAACTGGCTGAAAAGATGCGCCTGCACTGCAACCGCGGCATCGTGGTGAACGACACCATGCAAACCGTGACGGACGCCCGCATTTACTCGGTGGGTGAGTGTGCTGCCCACCGAGGCATCGCCTACGGTCTGGTGGCCCCGCTGTTCGAGCAGGCCAAGGTCGCCGCCAACCACCTGGCGCAGTTTGGCATTGGCCGCTACCAAGGCTCGCTCACCTCGACCAAGCTCAAGGTCACTGGCATCGACCTGTTCAGCGCCGGTGACTTTATGGGCGGCGAAGGCACCGAAGAGATCGTGATGTCCGACCCCTACGGCGGCGTCTACAAAAAACTGGTGATCAGGGACGACAAGCTGGTCGGGGCCTGCCTGTATGGCGACACGGTGGACGGCAGCTGGTACTTCAAGTTGCTGCGCGACGGCCGCAGCATCAACGACATCCGCGACAAGCTGATGTTTGGTGAATCGAACATCGGTGATGTCGGCCAAGAAGGCCACAGCAAGGCCGCCACCATGCCCGACGACGCGGAGGTCTGCGGTTGCAATGGCGTCAACAAAGGCACCATCTGCAAGGCCATCAAAGAAAAGGGCCTGTTCACGTTGGACGAGGTGAAGAAGCACACCAAGGCCAGTGCCAGCTGTGGCTCCTGCACTGGGCTGGTGGAGCAGATTCTGATGTTCACCGCCGGTGGCGACTACTCCGCCACACCCAAGCTCAAAGCGATGTGCGGCTGTACGGACCACGGCCACCAAGCGGTGCGCGACGCCATCCGCGACAGCAAGCTGCTCAGGATCACGGACGTATTCAAGTTCATGGAGTGGAAAACGCCCAATGGCTGCGCAAGCTGCCGCCCGGCAGTGAACTACTACCTCATCAGCACCTGGCCCAAAGAGGCCAAGGACGACCCGCAGAGCCGCTTCATCAACGAACGCAGCCACGCCAACATCCAGAAAGATGGCACCTACTCGGTCATCCCGCGCATGTGGGGCGGTGAAACCACGGCGGACGAGTTGCGCCGCATCGCGGACGCGGTGGACAAGTACAAGATCCCCACCGTCAAGGTCACGGGCGGCCAGCGCATTGACCTCTTGGGCGTGAAAAAGGAAGACCTGCAAAACGTCTGGAAAGACATCGGCATGCCCTCGGGCCACGCCTATGCCAAGGCGCTGCGCACCGTGAAAACCTGTGTGGGCAGCGAGTGGTGTCGCATGGGCACACAAGACAGCACCCAGATGGGCAAAGACCTGGAGCGGGCCATGTGGCGCATGTACGCGCCCCACAAAGTGAAGTTCGCCGTGTCGGGCTGCCCGCGCAATTGCGCCGAGGCGGGCATCAAGGACGTGGGCATCATCGGCGTGGACAGCGGCTGGGAGATGTACATCGCCGGCAACGGCGGCATCAAGACGGAGGTCGCCCACTTTTTTGTGAAACTCAAGACCGCCGCCGAGGTGCTGGAGTACACCGGCGCATTCTGCGAGCTGTACCGCCAGGAAGGCTGGTACCTGGAGCGCACGGTGCACTACGTGAACCGGGTCGGCCTGGACCATGTGAAGAAACGGATATTGGAGGACCACGAGGGCCGCAAGGCGCTGTGGGCCCAACTGCAGTTCGCGCTCGATGGCGAACCCGACCCCTGGTTTGAATTTGACAAGGCCGCCGTGGACACGCGCCAGTTTGAGGTGATTTCGGTATGACCACTCCCACATCTGAATGGAGAAAAATCTGCCTGGTGACCGACATCCCGGTGCTGGGTTCCCGCCGGGTCGCGCGCCCCAAGGGCATGGACGTGGCTGTGTTCCGCAACAGCGAAGACAAGGTCTTTGCCTTGCTGGACCGTTGCCCGCACAAAGGCGGTCCGCTGAGCCAAGGCATCGTGCACGGTGAGAGCGTGGCCTGCCCCTTGCACAACTGGACCATCGGGTTGGGCGACGGTTGCGCCAAATCACCCGACGAAGGCTGCACACCAAAGTTCGCGGTGCAGGTCACCGACGGCAGCGTGTACCTGAACGCGGCAGAACTCAGCCACCACGCGCTGGACCTGTCCAAACCCTTGGCCGGGCCCGCCCTCAAAGCCACAACCGCATGACAGCGCGCGAAACCAAGTCCACTTGCCCCTACTGTGGGGTGGGTTGCGGGGTGGTCATCGAATCGCAGGGAGACCAAATCACCGGCGTCCGAGGCGACCCAGATCACCCGGCGAACTTTGGGCGGCTATGCAGCAAGGGCTCCACCCTGCACTTGACCGCGAGCGCAACGGTCACGCAGCACACCCGCTTGCTGCACCCGATGCAGCGGCTGCGCCGTGGGGAAGCGCCCCAACGAATCGCGTGGGACACCGCCTTGGACTTGGCCACCAACCAGTTTGCGAAAACGATCAGGGACCATGGCCCTGACGCGGTGGGGTTCTACATCTCGGGCCAGTTGCTGACCGAGGACTACTACGTCTTCAACAAACTGGCCAAGGGCCTGATCGGCACCAACAACGTCGACACCAACTCTCGGTTGTGCATGAGCAGCGCTGTTGCAGGCTACAAAATGACCTTGGGTGCCGATGCGCCCCCCACGTGTTACGACGACGTGAACCACGCATCGTGCATTTTCATTGTGGGCAGCAACACCGCCTACGCCCACCCAGTGCTGTTCCGCCGGATCGAAGACGCCAAGCGCGCCAACCCGCAGATGAAGGTCATCTTTTGCGACCCCCGGCGCACCGACACCGCCGAAATCGCCGACCTGTTTCTACCCATCCAGCCCGGCACCGACGTGGCCCTGTTCAACGGCATGCTGCACACCATGTTGTGGGAAGGTTGGTTGGACCACGCCTACATCGCCGCCCACACCAACGGCTTTGATGCGCTGAAGGCCACCGTGCGCGACTACACCCCGGAGATGGTGGCCAGCGTCTGTGGCCTGCAGAAGCAAGACATTCTGGAAGCCGCTCGGCTTTTCGCCACCTCTTCAGCCACCCTGAGCCTGTACTGCCAGGGCCTCAACCAGTCCAGCAGCGGCACCATCAAGAACGCGGCACTGATCAACCTGCACCTGGCCACGGGGCAGATCGGCAAACCGGGTGCCGGCCCGTTCTCGCTCACCGGCCAACCCAACGCCATGGGCGGGCGCGAGGTGGGCGGCCTCGCCAACCTGCTCAGCGCGCACCGAGACCTTGGCAACCCAGAGCATCGCGCAGAGGTGGCAAGGCTCTGGGGGGTGCCGGCCGTGCCCTCCAAGCCTGGGAAAACCGCGGTCGAGATGTTCCAGGCCGCAGCCGACGGCGACATCAGGGCGCTGTGGATCGCCTGCACCAACCCGCTGCAGTCCATGCCCGACCAAACCACGGTGCGCCGTGCACTGGAACGCGCCGAATTCGTGGTGGTGCAAGAGGCCTTTGCCACCCCCGCCACCTGCGACCACGCCGACCTGCTGCTGCCAGCCACCACCTGGGGTGAAAAAGTTGGCACCGTGACGAACAGCGAACGCCGCATCTCCCGCGTGCGGCCTGCGGTGGTGGCGCCGGGTGAGACCCGACACGACTGGTCCATCGCGGTGGCCTTCGCCCGCCGCCTGGAAGCCGCGATCGACGGCCCTCGTGGCCTGTTTCCCTACGAGGACGCCGAGTCGATCTGGAACGAACACCGCGAGTCCACCCGTGGGCGCGATCTGGACATCACTGGCATGAGCTACGCCATGCTCGACGCTGCACCGCAGCAGTGGCCACTGCGGTCAGGCGAACTGAGCGGCCAGGTGCGGCTGTACGAAGACGGTCAGTTCCCCACCGCCGACGGGCGAGCCACATTTGCCAACACGGTCTACATCCCGGTGGCCGAACCGAGGGAGTCGCGCTTCCCTTTTTCACTCACCACCGGCCGGTTGCGCGACCAGTGGCACGGCATGAGCCGCACCGGCACCCTGGGCCGCCTGTTTGGCCACGTGGCCGAGCCCAGCGTGCAGATGCACCCGCAGGACATGGACCGGCGAAGGCTTCGCGATGGCGAGTTGGTGCACGTCACATCCAAGCGCGGTTCCATCGTGGTGCCGGTCCAGGCGTCGACCGAGGTGGGCCTGAGCCAGGCCTTCATGGCCATGCACTGGGGGGAGGAGTTCCTAAGCGGTCGCGCCAGCACCGGCGAACGCCTGGCTGGCGTGAACGCCCTCACCACGTCAGCCCATTGCCCGACTTCCAAACAACCCGAACTCAAGCATGCGGCCGTGAAGATCACCAAGGCCGAGCTGCCCTGGTCGCTGTTGACGGTGGCCTGGCTGACCGAGACGCAGGCCTTGACCGCCCGCGCTCTGCTGAAGCCCTACATGGCGCGGTTTCAATTTGCCAGTTGCGTGCCGTTCGCCAGCGCCACGCCGCTGGGGGACCCTACAGATGACCAGCGCCACGGCGTGTTGTTCCGTGCGGCGCACAGCGATGCCCCCGCCGACGCGGTTCTGGCCGAACTGGAGGCGATCGTGGGCCTGTCCGACAGCGAGGCCCTGCGATACGCCGACGCACAAAAAGGGCAGCGTCGGACCGCGCGGCTGCGGCGCCAAGGCGACGACACGTTGATCGAAGGTTTCCTGTTGGCGGGCGACACCCGAGCTGAGGCCTGGATCAAAACGCTGCTGCAGAACGAACTGCCGGCCCAAGCCCTCGGCCGTTCGCTGTTGGTCGCTGGGGCAAAGGCGCCGGTGGCGGTGCGATCGCGCGGCAAGCAGGTGTGCACCTGCTTCAACGTGGCAGAAGACGCGATTGCCGCCCACTTGGCTGGCAGCGTTGTGGAGGGCGCTCACACTCGCTCTGAAGACGGTCTTTTGGCGTCGCTCCAGAGCCATCTGAAATGCGGCACCAACTGCGGGTCCTGCCTGCCAGAACTCAAACGCCTGGTGCGGTCCGCACAGCCGCTGAAACAAGCGGCCTGACCCGCCAAGGCCGTTGCGGCACCGATCATTCGCCTTATGGGCTAAAGTCATGAGGCTTGACCGACAATCGACCTATGGGCATTGGCCAGTACATCAAAGAAATCGGTCGCGGCAAAGACGGGGCTCGGCCACTGACGCGGGCACAGGCGGCAGACCTGTTCGGCCAGGTGCTGGACGGCACAGTGACCGACCTTGAGGTGGGCGCGTTCTGTCTCGCGATGCGCATCAAGGGCGAAACGCCAGAAGAAATGGCGGGATTTCTGGACGCTACGCACGCCCGCTTGCAACGCCTGCCAGCCAGCAACCGGCCAGTGGTGGTGCTGCCGAGCTACAACGGCGCGCGGCGCTTGCCGGTGCTAACCCCGCTGCTGGCGCTCCTGTTGGCCCGCGAAGGGATTCCAGTGCTGGTGCACGGTACCGCCACCGAGTCCAGCCGTGTTTTTGCATCGGAAGTGCTTCAAGCCCTCGACATCCAAGAGGGTGTTGCTACTTCAAAGATAGCACCCGGAGAGGTGAGGTTCGTCCCAACGGCCACCCTCTGCCCTGGGCTCAAGCGGCTGTTGGACGTCCGCCGCTTGGTGGGCCTGCGCAACCCGGCCCACAGCCTGGTGAAATTGATGTCGCCGTGCGAGGGCGACCACTGGGTGGTGGGCAGCTACACCCACCCGGAGTACGCCGCTTCCATGGCCGCCACCTTTGCCTTGACCCGCGCCAACGCCATGCTGCTGCGCGGGACCGAGGGCGAGCCGGTGGCCGACCCTCGCAGAACGCCCCAGATGCTGGGTTTCGTGGCTGGTGAGCAGTTGGCCTTGCAAGAGGCACAGGCTGGCCCGCTGTCCACCCTGCCCCATTTGCCTGGCGCGATCGATGCCGACAGCACGGCGCAGTTCACACGCAGCGTGTTGGCTGGGGCCGTTCCTGTGCCAGGGCCCATCGCCATCCAGGTGGAACACATCTTGCGTCTGGTGCTGCCGCAATGACTTCACCCCGAACACCCCACACCCCACCGCCCCTGTCGCAACGCCCCCAGTTGGCCATGGGACGCTGCACGCTGGTGGGCGCGGGCCCAGGCGACCCGGAGCTGCTCACCCTTAAGGCCGTGAAAGCCATCCGGGCGGCCACTGTGCTGCTGGTGGACGACCTGGTCAGCGATGAGGTCGTGGCCCACGCATCCCCCCATGCGCGCATCGTGTACGTGGGCAAACGCGGCGGCTGCAAATCCACGCCCCAGGCCTTCATCGAGAAAATGATGTTGATGGCCGTGCAAGAAGGTGAAAACGTGGTCCGCCTCAAAGGCGGCGACCCGTTCATCTTCGGCCGGGGCGGGGAAGAAGTTGAGGCCTTGCGCGCTGCGGGCGCCGAGGTCACGGTGATCAACGGCGTCACAGCTGGTCTGGCCGGTGTCACCTCACTTGGTGTGCCTCTGACGCACCGCGAGCACGCCCACGGGGTGGTGTTTTTGACGGGCCACGCCAAACCTGGCGACGGCCACACGGATTGGCCCGCCATCGCTGACATGGCGCGTACAGCGCGCCTGACATTGGTGATCTACATGGGTGTGAGCGGTCTGTCGGACATCGAGGCTGGGCTGCTGTTGGGCCTGCCCGCGCACACCCCGGTCGCCGTGGTGCAGGACGTGAGCCGGTCAAACCAAAAGCACGTCGTGACGACGCTGGAACGGCTCTGCCGCAGCGTGGCGGACGGGGGCTTCCGAAGCCCCTCGGTGGTTGTGGTCGGCGACGTGCTGCAAGGACTGGCTGCGGTCGGGACCGCCAGCACCCCGCCCGCCGACAACGCGACGGCCGAAGAGACAGAGGCTTACGCCCTGGGCCGTCAGCGACACGCCTGAGCGGCGGCCGCGCCAGCGGCCTCAGCGGCGCGGGCGTCATAGTCACAGTGGGTCCGTACACTTCGCTCGTGTCCTCCGCGCGCCCCGCGCAGGGGGTGTTTTTAAGAACGGACAGAGCGTGTTGTTTGATGTGGTGATGGTGGGCGCCGGTGCGGCCGGGCTGTTTTGCGCGGGCGTGGCGGGCCAGCTTGGGCTCAAGGTGCTGTTGCTGGACCACAGCGAGAAAGTGGCCGAGAAAATCCGTATTTCAGGCGGTGGGCGCTGTAATTTCACCAACCGCGACGCCACACCGGCCAACTTTTTGGGTGTCAACCCGCACTTTTGCCGGTCGGCGATGTCCCGCTACACACCGCAAGATTTCATCGCGCTGGTGCAGAAGCACGGCATCGCGCACCATGAAAAGCACAAAGGCCAGCTTTTCTGTGACCGCTCAGCCGACGACATTGTGCAAATGCTGCTGCGCGAATGCGACGCAGGCGGTGTGACGCACTGGCAGCCGTGTCGCGTGGCCGAGGTTCGCACCGGGCCCGCTGGCTACCAGATCGACACCGACCGTGGCGTGGTTGACGCCTGCGCGGTGGTGGTGGCCACTGGCGGCCTGTCCATTCCCAAGATCGGGGCAAGCGACTTCGGTCACCGCCTGGCGCGGCAGTTCGGCCTGCGAGTGACCGATCTGCGGCCTGCCCTGGTGCCGCTGACCTTTGACCCAGAGGCCTGGACACCCTATGCCCAACTCGCGGGCTTGTCCTTGCCCGTGGCGATTGAGACTGGGGAAAAGAAGGCGCGGACCCGGTTCCTCGAAGACCTGCTGTTCACCCATCGGGGCCTGAGTGGGCCCGCTGTGCTGCAGATATCCAGCTTCTGGCGCGAGGGCCACCCACTGCGGCTGAACCTCGCGCCGCAGGCCGATCTGCATGGGTTCTTGAAAGACGCCAAAGCGCGATCCCGCAGACTCCTTGCCAACGAGCTGGCGGGCCACATCCCGTCCCGCTTGGCCGACACCTGGGTGCAACAGGACGCGGCCTGGCAGCGCCCGGTATCGGACACGCCCGACAAGGCGCTCAGTTTGTTGGCCGAGCGGCTGGCGCGCTGGGAAATCGTGCCCACCGGAACCGAGGGCTACCGCAAAGCCGAAGTCACCTTGGGCGGGGTGGACACGCGAGACCTGTCTTCGCAAACCATGGAGTCCAAGCAAGCCGGTCTCTACTTCATCGGCGAGGTGGTGGACGTGACCGGTTGGCTCGGTGGCTTCAACTTCCAGTGGGCCTGGGCCAGCGGGTTCGCTTGCGCCCAGGCGTTGGCGGCTCGCCTGGCCCCCAGCGCCAGACCGGCGACTGTGGCGGGGTAAACACGGCTATAATCCAGAGCTTTCTGACATCACCCCGTTGTCAGGTCCATGTTCTACGGGGAACATCGCTCAAGGGCCCGATCTTCCCCGAGCACATTTTCGGAATTCACACACCAATGACCGCGATCCGTGTAAAAGAAAACGAACCGTTTGATGTCGCCCTGCGCCGCTTCAAGCGCACCATTGAAAAACTGGGTCTGCTGACCGACCTGCGTGCCCGCGAGTTCTATGAAAAGCCGACCGCTGAACGCAAGCGCAAAAAAGCCGCTGCAGTGAAACGCCACTACAAGCGCGTCCGTAGCATGCAGCTGCCAAAGAAGCTGTACTGAACCCCTGCCCCCAACGGCAGCCACAAAACCCGCTGCGGCCCGCCCAGCGGGTTTTTTGTTTTTGAACCAATTCCGAGGTTAGAAGCCATGTCCACACTCAAAGAAAGAATCACCGACGACATGAAAGCCGCGATGCGTGCCAAAGACACCGCGCGACTGGGCACCATTCGCTTGCTCCTTGCGGCATGCAAACAAAAAGAAATGGATGAGCGGGTGGAACTGGACGATGCCATGGTCATCGCACTGGTGGACAAGCTCATCAAGCAACGCAAGGACAGCGTGACGGCCTACGAACAGGCCAACCGGCCCGAGTTGGCCGCGGTGGAAGCGGCCGAAATCGCGGTGCTGTCGGCCTACCTGCCGGCGCGCATGGGTGCGGACGAGGTTGCCGCTGCCGTCCAGGCAATCGTGGCTGAGGTGGGCGCCAAAGGCCCCGGCGACATGGGCAAGGTCATGGGTGCGGTCAAGAGCCAGCTCGCAGGCAAAGCCGACATGGCCTTGGTCAGTGCCGCCGTGAAGGCGGCTTTGTCGAACTGAGCAGCGACACTGCCTGCGCCACGACCATGGAATGGCCAAAGCGCGGGCCTGCACCAACGGGTCAGCTGCCCGCGACCTTCATTCGGTTCACCAGAATCGAACCGGTGGTTTTAGCGCCATGGTTGTAGGCGTCTGCACCCACCGCGGTGATGCCCATCAGCATGTCTCTTAGATTGCCCGCGATAGTGATTTCTTCCACAGGGTAGGCGATCTCGCCGTTCTCGACCCAAAAGCCGCTCGCGCCGCGAGAGTAGTCGCCGGTGACGTAATTGACGCCCTGCCCCATCAGCTCGATCACGAACAGGCCAGTGCCCAGCTTCTGCAACATCGCAGCGAGGTCGTCGCCCCGCTTGGTGCGGCGCGAAGTCAGGGTCAGGTTGTGCGAGCCGCCCGCATTCCCGGTGGTTTTCATGCCCAGCTTTCGCGCGGAATAGGTGCTGAGGAAATAGCCCTCCAGCGTGCCTGCGTCCACCACCTTACGAGCCGAGGTGCGAACCCCCTCGCTGTCGAACGGGGAGCTCCCCTTGCCACGCGGAACGAACGGGTCTTCCAGAATGTCGAGGTGCTTGGCCATCACCGGCTTGCCCAGCGAATCCAGCAAAAAACTGCTCTTTCGGTACAGCGCCCCGCCGCTGACCGCTTGCACCAGACCACCCAACAAGCCCGTGGCCACGGGCGACTCGAAAAGGACTGGGCACTCCACAGTGGCGATCTTGCGTGCCTTGAGGCGGCTCAGAGCGCGCTGCGCTGCGTAGCGGCCCACCGCTTCTGGCAACGCAAGTTCGTCCGCGTGGCGCATGGAGCTGTACCACGCGTCGCGCTGCATATCGCGGCCCTTACCAGCGATCGGCGCCACCGAGATCGAGTGCCGAGAAGTCGCGTAACCACCGCGAAAACCATGGGTGTGGGCACTGAAAAAATGGCTTTGCTGGGCAGACACCCCAGCGCCTTCGCTGTTGGTGATGCGCTTGCTGGTGGCGAATGCGGCGGCCTCGCAGGCCATGGCCAGCTCGGCCGCGCGGGCGCTGTCGATCGCCCAAGGGTGGAACAGGTCAAGCTCACGGTGTTCGGCGGCGGTGGCGATGTCGGCCTCGTCGGGCAGACCGGCCAACGGGTCTTCTGCAGTGAAGCGGGCGATGTCGTAGGCCGCTTGCACCGTTTGCTTGACCGCGTTGGGCGAAAAATCGGAGGTGCTGGCGTTGCCGCGGCGGGTGCCAAGGTACACGGTCACGCCGAGCGACTTGTCACGGTTGCGTTCCACCGTTTCCAGCTCACCTTTGCGCACCGACACGCTCAGGCCGCAGCCCTCTGATGCCTCCGCGCTGGCGTTGGTCGCGCCGAGCCGTTTGGCGTGCTGAATGGCACTGTCAACCAGCTCTTCAAAAAACGCACGGCTGTGGCTGAAGCCGTGGTCGGTCGGGGCGTCGTGGGGTGGGGTGTAGGTGCTCATGTCGAAGGCTATGATACTTGGCGCTGTCATCGGTCGATGCCGCTGCCGCATTACCCACACCGACTCCCAGATGTCCCGAAAAATCAAAAAAGGCTATTACGTCCAAGGCCAGTTTGTCGCAGAGGGCAGCGAGCTGGACCTTGAGCTCAAACGCGAGCTTAAGGGCAGTGACGACGCCAGCCGCACCGACATGAAGCGCGAGAGCGATGCGCTGCAAAAGCTGGGTGAAGACCTGCTGACCCTGAACGCCGAGCGGATCGACAAGCTGGGATTGCCCGAAAAACTGGTGGACGCGGTGGCAGAAGCCAAGCGCATCACCAACTTCGAGGGCAAGCGCCGCCAAATGCAGTTCATTGGCAAGCTGATGCGCAAGCTCGAGGACAACGAATTGGCGGCCGTGCGCGATGCGCTTCAGTCCCAGCGGAGCGGCCCGGCCAGCGAGACCCTGCTGCTGCACCAGGCCGAGCAGTGGCGTGACGCCCTGCTGGCGGCCGACGGTGCGCTCGCGTTGTGGCTGGAGGCCTTTCCCCAAACCGACACCCAGCAATTGCGTGCGCTCGTTCGCCAGGCGCGCAAGGACGCGGCCGCGCTGCCCAACACCCCAGCCGGAGAAGCACCCCGACACGGCCGCGCGTACCGCGACGTTTTCCAGTTTGTGAAGGAGCACCTGAGCGATGTCCCCACTCAGCCCTGACGCCGTCTGCGACGCGGTCAAGATCGGCATCGTGTCCATCAGCGACCGCGCCTCCACAGGCGTTTACGAAGACAAAGGCCTGCCCGCGCTGAAAGACTGGTTAAGCCGCGCCCTCAAGAACCCGATGGCCCTCGAGCCACGCCTGATCCCCGACGAGGCCGACCGCATCAGCGCCACCCTGATCGAGCTGGTGGATGCCGGGTGCTCCCTGGTGTTGACCACCGGCGGCACCGGCCCCGCCCCGCGCGACGTGACGCCGGAAGCCACCTTGGCTGTGGCGCACAAAGAAATGCCCGGCTTCGGGGAGCAGATGCGGCAAATCGGCCTCCGGTTTGTACCGACCGCGATCCTGTCGCGTCAGGTCGCGGTGGTGCGCGACCGCAGTCTGATCATCAACCTGCCTGGTCAGCCCAAAGCCATTCAAGAAACGCTGGAAGGCTTGAAGGGACCGAATGGCGAGGCCATCGTGTCAGGGATCTTCGCGGCAGTGCCCTACTGCGTGGATTTGATCGGTGGCCCGTACTTGGAAACCGACGACGCGGTGTGCAAGGCCTTTCGCCCCAAAAACGCGGTACGACCAGCGCGTTGAGGCAGGGGGGCAACCGCCAACGGGATCCCGCACGCGTCATTTGCCGATCAACTGGTTGAGCTGATCGGCCTCAAAATGACCCTCCCGCGCGGCCTCGCCAGGGACACACCCCCCGTCTTTGCGCTGGGCCGACAAGGTTTCAATCGCCGTCCACAACAGTGCGATTTGCTCCGCTTGAGACGCCGTCTGATCGACCAGGCCGCGCAGCGCCAGGCTCAGTGGGTCGTCTTCTTGGGTGATGCCATAGGCCGTGAATCGCTGGTCGGGCGGGGTCACGTCGGCGCTTTGGCCCGACTTGGACGGGATGATGCGCGCAGGGATACCGACCGCTGTGGCGCCGGCTGGAACCGGCTTGATGACCACCGCATTGCTGCCGATCTTGGCCCCATCGCCCACCACAAACCCACCCAGCACCTTGGCACCGGCGCTGACCACCACGCCTTTGCCCAAGGTGGGGTGCCGCTTGGTGCCCTTGTAAAGCGAGGTGCCGCCGAGCGTCACGCCCTGGTAGATGGTGCAACCGTCGCCGATCTCTGCGGTTTCGCCCACCACCACCCCCATGGCATGGTCAAAAAAAACCCGCTCGCCAATTTTGGCGCCAGGGTGGATTTCGATCCCAGTGGCCCAACGCGACACGTGTGAGACGAAGCGCGCCAACCACCTGAACCCATGGCACCACAGCCAGTGCGCAGGTCGATGCAGCCAGATCGCGTGCAGGCCGGGGTAGCAGGTCAACACCTCCCAGGTGCTGCGTGCGGCGGGGTCGCGGTCAAGGATGCATTGGACGTCGGAGCGCAGGCGCGAAAACATGGGGGCCAGTCGTGGTGGAGTGGCAGCAGTCTAGCGCGTTGCCCCCTCGGTTGCTTGGGCCGCGCCGGGGGCGGGCGAGACGTCGATTCCCTGGTCGGCTCGGGCCACGTTGGTCCGAGCCGCAGTCTCCAGCATGGCCTTGGCCACCCCGCGCAGGATATGGATCTCTTCGCTCGCGAGCTCGGCGCGGTTGAACAGTTGGTTCAGCCGCGGCATCAGCTTCTTGGGCGCTGCCGGGTCCAGAAAACCCACCGCGGTGAGCGCCTGTTCCCAGTGCGCCAACATCGCGCCTACCGCGGCAGCGTCGGCCTGTTCGCGTGGGGCGCTGGCCGGGGCCGCGGCAAAGCCACCCAAAGCCTGCCGCCAGTCGTAGGCAATCACCTGGATGGCCGAGGCCAGATTGAGCGAACCGAATTGCGGGTTGGTGGGGATGCTGAGCGCCACATGGCAGCGGTACACGTCTTCGTTGCGCATGCCAAAACGCTCGGATCCGAACAAAAATGCCACGCCAGCGGGCCCTGGCGTTGATGTTTCGAATGTTTCGGACGCTAGCCCACGCCCAATCTCATTTTCTTGCTCTTTTTTCAATAGCAAATCGAACCAAGCGCGGGGCGCCATGGTGGGGGGACCGAAGTCGCGCGGGGTCATGGCGGTGGCACACAGGTGGGTCATGCCGTCGAGCGCATCGTCCAGCGTGGGGACGATGCGGGCGCGGTTCAACACGTCCAGCGCACCGCTGGCGCGCTGGATGGTTTCCTCGCGCCGCAGCACGTTGTCCCAACGGGGCGCGACCAGCACCAGGTCGTCAAACCCCATCACTTTCAGCGCGCGGGCGGCCGCGCCGACGTTGCCTGCGTGGCTGGTGTTGATCAGAACGAACCGTGTCTTCATGGGTCGGCGGGTAAAATGGGTGATTGTCGCCGCCTGCATCGCCGGGCGGCCCGCCGCTCTTGACCGACCTTAACAATCCATGTCGCCCAATCTGCACCCCATGCTCAACGTGGCCGTCAAGGCCGCACGCGCCGCTGGCGCCATCATCAACCGTGCTGCGCTGGACGTGGAGGCGGTGCGAATCTCGCAAAAAGAGGTCAACGACTTCGTGACTGAGGTCGACCAAGCCAGCGAGCAGGCCATCATCGACACGCTGCTGACCGCCTACCCCGGCCACGGCATCCTGGCCGAAGAGTCTGGCTCCCAGCACGGTGCCAAGGATTCGGAGTTCGTCTGGATCATCGACCCGTTGGACGGCACCACCAACTTCATCCACGGCTTCCCGGTGTACTGCGTCAGCATTGCGCTGTCGGTGCGCGGCAAGGTCGAACAGGCGGTAGTGTACGACCCCACCCGCAACGACCTGTTCAGCGCCACCAAAGGACGCGGTGCTTACATGAACGACCGGCGGCTGCGCGTCTCCAAGCGCGCGCGCCTTGCCGATTGCTTGCTGTCCACCGGGTTCCCTTTCCGCAAGGGCGACAACTTCAAGAACTACTTGGCCATGATGGCCGACGTGATGCCGCGCACCGCTGGCCTGCGCCGCCCCGGCGCGGCCGCCCTGGACCTCGCCTACGTGGCTGCCGGCTTCACCGATGGCTTTTTTGAAACTGGGTTGGCGCCGTGGGACGTCGCCGCCGGCTCCCTGCTGGTGCAAGAAGCGGGTGGTTTGGTTGGCAACTTCACCGGCGAGGCCGACTTCCTCGACCACAAAGAGTGCCTGGCCGCCAACCCGCGTGTGTACGCACAGATGGTGCCGCTGTTGGGCAAGTACAGCAAATTCGCCACGGCGGGGGAAAAAGCCGCGGTGCGCCAAGCCAACGCCACCACGCTGAGCCTGCCCACGCCAGACGACTCGCCGTTTTGAGCGTCGCGAGGGGCTGCAGCGGCTCGGCCGAGGCAAAAAGGCGAACCAAAGTGTGACTTTTGCCCCACAGCACTGGTAGTAACCCGGGCGGGGGGTCAGGTATGGGACGGTACCATCCCGTACCAGCTGACGACCCACCGTCTTATTTGTTGAGATTCACCACCCCGACCACCATGATTCGCACACCACTGACCCTGACCGCGCTGGCCTTGAGCGCCTTCTTGGCCGCTTGCGGCGGCAGCGACGGCCCCGGCCCAAAAACCGAAACCACCCGAGTCCACGTCATCGGAGACGACCAAGGAGACAGCGGCACCTTCGGCTTCAAGCCCACCATCCAGAACTCGGACGACCTGGCCACTGGCTTCCCGATCTTCACCGAACTGGTGGCGGCCAGCTTGCGAGCACCCAAGTTGTGCAGCTACTACAAGGGCGTCAACACAAGCACCCAATTCCAAACCAACGGTGAGTGCACCAGCTACGCCATCTCGGGCAGCCGGATCAACTTCCAACCCACGGTGGCGAACAACCTGCGTGCACTGCCGTTGGTCGGCACCATCATCAACGCACTGGCGCCGCCAGCCACGCCGCTGGACCAGCTGCTGTCCTTTCTCCCGGGCTTGGGCACGATTTTGGCTAACTTGCCATCGTTGCCTCTCGTCGGCGGCGTGGTGCCCAGCGTGGCCGATCTGCTGCCCGGTGTGACTGGCGCCAACACGCCGCTGTCGATCCCCAACCAGTTTGCTGCACTGGCCACCAGTGGAGTCGGACCCAAGGACGTGGTGATTGTGGTCGCTGGCACCAACGACGCCTCCGACCTGGCCACCGCGTACATCCAGTCCAGCATCGATCAAGGCATCGCCTTCGGCACGTTGGTCGGCACCTATGGCATCACCGACTCCGACCGCAGGGTGGCAGGCAACGATTACATGATCAAGCTGGCAGACAACCTGTACAGCAACGTCAGCGGTACCCTGCTCGCCAGTGGCGCCAAAAAGGTGGTGGTGTTGAACCTGCCCAACATCATCCAAACCCCACGCCTGACCCAGGCCCGCGCCACCATCGACGGCGCAGAAGCCAAAGTGCCCGTTATCCGCGAATGGGTGGACACCTACAACCGCCGTTTGGCCGCCAACATTGCCAACGACAAGCGTGTGATCCCTGTGGACTACCTCAAGCTCCTCAACGACGCCGTGACCGACTCGGTGGCCCTGGCCTTGACCAACGCCACCAGCCCGGCCTGCCCGTCCAACGGCAATGGCGTGCTGGACCAACTGCCAACCTATGACATCAAGTCCTGCACTTCGGCACAACTGTCGGCCAATCCCCCGGCTGGCACCACGGACCCCAACTGGTGGAAGTCCTATGCCTTCTCGGACAGTGTGCACATCACGCCCTACTTGCACAACCTGCTCGCTCGCGGCGTGAACCTCGAACTGGTTCGTGCTGGCTTGATCTGATTCGCTCAGGACCTCACCATGAAACACGTCACCCTGACCGCCTTGGCCGCTGTGGCCACCCTGTTCACCGGCTCGGCTTTTGCTCAATACCAAGGCCAGTACCTCGCCGTGATTGGCGGCACGCGCATCACGCCCAAGGTGCAGAGTTCCGACCTCAGCCCCCCTGCGCCCAGTGGTACCAGAATCGACAATGCGCACAACACACAGCCATCCGCAGGCATTGGCCTGATGCTGACCGACCACCTGTCTGTGTTCGTGCCGCTGGCACCGCCGTTCAAATTCGACGTGTACGGCCGGGGCGCGATCGAGGGCGTGGGCAAAATCGGCTCGGTCAAGTCGCTGCCAGCCACCCAGTTCTTCCAGTACCGCATGCTGGACCCTGAAGCGGCGTTCCGTCCGTACCTCGGCCTGGGCATCACGTACGCGTACTTCTTCCGGCCGGAGAGCAGCGCCGCGCAGACAGCGCTCACCAACCCCGGTGGGCCCGCGACCCGCTTCAAGATCAAATCGAAATTTGCGCCCACCGTGCAAGCCGGTTTTACATACACTTTCTCCGACCCGTACTATGTGGACGTGTACTACGCCAAGACCTTCTTGAAGAGCAAAGTGACCCTGAGCACGGGACAAACCCAGGACGTGAAGATCAACCCAGAAACCATCCAGATCGGTGTCGGCACATCGTTCTGAGCCGATCCCAGCGCCCAACCACGCCCGCCAGCCTTGAGCCCGGCGGGCGTTTTTCATGGGCTAATGACCGACTGGCTACACTGGCGACGACATCGGCGGATCGCCCTGGCTTGTGCTGTCAATGCCATCGCTGACGGCGGCGCACCGCGTCCCCCCCCGCGACGTTACCTTTGCTGCTTTTCATCTTGCTTTGACCACCGCTCCCGCCCTCATCGACCAAGACCTGTCGGCCCACACCCCCATGATGCAGCAGTACCTGCGCATCAAGGCCGAGCACCCGAACACGCTGGTGTTCTACCGCATGGGCGATTTCTACGAGCTGTTTTACGGCGACGCAGAAAAAGCCGCCCGCTTGCTGGACATCACCCTCACCCGGCGCGGTCAATCTGCTGGCGAACCGGTGGTGATGGCGGGTGTGCCCTTCCATTCGATGGAGGGTTACCTCGCGCGCCTCATTCAGCACGGTGAGTCGGTCGCGATCTGCGAGCAGGTGGGCGACGTGGCCACCGCCAAGGGGCCGGTGGAGCGCAAGGTGGTGCGGGTCGTGACGCCCGGCACGCTGACCGACAGCGCGCTCTTGAGCGACAAGAACGAGTCCTGGCTCCTGGCGGTGCACCAAGGCCCGCGCGCGGCCAAAGCCAACGGCTGTGGTTTGGCTTGGCTCAGTGTGACCCAGGGCGAGTTGCACCTGGCAGAGTGCGCGAGCGACGAACTGCCGGCGTGGATCGCCCGCATCGCGCCCAGCGAGCTGCTGTTCAGCGCCGACGTGACACCGGCCTTTGCCCGCAGCCTGCAAGCGCTGCGGGCCGCCACCGACGCGGCGAGCGCCACCGCCTTGACCGAGAGACCCGCCTGGCAGTTCGACACGGCCCTGGGCCAACGGCGACTGCACGGCCAGTTGGGCACCAACAACCTGAGCGCTTGGCAGGCAGACGACCTTCCCCAGGCCCACGCCGCCGGTGGCGCCCTGCTGGCCTACGCCGAACACACGCAGGGGCGGACGCTCTCCCACCTGCACAGCCTGAGGGTGCACCGGGCCAACGACGTGATTGACCTCCCGCCTGCCACCCGCCGCAACCTGGAGCTGACGCGCACCCTGCGTGGTGAAGACTCACCCACCCTGCTGTCGCTCCTGGACACCTGCATGACCGGCATGGGCAGCCGCCAGTTGCGCGGCTGGCTGCTGACCCCGCGCCGTGACCGGCGCGAGGCCCAAGCCCGGCTCGCCGCGATCGACCAACTCCTGGGGCGCGAGGGACAGGGACCGTGGCGCGCGCTGCGCGACCAACTCAAAGGCTGCAGCGACTTGGAGCGCATCACCGCGCGCGTCGCGCTTCGCCAGGTGCGGCCACGCGAACTTTTGGCGCTGCGGTTGACACTACAAAAAACGGAGCATCTCGACAAGGTTTCTTCAGGGCTAACCGGGCTTTTGGCTGAACTGTTGGCCGATTTGCGTCCACCCGAAGCCGTGGACACATTTTTGGCGCGGGCGATCGACCCCGAGCCAGCGGCGATGGTGCGCGACGGTGGCGTGATCGCCCCCGGTTTCGACACCGAGCTGGACGAACTGCGTGGCATCCGAGACCACTGCGACGCTTTTTTGCTGGACCTGGAAACCCGCGAGAAAGCGCGTACCGGCATTGCCAATCTGAAAGTGCAGTTCAACAAGGTGCACGGCTTCTACATCGAAATCAGCCAAGGCCAGGTGGACAAGGTGCCCGACGACTACCGCCGCCGACAGACACTGAAGAACGCCGAGCGTTTCATCACTCCCGAGTTGAAGGCCTTTGAAGACAAAGCCCTGAGCGCTCAAGAGCGGGCACTGGCACGCGAGAAATGGCTGTACGAGCAGGTGCTGGACACACTACAACCTTTTGTGCCACCACTCTCGCGCATGGCCAGTGCGCTGGCAGCGCTGGACGTGCTGTGCGCCCTGGCCGAACGTTCGCTCACGCTGGGCTGGTGCGCGCCCCGTTTCGTGAAAGAGCCGTGCATCGACATTGAGTCGGGTCGGCACCCGGTGGTGGAGGCACGGCTGGCAGAAACCGCAGCGCTGGGTGCAGCACGTGGCGCTGCGGGCAGCTTCATCGCCAACCACACCCAGCTGGGGCCCAAGCAGCGTATGCAGGTCATCACTGGCCCCAACATGGGGGGCAAATCCACCTACATGCGGCAGGTGGCGATCATCGTGCTGCTGGCCAGCATTGGCAGTCATGTGCCCGCGAGCGCCTGTCGGCTTGGGCCCATCGACGCGATCCACACCCGCATCGGCGCGGCCGACGACCTGGCCAACGCGCAGTCCACCTTCATGCTGGAGATGACCGAGGCGGCGCAAATCCTCCAAACCGCCACGCCGCACAGCCTGGTGCTGATGGACGAGATCGGCCGTGGCACCTCCACCTTCGACGGCCTGGCGCTCGCCAGCGGTATCGCCACCCACCTGCACGACAAGACGCAAGCCTTCACGCTGTTCGCCACCCACTACTTTGAGCTGACCGAGTTCCCGGCCAAACACCACGCGGCGGTGAACGTGCACGTGAGCGCGGCCGAGTCGGGCAGCGACATCGTTTTCCTGCACGAGATCCAACCTGGCCCAGCCAGCCGCAGCTACGGCATTCAAGTCGCCAAGTTGGCGGGCATGCCCAGCACCGTGTTGACCCATGCCCGCCACGCCTTGCAGGCGCTGGAGGCTCAACAAACCGCGTCACGTGCCCAAGTGGACTTGTTCGCCATGCCCACGGTAGACGACCTGCCCACCCCCGGCGCCCTAGAATCGAGCTTGTCCGCCATTGACCCAGATGCGCTCAGCCCACGCGAGGCTTTGGACGCGCTTTACACCCTCAAAAAACAGCTGGCCTCATCCAAACGCTGAACCAGCGCTGACCGAACGAGACCCCCATGACTTACTGCGTCGCCATCAAACTCAACGCCGGCCTGGTGTTCCTGTCCGACTCCCGAACCAATGCGGGCCTGGACCAGATCGGCACCTTCCGCAAGATGATCATTTACGAGAAAGCGGGCGACCGCTTCATGGTGCTGCTGTCCGCGGGCAACCTGAGCATTTCGCAGTCCATCCGCGAAATCTTGCAGGTCGAGCAGGTCAAGGACATGGAGGGTGGCGAGCCCATCACCATCTGGAACGCCAAGAGCATGTTCGACGCGGCCCGCGTGTTGGGCGCTGCAGTGCGCCGGGTCTATGACCGCGACGCCGCCGCGCTGAAGCAAGCCCGGGTCGACTTCAATGTGTCCATGATCTTTGGTGGGCAAATCAAGGGTGAGGGTATGCGCCTGTTCGAGGTGTACTCGGCGGGCAACTTCATCGAGGCGACGCCCGAGACGCCGTTCTTCCAAATCGGCGAGTCCAAGTACGGCAAGCCAGTGCTCGACCGCGTCATCACGCCCCACACCCCGCTGGACGAGGCCGCCAAGTGCGCCCTGGTGTCGATGGACTCCACCCTCAAATCCAACCTGTCGGTGGGGCTGCCGCTGGACCTGGTGGTCTACGAGGCCGACCAGTTCGCCAGCGATCGCATCGTCTGCATCGACGACAACAACCCCTATTTCAAGATGCTGCACAACAGCTGGGGCGAAAAGCTGCGCCAAGTCTTTGACAGCATCGAGCACCCGGTGTGGGATGGGGGGCGCACCAACGTGCCGCTGATGGTCGCGGCCCAGCGCGCGCTGCCGCTGAAGAAAATCAGCACCCCCGAAGAAAAGCTGATCTGACCCCATGGCCTTGCTGATCTTTTCCCACGGCAACGGGTTTCCGGGCGGTACCTACTCCACCGTGTTCAAAAGCCTGCGGTCCCGCGGCTTCAAGGTGCGTGCCATTGACAAGCTTGGACACGACCCGCATTACCCCGTCACCAACAACTGGCCCCACCTTGTTCAGCAGGTCGCCGACTTTGCCGCGAAAGAAATCGCCAAAGCCGGTGAGCCCGCGTGGCTGGTGGGCCACTCCCTGGGCGGCATGCTCAGCGCCATGGTGGCGGCACGCCACCCCCACAGCGGGACCGATGGCCTGGGTGGCCACGGGCTGGCCGGGGTGGTGTTGCTGGACTCCCCCATGGTGGGCGGCTGGCGCGCCACGGCGGTGAGCGTCGCCAAGCGAACCACCTTTTTGGGCAGCATGTCCCCAGGCGCGGTCAGCAGCAAGCGCCGTGAACGTTGGCCCGACCGCGACGCCGCGCTGGCCCACTTCGCCAGCAAGAAGGTGTTCGCCAAGTGGGACCCAAGGGCGCTTGAGGACTACATCGAACACGGCACACACGATGTCGACGGCGAGCGGGTGCTGAGCTTTGACCGGGTGGTGGAAACCGCGATCTACAACACCCTGCCCGACCACCTGGACCGGTTGCTCACCCGCCACCCGCCGCGCTGTCCGGTGGCCTTCGTGGGTGGATTGCAGTCTGCCGAGCTGAAACAGGCTGGCCTGTCCCTCACAGAAAAGGTCACCCGTGGGCGCATGGCCATGCTGGACGGTACCCACCTGTTTCCCATGGAGAAACCCATCACCACGGCGGCCGCGGTCGAGACCGCCATCCGCAGCATGCAAGGCCACTGAAGCGGCAGCCACTGCTGTGGCTTGGCCGCTCGGATTCAGTGGCCCCAGGTCACCAAGCCGGTGTGGGCGGTGACCAGCACCACCACACCGAACCCGATGCGATACCACGCGAACGGCACAAAACTGTGGCTGCTGATGTAGCGCAGCAACCAACGCACGCACAGCCAAGCACTCAGGAACGAGAACACCAGGCCGACCGAGAACATGGGCAGATCGGCCAGCGTCAACAGCGCGCGCTCTTTGTAAAGGCTGTAGGCCCCCGCCCCGATCAGCGTGGGGATGGCCAGAAAAAAAGAAAAGTCGGTGGCGGCCTGCCGACTCAGCCCCAACAGCATGCCCCCGATGATCGTGGCCCCACTGCGGCTGGTGCCGGGCACCATGGCCAGGCATTGCACCAGCCCCACCTTGGCGGCGTCCCAGGGCGACATGTCGTCCACGGCCTGCACCCGGACCGCCGCTGTGGACCGCCGCTCCGCCCACAAGATGACGACGCCGCCCACGATGAAGGTGGTGGCCACTACCACAGGTGTGAACAGGTGCGATTTGATCGCCTTGCCGAAGAGCAAACCCAGCAGAACGGCCGGGATGAATGCGATCGCCACGTTGAGCGCGAAACGCTGGGCTTGCCGCTCGGTCGGCAATGCAACCAGAGTGGACCGGATCTTTTGCCAGTACACCAGCACCACCGCAAAGATCGCCCCGGTCTGGATCGCGATGTCAAACACCTGGGCCTTGGCGTCGTCGAACCCCAGCAGGGCACCGGCGAGGATGAGGTGACCAGTGGACGAAATGGGCAAGAACTCGGTCAGGCCCTCGACCACGCCCATAATTGCCGCCTTGGCCAACAAAACAATGTCCACACTCTCCCCTTTGAAGAGTCGGGATTATCGCCGGGCGGCACCCGCTCCTTGGTGCTCCCAGGTGCCCGTCTGGCTTCATCGGACCCGCCGGGTGTGCCCCGACGTTCAGGTTTCAAGGGTTATCACCGATCGTTCTAGGCCGCGTTCATCTCGCCACCGGCCCGCTCAGCGCCACACAATAGACCCATGAAAAAAGCACACCAAAGTACTCAGGGCTTGCAGCGCGGTAAGCCCCTGACCCTGGCCGTTTGGCTGGTCGCCGCGCTCACCGCTGGCGCGGCGTGGGCACAAACCAAAGACCACATCGTGGTGCTGTCGGAACCCAAGCTGTCACCGGTGTTGGCCAAAGAAACTGTGCTCGATGACCGGTATGCCCTGCAGGCCGAGGCATGGGGGTACTTGCCACCCAAGCTGGTCAAGGAAGTGCAGCGGCTGGAGAAGCGACACACCGTGGTGGCCAAGCAAACCTTCGGCCGGGTGATGACCGGTTTTTCTGCACCCCTCACGCCAGCGCAAGTGGCCGCCCTGCGGAATGAGCCCTCGGTCGCATGGGTGGAAGAAGACCAGGTGGTCAGCGCACAGCTGCTGGATTTGGGCGTGCTCAACACGCTGCTCGGATTGAAGCGGCCAACCGGAGCGACCAGAGCCCCCTCGGCCACGGACACATCCAACCCTGCCAGCCTCGCCCTGCCCCCCAACACCCCCTCCGGTGCAATCAACAGCACGCCGACAGGCACTGCCAGCGGTCAAACTGTGTCTTATGGCATCGCCAGCACAGCGGCGGACAAAAGTTGGGCTGTGCCAGGCGATGGGGAAGGCACTGTCGATGGTCCTACGGTGTACGTGATCGACACAGGCATCGCAGAAAACCGCGACTTGAACTTGGTGAAATCCATCAATTTTGCGGGCGGCCCAGTCGCTGACTGCAGCGGACACGGCACACACGTGGCGGGCATTGTGGGCGCCCGAGACAACGCGCTGGACACGGTTGGCGTTGCACCAGGCGTGCGATTGGTGAGCGTGAAGGCTCTGGGCTGCAACAACTTGGGCTCGGTGTCCAACGTCATCAAAGCGATCGATTGGGTGGCCCAAGACGCGGGCCCGCGGTCCATTGCCAACCTCAGCTTCAGCCTGCCCGGCACCAGTTTGGCGCTCGAACGGGCTGTGCTGGCGGCGGCGGACAAAGGGCTGTTGTTCAACATCGCCGCTGGGAACTACGCCGCCAACGCCTGCCGCTCCTCCCCCGCCAGCCAGGGCGGTGGGGCCAACCCAACCGTGCTGACGATCGCGGCGGTGGACCGCAAAAACGAAGAGGCGCGCTTCAGCAACTTTGGCAACTGTGTGGACGTGTGGGCGCCGGGGGTGGACGTTCCGTCAACCCGCTACACCGGCGGCGTGTCGTTGATGTCGGGCACTTCCATGGCGGTGCCCCATGTATCGGGCGCAGCGGCCTTGTACTGGGCGGTGAACCCCAGCGCTTCGGCCGCACAGGTGGCCACCTACGTCCGACAGAACCGGGCAGTGGGCAGCAACAACGCGAAAGACGGTCAGCCGCTGCGGCTGCTGCGCGCCGACGTCCGCGACAACCGCGCGTCCACCCCGACCGCTACGCCCACCACGGCCCAGCGGCCCTAACGCCCGCCAGAAGCCCGCATCGACTGCGACTTTGTCACGCCTTGACGCCGGCCAGCGGTCAATGGTCTATTGGTCGGCCTTGTGTATGGAACCGACATCCCCATGTGCGATAGTCACAGCGTTTCACAACCCGAGGTGTCCATGAACCATTTCCCATCCAAACTCGCTTGCGGCCTTTTGGTGGTGACCACAGTGGGCCTGACGGCCTGCGCCTTTGGCCCCACCCCCAACGCCTTCAACCCAGACAGCGTGCCCGATCAGATCAAGGTGCCGGCGGGACACCGTGTGGCGCTGGAAACGGTGGGGTCGGGAAAGATCACTTACGAGTGCCGAGCCAAGAAAGACGCCCCAAACCAATACGCGTGGGAGTTCGTCTCGCCAGACGCACAGCTGACAGACCGCAGCGGTCGCCTGATCGGCAAGTATTTCGGCCCACCCGCCACATGGACCAACATCGACGGTTCCACCGTCACAGGCGCCCAGGTGGCCGTGTTCCCGGTGGACAAGAGCATCCCGTTGCAACTGGTGAAAGCCAACCCGTCAACCGGCAACGGCGGGTTCACCAACGTCACCTACATCCAGCGCGTGGCTACGCGCAATGGCATCGTGCCCGCCGACACCTGTAACCAGTTGGCCGAAGGCACACGCGCCGATGTCAACTACCAGGCAGACTACATTTTCTGGAAAGCGCGCTGACCGCACAGTCCCAAGATGGGCGCGAACGCCCAGTCAATGGGGTTGCCGACCGTCGGTCGCAACCCCTTTTTTACGGCGGCCAAACGCAGGGGCCTTGGACGCACCACTGAAGTCAGCGGTAGTGACCACCCCGATACTCCACCCGGCCATAACCATCACCATAACGGCCGCCGTCGTAACGGCTGTTGTGATTGCGCCAACGGCCATGGCCTTCGCCATGACCATGACCGTACCGTGGCGCTACCACCGCACGGGGCTGGTAATACACGGGAGCAGGCTGGTAATACACAGGCGCAGGTTGGTAGTACACCGGCGCAGGTCGGTAATACACCGGGGCCGGCGCCTGGTAGACCGGCGCGGGGGTGTAGTAGACCGGGGCATTGCCCACCGACACGCCGACTGCGGGCAGCGTGACGCCCACGTTGAACAACACGTCGCTGCGCGCTTGTGCAACGCCAGCGCCCAACAATGCGGCGCTAGCCATCGAGGCGGCAGCGACCCATTTCAACATCCTGCGGTTTGCGATCACTTTCATCTCCTGTGTTTGTCAAACCAGAAAGTGGTTTGACCGCGAGCGCTCTCGGCACCCGGTGACCTTACAACGCCGCCTGTCCTGGCCTGGCTTACCCGCACCGCGTTGAAAGTCGTTGCGAGTGGTAACAAGGCCTGACGTCGGGCGCTTGGCGTCCTTTCGCCGCGCTCAGAAACGCAAGCGCTGTGCAGGCACTTCCACCCAGCGGTGAAACGCGGCCCCAGCCATGTTGACCAGCAACCAAGCCAGCAGAAGCCCCAGCATTTGCCAAGCGGGCTGGGCAGGCGCGAACCGGGCGAAGGCGGCGTTGACCACCAAAGCGACCGGGAAATTGAGCAGGAACACCGCGTAGGAAATCTTGCCGAGATACGCCAGCGCGCGGTTGTTTGGCCACCGGTCGATGAACTGCGCACGGCGGCCCCAGGCCAACAGCAGCGCCACCGACAGCGCCAGGGCGATGCGCGTACGGAATTCCACCGCCAACGCCGCGGTGGTCACCACGGCCAGCGCGATCAGCCACGCGTGCGACCGGGACCGGTCTGACAACCAATACGCCAGCACCCCCAGGCCGTAGGCACCGGCAAAGTACAGGGCCCAGACATCCCAGTCGGGGTAACGGTTGAAGTGCAGCAGCGACGCGCTGGCCAGCATGGCCACCAACACAGCGCCCACCCCCACAGCCGAGGCGAGTCCGGCTTCGCCGTGGCCCAAGCGCCGCGCTAGCCACAGCACACCCGTGAGCAAGGCAAAGAGCTGAAAATCGATCGCCACGTACCACACCCCGGCCGACAAGGCCTCGACCTCCAAGACATCGTGCAACAGCAAAAGATGCACCGCGATCTGCCAGAGACCAGGGGGTTGGGGTGTGGCGTCGTGCGTCATCCAGGCACGGGCCAACGCAGCGCAAGCCACGGCCACCAACAGCGCCGCAGCATAGGGCGGAACGAGTTTCAAATAACGGCTGCGCAGCAAGGCCAAGGGGCTCGCGGTGTCCACCAGTACCCCGTTGGGCGCCAGGCTTCGTGCCGCCAGAAAGCCGCCGATCACCAAAAACACCTGCACCGCCATCCGGGCGTCCTGGCTCAGCCACCCCATGACCCAGGGTGCAAGTGGCTGGGCAAGGTCCGACATCGGGCCGTAGAAGGCCAGATGGTGCAGCACGATCAACTGCGACGCGACCGCTTTGAACGCATCGATCAGGGGAAAACGGAGAACAAGGGAGCCCATGGTGGCTTGGAGGGTACAAAAAGAGTGGCTGATTGTCGCTGCAATGCCTTGTGCGCCAGCAGCTCGGGCGGCTGGCCGAGTTTGGTGTGCCGCACAGACCTAGAATCGAACGCATGAGCCCCACCGCCCCCAACGACCGAACCGATGCCCCCGTCAAGCCGAGCAATTTCTTGCGCCAAATCATCGAGCACGACCTATCGGCAGGCACCTACGCCCAGCGTCGATGGGCGGGTTCACCGGGCGACGCGGCCCACCACGCGGCGGGGCAGCCCGACCCCGCCAGAATCCGCACACGCTTCCCGCCCGAGCCAAACGGGTACCTGCATGTGGGTCATGCCAAAAGCATTTGCCTGAACTTCGGCTTGGCGCGCGACTACGGCGGCGTGTGCCACATGCGCTTTGACGACACCAACCCTGAGAAAGAAGACACGGAGTATGTCAACAGCATCTTGGATGCGGTGCAGTGGCTCGGCTTCAATTGGGACGCGAACGGCACCCGCCACCTGTACCAAGCAAGCGACTACTTCGACTTCATGTACCGGGCGGCAGAGCATTTGATCACCACTGGCCACGCCTATGTGGACGAGCAAAGCGCCGAAGAGATGCGCCTCAACCGCGGTGACTTTGGCAAGCCCGGCGTCGACAGCCCTTTTCGCGCACGCACACCAGCGGAGAACTTGGCCCGCTTCCGCGCCATGCGAGCGGGTGAACTGGCCGACGGTGCCGCCGTGCTGCGCGCCAAGATCGACATGGCGTCGCCCAACATCAATCTGCGCGACCCGGCCCTCTACCGCATCAAACATGCCACCCACCACCACACAGGCGACGCTTGGTGCATCTACCCGATGTACACCTTCGCGCACCCGATCGAAGACGCGCTGGAGCAGATCACCCACAGCATCTGCACCTTGGAGTTTGAAGACCAGCGCCCGTTCTACGACTGGTTGATGGTGCGGCTGATCGACGGCGGCCTGCTGGCATCACCTCCTCCAAAACAATACGAATTCGCCCGACTGAACCTGACCTATGTGGTCACCAGCAAACGCAAGCTGGCGCAACTGGTTACCCAAGGCCATGTGAACGGCTGGGACGACCCCCGTATGCCCACCATCGTCGGCCTGCGCCGCCGCGGTTACACGCCGCAGAGCCTGCAACTGTTTGCCGAACGGATTGGCGTGACCAAAAGCGACAGTTGGATCGACCACAGCACCTTGGAAGGCTGTCTGCGCGAGGACCTCGAAGCCCATGCCCGCCGAGGCATGGCCGTGCTCAATCCAGTCAAACTGGTGCTGACCAACTGGGATGAGCTGATGGGCCCCGGGCACCTGGAGCCCTGCAGCCTGCCCGCCCTGCCGCACCCCGTGGAGGGTGTGGACAGCCCCATGCGCCACTTCACCGTGGGTCGCGAGGTGTGGATCGAACGCGAAGACTTTGAAGAAGTGCCCCCCAAGGGCTACAAGCGGCTGTTTCCTGGCAACAAAGTTCGCCTGAAAGGTGGCTATGTGATCGAGTGCACCGGCTGCACCAAAGACACCAACGGCACAGTGACCGAAGTGCTGGCCACCGTGGTGCCCGACACCAAAAGCGGCACGCCTGGCAGCGACGCAGTCAAGGTGAAAGCCGCGATCACCTGGGTGGGCGTGGCCGACGGTGTGCCTGCTGAAGTGCGGCTGTACGAACGCCTGTTCCTGGACGCCCAGCCCGACGCTGGCGGCAAAGATTTTCTCGAAAGCCTGAACCCCCACAGCCTGAAAGTGGTCACCGCCATCGTGGAACCCTCTTTGGCCCAGGCCCAGCCGGACCAGAAGTTCCAATTTGAGCGGCACGGGTACTTTGTGGCGGATCGCCAGGACCACACGGCCACACATCCCGTGTTCAACTTCGCGGTGGGTTTGAAAGACGGCTGGGGCAAGTGAGATGCAGACGCGAAAGTGCCTGTAAAGACCCCTGACTTCAGTCAAATGACATCGACCACCGTGTTGTCCATGTCACCAAACTGAGACCATGTGCGTGTAAGGTTTAAAAAGCCTCACACGACAAAACTCAGGCGGGCCGCAACACAAGGGTCTGCCGAACACAAAAACCACCCTTGGAGTCCCCATGCAACAGCAAATCCTCAGCACCGTGGCCATTGCCGCCACTCTCGTCATCACAGGCTGTGCGAGCCAGCAACCGGCGCCCGCGCAAGTGGACCCCGTGACCTTTGTCAACCAGTTCGAATCCACCTTTGGCAAGTTCGACGGCTACCGCCGCTCGGGCGCCAAGGGCATTTGCGCCACTGGTGAGTTCGTCGGAACGGCCGACGCGCGCAACCTGTCCACCGCTTCCGCTTTCAGCGGCAAGCCGGTGCCCGTGGTGGCCCGTTTCTCGGTCGGTGGTGCCAACCCCAAGGTGGCCGACAACGGCAAAACCCAACGCAACATGGCCTTGCAGTTCAACCTGCCCAACAACGAACAGTGGTTGATGGGCAACATCAACGCGCCTGTGTTCGGTGCGGCCACGCCGGAGCAGTTCTTGGGCCGCCTGGTGTCTTTGCAACCCGACCCCGCCACCAAAGCGGCGGACCCCGCCAAGGTCAAGGCCTTTGCAGACGCCAACCCTGAGGTGCTGTTGCAGGGCAAGTACTTCGCTTCCCAGCCAGTGCCCGCCAGCTTTGGCGCCCAAAATTACTGGGGCGTGCACGCCTACGCGTTCGTGAACGCCAAAGGGGACAAGCAATTCGGCAAGTGGATTTTTGAACCTGTGGGCGGTGTGCAAGGCCTGACCGACGACGAAGCCAAGGCCAAGGGCCCTGCCTTCTTGTTTGACGACCTGCGCCAGCGCGTGAAAGACGGCAAGGTTGCCTTCAACTTCAACCTGGAACTCGCTGAACCTGGCGACAAGCTCGACAGCGCCACCACGCCGCTGCCCGCCGGTCGCAAAAAGGTCAACCTCGGCACCTTGAAGATCACCAGCGTGTCGGAAGACGCGGGCGGCGCTTGCTTGACCGTCAATTACAACCCGATGGTCATGCCCAAAGGCGTGGAACCGTCGGCTGACCCCATGTTGGCAGCCCGCGCCGCGCCCTACGCGGTGTCCCAAGGCCGTCGCCTGAGCGAAGGCGCCAAGCAGCAGTAAAAGCCTCTCGGTCGCTGCCGTCTGCGCCCCAAGCCCAGACCCTGCCCCTACGCCCAAGCCAGGCACGGGGTCTTGAGGTCACGCAGCGCAGATCAGGGCAGTGAGGGGCCATTGCCCGCAATAAAAAAGCCGCATCACTGGCAGGTGGTGCGGCTTTTTGCTTGAGCAGTCGGTGTTTTGATGCAAAGAAACAACGCCGAAGGCGGAGCGGCGGTCAGCCCGCCACGCGATGGCCTCCGGGTCAGCGGTAGAAGGCTTCCACCCGGCCCTTCAGGGTGATCAGCAGGGGCTGGCCCTTGCGGTCCACGGTTTTGCCAGCGGGCACCTTGACCCAGCCTTCGCTGACGCAGTATTCCTCCACATCAAAGCGCTCTTTGTCGTTGAAGCGGATCCCGATCGCGTGTTCAAACACCGCGGGCAGATGGAACTTGCTGCGCGGGTCCACCGAGAGGCGGTCTGGCAAAGCCGGTCGGTCGGCGGGGGACGGGGCGGGTTGGGAAGCTGTGGATTCGGTCATGGCCGTATTTTGCCTTCGCTGAAACTGGGCACCCCGTTCGCGCCGGCCTGCCCTTTGCGGCCCCGAGCAGCTTTTTTGGCCTGCCGCTCGGCGTCCAGCCGTTGCCCATCCGCCAGCCATTGCCGGTACTCCTGCGGGGTTTCCAAAGTGACACGGCCCAGCGCGGCGGAACGGAACTCCATGATCACGATCTCGGCCGCCTTTTGAAGGTTGATGCGTCCTTTGCCGAGCAGCGCGCCGCGCTGGCGCCCCACTGCTTCCAGCAACACGTCGTCCGCCATGTTGGCGACGTCAGCAAGCCGGAAACGGGCCTCCAGCGCGCCCGGGTAGTGAAGGCGCAGGCGCGCCAGCAGTTCCAGCGCCACCTCTTCCTCGTCGTAGGCGTTGCGACCCACCGCACCGCTGGCCGCCAGATGAAAGCCGCTTTGGGCCACCACGATGCGCGGCCACAGCAGGCCCGGCGTGTCCCAAAGGTAAAAGTCATCGGCGAGGGTGATGCGTTGCTCCAGTTTGGTGATGCCCGCCTCGTCGCCGGTCTTGGCCTGGCGCTTGTGGCTCAACGCGTTGATCAGGGTGGACTTGCCGACGTTGGGCACGCCACAAATCAGCACCCGCATGGGCTTGGCCATGCCCCCACGATGGGGGGCCAGGGCCTGGCACATCGCTGCCAGCTTTTGAACCCCGGCGCCGTCGGTGGCTTGCAGGGCCAGTGCCCGGGTGTCGGCCTGGGCGTTGTAATGCACAAGCCACTCTTCGGTGCGCGCGGGATCGGCCACGTCTTGTTTGTTGAGCAGTTTGAGGGTGGGCTTGTGACCGGTGAGTTCGCTCAGCAACGGGTTGGCGCTGGAGCCGGGCAGGCGGGCATCCAACACCTCCATCACCACATCGATCTCTTTCACCCGCTCGCCAATGGCTTTGCGGGTGAGGTGCATGTGGCCGGGAAACCATTGAATCGCCATGTCAGACAGGCCAGTGGACGTGATGGGTCATGCGGTGGATGCTAACCCGCGCCCCATCGCGACCGGGCCGGACCGCCCTGCGGCCGAAATACACTGGCCAGCCAGCCTGCGACTGCGGGCACAGCCGACCAACCAACCGAGCCTGTCCGTTCCTGAGCGGCCTTAGCCCGAGATGAAGCACACCCGATGAAGCCCAGCGCCCTTTCTCCTCACAAATCAGAAGCTTCAACCCGGGCGGCCGTGCGAACACCCGCGCTGTGGGCAGCCGGTTGGCGCTGGCTGCTGCTGTGTGTGGCGCTGCAGGTGGGTGGGACGCATGCCCAGCCGAGCCACACCGTGCCGCTCGCCGAACTGCAACACGCCGTTGGCCAGCGGTTGCCACTGCGGTACGACGTGGCGGGGCTGTTGGCTGTCGACGCCCGGCGGGCGCAGCTGCGGCTGCTGCCAGACCAAAACCGGCTTGGCGCCACGCTGGCGCTGGAAGCCACGGGCCCGCTGCTGCGGCGACCACTGCCTGGGTCGCTGGAGGTGCTGTTCGCCTTGCGCTACGAGCCCAGCGACCGCACGGTGCGGGCCCATCAGCTCGACGTTCGGGCGTTGAAAGTCGACGGCATGGGCCCTGGCATGGCCGACATGCTGCAGGGCACTTTGCCGGGTCTGGCACGCGACGCCCTGATGGAAGTGGTGCTGCACACCCTCAGCCCGCAAGACCTCGCTCTCCCAGACACCTTGGGCTTGCGCCCCGATGCCCTCACCGTCACGCCCGAAGGTCTGCGGATCGGGTTCGTGCCCAAGCGCTGACGCCGCCAACCAACCCGACTCACCCCGCGCTGGCGCGCTGGGACTCCACCAGCTTCACCAATGTGTGCAGCACCCGGTTCGCTGGTGTGGGAACGCCGAGGGCCGCGCCACGGCGCACCACATGGCCATTGAGCTGGTCGATCTCGCTCGGCTTGCCACGCGCCAGGTCTTGGGCGGTGGACGACGACTGGTTCGGCATGGTCTCGGCGATGCGGCGCACGGCGGTGTCCACGTCAGGGGGCAGCACCACGCCGTCGGCAGCGGCCACCGCTCGGCACTCCGCCACGACGTCGCGCATGACTTCGGTCACGCCAGGCGCCAGCACCAGCGGGCCATAGGGCATGCGCCCCAGGGCCGAGAGCGCGTTGTAGGCGCAATTCAGAATCAGCTTGGCCCACAACGCCCCCCGCACGTTGGGCGACACCTCGGCGGGAACGCCCGCCGCGCGAAAGGCGTTCACCGCCGCTTCGCTGCCCCCGCTGGGCTCCAACACCAGTTCGCCACGCCCGTGGTGGCGCACATGGCCTGGACCGGCCATTTCGGTGGCCACGTACACCACCGCAGCGGCAACCTGCTGGCCCAGCACGCGCCGCAAGCGCTCGGCGTTGTCCACACCGTTCTGCATGCTGAGCACCAGCGCGTCCGCAGCCAAATGGGGGGCCAGTTCGCGGCCCGCCGATTCGGTGTCGGTGCCCTTGACGCAAAACAGCACGCAGCGGGCGCCCATCGCTGCGCGGGCGTCGGTGCTGGCGCGCACAGGCACCTGTTCGTCAAAGGCAGCGGTCTGTAAGCGCAACCCGTGGCTTTGAATGGCCTGCACATGAGAGGGCCGACCGATCAGCACCACGTCGTGTCCGGCACGGGCCAGCATGCCGCCGAAAAAACAGCCCACGGCCCCAGCGCCCATCACCGCCACGGGCCAGAGGTGCGGCAACCCAGCGGGCTTCACAGGTGGTTCAGCGTTCATGGTTAAGGCGGTCCAATGGCCCGCGTGGGCTAAGGGTGGCAGACCCCGATCTTGGGCGAAGAATCCGTGTAATTCTGGCACGGCGCAAGCGAAGCAGGGGACGGGCGGGTCTGAGTGGAACGCGCCGCGCGGCGCCCTGGCGGTATCATGAAATCCACACACATGGTCTTCAAGGACACCCAACATGACACCCAAAACCCTCGCCTGCCTGACCTTGGCCCTGAGCGCTGTGGCCCTGCCCGCCTTTGCCAGCTCGACCGCAGCGTCATCGCTGGTGGACAGCATCGCCGCCTCGGTCGGGAGTATTTCTGACTCGATCAAGGGGTCCAGCAAAAGCTCGTCGCGCGCCACCGGGGTGGCCGAAGGCGACTACCAGTTGATGCAGGTGGCGGCTGCCGAGCAGCCCGGCCACGTCACGCTGACACTGCAGGCCGTTGACAACGCCAGCGACGACGACCAAGTGCTGGTCACCGTACCGCAACAGGCGTTTGACCGCAGCGGCCTTGGACCCGCCCACACGGTGAGCGTGAGCCACCGGCCCTATGGCGTGGCGTTCGCGAACCAGCAAACGGGTCAAGCCTTCTTTTTGGCCCTGACCGACCCTTGGTACCGCGAATTGGTCAACCAGCCAGTGCGACTCTGATCCGCACCGCCTGCGTGGCCTCGCGGTGGCGCACCACGGCGCTCGTGGCCGGGGTGATGTGGGCCTGGTTGGTGCCACCCGCCGCCCACGCGGCCAGCACGCCGTTTTGCACACCAGACCCGGTCACCACCGCAGCCCAGCAGGACCGCTTGCTGCGCTTCGCTGCGGTGGTCAAAGACACTTTGACCGCGTCTGGGCAGCGGGTGGCCTTGATCGCCCGCAGTGGCACCAACCTTGACCGGTTCGGAGTGCGCTATTCCCACGCCGGGGTGACGCTCCGCGCCAGCCCCGTCGCGCCGTGGGCGGTTCGCCAGCTGTACTACGCCTGTGACGAGCACCAGCCCCGGTTGTTTGACCAGGGCATGTCGGGCTTTGTGTTGGGCAGCGGTCGGCCCGACCTGGGCTTTGTGTCGCTGGTGTTCTTGCCGGACGCGCAGGCCGAACCGCTGGAACGTGCCGCACTGGACAACGCGCTGGCTCTGCGGCTGCTGGGCGGCCGCTACAGCGCCAACGCCTACCCGTTCAGCGCCACCTACCAAAACTGCAACCAATGGGTGGCCGAGTTGTTGGCCACCGCGTGGAACCCAGAGCCTGCGCCCGCCGATGCCCACCCGCGTGAAACGGCCCAGCGCTGGCTGTTGCACGCGGGCTACACCCCCACGGTGTTCGAGGCCGGTGACCCGGTGACCATGTGGGTCAGTGCACTGGTGCCCCTGCTGAACCGCGACGACCATCCCGCGCACGACTTGTCCGCCTGGCGGTATCGGGTGAGCACCCCGCGGGCGATCGAGTCCTTTGTGCGGGCCAACCTGCCCGGCACGCAGCGCGTCGAGCTGTGCCACAACCGCACCCACATCGTTGTGCGACAAGGCTGGACGCCACTGCCCGACGACTGCCGCTCTGGCGCAAGCGACACGGTGTTCCCCTTCGAGTGATCGACACACAATCGGCCAACCTACAGCGCCGCGACCACCCACCCGCGGCGCGGGGACACCGGTCGCGCCGTCGCTGCAAGGGGCGCAGGTTCAGAGCCCGATCCATGCACACCCGTTGGGGCGTCGCGGCGCTGGTTCTTGGGCCTGTGCCTCCGCCAGCGGCTACCATCAAGGCTAGCCCCAAGCCCCATGGCCCGGCCTCACCCCACCCACACCACAAGGAGCCCACCATGGCCAAAGGCGAGCAGCGCAGCAACAAGATGGAAAAAAAGCCGAAAAAGGACACCAGCGTGCCGAAAACCGGCGGCGTGTCCGACCGCCCGATGCCGCCCACGACGGCGGTCATTCCGCGAGGCAAGGCCGCCAAGTTGAAGTGAATGCCGCAGGGTGCGGCCACGCTGTGCGCCCAGAACTCGCCCGCTCCGCTAGGCTGCCGCCTCTAGGGAAAGCGTTCGGTTTAGGGCGTGGACACTAGGGTTACTACCGAGAATCGGTTTTATCCAATCCACCGATGAAGGACCTTCTCATGAGCACCCCCTCCCTGTCTGCCGTCACCCACGACGTCATCACCGCCTATGGCAACACCGCCACCCATGTGATCAAGGCCTACCGCGCTGGCGGTGAGCGCGTGGCGCGTTTGGTGGACGAGCGCTGGGACCGCGCGTTCGCCGAGTCGAGCAGCCAACTCGCGACCGAAGTGCGCAAAAACGCCAAGGCCGCGCACGACTTCGTGGCCAGCTACTACCAAAAAGGCATCCTTGTCACCAGCAATGGCGCAGAAGCCGTTGTGAACAAAGTGGTCGAGCTGGCAGGCCAGGGTGTGAAGCAGGTGGCGGCCAATGCCAGCCGCTTTGAAGCCCAGACCGGGGTGACGGCATTGAGCCGCATCGCCCAAACCGCCCTGCCCGCGGCCGAAGCCGTGAGCAAGCTGGCCAGTCGCATCGAGGTCAAGTCCGGCGAGTTGCTGGGAAAAATCGACGACCGCCCCGCCAAACGCCGCGTGTCGGCGGTGCGCAAAGCCCGCGCACGCCAAGCCGCCTGATCTCGACGGCCTGAAGCCGACCGCGCCGAAGCGCCTGGCCCAGCCACCGCAGAATCTCACACCCGCCACGGCGGGCACGCCACTGGCCAGCCTTTGCTGGCCAGTGGCACAATGAAATCGCAACTTCGACAACACAACAGGAGACAACATGGCGATCACCGTCGACGTGGACATGGGTTATGAATTCAGCGTGAAAGCCAAGGCGGCCGATGTGTTCGCGGTGCTGTCCGACGTGCCGACCTCCGCTGGGTTTTTCCCCAAGGTCAAACAACTCAGCGACCTGGGAGACGGCGTGTACCAGTGGGAGATGGAAAAAGTGGGCAATGCCCAAGTCGGTCTGCAGACGGTGTACGCCAGCAAGTACGTCACCGACAAGGCCAAAGGCCTGGTCCAGTGGATGCCCGTGAAGGGCATTGGCAACGCCCAGGTCAGCGGGCACTGGAAGATCACCGACAACAAAAAATCCACCCAGCTGGAACTCAAAATCAGCGGCGAAATGACGGTGCCCTTGCCTGCACTGATGAAGATGGTGGTTGGCCCCATCGCCAAGGCCGAATTCGAAAAGCTGGTGGAGAAATACATCGCCAACCTGATCAAACAGTTCGGCGGCGAGGTGTGAGCGCAGCGGCGGAGCCGCTCCACGCCTTGACCGACCTGGGCAGTGCCCAGGCGGTGTTCGCGCACTACCAGAGGCGGGCCGAAGAAGCGGGCGTTGCCTTGCGGCCGCCGCCACCGGCCCCCACAACCTGCTGCGGGCGCGGTTGCAATGGTTGCGTGTGGGAGGGCTGGTTCAGCGCAGTGGCCTATTGGCGCGACGAGGCCGAACTCCTGATTTCATAGCACTTACGCCAATTCCAGCAAGGGCTAACAGCTGTTTTGACCAGTCAGCCCGCACCACCGGGGCGGATTCAAAGGTTTTGACGTTTTTTGGCCGACACACCCAAACGGTGCGGCGAGGTGTAGAGCTCGCGGTAAATCTCGAACGGCATGGTGTCGGCCGCCTCGATGGCTTGCTGGTCAACCCGCGAGCGCTCGGCCAGAGCGGCGTAGCGCGCCCGCTGCCCCGCGCTGAACGGCAGCGCCGCGATGTCGGCGCGGGTGGCTTCCGAGCGCGCCAGCGCGAACTGGATGAACGAGTCGCCATGGGCTGGCAATTGGGCCAACACCCGGGCCGATGGCACCCGGGCGGGTTCGTGCAGCGCCACCTGGGCCGCGGCCACGGCTTCGGCGTGCGACCCGGCTGCGCCAGCCCCTTCCCCGTGGGCCACATCCACCGCTCGCGCCACCTGGGCCAACCCGTCCAGCAGCTCGGCCCCCCACTCGGTCAGCCGTACCTCTTGGCCACGACGCAAAAGACAAAGACCGGGCTCGCGCCCGCGCTCGGCGGTGCGGTGCTGGTTGTGGGCCAACTCCTCGATTTCTTGCGGGGAATCGGGCGGGCTGTCGCTCAGCAGGCAGTGCAGCAAAAACACGTCCAGCAGCCGCAGCGTGGGCGCGGTGATGCCGATGGGCACAAAGGGGTCGAGGTCGAGCAAGCGCACCTCCACGTACTCCACCCCACGCTCGCGCAGCGCGTGCAGCGGCCGCTCGCCGGGGAAGATCACCCGCTTGGGCCGGATGGTGCCGTAGAACTCGTTCTCGATTTGCAACAACGTGGTGGCGAGCTGGTTGTAGTCGCCCCCTGGGTTGCGCACGCCAATCGCCTGGTAGGGGGGGTAAGGCCGGGTGAGCGCGTCGTGCAGTGAGGCGGCGTAACCGTCCAGGCTGTTGTAGCTCACCGCCAGCGAGGCCTGGGCATCGCTCTGATAGCCCAGCCGTCCCATTCGCAGCGAGGTGCCGTAAGGCATGTGCATGGTGCGCTCGCCCAGCGGCTGCAGCCCATGCGGGCGACCGGCCACGAAACTGGTGCACACCGCAGGCGACGCGCCCAACAGGTAGAGCAGCAAAAACGCGTGCCGCCGGAAGTTGCGGATCAGGCCGAAATACGCCTCGCTGTCCACGCCTGGCATCGACCAGTTGTAGTGGATGCCCGAGATGGTCTGCATTCGCCGCCCATAGCGGTGACCTAGCCCCATGCGGTAGACGCTTTTGGCGCGCCCCACATTGGACGACCCATAGCGGCCAATCGGGATGGTTTCGTCGGTGGGCAAGCCACACGGCATGCTGGACACCCACAGCATCTCGTCACCGGCCTCGGCCAAAGCCAGGCAAGTGGCCTGGTGGACCTCGGTCAACTCGGCCAGGCAGGCCTCCACACTGGTGTGCACCCCGGTGACCAGTTCGACCTGGGACTCGCTGAAATCGGTGGTGATGTGCGGGTGAGTGAGTGCAGAGCCCAAGGCTGCCGGGTGCGGCGTGAGCGCCAAAGCCCCGCTTGGCTGGGCACGCAGGCTCTCTTTTTCCAGGCCACGGCGCATGCCCCGCAGCCGTTCGGGCGGGAGCGACTGCAGGCGTGCGTGCAGGGGTGAGGGGGTCTTACGGGTCACGGCAAGGTCATCAAGGGTGGGGCGGAAGCTACCACGACTCGCGGTTGCGCGCGCGACCGCGCCCGGCAGGGCTCTGGGGTAAGCTCGCTTGGCGTGGCGTCCCAGGTATCGCTTGCTACTGATAACAGAGCACCCGAAGCAGATTTAACAAGGGCCAGCGACTGTTTTGACCTCTCAACCGCCACCAAATCCCGGCACACGTGGCCCCCACCCTATTTTTCAGGTTCACCATGCAACTGAGTTCCGACATCGTCGACACCGCCCCCCGCATGGCCGCCACGGTGGTCTTGATGCGGCAAGCCGCCTCCGACCTGGAGGTCTTTTTGCTGCAACGGCACCGCGCCTCGGACGTGCTGGGCGGGCTCTACGTCTTTCCCGGCGGCAAAGTGGACGGGGCTGATGCCACCGCTGCCACCCAGGCGCTGTTGGACCAGCCGCTGGCCACGCTGCAACAGGCGCTGAACGAGCCCGACCTGCCCCCCGCCACCGCCGCCAGCCTCTATGTGGCGGCGCTGCGCGAGGCGTTTGAGGAATGCGGCGTGCTGCTGGCCCACAACGCACAGGGCGGACCCGTGAACCCAGCCGAAGTCGCCGCGCGGGTGCGGGACGGCGAGGCCTTCGGGTCGGCGTTGGCGCAGCTCGGCCTTCGCCTGCACACCCGGGCCATGCACCCCTGGTCGCGCTGGATCACACCACGCATGCCCTCGTTGGAAATGAACAAGCGGTTCGACACCCGCTTCTTCGTGGCCGCTGTGCCTGCCGACCAGACCGCACGGCACGACGATTTCGAGACCACCGCCAGCGTCTGGCTCAGCCCGCGCGCCGCACTGGCGCGGTACTGGGACGGCGAGCTGCAACTGGCGCCGCCGCAGGTCATGACGCTGGCCCACCTGGCGGCCCACACGCAGGTGGACAGCGTACTGGCCACCGCGCGTCACCAGCCCCCAGTGGGCGTGCTGCCCGCACCCTTTGACCAAGACGGCCAGCGTGTCATTTGCTACCCCGGCGACCCGCGCCACCCGGTGGCCCAACGCGCCTGGCCCGGGCCGACGCGGCTGGTGTTCCGCCACCGCCGCTTCGAGCCGGAGGATGGCCGTTTCGAGTCGTTGTTCAGCTGACGGCGGGAGCCACAGGGGCCACACAGGCGGGCTTGGCTGGGCCTGCGGTACCCGGCGCACCGCCGAACAGACACGCCGCCACGGCTGCAGGGTCCTGCAGCGTGCGCACCGCGTCGTACGCCACCTGCGCGTCGGGGTGGGCGCGGCGAAGGTAGTTCAGCCACTGCTTGAGCCGCCCGGCAGAGTGCTTGGGCGCCACGTGCTGCTGCACCAGTGCCCAAAAGCCCGACAACAGTGCGAGCAAGTCGGACCAAGGCAAACGCTGGGGCGTCCGCCCCGCGTCGGCGGCCAGGATCGCCAAGGCCAGCCCAGGGTCGCTCACCATGCCACGGCCCAGCATCAAGTCGTGGCAACCGCTTTCGGCGCGGCAGCGCTGCGCGTCGGCCACGTTCCAGATCTCGCCGTTCGCGACCACGGGAACCGCCACCGCTGCGCGGATGCGAGCGATGCAGTCCCAGTACGCGGGCGGGCGGTAACCGTGCGCCTTGGTGCGGGCATGGACCACCAGTTCAGCGGCACCGCCAATTGCCAGGGCGCGGGCGCAGTCCAGCATGCGGTGGGTGTCGTTGAAACCCAGCCGCATCTTGGCGGACACCGGCATCTCTGGCGGCACCGCGCGCCTCACCGCAGACACGATGTCCGCCAGCAGCTCTGGCTCGTCCAACAGCACCGCCCCGCCACGGTGGCGGTTCACCTGCTTGGCGGGACAACCAAAGTTCAGATCGATACCCGCCGGGCCCAGCGCGGCCAAACGGGCTGCGTTCTCGGCCAGACACACGGGATCGGACCCCAGCAACTGCGCCCGCACTGGCACACCAGACGCCGTTCGACCGCCCGACAACAGCTCGGGCACGAGGCGGGTGAACACCCGGTCCGGCAACAGCTGGTCGGTGACGCGGATGAATTCCGAAACGCAACGGTCGATGCCGCCCACGCGGGTCAGGGCGTCGCGCAGCGTGTGGTCAAGCAGCCCCTCCATCGGGGCGAGCAACAGCATGGGCCTGCGCTCAGTAGCGACCCATGTAGTCCTTCTTGCCCACTTCCAGCCCGTTGTGCCGCAAGATCGCGTAAGCCGTGGTGACGTGGAAGAAAAACTGTGGCAAGCCGTAAGACAGCAGGTAGGCCTGTCCGGTGAACGCCCGCTCACGCGGCGTGCCTGGCTGGATCACCACCGGGCGGGTTTCGCTGCCGTCGAATTGCTCTGGCGTGACGCTGCCCAACAGCGCCAGCACCTTATTGATGCGGGCATGGCAGTCGGCGAAGCTGGCGTCGCCGCCTTCAAACACCGGCACCTCCTGCCCGGCCAGCCGGGACGCGATGCCTTTGGCGAAATCGCACGCGATCTCGACCTGGCGACTCAGCGGCAGCATGTCGGGGAACAACCGGGCCTGCAACAGCACCCCCGGTTCGATCTTTCGTGCGCTGGCGTGGGCCTCCGCCTTGGTCAACAGGTCGGACAGGCTGCCCAGCATCTGCTGGAGCACCGGCACCGAGGCGGCGTACATGGAAATGGGCATGGGGGCATCCGATCTCAGGGGTGGCGCCCCGGCGCGGGCTGCGCGGGGTCAGCACCGAAGTCTAGGGCCAGTCCGCCCCGACCGACTCCGACCGGCTCGGCCACCGATCCGATCCTCACATGCGGCCCCACCGCCCGCCCGGCTCAACGCAACGGCGACTCGCCGCTGGCCTGGGGTTTAGGCAGGGGCTTGTAGAAGCTGCCCACCAACTGCGTGTGTTCGATCACATAGCTGCGAAATTTGCTGAGCAGCAGTTTGTCGGGCTTGTGCGCTCGTGCCGCGCGCCAGAAGGTGTCCAGGGCGCCCTGGTAAGTCAGCCCACGCAGGTTGTACACCGCCGAGCCGCAGACCTTGACCGGCGCACTGAAATGCAAGGCCGACATGCCCACCGTGCTGTTGATCACCACCACCCCCGCCGCCCCTTTGAGCAAACTCGGCAGGTTCTGGTCGTGCATGTAAATCAGCCGATCGCCCAGTTGGTACCGGTGTGCCAAGGTGTCCAGCTGGCCGCGGTAGTCGTGGTGGCCGCGGTCCATCGGGTGGTGCTTGACCACCAAATGGTCGGCCGCGTCGGCGTGCTGCGCGAACGACTCCACCACTTCGTCGATGAACTGGGCCACGCTGTCGAATGGCGAATGGAACTGGATCTGGCTGTCGCTGGCGACCTGCAGCGGCACCAGAAAATAGCGCTTGTGCAGCGGGCCTGCCAAGCGCTCTGCCACGCCACTTTCGCGGCGGCGGCAAGCCCATTTGCGCCAACCACCGCGCAACCAGGCGGCCAGCTCTGTCCCACCCAGAGACCGGTGGTGTTGATAGGCTTTGAACCAAGGCCGCCCCAGCGCATGGGCCAGCGCGTACTGCACCGCGTACCGGGCCGTGGCCCAGAAGGTGGGGCCCAGCGCCATCGGCCGATGCTGCTCGTCCAGCGGCAGGGCGGCATAGAAGCCAGAGGCGTCGGGCAGCGATGTCCACCCGTTGACACCGAAGCGGTCCATGGTGATGTAGCACGGGCGCAGGTAACCCTCTTCAAACACCCGCACATCGCGGCGCAGCTGGGTGGCGACGCGGCGGGCCACCACGTGGATGGGTCGGCAGTCGCCGAACAGCATGACCGCATCGATGCGCTCGCGCACCAGCAAGTCGTAAAGAAATGCAGGCCACTCGTCCAGGTGGCCGCGGAACGGGATCGCGTCGCGCCGGTAAAACCACCAATCGCCCCCGTTGAAATTGACTTTGAACACCTTGCTCCCCAGCGCGCGCAACTCGGTGGACAACCCCTGAAAGAACGGGCCCATGGGTCCCTGCAGCAACAGCACCCGCTTGCCCGCGTACTCGGCCAAACGGCGCTGGCGGTGGGTCCAGGCCTGTAACGCCGGGTCGGCAAGGGGTGGGTTCACGGCGGGCGGTGTCACCCGCGACGACGGCTGCGGACGACCGGTGTGGGGGGCCGGGCGAACCGGCGCAGGTGTGGGGTCCACCACGTCGCCCAGCAGATGGCCGAACCAGGTGGTGGTGCGGAAGTCGTCAGCGGGTGGCAGAAAGTGAGACGGGTTGGCAGCGTTCATGGGTGGGCCAAAGGCGGTGCGGATGTGGGGTGGGTGCCGAAGCCGTGCGCCCCGTCACCGGTGACGGTGGGCATGGGAGTGGCCGTGGGCGAGGCAGCGGAGACGGGCCTGCCCCATTCGGTGCGGGCGCTGTGGTCGAACGGCCCGATCGGCCACCGCGGCTGGGCGAGCCATTGGCGCCATGGCGCCCAGCCACGCCGCAGCCAACGACCCAGCGGGAAGCGGGCCACCGGTTGCTGGCGCCAGTCGAGCAGCTCTTGCAGTGCCGATTCAGGGGTGGTGAAAGCACCGGTGCGGCGGCTCACGTAGCGCGGGTAGGTCATCAGCGCGCCCGCAACAAGCTCGTCGAGGCTTAAGCGCCGGGTGCGGCGCGGGTGTGGCTGTGTGTCCTCGGTCAGCCCCCAGCCTGCGTAGAACGGCTGGCCATGGCAGACCACGCGCTTGCCGCGCAGCAACGCCTCGAAACCCGTGAGCGAGGTCAGCACATGCACCTCATCCACCGCATTCAGCACGGCGTGCAGGTTGGCATCGCGCACCAGCTCGTCGCACAGGGCTTCGGCGTCGGCCGAACCCAAAGAGTCGGGCCGCAAGCCCGCCAGCACATCGGGGTGCGGCTTGTAGACCAAGTGGGCGTCGGGCCTCAGGCGGCGGGTCGCAAGCAGCAGGTCGCGGTTGGTGGTCACCGCACCACCGCCCCAGCGGACCGAAGCGTCGCCCTCCACCTGCCCGGCCACCAGCACCACCAGGCGGCCCTGGGCCGCCGCACCGGGCCGCCAGGAGCGGCCAGTGACGTTGTACTTGGTCAGGCCGTGGGCCACGATGGCGTGGCGCAACCCGCTGGCGCGCGCCAGCAGCGCGCCGGGGACGTGGCTGGCTTGCAGCGTGTGCTCCAGACGGGAGCTGCACGTGCGGTCGAAGTAGATGCCGGTGTCGTCCACCACCCACGACAAAGGCCGCGTGAGGTCCGCACCCAAGCCCACCGAACGCAGAAAACCGTCTTCCAGGCGCAGCAAACGGTGCCGATCGGGCAACTCACCGGGCGGGTCCTTGCGGCCCCAGACCGCGATGCACGCGCCTGCCGGCAAGCCCGTGGTGGTGGCGACAAAGTGCACCCGGCTGCCCTGCAGAAACGACGCAACCAGTGGCCGCTTCCAGCGTGAGAAACCGCAGGCGTACACCTCGGCCGGGTGGCGCATGCGTTCGGCCCGCTGAAAAGCCAGGTGCGCGAGCACCGCCTCCACCTCGCAGCACTCGCCCGACTCCGGGTCGCGGTAGCGCGGGTACGCCACCAGACAAGCGTGCACCAGCTGCAGCCCAGTGACCGGCTGGCGGCGCACGGGCGCAGTCAGGGCGTCGTGCGTCAGGCCCCAACCCGCGTAGAACGGCATGCCGAAGGTGTGGACCGGCCGACCCCACAGCAGGGCCTCAAAACCCACCTGCGAGGTGACCACGTACACGGCCCGCGCCTGCTGCACCAGGCGGACCGGGTGGACGTCGTCGGCCAGCACGCGAACGCGCGGTTGGCGGCGCAAAGCGGTCAGGTCGAAGTGGCCGCGCTTGCGGCCTGCGGCCACCTCAGGGTGCACCTTGACGATGACCTCACACTCGGGGTGATCGTGCAGCGCCGCCGCCAGCATGCGCTGGAAGCTGGACGCGTCGGCCAGGCCGCAGGCGATGGACTGGTCGCCTGCGGTTTGATCCACCACCAGCACGTAGGCCAGCGGCAGCGCGCCCTCGAACTCGCGGGCGTGGTTGTACTTGGACACCCGGCCCGCCCGCCACGCGGCCACCAGCGCCTGCGCGCGGGCCCGCTGCGCAGTATCAAGGGGTTCCAGCACCAGCCCTTCCAGCCGCGACGGTGTGCGGGCGTCGTAGTAAATGCCTTGGTCGTCCCAGACCAAGGACAAGCTGGGCGTGCCCGGACCAAAGCCGACCGACCGGAGAAAGCCATCTTCCAGCGCCAAAAAAGGCCATCCGTGGGCTTTGGCGAACGCTTTGCTCGCCAACGAGAGTGGCTTGTGGCCCCAGCCCAACAACGTGTGGGGCGTGTGGCGGGACATGCGCCAGCGGCGGCTGGCACGCACCGGGGCACCTAAAAATTGCGAGAGGCCCGCCAATCGGGAGATGCCGGGGGACCAGGTGGCGTAGGCGGGTCCTGGCGGGGGATGACTCATGCGCATTATTCTGTCGGCGGGGGCGGGGCGGCATCGACGGAATAAAGGCCAGAAAACGGCGCCTCATGCGCCCGCAGGAGATCTAAAGTGTTGGGCTGGCTCCCACGCAAGTGCCGGTTGAACGACACGCCCGAGCGCCCCACACGTGCAGAAACCCCGCCACCAAAACGCATGGCGCCAAATTTCGGTTCGCCGGCGACGGCGCACCAACGCCCGCGCCAACGACCACGCGAACGACCACCCCATGCCCAATGTCGGCCTTCAGTGGCTGCGCCTGGCGCGCCAGCCACCCCTGCGGCATGCGCAACAAACCGTTGGCAGGCTTGAGCACCCGCTCCGGCTCGGCCGACGCGAAGAACGGGTACAGGTCTTGGTTCAGCACCGCCATGTGGGCGGCCGGTACCGGGTGTTCGCCAATGCCCATCGGGCGGCCGATGCCACCCTGGGGTGAACTGGCTGCCCCAAGTGGTGCCGTGTTGCGAACAGCGCAGGGCACTGCGTTCGCCCATGCCCTTCAGGTCCCGCGTGTTCGCGGGCCGGGTGCTGGCGCCGAACACCGCCTGGCCGTCGGGCACACGGGAGGTGACAACGCCGCGCAGTGCTCACCGCACGCGCGCCAGGGCGTGGGGCCAGTCGTCGCTCAAGGCCCAGTGGATGTGGCTGCTGACGGTCTGCAAGCCCACCTTGAGCGGACCCAGGTTCACAGCAAAGTTCGCAACACCGAGGTGGAGACGCGGCCCACGGCATGGTTGGCAAACAGGTGCCGCAGCGGGCGCAGCGCAGCCACCCGCGCATCGGCAAAAAAGCGCTGCGGATCGGTTTTGAGCTTGCGCGCGAGCCGCTCCTTGCGACCCGCCTGCAGTCCCGTGGTGGCGGGCAGGCGCTGGCTTGCCGCGGCGTGGGGGGGAACGACCACGGCGGCCTCGGCGGGCGGGGCCTTTGGGTGGGTCTGAGGCGCCACATCCAGGTACTTGCGGTAAGCCACCTGCGCGCCCTGCTTCCATTTGGATTCATGGACCAGGCGCTCGACGGCGCTTGAGCTGAGGCGGCCCTTGGCATCCAGCAGTTTGCGCGGGCTGGAAATCACCGAGAACTCGGCACCAGCGAACATGTTTTCCAGCACCAGCCCCTCAAACACCGACACATCGGCGGGTGTCGGCCGGTCGCCGAACTGGAACATGGGGAACGACGCCACCTGCGGCGAGAACTCGAAGTGCCGGGCGAAATCGCCAAACAGGCGCAGGTAATCGTCCACGAAAGCCATGGCGCCGGCGTGCAGCCCTTCAACAAAGGCGCACCGCTCGCGCTCGTTGCTGGCGTACAGGTACTCGGGCACCAGCTGCCCCGCCTGCTCGTGGAAGCACACAAAGCTGCCTTCGGTGGAGCTCAGCAGGCTCTCGATCAACGGGATGTACTGGTTGAACGGGTGCTTGTAGGCCGCGCGCTGGCTGTCGTATTCCTCCAGCCAGGCCTCGAACACCTGGTCGCGGAAATGGTGCAGCACATAGTTGTGGGTGAGCATGTAGTAGCCGTGATAGTCCTGCCCGGTCAGCTCGGACACCTTGCGCTGCATGGTCCCGGAGTAACCGATGTCCACAAACGCGCTGCGTCGCTGCGGGTCGCACGCACCCTCCTGCTGCAAGTAACGCAGGTAGGTGGCGCGCTCGGCCTCGGCTTTCTGCAAAATGAAGGGCTTGAGATCGGTCACCAGACGGATGGTCAGCGCGAGATCGCGGGGGTAGCCAATCAACGTGCTGCCGTCGGCCTTGATGCCGTGTTGGCGGAGCACCGCGGCCGGCATGTCTTGGGCATTCAGACCGTAGCGCGAATGCAGAAAGTTCTGTACGGTGGTGGTGCCGTAGTTCAGCGTGGCGATCTCAAAGATGTCTTTCTCGCTGCCAATGCCAGGCACCATGACGCCACGGCGCGAGCAGTACAGGTAGGAGTGGCTCGGCAGGCCGGGCATGACGCGCTTCATGGCCTCGTAGACCTTCATCACCAGGTAACCGTCGCGTGCCAAGAAGTACGCGTGGTCCACCTTGTGGGCTTGCATGCGCCGGATCACCCACTGCACATAACCCAACACAAACGGCCCGAGCACGCTGTAGCCCACATTGAACAGGTTGCCGTCGCACAGGCTGGCGGGCTGATGGGCGCTGGTGGGTGCGGAAAAGAAGCGGTTCGCCACCAGGCCGAGGTGGATGCTGCTGTCGAAGCTGGGCGCGGCCAAGGCCTGCTGAAACACCTTGCCCAGCTCGGTGCGGCGCAGCTGGTCCAGCGCTTTGGGAATCACCACGGCTTCGATGCCGAACTTGCGGGCCATCTCCCCGTCGGCGCGTGGGTTGTCGCCAATGTGCAGGTACGACCGAACGCCAGGGTCCAGCTGACGGACCTTGGCCAGGTAATCGGGGTACACGGTACCGTCTTCTTTGCGGATGCGCTCGGTGGCCGACACAAACAGCAGGTCGAAGTCGGCCAGGCCGTGCCGTGCCAGCAGCGTGCGGATGACGTGCTCTTCGAGGTAAATGTCGGTCAGCACGCTGCGCCACTTTCCCCAGGTCTCGGCCATGCGCCAGGTGCGGACCATGCCACGGCGCGGACCGACCAAGGCCAGTTCGGCCTGCACCTCCAACGCCTGGATCTCGTCCAGCAAGGCCTTGGGGAAACCGGTGGCGATGGCCAACTGGTCATAAATCTCGTCCAGCGTGACCTCGATGCGGTGGCCATTGGCTTCGCGCGCCTTGCGTTCAGCCTCTCTGCGCAAGTGATGGAACGGAAAATAGATGTTGCCGGTTCGCTCGCGCACCAAAGGCTCGATGAACTGGAACAGCTCGTGCGGCTGCACGAACGGCCGATCCACCAGCGTGTCGAACAAATCGAATGACACCGCCTCGTTGAAAACGATGCGCGACAAAACGGGATGGGGCTGCACCGCGATGTTGCGGCCCTTGAGGCTCTGCGACCAAGCGCGCCACTGCGACAACCCCTTGATTTGCTCGAACACCTCCGGCAGCGCTTGCACCGGCAGGCTGTCGAGACCGGTTGCACCGGCCTGAAAGGCCTGGTAGCGCTGCGTCAGCAAGGTGAACAGACCCGCGCCGTCGTGCACGTGTTTGGCCGTGGCGTGGTGGTAGCGGGTCAACAGAAAATGCAACACGCTGTCGCGCGCGCCGCGATGGTGCAGCTCAAACACCTGGGGCAATTGGTCCAGGCCGCAGGTGGCGACTGCGTTGATGTGGGAGTGCCCTGCAGCGACCACCGCACAGTCGTAGATCAGGCTTTGAAACGCCAGCGAGCTGGACACCGACACCACCGCGTCCACATGGGCCAACAGCGCCTGCGACACGTAGGGTATGGCGTTGAGTGCGCGCGAGTAAATCAGGTTGGGGTAGAGGCGGCGCAAGCGGTTGACGGTGAGTTCGTCCAACGCCGGTTGGTACTCGCTGTGTTCGGTGACCACCACGCCCCAGGCGCGCGGGGTGCGCTCCAGCACGTCTTCCAGAAACTCAACCTGGCTGGTGTATCGGCTGCATTCGTTGAACGCGTAGTAACCGTCCACCTGCAACGGCACCAGCAGCAACTTGTCGTACCGGGACTGGTCAGGCTCGATCAGCGGCCACACCGGGTCGTGCGGGACGATTTGGGCCGCGTACCAGTTGCGCACCTCGCCCAGCAGGTCGCGGTCGGTCTTGGCGAGCGGCGCAGCCCTGATGTCGTTCGCGTGCTGGGCCAGCAAGGAATGCTGGTACAGGCCCACGGGGTCGAACAGGGTGAGTTGTGGGTAAGGCATCCGGTAGGTCATGCCGTACATGCTGTGCAACAACAAGGCCTGGGGGTATGCGCGGGTCAGGAACGGCGCATGGGTTTCGTGCATCAGGATCACATCGGGCTCGAAATCGCCCAGCGCCTGGCGGCTCAGGGTGGCCAGCGCGTCGAGCTCGTCATGGGTGATTTGGCGCGTCATGAAGGCATGGGCGGAAGCCTGGTGGTCGCGGAACACCCGACGCAGGTCGCTGGTGTGCAACACGGCAGTGGGCAGTCCAGCGTGCTCGGTGAAGTTGGCTTTCAGGATGGCTTCGCGCACCCCGTCACCGATGAGCAAGCGGCAGTCCAACTCAGGCGCATGTTTCTTGAGCAGCTGGAGCTGGTAGACCGCGTCTTGGAACGCGCCGAAACGGAAGTCGGGCGACAGTTCGGTCCAGGCTTCCACGTAGTAAAGGATTTTTTTCATCGCGACACACTCCCGTTTCACAAACCAAAGGCCACCTTGGCGCTGAACACCACTTGGTAGACCACCTGTAACAGCTCCTTCCAGATCTGGCGTGACTTCACGTCCAGCTTGGGAAGGACCAAGATTTCTTCGCCGCTGCGCACCGTGGCGGATTCCTTGACCTCGGTGAAGCTGCCATCCCGGCGGGCAAGCACCAAGCGGGAGCTGTCGGCGTTCTGGGTGTAGCCCCCAGCGCGTTCCAGGTAGTCGCCCACAGTCAGGCGGGCGTCGTGGGCCACCGAGGAAGGGAACAACACCTCGCCGCCCACCAACACCAGCCCATCGCGTGTGGGGATGCGCACCACGTCACCGTTTTCCAGCAGCAACTGGTCGCGTCCCTCGGCTTGGGCAATCACCACCTGGCCCGTCGGCTCCACCCTGCGGGCGCGCTCCACCCACTGCAGCACGAGGTCGGCTTCGTCTTTGCGCAGGCGGGCTTCCTCATTGGTACCGCTGCGGGCGGTCAAGACGCTGGACTCCAGGCTGCGCAACGAGGTGTTCAGCATGGTCTTCTGGCGCTCGGACACGCTGCGCCGAAAGAGCTGCACGCTCTCGCCTTCGGACCGGTCCGTGAGTTGGATGCTGCGCATCAATTCGCCAAAGCGCGCGCCGTAGGGCAGCACATGTTCCTGGGCGCTTTGGTGCTCGCCTTCGACGCGGACAGTGATGGTGCCGGGCTTCTTGTCGGCGACCAGTTCGACCTCGTCGCCGTTGTCCAAGGTGATGCCACTGGCCTGCGGCAAGGCGATGTAGTCCACGTTGCGCACCGTGCCCGTGTTGCGGACCACCCGCACATGGGTCGCCTGCGGCATGGCCTTGGCCATTTGCAGCGCGTCGGTCAAGCCCAGGCGTGCCGACGCGAACTCGAAGCGCTTGGCGTTTTCCACCAGGCCCAGCACCTTGATGGTCTTCTGCCGGGGCTGAATGAAGATCACATCGCCATCGCTCAGTTGCACTTGCGGGATGCGCCCATTCAACAAGAACTCGTACAGGTTCACGGTGGCGCGCACGGTGGTGTCGCGCTTGACCTCCACCTGCAAGAACGAGCCGCGCTCGGGGTCAATGCCCCCGGCTTGGTCGAGGTAATTGAGCAGGCTATCGAAGGAGGTGCCGTGGTACATGCCGGGCCGCTTGACCGCACCACCCACGTAGATGCGCACCGGCTGCGCAGCGCTCAGGCTGGCGTAGCTCGACACGTTGGCCCGGAACACCTTGCGCACCGCGGCATCCACCACGTTTTGCAGGTCGTTGTTGCGCACCCCCAGCACCCGGATCGGGCCGGAAAACGGCAGAAAAATATTGCCTTGCGAGTCGACCACCAAGGCGCCATCGAAGGTGTAGCCACCCCACAACCGCACCTGGATGCGGTCACCGACCGACACCACATAGTCGGGGTTGAAGGTGGCGGTGCTGGCACGCGCAAACGCGCCGGTGAACAAGTGGGCGCCAAACACATCGCTGCTGAGGTTGGCCTGGCGGTCCGCCTTTTGCGGCACCGAAAGGGAGTCGTCGCGGGCAGGACCATTGAGCGCGGGGACATCGGCCTCGGCGAGCTTGTGGGGCGCGTTGCCGCCGCTGGCGGTCACCGGCGGTGAAAGCAGCGAGCGGCTCATGGTGAGTTCAGCCGCCGACGCGCTGGCGATCAGCACCCCCATGGCCAACAAACCTGTCAGGATGTGGGCCAAACCGGCACCACGCCTCGGGTCGTTCATTGCATCAGTCCTTGTGGTCTTTGATGATGGCCAGCATCAGCCGATACAGCGCGGCCGCCAGCAGCAAGGCCAGCACACTGACCACCGTGTGGTGAAGGCGACGCGGCTCCAGAGGGTGCTGTGGCACCGAGGCGGACTGCAGCACCAGCACCTGGCGCAAGGTGCGCGCCGCCTCGATGCGCCCCCGCTCCAGGGAGGCCAGCGCGTGGCTGTACACGTTCTGGCTGAACTCCGCCGCCATCTTGAGCCGCTGGTACTCTTCCACGGTGCGGTTCAGCGTTTGCCCGCTCGACGATGTGAGGCGTTCCCGCTCGCGCCGCATCTGACGTTCCACCGCGCCGATTTGCAGGTCCAGCTCCACCATGCCGGGCGCGCCCGACGTCAGGTAACCGGCCACCGCCGAACGGCGGGCCTGCAGTTCAGACAACTGGGTTTGCAATCGGTTGACCACACCCGAGAGGTTCTCGGCGGTGCTTTCTGGCGACAGCAGGCCCTTGCTGTTTTGATACTGCAACACGTCTTGCCGCGCGTCGATGGCCCGCTTGCCGAGCGCCGCCACCTGTTCCTCCAGAAAACGCACCTGGTCCTGGGCCAGCTTGCGGGCCAGGCCGTTCATGTGCGCCTCACCCTCTTGCACCAGCGCACGGGTGATGGCGTGGGCGGTTGCCGCATCGAAGGCCTGGCTGCGCACGACCAGCAGACCGCCATAGTCATCGAACTCCACGCTCACCCGCGAGGCGAAGTAGCGCTGGAACAACTCGTCTGGTGCGTCAGACCACCACAGACGCGACAACAGGTCATGCCGTGCGTCGCTGAAGTGGGAACGTAAGCCAAGCTGTGCATCGAGCTTGCGCAGCATGTCGGTGGACAGCAGGTGGTCTCGCAACAGCATTTGGTCCGCACGGTTGCCTCCGCCCGACAGCAGTGCGCCGAGGTCTGCGGCCTGCCCGGGGGAACCATCGGTGCGTTGCAGCACCACATGCGCCTCTGACACATAGCGGTCGGACGCGATCAAGGTCCAGTACACGGTGACCAGCAGGCAGGCGGCGATCAGCGCGCTCCAAAAGCGGTGGGTCAGAACCCACGCCTGAATTGGCTTCCAGCGGGTCACTGCGGGTGCTCCCTGTGCGCGCGCAGCGCGTCGTCGATGTCGTCGAACCAGTGGGCCTGGCCCTGGTGCAACCAGATGGCGCTGGTGCAGAACTCGCGCAGCGTCGCCTCGGCGTGGGACACCATGATCAAGCCCGCGCGCTGGGTCAGACGGCGGAAGGCGTCTGAGGCTTTCTTGACAAAAGCGGCGTCGCCCACCGAGGTGATCTCGTCCGAAAGGTAAACGTCAAAGTCGAAGGCCATCGACAGCGCGAAGGTCAGCCGGGCGCGCATGCCGGTGGAGTAGGTTTTCACCGGTTCGTCGAAGGCGTGGCCGATGTCGGCAAAGTCCTGCACAAAGGCCAACTGGTCCGCCAACGCAGGCGCACGGCCGTGCAAACGGCACACAAACTTGGCGTTCTGGCGGCCACTGAGCGAGCCTTGCAGGCCACCGCCAAAGCCCAAAGGCCAGGACACGCGGCAGCCGCGCTCCACGTAGCCACGGGTTGGGGCTTCCAAACCGCCAATCATCCGCAGCAAGGTGGACTTTCCCGCGCCATTGCGGCCGATCAGGCCCACGTGGGCGTGGGTCGGGATGGTCAAACAAGCGTCGCGCAGCACCCAGTGGTCCAGCCCGCGAGAAGTGCGGTACCGCTTGGCGAGATGGTCGACGCGGATCATGCTTGTCCCAGCCGGTCGGCGAACCGCAGGTGCAAGGCCAGCCCGAGCGCCAGCGCCAGCAGACCGCAGGTGAACACGTCGCTCAAGGCGGCGGCGCTGGCCTCGTGGTAACCCGCGAACCAGCCGGCACGCAAACACTCCAGCCCCTGCATCACCGGGTTGGCCAGGAACACGTCGCGCCAAGGCTGAGGAATGGCGTTGGCGGGCAGCATCACGCCAGACGCAAAGTACAGCGGTGTCATCATCAGGGCGACCAACTTGCCCACTTCAGGCACCAAAGCCTCCAGCGCAGACAAGACCAGCCCCAGGCCCAAGCCCAGCAACCACAGACCCGCCCACGCCGAGCCCGCGTAGAGCGCGTCGGACGGCAACGCCTCATAGCCCAACAGCAGAGCGCCAAGCACCAGCACCATGGCGCACGTGAGCGAGACAATGAGCTCCACCGCCGACCGCACTAGCACGGTGTCGATCGGGCGGATCTGGCGGTAGGTGAACAGGGCCTGGTTGGCTGAAATCGCCCCCATGGCGCGGGTGGCGGTGTTCCGGAAGAGGAAGAAGCCGAGCAGCCCCGTCATCACGAACAACGCGCCATCGATCCCGGCGATGGTGCGGTGAAACACGAAACCGAACACCGTCATCAAAAAGGCGACGTGCGCCATCGGCTCCAGCAGCAGCCACACCCAGGCACCGCGGCTGCCCGTCACGCGGGTCAGCACCTCACGGAAGAACAGCGCCCGGGCGCTGGCCCAAGTCACGGCCAGGGCGCTTCGTTCGGGGTCAGACCCGGCGACATTGGTCGTTGGGGCGTCGGACTGGGTCGACAGGTGTGGGGGCGGGTGGGGAGTCATGGCGTCGGCACCGGAGGGGCGGGGCCATCGGCACGCGACGCCCGTTCTTTAACCGGTGCAGGGACTTTAGGCCCGCTAGAAAGCCACCATGCCGCGATATGGTCACGGAAAATCCGGCTTTTTAGCCCCCTGTGGCCAGACGGCCAACACCCCACACGTCCCAGGCCAACCACGGCCTGGCCGCCGCCCTCAGGGGCGCTGGCCGTGCCGCCCGCTCAGTCGAGCGCGCGCTTCAAGCGGATTTGGTCGATGCGCCCGCCAGGCACCGCCACGGTGCGGGCGCTGGCCATGTCGCGGCGAAAGCCCGCCAGCTCCATGAAACGCAGCGCGCGCTCGCTGGCCAGCGGCAGCCAGCTGGTGACCTGGGTGCAGCCTTCTTCTATCAGGCCGTCGCGCGCGGCGTCCCACAGGGCCACGCCCACGCCTTGGTCCCAGTGGCTGGGTAGCACGTAGATGGCCCAGATCTCCCCCACGGTGGGCTTGGTGCCTTTGTCGCGCGAGCGGTCAAATCCCACAAAGCCCACGACCTGACCCGACACCGTGGCCACCTGCACCTGCGGTTCGCCATAGGTCACCGCATCTCGCCAGTGGGCCACCCGATCGGGGCTGGCCAGTGCGGCCAAGGACGCCTCGGGCACCCGGCCTTCGTAGGCCGCGCGGGCGGCGGCAGCGTGGACGCTGGCGAGGGTGGGCGCGTCGCTCAGGGTGGCGACGCGGACATCACAGACGGGCATACTGGACATGTTGAAACAAGCGCTCCGGAGGATTCATCGAGTGGGGCCGAATTGTCGCTGCAAATGATGGGTTATCTCCTGTGCCTTTCTCCCGCTGGCTGGCAGGCCACCGCCGACGCTGACCAGACGCTGCTGCAGTCGGCCGAGCGGGCCGGTTGGACGCTGCCCAGCGCCTGCCGTAACGGCACCTGCCGCGCCTGCATGGCCCGCGTCACCGGTGGCCCTGTGGCCTACCGGATCGCATGGCCCGGACTCAGCGCCGAAGAAAAGGCAGACGGCTGGGTTTTGCCCTGCGTGGCTTACCCGCTGGGACCACTGACCCTGCACCAAACCGCCAACCGGGAGAGCCCCACACCGTGAGCGCCCTGCCCCTTGCGAGACTGCCGGAGCTGGACGAGCTACACCGGCTGCTGGATTCGGGACACGCGCACTTGACCGCCCGCGTGGTGTGCGAGCCCGTGCACCGGGGCCAGCGCTTTCCGGTCATCGCTGCGCACATGGGCAGCTGCGACCCCCTGGCCCCGGCGATCGGTTTTTTCGGCGGCATCCATGGCCTAGAGCGCATCGGCAGCCAAGTGGTGCTGCACCACCTGCGTGCTCTGCTGGGGCGTCTGGCGTGGGACGAGTCGCTGCACCAGCAGCTGCGGTCGGTGCGTTTGGTCTTCATGCCCATCGTCAACCCAGTGGGCATGTGGGCAGGCACCCGGGCCAATGGCCAGGGGGTGGATTTGATGCGCAACGCGCCCCAGCGGGCCGACGCGCCGGTGCCCTTCCTGGCCGGTGGCCAACGCCTGGGGCCCTGGCTGCCGTGGTACTGCGGTCCCACCGGCGCCCCCATGCAGGCCGAAAGCGCCGCGTTGCTGCAGGTGGTGACCGAAGAGCTGATACCCCGTCCGTTCAGCCTGGCCCTGGACTGCCACTCGGGCTACGGCTTTGGCGACAGCATCTGGTTCCCCTACGCCCGCACCCGCCGCCTGATGGCGCACTTGCCAGAGATGTACGCCCTGAAGGCCATGCTGGCGCAGTCCCACCCGCACCATGGCTACAGCTTCGAGCCGCAGAGCCGGCAGTACCTGTCGCACGGCGACCTGTGGGACCACGCTTACGACCAAACCCCAGACGGGCACATCTTTCTGCCCATGACGCTGGAGCTGGGCTCGTGGTTGTGGATCCGCAAGAACCCCTGGCAACTGTTTTCGCGCCACGGCATCTTCAACCCGGTCAAGGCCCACCGCACCCGCCGCGTGCTGCGTCGCCACACCAGCCTGCTGGACTTTCTCACTCGGGCCGCATTCGGCGCGCACCGCTGGCTGCCCAAGGCCGACCGGCGCGAGCGCTTGCACGCCTACGCCACCGAGCACTGGCGCCCGCTGGTGAGCGATCGGTCGATGCCATGAAGCCCTGGGTGTTGCTGCGCGGCCTGACGCGCGAAACGCACCACTGGGGCCCATTCCCCGATCGGCTGTTCGCCGCCCTGGGCGAACGCGGCGGGTGCCTGGACCTGCCCGGCAACGGCGAACTGAACGGACTACCTTCGCCCACCTGCGTGACCGACATGGTGGTCTCCGCTCGGCAAGCGCTGCATGCCCTCGGCCACAGACCGCCGTACCGTCTGCTGGCCATGTCGCTCGGCGGCATGGTGGCCACCCAATGGGCGCAACAGCACCCCCAGGAAGTGGACCGCTTGGTGTTGATCAACACCAGCATGCGACCACACAGCCGCCTGACCCAACGCCTGCGCCCGCAGCGATGGCCAGAGCTGCTGGCCATCGCCCACCGGTGGCACCAGCCTGAAGCGGTGGAAGCGCGCATCCATCGCCTCACCTGCGAGCGGCGTGACGGCATGGCAGACGATGTGGCGCGGTGGTCTGAGCGGCGCCGCCACGCGCCGGTGTCGGCGGCCAACGCGCTGCGCCAGTTGTGGGCGGCGGCCAGATTCCGGGCGGCGGCCACCGCCCCGCCCTGCCCGGTGCTGCTGCTGTCATCGGCACACGACCGTTTGGTGAACCCGGTGTGCACCGCACAGGTGGCGCGCGCTTGGCAGGCCAGCCACCGGCAACACCCTTGGGCAGGGCACGACCTGCCACACGACGACGCGGAGTGGGTGGTTCAACAAGTGGCCCTTTGGCACGCTGGGCACACCGAGTGGCCGGCCACGCCGCCGTGGGGATCTGAAACAATCTCTGGTAGATGACATCAAAGCCGTCAGCCCGCGCCGTGAACCGACCTGCCCGAACCAAGCCGGTGCTGGCTTGGGTGTGCGGGTGGGTGGGTGTGTTGGTAGCCACGGGCTGGGGTGGCCCCGCCACAGCCACCGCGTTCGAGGACACCATGGCCCAGCGCACGCTGGCCTGCACCGCCTGCCACGGACCGCAAGGCCGTGCCGCCAGCGACGGCTACTACCCCCGCATCGCGGGCAAACCCGCTGGCTATCTGTACCACCAGCTCCTGTATTTCCGCGATGGCCAACGCCACTACGGCCCCATGACCCGCTTGATCGACCCGCTGAGCGAGCCCTACCTGCGTGAGATCGCCGAGCACTTTGCTGCGCTCGACCTGCCCTATCCCCCTCCCCCACCCAGCACCGCTGCGCCCGCCGTTCTGCGCCGGGGCGAGCAATTGGCCCTGCGGGGGGACAACGGTCGTGGCCTGCCCGCCTGCGTGACCTGCCACGGCGCCCGCCTGACCGGGGTGGCGCCCGATGTGCCTGGTCTGCTGGGCCTGCCGCGGGACTACATCAACTCGCAAATCGGCGCCTGGCGCACGGGCCAGCGCAAAGCCCGCGCCCCCGACTGCATGCACACGATTGCCACACGGCTGTCGGTCGAAGACGTGACTGCGGTGTCCAGTTGGCTCGCCGCCCAAGCGTTGCCAGTCAACACGCGGCCTGCCAGTGCGCCGCCGACCTCTGCTGGCGTGGACGCCATGGCCTGCGGCAGCGCGCCTGGTCTGGCGGCCTTCGCCAAACCCGCAGGGGTGACACGGTGAAGCGCTGGCTGGGTGCCTTGGCCGCGCTGACCGCCCTGGCCATGGGCCTCGCAGCGGTCGTGGTGTGGCTCAACCTGCGCGGGGAGGCGCCGTTGCCCCCGCCCGACAGCGCCCCAACGCACCGCCGCGCCGACCCCCGCCTGATCGAGCGCGGGGCCTACCTGGCCCGTGCGGGCAATTGCATGGCCTGCCACACCGCACGCGGAGGCGAGGCCTATGCCGGCGGACGCGCGGTGGAAACACCGTTCGGCAACGTGTACAGCAGCAACCTCACGCCCGACGCTGCGACCGGCATCGGCCGCTGGTCCAGCGCCGAGTTTTGGCGGGCCATGCACCACGGCCGCAGCCGCGATGGGCGGCTGCTGTACCCGGCTTTTCCGTACACCAACTACACGTTGATCACCCGCGAAGACAGCGACGCGATCCACGCCTACTTGCACAGCCTGCGGCCGGTGGCCCAGCCCAACCGGCCGCACACGCTGCGGTTTCCCTACAACACCCAGGCGGCGCTGGCGGTGTGGCGGGCCCTGTATTTTCAGCCTGCCCGCTTCGAGCCCAACGCGCAAGAAACCACTGGATGGAACCGTGGCGCCTACTTGACCCAGGGCCTCACCCACTGCAGCGCCTGCCACAGCCCACGAGACGCATGGGGCGGCATCGACCGTGCCCGCGACCTGGCCGGTGGACTCTTGCCGGTACAAAACTGGTACGCACCCGCGCTGACCGACCCGCGCGAAGCGGGCGTGTCGACGTGGCCGATCGGGCACATCGTGCAGTTACTCCAAACTGGCGTGGCGCCCGGCGCCAGCGTGGCCGGGCCCATGGCCGAGGTGGTGCAGCACAGCACCCAATTCCTGACCGGCGCCGATTTGGCGGCGATCGCTGAACACCTCCAGCGGTTGCCGGGCGATGCCTCTGCCACGCGCCGGGCCCCGGCCAGTGCGGTGGCCAGCGCGCCAGCCAGCGACAAGGCAGTGGCCCCGTCGCCGCTGGCACCCCTGGGGGCAAAGGTGTACGAACGGCATTGCGCCGGCTGCCACGGCGATGCCGGGCAAGGCGTGGCGAATGCCTACCCGGCACTCGCAGGCAACCGGGCGGTGACCCTGGGCAACGTCGCCAACCTGGTGCAGGTGGTGTTGCACGGCGGCTACCCCCCGGCCACCACAGGCCACCCGCGGCCGTTTGGCATGCCGCCTTACCTGCTCACGCTGACCGACCGCGAAGTGGCGGCGGTGCTGACCCACCTGCGCAGTGCCTGGGGCCACCAAGCGCCCGCGGTGAGCGAGCTGGACGTGAACCGGTTACGCGCGTCGGCCGCGCCTTGAGCCTTTCTATTTGCTATTGATTTAGTAGCTAAAGCGTCTATTTCGGCGAGGGCCAGGGTCAGTTTTTATAGAAAACGCCCGTCGAGCACATCCCAAGACCCCGTTGGCCCAAAATTCGACCAAAACCGTTGACGGGGCCAAAGCGGTGGCCCGGTCCATGTAGCGCGGTCTCTGTAACGCTGTCTCTGTAGCGCGGTCTCTCTGGCGTCACCGCGCCTCGCAGTGACTGGCGCCGCCCGGTGCCGGACCGGTTGGGCTGGTGGCCGGGGCCATGCCTCAGGGCGGGTCAACCGCCGGGGTGGCCGGTGTCCGCACCACCCGGTCGGTCGGGAAACCGAGCGCGCGGGCTTTGTCCAACCAGGCGGCCACCTCCGCGTCTGCCATGGTGGGTTGACGCGACAGCAACCACAGGTAATCGCGGTTGGGCGCACCCACCAGCGCAGTGCGGTATGCGTCGTCGAGCGCGATGACGTGGTAGTCGCCCCACACCAAGGGCAACCAACCGAGCCACGCGGGCGCGAAGCGGACCTCCAACTGGCCCGCCTCGGGTTGCCCGGGCCGGGGCACGCGCCGGGCCTCGCCTTGCGCGCTGATCAGCGAGCCATCGGCCCGGCGGCACTGGTTGAGCACCGACACCAACCCGCTCGGCGCCATCCCGTACCGCGCCCGCACTTGCCCTGCACATTGGCGCTGGAACCAGTTCGGCAACCGCGCGATCTCGTACCAGTCGCCGCTGTATCGCTGCAAGTCCAGCACCGACACCACCGGCAATGGCGCGGCAGTGCTGGCCACCACCCTGGCTGGGGCCTCTGTGGCCATCGGGGGCGTGGCGGACTGCGCCCACCCAAGGCCTGTTGCCGCAACCCACAGCGCCACCAAGGCCAGCAGGGCAGTGCCCCAGCCTGCGAATGCCGTGCCCCACGACCGCATCAAACCGTTCATCACGCCCCCTGTCAGCCACCACACGCGGCGGCCATGCTGCGAGTGTGCCCCATGCCGGGTCGCCCCGTGATCGGCCCTGGGTGCGAAACCCATCGACCCATCGACCCGGAGACTCAACGACACGGTGGGCGGGTGTGGCCGGTGTCCTACAGACGGCCTGGGCCGCGGGTGCCACCATTCGCTCACGTGGCGTCCAGTGCCCGGGCCAGCACCGACACGGCCGCGGCGGCTCGCGCCCTCTGCACCCCACCGACCCCTCCAGCGCCTCACCCACGGACCCCATTGACCCCAACCACCATGGCCTGCGTCGCGCTCAAAACGTACTTGGTGGAGGACAGCCCGACGATCCGGGAGAACCTCATCGCGACGCTGGTGGAACTGGCGGGTGTGCGGGCAGTGGGCCAAGCCGACACCGAACGCGAGGCCACGGCATGGCTGATGGGCGATGCCGAATGGGACCTCGCCATCGTGGACATTTTTCTCAAACAAGGCAGCGGCTTGGGTGTGGTCGGTGGTTGCCGCGAACGCCCAAAGTCGCGCAAGCTGGTGGTGCTGAGCAACTACGCGACAGCCGACATCCGCCAGCGCTGCCTGAGCCTCGGCGCCGACGCGGTGTTCGACAAATCGACCGAGATCGACGCGCTGCTGGACTACTGCGCCGCGCTCAAAGACACGTTGAAAGCACCCTGAGCGCAGGCCGGTCAGGTCCCGGCGGCGGCCACACCGGCCAGCGAGACACCCATGGGCGGGTCTTGGGATGGGCGGGGCTTGGGCGGCTCGGCTCCGCCCTACAGGGCGTCAGTCGATCAACCGGCGCTTCAACGCGTAGTAGGTCAAGTCGCTGTTGGAGGCGAGGTTCATCTTTTCCATCACCCGGGTGCGGTAGGTGCTCACGGTTTTCACGCTCAGGCACAGCGTCTTGGCGATGTCCCCGGCGGTCGCACCTTTGGCCAGCTTCAAAAACACTTGGAACTCGCGCTCAGACAGCTGCTCATGGGGTGGCGCGGCGTCGTCTTTGCGGTGCAGTTGCTGGGCCAACAGCTCGGCCACGGCGGGTGTGAGGTGGCGCCGCCCCAGGGCCACCGTGCGGACCGCACGGACGATTTCCATCGGGTCGCACTCCTTGTTCAGGTAGCCGCTCGCGCCCTGCCGGATCAGGCTCACGGCGTAATGCGCCTCGGGGTAACCGCTCAAAATCAAGATCGCCAAATCCGGGGCTTTGGCACGCAGCAAAGCCAACACGTCGATGCCGCTCTGTCCCGGCATGGACAGGTCCATCAGCAGCACATCCATGTCGGTGAGACGCACCAGGTCGATCGCCTCGCTGCCGCTGGCGGCTTCACCGACCACCCGCAGGTCCACTTGCTCGGCCAAGAAGTGGCGCAGGCCCGACCGCACGATGGCGTGGTCGTCCACGATGCCGACTCGGATCATTGGAGGTCCTCTCTGAGGCTGTGGGATCGGCGACCCGTCGCATGCAACAGGTCCAACCCATTATTGATGACCCACCCCGGTTCGGCCACGCCCCGCGCGCGACAAGGGGCGCTGTCCTACACACCCACCGCACCGGCGCCGACGCCGTGCCCCGGCCGGTGCCCACGCCCGCCCCGCGCCGACGCCCTTACGCTGACACCCAAGCGGTGAAATCGCAAAACGCTACACCACCAAAGCGGCCAGCAGGCACTCCCACTCGCTGCGCCTTTCGCCCCTTGACCCACCTTCGCATCTGCCACCGCCACCTCACCACCAGGAGCCCCGCATGACGTCCAACCCCACCAGCAACACGCACCACCTCACCAGCGACGCCCCGTCGGCGGCCGAACCGGCGCTGGCGGCCACCCGCGCCCCGGTCCACAACACGCTGGACCATGCCAACACCCATGTGAGAGAGCTGCAAAGCAGCCTCAAGCCCGCGCTGGAACACCTGGTCGAACATGTCCAGCACACACTGCGACATGGACTGGACTCGGTGACCGAATCCCGAAAGCAAGCGCAAAAGTCGCTCGCTCGTGGCGCCGACGCGACCGCGCGCTACGTGGCCGAGCAACCGGTGAAGTCGGTGCTCCTGGCAGCGGCCACCGGTGCCGCTGTCACGGCGCTGCTGATCGCGCTCACCCGCCGTCGCTGAACGCCGCACCCGCACGGCCATGCTGTCGCCCTGGTTGTCGTTGCTGCTGAACCGGCCCGAACTGGTGGTCGACCATCTGGCAGCTTACGCGGAACTGGCCAGCGAAGAAGCCCATGCAGCGGCCCACGCCTGGATTCGGCTGGCCGCTGCCTGGACGTTCGCTGTGCTGATGGCGGCGGTGGCGGTGGCCTTGGCTGGCACCGCGGTCATGCTGGCAGCGGCGCAGTCCTCGCACCCCTGGGTCTGGCTGGCCTGGGTGGCTGTGCCACTCACAGCCGCAGCGCTGGCGCTGGCTGCCTGGACCTGGGCCCGGCGGATGCCGGCGACCACGGGCTTTGACACCCTTCGGCAGCAATGGCAGGCCGACCGGCAAGCCTTCCTGCCACCACACCCACCCTCGCCACGGCCTTCACAGGACCCGTTCCCCCCGCGAATGGCCCCGACCCAGCCACAGCCCCAGGCCAACGCCCCCAGCACCGCGCCCACGACAGAGCCCTTGGTGACCCATGCGCCCGACTGAACACCGAGGCGGTGGGTCCGCACTGGAGCGGCTGCAGAAAAGCCGACTCGCCTTGTCTGCGGCATTGGCTGGGCCCAGCCCCGCGGCCACCGACACGGGTAACGGTACGAACAACAAAAGCAGCCACTCAACCGGTCGCGAAGCCACCCACACCCGCCACCAGCCAGGCCACCAGCCCCGCCACACCGCGCCGAAGGGCGTGTCAGCCATCGCCTGGCCACTGCTGAGTTGGACCGCACAACGCTGGTGGCGGCGCCACCCGGCAAGCGCTGTGGTCGAGGCAGCCACGCCATTGCTGGCGCATTGCGCCCGACAGCGGCCGTTTCAACTGCTGGGCTGGTCCGCTGTGGCGGGTGCGGTGTTGGTGCTGACGCGCCCATGGCGCAGGGTCTCGGCCACGACTTGGCTGGGCGCTGCCATCGGCCCCGCCAGCCGCGCGGGGATACGGTGGTGACGGCGACAGACAAGCAAGCACCGGTGACAGTGGCGGTGTGGGCGGGCGAGACGCCAATTACGGGACCACGGGACCACGGGACCGAGAACACAGTGTGGGGCCACACGGCCGTGCACGCCCCGGTCACAAAAATGGGCGATGATGTCAAGCTATGCAGCGGCAGCCTGGCGTGGTGCGGTCAGTCCGCCGGTATGTCTCCACGCACCGAACCAACCCGAGAACACAACATGAAACACTTTCGAGCCCTCGCCCTCGCAGCCCTGACGGGCGCCTCCCTGCTGTCGGTGGGCTGTGCCGTCGTGCGCGAACAGCAGACCGCTGGCGCCTATGTGGACGACGTGGCCATCACCACCTCGATCAAAGCGCGCTTTGTGGAAGACAAAACCGTGGCAGCGACCGCCATCAGCGTGGAAACGCTCAACGGCAACGTGCAGTTGTCGGGCTTTGCCAAGAGCAACGCCGAGCGTAACCAAGCCGAAGCGATTGCCCGCAGCACCAAGCATGTGAAATCGGTGCGCAACGACGTCGTCGTGCGCCCCTGAGACCTCACTGGCGGGGACCTGTCCCCACAGCCGATGGAAAGCCCGAGCCCATCCGATCGTGGAGGCCTCGGGCTTTTTCATGGGGCGGCGACAGATGCACGGAAACCGCCGCCCCCTTCGCTCACTTGAGCTGCACCGAGCCTGACACCGTGACCTGCACCTGGCTCTTGCCCGCTTCAGCGGGCACGGCCGCATCGGCCTCGACCAGGGCAGCCGACTTCGCCATCATGCGCAAACGGGGCGCGTAGGTCTGGTCGTTGGCGCCCACCGTCACCTCGCGCAGCGTGTAACCCGACAGCCCAAAGCCCTTGGCGATGTCGGCCGCCTTGGCGCGAAAGCGCTCGATCGCCTGGGCCTGGGCTTCGGCCTCGGCCTTGGCGCGCTGTTCCCGACTCAGACCGAAATTGACGCTGCCCAGCGTGAGGGTGGACACTTTGCCCGCAGTGCCGGTGATGCGGGCGAAGTCCCGGCCCTCCAGCACCAGCTCCACAGAGCCCTGCCAACCGTTGACCTTGCCGTCTTTGCCATACCGCGGGTAAAGGCCAAAGTTGCCGGTGCGCACGTCGAGTTGGCCGGGCAGTGCCGCCTTTTTGGCCTCGGTCAGGGCCGCGTCCAAAGCGGTCTTGAGCTGGATTTGCACCGCGTTCGCGTCGCTGCCATCGCGGGTGGTGGTGAGCGAGATGGACAACACATCCTGCTGCACGTCCACCGTGCTGCTGGCCGACAACTGCACCACGTTCTGCGGCGGCGCGGACAGCGCTTGGGCGCGGGCGCTGTCTGCGGCCCAAGGGCCCCAGGCACCCACCACGCCCCACGCGAGCGCGGTGGCCACGAGCTTCAGCGACTGAATAGGGCGGTGGGTCAGGGTAACGGCTCTGTGCATGGTGGCGGCCTTGTGAAGTGAAAACGAAAAAACATCGACGATACCCAACCTGTGGCGTCGGGGTGCGTCACGGTTCAGCGCCGGAGGTCGCCGGGGCGGTCGTTGCCACGGGCTTCCTGGATGATTTGCTGACGCATTGCAGCGCGTTCTTCGGGCGACATCCGCCACGCCCCGGTCGGTTGGACCTGCCCCAGTGCAGCGCTCCCACGCAGCGCAGACCGCAGGTCATGACGCAGTTCTTGACGCCCGGACCGCTGCTGGGCACGGTCCTCGTCTGACGCCGCGGGCTGTTGCGCATCCGCTGGCCCTGCAGACAGTAGCCAGGCGGTCAAACACGCCACAGCGACAGCCGTGCGGGGTGGGTTGGCGACGCGTCGGCCGCTTGCGGGGCTTTGGTGGGTTCTGAGGCTTCGTGCGCTTTGCGGCTGTTCCATGGCAATTGGCGGCGCTTGCCGACTCCGTGCTGGGCGAATTCGGTGATTCGTTAAGAACAAAGATGTACGCATTTTGGCGTACCGGCGGCGTCGCGCCAGGGTTTTTGTAACAGTGTGTCAAACTGGCCAGACCACGCCGCCCGCAGCGAGCAGCCCCTGCACAATGTGTTGGTTACCACTGCACGAACGCCCCATGAGCACCACCGCCACGCGCCCCGACCGGATCCTCGTCACCGACGACGACGCCCGCATCCGGGACCTGTTGCGCCGTTACCTGGCCCAAGAGGGGTTTGAGGTCGTGGTCGCCGAAGACGGCAAGGCGCTGACCCGGGTGCTGCTGCGAGACTCGGTGGACCTCATCGTGCTGGACCTGATGATGCCGGGGGAAGACGGTCTGACCATCTGCCGCCGTTTGCGTGCAGCCAACGACCGCACGCCGATCATCATGCTGACCGCCAAGGGCGAAGACGTCGACCGCATCGTGGGCCTGGAGGTCGGCGCGGACGACTACCTGGCCAAGCCCTTCAATCCGCGCGAGCTGCTGGCGCGCATCCACGCCGTGTTGCGCCGCCGCCCCCCGCCCGAGGTGCCGGGCGCGCCGTCGAGCGACGACGCCACGGTGTCGTTCGGCCCATTCGTGTTTGACATGGGCCAACGCACCCTGCACAAGAACGGCGAAGAAGTGCCTCTGACCACGGGCGAGTTCGCCATGCTCAAAGCGCTGGTGCGCCACCCGCGCCAGCCCATGTCGCGCGAGAAGCTGGCGCAGCTGGCGCGAGGCCGCGGCTTTGAGCCTTTCGACCGCAGCCTGGACGTGCAGGTGTCGCGACTGCGCAAAATGATCGAGACCGACCCCACCGCCCCGCGCCACATCCAGACCGTGTGGGGTGTGGGGTATGTGTTCGTACCGGACGGCACCAGCCCCTGACATGGCGCGACCCGGCTTGAAACTGCAGGTCGGCCTGAGCCTGTTCTGGCGCACCTTTGTGATGCTGGCGGGTCTGTTGATCGGCAGCATCGTGCTGTGGCAGCAGACCTTCAAGGCGCTTGAATTAGAGCCCCGCGCCATCCAAAGCGCCAAGCAGATCGCCTCGCTGGTGAACCTGACGCGCGCCGCGCTGGTGTACGCCGACGCCATCGCGCGCGTGTCGCTGATCAAGGCCCTGGCGGACCAAGAGGGGCTGGGCATCACCCCGCGCGAGCCCGGTGACCGATACACCCGCTTCGCACACGACCACTTCAGCGAACGCATCAGCATCGAACTCACCAACACCTTGGGGCCAGGCACCGTGGTCGCCAGCGAGGTCAACGGCGAGGCGGGGCTGTGGGTGGGTTTCAACATCGAGGGCGACGACTACTGGCTGTTCACGGACCCAGAACGCATCGGCCCGTTGGGCAGCAAGACGTGGTTGATCTGGCTGACGGGTGCGGTCGGCTTGTCGCTGGCGGGGGCGGCGCTGATGGCGCGCTACATCAACCGCCCGCTGAAGCAGCTTTCGCTCGCTGCCAACCGCCTGCGCGATGGCGATTTCGCCGCTGTACGGCTGGACGAAAGCACGTTGACCACCGAGATCCGGCAGGTCAACGTCCGGTTCAACCGCATGGCCGACCAGCTCTCCAAACTGGAGCAAGACCGCGCGGTGATGCTCGCAGGCATCAGCCACGACCTGCGCACACCGCTGGCGCGCCTGCGGCTGGAGACCGAACTCAGCGTGGCCGACGAAGAAACACGCCAGCACATGAACGCCGACATCGCTCAGCTCGACGCCGTCATTGGCAAGTTCCTGGACTACGCCCGGCCCGACGCCACGGCGCTGAAACCCGTGGCCCTGAAAGAAGTGGTGGACGCAGCGGCCGTGGCCCTGCGTGACCACACCGACCTGGTGATCACGGTGGAAATACCGCCTCAGCTTCAGGTGCAAGCCGATGCGGTGGAGCTGTCGCGCGTGGTGACCAACCTGCTGGAGAACGCCCGCCGCTACGGCGCCACGGCCACCACAGGCATTGCGGAGGTCGAAGTGAGCGCAAAAGCCAAAGACCATGCCGTTCAACTCAGCGTGCGCGACCACGGCCCCGGCGTGCCTGCCGGGGTGTTGGACGAACTCACCAAACCGTTTTTTCGGGGCGACGCTGCGCGCACATCCGCGACCGGAACCGGCCTTGGACTGGCCATTGTGGACAAATCGGTGGCGCGCATGGGAGGGCGCTTCGAGCTGGCCCACGCGCCAGGGGGTGGGCTGGCAGCGCACATCACCTTGAAAAAAGTGCGTTGACGCCCACAGGCCGTCATTTATTCGATGAACCACCTTCAACCCCTTGCAGGGAAAAGCTCGGATGCTATTGAATCAGTAGCACTGCGGCGCGGGCTTCGATCGCCAGTCCCTGCCCCACCGGGCCGAGACGTTCGGCGGTTTTTGCTTTCACGTTGACACACTCTGGCGCCAGCCCCAAAGCCTGCGCGATCGCCGCGCGCATCGCCGGGATGTGCGGGGCCAAACGCGGCGCCTGGGCGACCACGGTGCTGTCCACGTTGGCCACGCGCCAGCCACGCTCGGCCACACGGCGCATCGCCTCGGCCAGCAGAACCGCCGAGTTGGCGCCGTGAAAAGTGGGGTCGGTGTCGGGAAAATGCGTGCCAATGTCGCCCAGCCCCGCGGCGCCCAACAGCGCGTCGGTGATGGCGTGCATCAGCGCGTCGGCGTCGGAATGGCCGAGCAGGCCCGTGCTGTGCGGAATGGTCACCCCGCCCAGCACCAAAGAGCGGCCGGGCACCAGCGCGTGCACGTCCCAGCCTTCGCCCACCCTCAGCTGCAAAGGGGTCATGTTCGGCTCCTCAAAATCGCGTCGGCCAGGGCAAAGTCGTCGGGGTAGGTCACTTTGAAATTGTGCGCCCCGCCCGGCACCAACCGGGGCCTTTGGCCGGTGTGTTCCATCGCGCTGGCTTCGTCGGTGACTTGGCTGCCCGCCAACTCGTAGGCGCTTGCCAGCGCACCGAGGCGAAACATCTGCGGGGTTTGCGCCAGCCATTTGTCGGCGCGGTCCACCGTCTCGGCCACACGGCCACCGGCTTCGCGCTTCAAGGTGTCGGGCAACCGGTGCGCGAGCAGCCCGCCCACCGCGTCGTACTCGCAAGCGCCAATCAAGCGCTCGATCGCATCGGGCGTGATCAAACACCGCGCGGCGTCGTGCACCAACACCCAGTCCTGTGGCTCGGCCCGCTGGGCCAGGGCCTGCAGCCCGTTGCGCACGCTTTGCGCCCGGGTGTCGCCGCCGCACGGCGCCACAGACCAACCTGGGTGCTGCCGGTCGGCCCAGAAACCGTCGCCCGCCGACACCACCACCAGCGTATGCGCCACCCGTGGCACTGCAACAAAGGCGGCCAAGGTGTGCAGCACGAGCGGCTGCCCCGCCACTGGGCGGTATTGCTTGGGCCCACCTGCGCCCGCGCGCGCACCGGCACCGGCGCAAGGAATCAGGGCAAAAAAACGGGTATTGGTCACAACGGCTGCGCAGGGTGGCCACCATTTTAGAATCCCAACGCTCACCCCCCGCCATCCAGCGGGGGGTGTTTGCCTTTTCACAGACACCGTGGACCTGCCCAAACTGATCCCTGGCAAGCGCTACACGCTGCCCCGCCCGCCTGGCTCTGCCGACGCGCTGCTTCTGGCCCGCCTGGGCGAGCGCGAGCGCGCGTCCGGTCGCCGCACCCTGATCGTCACCGCCGACGCCAACGACGCCCAGCGCCTGCTGGACGAAATGGCCTTCTTCCAGCCCGGGTTGCGCCTCGCGCTGTTTCCCGACTGGGAGACCCTGCCCTACGACGCTTTTTCCCCCCACCAAGACCTGATCAGCGAACGGCTGGCCACGCTGTGGCGCTTGTCCCAAGGCGAGGCCGACGTGGTGGTGGTGCCGGCCACCACCGCGCTGTACCGGGTGGCCCCGCCTGCCTTTCTGGCGGGCTACACCTTCCAGTTCAAGGTCAAGCAAAAGCTCGACGAGGCCAAGCTCAAGGCCCAACTGACCCTGGCGGGCTACAGCCACGTGACCCAGGTGGTGAGCCCTGGCGAGTACGCGGTGCGCGGCGGCTTGATTGACCTCTTCCCCATGGGCTCGCTGGTGCCTTACCGGGTGGATTTGTTCGACGACGAGATCGACTCCATCCGCACCTTCGACCCCGACAGCCAGCGCAGCCTCTACCCGGTGCCCGAAGTGCGATTGCTGCCCGGCCGAGAGTTCCCGATGGACGAAGCGGCACGCGCCAAATTCCGCAGCCGCTGGCGCGAATTGCTCGACGGCGACCCGACGAAGAGCCGCATTTACAAAGACATTGGCAACGGTGTGGCCACTGCCGGCATCGAGTACTACCTGCCGCTGTTTTTTGACGACACCGCCACCGTGTTCGACTACCTGGGCGCCAGTGCCGACCAGGCCACCGTGGTGCTGCACGGCGAGTTGGAGCCTGCCTTCCAGCGCTTTTGGCAAGACACCAAAGACCGCCACCGGCTGGTGCATGGCGACCCCGAGCGCCCGGTGCTGCCACCCGAGGCGCTGTTCCTGGGCACCGAGCAGTTTTTTGCACTGGCCAACCGGCACGCGCAGCTGGCCATCCGCCCGGCGCTGAACGAACTCGTTGACGACGCGCAGTTCACCAAATTGGACGGCCTGGCCGTGGTGCGCGGTGCCGACGAGCCGCTGGCCCGGCTGCAAGACCACTTCCGCCACAGCGCCCACCGGGTGCTGGTGTTAGCGGAGAGCGAGGGGCGCCAAAGCAGCCTGCTGGACTTCTTGCGCGCCAGCGCCATCTCGCCACCCGCCTTTGAGTCTCTGGCTGAATTTGAAGCCAGCGGGGAAACGCTGGGCATCGCCGTGGCCCCGCTGACGGTCGGCTTCGGTTGGGTCGAACCCGGCATCGACTTCGTCACCGAGACCGAGTTGTTCGCCGCAGGGCCCACCACGCGGCGGCGTAAAAAGCAAGAACAAGTCAGCGACGTCGAGGCGCTGATCAAGGACCTGAGCGAGCTCAACGTCGGTGACCCGGTGGTGCACAGCGCCCACGGCATCGGCCGATACCGCGGTTTGGTGAACCTGGACCTGGGCGAGAAAAACGCCGACGGCTCCGCTGCAGTGCAAGAGTTTTTACACCTGGAGTACGCCGACAAAGCCACGTTGTACGTGCCGGTGAGCCAGCTGCACCTGATCAGCCGCTACACCGGGGTGAGCGCGGACGAAGCACCGCTGCACCGGCTGGGCAGCGGCCAGTGGGAAAAGGCCAAACGCCGTGCCGCCGAACAGGTGCGCGACTCGGCCGCCGAACTGCTGAACATCTACGCGCGGCGCGCGGCGCGCGAGGGCCATGCCTTCCGCTACTCGCCCAAGGACTACGAGACCTTCGCCAACGACTTCGGCTTTGATGAAACCGCCGACCAGCGCGCCGCCATCCACGCGGTGATCCAGGACATGATCAGCCCGCGCCCCATGGACCGGCTGGTCTGCGGTGACGTGGGTTTTGGCAAGACCGAGGTGGCGCTGCGCGCCTGCTTTGTGGCGGTGACCGGCGGCAAACAAGTGGCCTTTCTCGCGCCCACCACCCTGCTGGCCGAGCAGCACTACCAAACGCTGAAAGACCGCTTCGCCAAGTGGCCTGTGAAGGTGGCCGAGGTCAGCCGCTTCCGATCGGGCAAAGAAGTGAACGCCACGCTCAAAGGCCTGGCCAACGGCACAGTGGACATCGTGGTTGGCACCCACAAGCTGCTCAGCGAATCGACCCACTTCGCCAACCTCGGCCTGCTGGTGATCGACGAAGAGCACCGCTTCGGTGTGCGGCACAAAGAAGCCATGAAGTCGCTGCGCGCGGAAGTTGACGTGCTCACGCTGACCGCCACCCCCATCCCCCGCACGCTGGGCATGGCCCTGGAAGGGCTGCGCGATCTGAGCGTGATCGCCACCGCGCCGCAGCGCCGGCTAGCCATCAAGACCTTTGTGCGCAACGAGGGCAACGGCGTGGTGCGCGAGGCCGTGCTGCGTGAACTGAAACGCGGTGGTCAGGTGTACTTTCTGCACAACGAGGTGGAGACCATCGAGAACCGCCGCGCCAGGCTGGAAGAGATCTTGCCCGAGGCCCGCATCGCCGTGGCCCACGGCCAAATGCCCGAGCGCGAGCTGGAGCGGGTGATGCGCGAGTTCATCGCGCAAAAACACAACCTGCTGCTGTGCTCCACCATCATTGAGACCGGCATTGACGTGCCCACGGCCAACACCATCGTCATCAGTCGGGCCGACAAGTTCGGCCTGGCTCAACTGCACCAACTGCGCGGCCGGGTCGGCCGCAGCCACCACCAAGCCTACGCCTACCTGATGGTGCCGGACAAAGAGAGCCTGACCAAGCAGGCGCTGCAGCGACTGGACGCGATCCAGCAAATGGAAGAGCTGGGCTCGGGTTTTTACTTGGCCATGCACGACCTCGAAATCCGTGGTGCCGGCGAGGTGCTGGGCGAGAACCAGAGCGGCAACATGCTGGAGGTGGGCTTTCAGCTCTACAACGAGATGCTGTCTGAGGCGGTGCGCTGCCTCAAAGACGGCAAAGAACCCGACCTTTTGGCACCCCTGTCGGTCACCACCGAGATCAACCTGCACGCCCCCGCCCTGCTGCCCAACGACTACTGTGGCGACGTGCACCTGCGCTTGAGCTTCTACAAAAAGCTGGCCACCGCCAAGAACCCGGAACAGATCGACGCGCTGCTGGAAGAGATCGTCGACCGCTTCGGCAAACTGCCGCCGCAGGCGCAGAGCCTGATCGATGTGCACCGGCTGCGGGTGCTGGCCAAGCCCTACGGCGTGGTGAAGGTCGACGCTGCCCCCGGCGTGACCCACATCACCTTCAAGCCCAACCCGCCGGTGGATGCGATGAAAATCATCCACCTGATTCAGAAGAACCGCCACATCAAGCTGGTGGGCAACGAAAAGCTGCGCATCGAGCGCGACTTGCCTGACCCGAAAGACCGGGCCCAGATGGTGCGCGATGTGCTTCGCAGCCTGGGCCAGCCGACCACCCACACCGCCACAGCATGACCCGCACCGAATTCGCCCCCGGCCTCACCACTCAGGGCTTCGCGCCGCCGCTCCGGCTCGGCGATTTCAAATTGATCGCCTTCGACATGGACTCGACCTTGATCAACATCGAGTGCATCGACGAGATCGCCGACTTGGTCGGTAAAAAAACCGAGGTGGCCGCCATCACCGAAGCCACGATGCGTGGCGAGATCAAGGACTTCAAAGAAAGCCTGCGCCGCCGCGTGGCCCTGCTGAAAGGCGTGCCGGTGACGGCGCTGCAACGGGTTTACGACGAGCGGCTGCGCCTGAACCCCGGTGCCGACACCCTGGTGTCCGCCTGCCGGGCCGCCGGCTTGAAGGTGTTGCTGGTCTCAGGCGGCTTCACGTTCTTCGCCAACCGGGTCAAAGACCGACTCGGCATCGACTACGCACGCTCCAACCTGCTGGCCGAGGCCGATGGGCACCTTACGGGCGAGGTGCTGACGCAAAGCTGGGGCGACATCTGCGACGGCGCCGAGAAACGCCGTACGCTGCTGGAGGTGGCCTCGCTGCTGGGCGTGGAGGCGCGCCATTGCATCGCCGTGGGCGATGGCGCCAACGACCTCCCAATGATGGGCGCGTGTGCCGACTCGGGTGGCCTGTCGGTGGCCTACCACGCCAAACCCAAAGTGCGAGAGCAGGCGATGGTGACC
>JAIXXF010000014.1 GCA_027490925.1 Comamonadaceae bacterium
CCCTACACCGGAGAGGTGGTTCCGAACTACACCCTGCTGACCCAGAACTGCGATGGCCACCCGCTGTTGAGCCTGATGCACAAGCCAGACGGGGCCGTGCCCCCAGACAAACGGGCGGTGGTCCCGATCGAAGCCAGCGACTGGGACCGGTGGTTGCATGGCACCGCAGCCGACGCCGAAGCCCTGATCCAAGTCCCCCCGGCAGAGCGATTCCGACATGGCGCGGCCGATCCTGCCAAGCAGGTCGCTCTCCCTGGTATTGCCTGATCCGGTCCGCGCCAAACCCCCGGCCTTTCCCCACACAATGCGCTGTGGATTGCTCAACCCTCGACTACTACGCCCAGCACGCCACCGACCTGGCCAAGCGGTACGAATCCATCCCCAGCCCGGTGGCGCCGTACTTCTCACTGGCCTTCCCCGCAGGCTCCAGGGTGTTGGACGTTGGCGCCGGTTCTGGGCGTGACCTCGCGGCATTGATCAAATCGGGCTTTGATGCCCACGGCGTCGAGCCCAGCGATGGACTCAGAGCAGCCGCCATTACCCACCACCCCGAACTCTCTGGCATGCTGATCCCTGGCAACTTGCCCCAGATCGGGACACCGTTCGGTGGCCAGTTCGACGGCATCCTGTGCAGTGCGGTCTTGATGCACCTGTCGGACGCCGACCTGTTCGATGCGGCCCTGGCCCTGCGCCACCTGCTCAAGCCCCATGGCCGGCTGTTGATCTCCCTGCCCAGCGCCCGGGCCGACATCGGACCCGATGATCGGGATGTCAACGGCCGACTGTTCAAGTCCTACGCCCCCGAAGAAATCCAGCTCCTGTTCGAGCGGATCGGCTTCCGCCAGATCGGGCGCTGGGACAACGAAGACGCTTTGCAGCGCACCGGCACCCGCTGGTACACCCTGTTGCTCGAGCTTTCCGCCAGCGGAGGCGTCCGTGCCATCGACCAGATTGAGGGCATCCTCAACCGCGACCGCAAAGAAGCCACCTACAAATTCGCCCTGTTCCGGGCCTTGGCAGAAATCGCCACCCAAGAACCCCGGGCGGCACAGTGGCGCCCCGACGGCCAGGTCGGCGTCCCCATCGACCGCATCGCCCGGCGCTGGCTCCTGTACTACTGGCCCCTGTTCGCCAGCCAGCGCTTCGTGCCCCAGTCAAAAGCCGAGGGCAAGCGTGAGAACGGCGGGGAGGTCACCACCGGGGCCGTCGCCTTCCGGGCCCCCATGAAGGCCCTGATGGGTCACTACGCCGACCAAGGCCAGCACAGCGGCCTGACCGCCTGGTTCTCCGCCACCAGTACCAGCGCCTTGCCCACAGCCGTCGCACAGGCCGAACGAAAGGCTTTGCAGGCCATTGCGCACACCATCAAGACGGGGCCAGTCACCCACGCGGGAGGTGCACTGGAGGGTGGGGCGGTCTTTGACTTCGACGGCAAAAGCAGGACCGTGGTGATGCACGCCGACCTGTGGCGCGAGCTCAGCCTGCTCGGACACTGGATCGTGGACGCCGTGACGGTGCGGTGGGCGGCACTGACCGAAAAAATGTCAATGCGCCAGGGCCTGCACGCGGGGGATGTCTTGCCCCTGCTCATGGCCAAACCCGATCCAGCGCGCACCACGCGGGCAGCCCGAGACATCTACCTGGCGGCCAACGATCTGCGCTGTGTCTGGAGCCTCAAACCCATCAAAGCCGAGAAACTGGCAGTCGACCATGTGATCCCATTCGCCTTGTGGTCCAACAACGACCTGTGGAACCTGTTGCCCGCTGACTCCAAAGTCAACGGCGATAAGTCGGACAAGCTGCCAAGTGCGCAATTGCTGCACGAGCGCCGCGGCGAGGTGGTGATGAACTGGCAGAGGCTCAGAGACGGGCTGCCGACCGCGTTTGACCAGCAGGCGGGCCACCTGTTGGGCAAGAAGCTGCCTGTGATCGGTAAAGGCTGGGAAGCTGAGTTGTTCGCTCGGTTGCGGGAGGCGGTGGAGATCACGGCCTTGCAGCGGGGGGTGGAGCGGTGGGCTGTGTGACGCCATACGTCTGCATGACTTGGCCACGCGTTTTCCAACAGAAACAAAACACATCTTGATGTCACCCACCCTGTCCCGCCTACACAGTCCCGCAGCAGTTCAGGCCGCACTGGAGGAATTTGGACGCATCGGCCGCACAGCTTTCCTGGCCAAGTACGGTTTCGGCAAGTCGCGCGACTTTCACGTCAGGAATCCGATCACAGGCCAACTGTGCGATGCCAAGGCCATCGCGGGCGCGGCTTTTGGACATCAGTTTCCGGCCGAAGGTCCACTGAAGGCCTCGGAGTTTTCTGGGGGCGAGGCCACCGTCGTGCCCAGGCTGCAGCGGCTTGGGTTTGAGGTCGTTCGTGTCGGGGAGGACTGGAGTGCGGAGGAGGTCGATGCCACGGTGGCCGCGTACTTTGAGATGCTGCGACTGGAAGCATCCCAAACTCGGTACGTCAAAACCGACTTCAACGCGGCCCTTCGCGAAAACCTCCGTGGCCGCAGCAAGGGCTCGGTAGAGATGAAGTTCCAGAACATCAGCGCGGTGTTGAATGGCCTCGACCTGCCATTCATCCCAGGATACAAACCAAGGGTCAACGCCCAGCTACTGCTGCGCCAAGCCGTACAGAGATTCATCCTCGAAAACGCCTCCGTGCTTGCTCAGGTCGTTGATGCCATGCAGGAGGTCAAGCCTGCCGGGGAACACACTTTCCAAGCATCGGTGGTGGAGCCACCGCCAGTCGAAACCGTCTTAATGGTTCAGGGGGCCAGGGCCAGCAGACTGCCCAGGAAGGTGGATTGGGCGGCCCGCGACGAAATCAACCGGAAACTGGGTCGTGCTGGCGAGCAGTGGGTGATCGGTTACGAGCAACTGCGGCTCAACGAAGCCGGGTATCCCGAGCTGTTCCAGCAAGTCGATTGGGTCTCAGAGCGCTTGGGGGACGGCGCGGGGTATGACATCTTGTCCCTCGACCAACCGGGTGTTCACCGCTTTATTGAGGTCAAAACGACCAATGGCGGGTATAGCTCGTCGTTCATCATCAGTCGCAATGAGCTCGAGTTTTCTGCCGAGGCGGGCGATGCTTTCCACCTGTACCGGGTGTTTCAGTTCCGAGATCGGCCAAAGCTGTATACGCTCCAGGGCAACCTGACACGCCAGCTTCACCTTGAGCCCATTGACTACCGGGCGTCTTTCAGAAGAAAGGTGGGCTCTTGAGCGACGTGCCCTCGACCTATTGAGTGCGGCAACACAGATCCTGACTCCTGAATAATCCCTCTCATGAGAGGACTGCCTGTGCCGAACCCGAAGAGCAACTCCGTAGAACTGCCGACCGTCTGGAGCCGCCCGCTGCTCAGGGCGGTTCGCAAGGAATTCCGCTGCGACTGGCACGGCTTCCACGGCATTCGTCACTGGTACAACGTCCGCAACATCGCCCACCAGATCAACGAAGCGATGCCGCGCCATTACCACCGGGCGGCAGACCCCCTGGTGCTGGACCTCTTCGCGTTGTTCCACGACGTCGCGCGGGTCAACGAGTTCACAGACCAAGGGCACGGCGGACGCGGGGCCAAACTGGCCGAGAAATACCGGGGCCGGCTGTTCGAGTGCAGTGACCACCAGATGGACCTGCTGGTGACCGCCTGCGAAGGCCATGAATTTGGCAAGGTCAGCACCGACCCCACTGTCGGGGTGTGCTGGGACGCCGACCGCCTGGACCTGAACCGGGTCGGCATCTATCCCAAGCAAAGGTTCATGAGCTGGCCGAACGCATCCATTCTGGGTGCCGCGATGAACATCGGTCTGGAGGCGTCGGAACAGTTGCGTGGCCG
>JAIXXF010000045.1 GCA_027490925.1 Comamonadaceae bacterium
CAGCGAGTTCGACGAATTCAAGTCGCGCTTTGGGGCCACGCTGGTGTGTGGTTTCGCCCGCATCGAAGGCATGCCGGTGGGCATCATCGCCAACAACGGCGTGTTGTTTTCCGAGTCAGCGCAAAAAGGCGCGCATTTCATCGAGCTGTGCTGCCAGCGCAAAATTCCCTTGGTGTTCTTGCAAAACATCACCGGCTTCATGGTGGGCCGCAAATATGAAAACGAGGGCATTGCCCGCCACGGCGCCAAGATGGTCACCGCGGTCGCCACCGCGCAGGTGCCCAAGTTCACCGTGATCATTGGGGGCAGCTTCGGGGCCGGCAACTACGGCATGTGCGGCCGGGCCTATTCGCCGCGATTCCTGTGGATGTGGCCGAACGCGCGCATCAGCGTGATGGGCGGCGAGCAGGCGGCCAGCGTGTTGGCCACCGTGAAGCGCGACGGCATCGAGGGCAAGGGCGGCCAGTGGAGCGCGGCCGAAGAAGAGGCGTTCAAAGCGCCGATTCGCCAGCAGTACGAGGACCAAGGCAACCCGTATTACGCAACCGCCCGCCTGTGGGACGACGGCGTGATCGATCCCGCCGACACCCGTCGCGTGCTCGCGCTGGGTCTGAGTGCCGCGATGAACGCACCGATTCCCGACACCAAATTTGGCCTGTTCCGGATGTGACGGCCCAGGACTTCTCCATGCAACACCTGCTGATCGACACCACTGGCCACGTGGCCACCGTGCGCCTCAACCGCCCCGACGTTCGCAACGCCTTCAACAATGTGCTGATCGCGGAACTGAACCAGGCGTTCCGCGAACTCGGGCAACGCAGCGAGGTGCGCTGCATCGTGCTCGCTGCGGAAGGCCCGGCCTTCTGCGCTGGCGGTGACCTGAACTGGATGCGCAGCATGGCCGACTACACCCGCGAACAGAACCTGGCCGACGCCGCGGTGCTGTCCGACATGCTGCAGTCCATCTACACCTGCCCGCAACCCACCGTGGCCGCCATCCATGGCGATGTGTTTGCGGGCGGTATGGGGCTGGTCGCTGCGTGCGACATGGCGGTGACCGTGGACAGCGCCCAGTTCTGCCTGAGCGAGGTCAAGCTCGGCCTGATCCCGGCGACCATCAGCCCTTACGTGATCCGCGCCATGGGCGCGCGCGCGGCGCACCGCTATTTCCTCACCGCCGAACGTTTCAGCGCCGCGGAAGCGCACCGCATTGGCCTGGTCCATGAGGTCGTACCGGCGGCGGCGCTGGGTGATCGCGTGGCTGGGCTGGCGCGCGCGCTGGTCAGCGCCGGTCCCCAGGCCCTGAAGGCCTGCAAGCGGCTGCTGCACCAGGTGGCCGGTCATGAGATCGAGCCTGGGTTGCTGGCCTCGACGGTGCAGGGCATCGCCGACATCCGCGCCAGCGACGAGGGCAAGGAGGGGGTGTCGTCTTTTTTACAAAAGCGCCCCCCCGGCTGGTTGCCCCCGTCTTGAGGGACGGAGCCTACCGCCTGATCATCCTGCCCAGGCCCTCCGCCACAGTGGCCCTGGGTCCACCCACACGCCGAACCGAGACACCATGTTCAAGAAAATCCTGATCGCCAACCGTGGCGAAATCGCTTGCCGTGTGGCGGCGACCGCGCGGCGCCTGGCCATCCGAACCGTGGCGGTGTACGCCGATGCCGACGCACAGGCCAAGCATGTGGCCGTGTGCGACGAGGCGGTCCACCTGGGTGGCAGCGCGCCCAAGGAGAGCTACCTGCGGTGGGATCGCATCATCGAGGCCGCTTTGGCCACCGGTGCCCAAGCGATTCACCCTGGCTATGGCTTTCTGAGCGAAAACGAAGACTTTGCCAAAGCCTGCGCGGCGGCGGGCTTGGTGTTCATTGGGCCACCGGCCAGTGCCATTCTGGCCATGGGCCTGAAAGCCGAGTCCAAGCAACTGATGGAAAAAGCCGGTGTGCCCCTGGTGCCTGGCTACCACGGGGCCGACCAAGACCCCGCGCTGTTGCAGGCTGAAGCCGACCGCATTGGCTACCCCGTGCTGATCAAGGCCAGTGCGGGGGGCGGCGGCAAAGGCATGAGGGCGGTGGAGAAATCCGAAGACTTCGCTGCTGCCCTCGCCTCATGCCAGCGCGAGGCGATCAACAGCTTTGGCGATGGCGCGGTTCTGATTGAAAAGTACGTGCAGCGGCCGCGACACATCGAAATTCAGGTGTTTGGCGACACCCACGGCAATGTGGTGCACTTGTTCGAGCGCGACTGCTCGGTGCAGCGCCGCCACCAAAAAGTGCTGGAGGAAGCCCCCGCCCCGGGCATGACCGATGCCCTGCGACACCATATGGGCGAGGCCGCCGTGGCAGCGGCCCGCGCGGTGAACTACGTGGGCGCTGGCACGGTGGAGTTCATCGTGGAGCAGCGGGACGACGGCCGCATGGACTTCTTCTTCATGGAGATGAACACGCGGCTGCAGGTTGAGCACCCGGTGACCGAAGCCATCACCGGTGTGGACTTGGTGGAGTGGCAACTGCGCGTGGCGGCGGGCGAGCCCCTGCCTCTGAGGCAAGATGAACTGCGCATCCAGGGCCACGCCATCGAAGCGCGCATTTGCGCCGAGAACCCCGACAACCAGTTCCTGCCGGCCACAGGCACGTTGTCGGTGTACCGCAAGCCACTGTGTGCCGCCTTCCAACGCGCGCCTCACGCGGTGCGCATCGACGACGGGGTGCGCGAGGGCGACACCATCAGCCCGTTTTACGACTCCATGGTCGCCAAGCTGATCGTTCACGGGGCCACACGCGCTGAGGCTTTGGCGCGGCTGGACGAGGCCTTGGCCCAGACCCACATCGTGGGGCTGACCACCAACGTGCAGTTTCTTCGGTACGTGGTGAAAAGCCCGTCGTTTGCCAACGCGAATTTAGACACCGCGTTGATCCCCCGTGAGCAGGCGGTGCTGTTCCACCAGGAGCCGATCGGACGCGACCTCGCGGCGGCGGTGGCGGTGGCCCATGCCTTGCAACGCGAGGTGTCTCTGGAGGGGGTCGACCCCTTCAGCCGCCGCGATTCATGGCGTTCGCACGGCACGGCCGTGCGGCGTTTCGACCTCGAGTTCCGTGGCGTCCCTTGCGTGGCAGCCCTGACCTGCGGGCGCGGTGACGATCTGGCCTTGCGGGTGGGCGAGTCGTTGGCGGCGTTTGCCTTCCGGCCGGGTCCGGCCGGGCTGACGGTGCGTTGGGGCAGCCAGCAGGTGGTGGCCCAGGTATACACCGATGGTGAGACGAGTGGCCGTGAGGTGGTGAGTGTGTTCACCGCCCAGGGCTCGACCGAGGTCACTCGGATCGACCCGCTGGCCCACGCCGGAGAGGCCCAAGGGGAGGGCGGTCGGCTCACAGCGCCCATGCCTGGCAAGGTCGTGTCATTTGCGGTTCAGGCGGGCGACGCGGTCAAGAAAGGCCAGCCGCTCGCGGTGATGGAAGCGATGAAAATGGAGCACACGATCGCCGCGCCGGTCGACGGTACTGTGCTGGAACTGCTCTACGCACCGGGCGACCAAGTGACCGAGGGCGCGGAGCTGTTGAAACTCACCCAGGGGACCACATGAAACTGCCAAGCCGCGTCCAACTCACCGACGTGGGCCCGCGCGACGGGCTGCAAAACGAAAAGTCGCCCGTGCCAGCGGCGGTCAAAGTGGAACTGGTGCACCGCCTGCAAGCGGCGGGACTCCAACGCATCGAGGTCACCAGCTTCGTGTCGCCCAAATGGGTCCCCCAGATGGCCGACAACGCCGAGGTGATGGCGGGCATCCAGCGCCAGCCCGGCGTGCGGTATTCGGTGCTGACGCCCAACCTGCAGGGGTTTGGGCAAGCGGCGGCCAGCCAACCCGACGAGATCGTGGTGTTTGGCGCCGCCAGCGAGGCGTTCAGCCAGCGCAACATCAATTGCTCGATCGCAGAGAGCATCGAGCGTTTTCGCCCGGTCGTGGCGGCGGCCCACCAACAAGGCATTTCGGTTCGGGGGGCCATTTCCTGTGCTGTGGGCTGCCCGTACGAGGGCGACGTTCCGCCGGAGCGGGTCGGCCTGGTCGCCCGCCTGATGCGCGACATCGGTGTGGACCACATCTACGTGGCCGACACCATCGGCGTGGGCACCCCGCGCAAGGTGCAGGCCGCGATGGAAGCGGCCCTCGCGCATTACGACCTCGACCACACGGCCGGGCATTTCCACGACACCTACGGCCAAGCCCTGGCCAACACATTGGCGACCATGGCGCTTGGCGTGTGGCAGTTCGACACCTCGGTGGCGGGCCTTGGGGGTTGCCCATACGCCAAGGGCGCAACCGGCAACGTGGCCTCCGAGGATGTGGTGTTCATGCTGCATGGCCTGGGTATCGACACCGGCATCGACTTGGACGCTTTGGTCGATGCCGGTCGGTTCATCAGCGATTTCCTGCAGCGGCCGCCGAATTCCCGCGCAGCCACCGCGCGCCTCAACCAGCGCAAGCCCTGATGCGCGGCCACGGCGGGCACAATTCGGACATGACGAGTCATTCCAACAGAGGTGCCCATGTGCGGCGCTGAAGTCACCCCCCTCCCGGACACGGTGTTGCGGGTGGCCCAGGCGCTGCAGGCACACGGTCACACGACCGCACCGACCTGGTTGCAAAGCGCCGCGCGCACCGCGCAAGAGGCCGCCGACGCGCTGGGTGTGGCCCTGGGGCAGATCGCCAAGAGTGTGGTGTTTCGCCGCAGCGGGCCCGACGGAGACACCGCCGTGCTGGTGGTGACCGCAGGCGACCACCGGGTCGACGAGGCCAAAGTCACCGCATTGGCCTGCCCGGTGGGTACCCGGCTGGGCCGTGCCGATGCCGAGTTCGTGAAAGCCCGCACCGGATTCGCCATCGGCGGCGTGTCTCCGCTGGCGCACTTGACACCCCCGGTCACTCTGATCGACCAATCCCTGTTCCGGTTCGACACCGTGTGGGCCGCTGCAGGCCACCCGCACAGCGTCTTTCCGATTTCGCCCGACGCGCTGGCGCTTTACCTGGCCGCGCCGGTGGCCGATGTCACTGTCCAGGCGCCTGTGCCATGACCGCCGTGCCACGCTCTTTGTCTTCTGACGTCCAATTGCTGGCCGACCGCGCCGCTGTGGCGCGCATGGCGCAGGGCCCTGTGCCATCGCCCTGCGTGTCGGTTTGCCGCATGGACGAAGCGACCGGCTGGTGTGCCGGTTGTTTTCGCACCCTGGCCGAAATCACCGCCTGGAGCCGCGCCGCCGAAACGGACAAACGCCACGTCTGGGCCCTGGTAGCGCAGCGCGCCCAATTGCCGGAGTCACCCACATCGTGAAGCACATCACCTTTTATTTCGACGTCATTTCGCCCTACGCCTATCTGGCGTTTGAAAAGTTGCCTGAGGCTTTGGCTGGACTGAGCTACCAGGTGACCTACAAGCCGGTGTTGTTCGCGGCCTTTTTGAAACAGCACGGGCAGCTGGGGCCTGCCGAGATCCCCGGCAAACGGGCCTGGACCTACCGGCAGGTGCTGTGGCAAGCCCGCACCCACCAGGTGCCGATGGACTTGCCCGCCAGCCACCCCTTCAACCCTCTGGGACTGCTTCGCTTGGCGGTGGCCTGTGACCCAAATGGGGCCCCCAACCGCCACGTTTGCGAGACCCTGCTCCGCCACGTGTGGCGCGGCGGTGCCGAAGCCGCCGACGCGTCGCGCCTGCAGTCGGTGACCGATGTGTTGGCGCCCCAGCGGGTGCTGGACCCTGAAGCGGCCAAAGCCCGGCTGTTGGCCAACACCGAAGAGGCCATGGCCTTGCAGGTGTTTGGCGTGCCGTCCTTCGTGGTGGATGGTCAAGTGATTTGGGGCTTTGATGCGCTGCCCATGCTGCGAGAGGCGGTGGCGGGCGACGGGTGGGTCGGCGGCGATGCATGGGCCGCGGCCGCGACCTTGCCGGTCGGCGTACAACGCAAAGCCTGAGCTTGCAGGGCAGGTCAGACGCAACGCCGAACCCGAGGCCGAACTAGCCCATGCCGCCCGATGGCTTGCACGGGCCCGCAGGGACGCAAAAAAAGTGTGGCGACCGCGCATGCTGCCGCAAGCACCATTTCTGGGCATGGCGGACCCAGTTGTCAGTTTCAAGCCAGAAACAGGGCCAAAAACCAGAGCGGCAACGCCTAGCCTAAGCGTAAACCCTGATGGTTTTCTCCTCGAAAAACCAAGGCAAAACCGCCGCTTTCGACGCTGGTTCATTTTGTAAGTTTTCGTCAAGCAAGTCGTCAGTGCGGGGACAGACCCTCGGCCCATAGTCCTCCCCATCTGTCCCGCCGGGACGGGTGATTCATGACATTTTGGGAGACAACTTCATGGCAACAGCACCAGCAGCTCGTCCCATGTCCGCTGAAGAACGCAAGGTGATTTTTGCGTCCTCGTTGGGCACGGTTTTCGAGTGGTACGACTTCTACCTGTACGGCTCACTCGCGGCCATCATTGCAAAGCAGTTTTTCTCGGGATTGGACGCCGGGTCGGCATTCATTTTTGCGCTGTTGGCTTTCGCCGCTGGTTTCATCGTGCGCCCCTTTGGCGCACTGGTGTTCGGCCGCTTGGGCGACATGATCGGTCGCAAGTACACCTTCCTGGTGACCATTCTGATCATGGGCGCCGCGACCTTCATCGTGGGTCTGCTGCCCAACTACGCCACCATCGGTGTGGCCGCTCCCATCATCTTAATCGTGCTGCGCATGCTGCAAGGCCTGGCGCTGGGCGGCGAGTACGGCGGTGCAGCCACCTACGTGGCCGAGCACGCCCCGATGGGCAAGCGCGGTGCATACACCTCCTGGATCCAAACCACCGCAACGCTGGGCCTGTTCTTGTCGCTGATGGTGATCTTGGGCACCCGCACCGTGGTCGGTGAAGCCGCTTTCGCCGACTGGGGCTGGCGCGTGCCGTTCCTGGTGTCCATCCTGCTGTTGGCCATTTCGGTCTACATCCGGTTGTCCATGAACGAATCGCCTGCATTCGCCAAAATGAAAGCCGAAGGCAAGACCTCCAAGTCGCCGCTGTCGGAGTCGTTTGGCCAATGGAAAAACCTGAAGATCGTGATCTTGGCCCTGATCGGTTTGACCGCTGGCCAGGCCGTGGTCTGGTACACCGGCCAGTTCTACGCGCTGTTCTTCTTGACCCAGTCGCTGAAAGTTGACGGTGCCACCGCCAACATTTTGATCGCCATCGCGCTGATCATCGGTACGCCATTCTTCATCGTGTTTGGTGCCCTGTCGGACAAGATCGGCCGCAAGCCCATCATCATGGCTGGTTGCTTGCTGGCGGTGGTGACGTACTTCCCGGTGTTTCAGATGCTGACGAAGGCCGCCAACCCCGACTTGGCCGCTGCTCAGGCCGCCAATAAGGTGACAGTGGCTGCCGACCCGGCCGAGTGCTCGTTCCAGTTCAACCCGACCGGTACCGTCAAGTTCACCAGCTCGTGCGACATCGCCAAGCAGGTGCTGGCCGCTGGCTCGGTGAGCTACGACAACGTAGTGGCACCCGCAGGCACCGTGGCATCGATCAAGATCGGTGAAACCGTGATCCAGGGCTACAGCTCCAAGGGCTTGCCCGCTGACGAAGCCAAGGCCAAGGACGCAGAGTTCAAGAAGAATGTCAACGAGGCCCTGAAGGCTGCCGGCTACCCCGCCAAGGCCGACCCCGCCAAGATCAACAAACCCTACATCATCGCCATCCTGGTATTCCTGATGATTTTGGTGACCATGGTGTACGGCCCGATCGCAGCGATGTTGGTGGAAATGTTCCCGACCCGCATCCGCTACACCTCCATGTCCCTGCCGTACCACATCGGCAACGGCTGGTTCGGTGGTCTGTTGCCAACCACGTCGTTCGCCATCGTGGCGCAGACCGGCAACATGTACAACGGCTTGTGGTACCCGATCATCATCGCTGGCGCAACCTTCGTCATCGGCATGTTGTTCGTGCGTGAAACCAAAGACGTGGACATCTACGCAGGCGACTGATGTTGCCCAGGCGCGGTCCCGTTGGCCGCGCCGATTGAATGCGGCAAGGGTCTGATACCCTTGCCATCTCCAAAAATCGCCCTTGAGGTTGAACCCCCAAGGGCGATTTTTTGAGATTCCCTCACATCTACGGAGAAAAAAACATGTGGAAAATTGCGGTCGCGTTCGCGGTGTTCGCCGGTCTGGCGTTGTTCATCCTGTCCAAGGGGGGCGACATCCATCTGGGTGGCGAGTCGGCCGGTTCCGAAGCCCACCACATCGAAGAAGCCAAGGCCAAGGCAGCGGCGGAAGCGGCTGCCAAGGCCGCCTCCGGCGCTGCCGCTGCAGCCTCTGCGCCTGCTGCGGCCGCCAGCGACGCCAAGTGAGCCGCACGGTCTGACCCCTGCCCTTTTTTCAAGGGTGATGGGTAAGACCACACGGCGGGGACCGGGCGGGGGGCTGCCTAGAATGTTCGCCTCACTCCCGGTTAACCGCAGTCATGACCCAAGGCCAGATCCGAATCCGTGGTGCCCGCCAGCACAACCTCAAAAACGTCGATCTGGACATTCACACGGGTGAACTGACGGTCGTGACCGGGCCCAGCGGGTCCGGAAAATCCAGCTTGGTGTTTGACACGCTGTACGCCGAGGGGCAACGGCGCTACGTCGAGACCTTTTCCGCCTACGCGCGCCAGTTCCTGGACCGCATGGACAAGCCGGCGGTGGACCGGATCGAAGGCGTGCCACCAGCGATCGCCATTGACCAAACCAACCCGGTGAGGTCCTCTCGCTCCACTGTCGGGACGATGACGGAGCTGAACGATCACCTCAAACTGCTGTTTCCACGGGCGGGCCGGCTGTTTGACAAAGTCACTGCGCAAGAGGTGTCGCACGACACCCCTGAGACCATCTACACCCAGCTGCTGGCCCGCACCCAGGCGCACAACCCGCGCTTGGTACTGACTTTCCCGGTCAGCCTGCCCGCCGACACCCGGCCCGAAGACATTGAGCAGTGGCTGTCGGTGAGCGGTTTCACCAAGGTGCATGCCCAACAGGTGGTGGACGGGTTGGTGCCCGCCTCGGTCGCTGGCAAGGGAAAAAAGGCCGACGCCGCGCCGGTACGCCAATTGGTGCTGGACGTGGTGGCAGACCGTTTCCGGCTGCACGGCACCGAGCGCTCGCGGGCACTGGAAGCGATCGAGGTTGCGCTCAAGCGGGGCGGGGGCCGCCTGAACGTCCACGTGTTGGACTCGGTCGACGTGACCGATGGTGCGCCGCAGGTTGAGTCGGCCCCGACGGTGTGGCGCTTTTCGATTGGCCTGCACTGCCCCGAAAGTGACCTGCGTTACGCCTCACCCATGCCGTCGATGTTTTCGTTCAACTCGGCGGTGGGCGCATGCGACACCTGCCGCGGCTTCGGTCGGGTGATCGGTGTGGACTACGGCTTGGTGATCCCGAACGACAAGCTCACCCTGCGCGCGGGCGCGATCAAGCCCATTCAGACGCCCGCCTGGCAAGAAGCCCAAGACGATTTGATGCGGCACGCCGAAGCAGCGGGCATCCCGCGCGACACGCCTTGGTACAAGCTGACCCCGGAGCAACAGCGCTGGGTGATCGATGGTTCTCCGCATTGGAACGGCAAGTGGAACCAGCACTGGTTCGGTGTCCGCCGGTTCTTCGAGTACCTGGAGACCAAGTCGTACAAGATGCACATTCGAGTGCTGCTGTCCAAGTACCGCAGCTACACCCCGTGCCCCACTTGCCGCGGTGCGCGGCTGAAAACGGAGAGCCTGTTGTGGCGGGTCGGTACGCAGGCAGACGCCGACGCGGTGCTGTCGCCTGAATCGCGCTTCATGCCCCACGGCGTGTCGTGGACGCGCGAGCAACTGCAGGCGCTGCCAGGGTTGTGCCTCAACGACTTGATGCAGCTGCCGCTGGACCGGTTGCAAGGCTTCTTTGATTCGGTGCAGGCCAACGCGCCCTCTGCGGGCGCGGCGGGGGGCCACGACGCCAAGGCGCTGGCCTTGCTGTTTGAAGAAATACGGACCCGGCTCAAGTACCTGGTTGACGTGGGCATTGGCTACCTCACACTGGACCGCCAAAGCCGCACACTGAGCGGCGGCGAGGTGCAGCGCATCAACTTGACCACCGCGCTGGGCACCTCATTGGTCAACACCTTGTTCGTGCTGGACGAGCCAAGCATCGGCCTGCACCCGCGCGACATGCAGCGCATCAACGAGGCCATGCTGCGCCTGCGCGACGCCGGGAACACCTTGGTGGTGGTGGAGCACGACCCAGCGGTCATGCTGGCGGCAGACCGCATCATCGACATGGGTCCTGGCCCGGGCGAGCGTGGCGGTCAGATCGTGTTCGACGGCAGCCTCAACGAGTTGCGCCACGCCGACACCCTGACCGGCGCTTACCTGGGCGCGCGCAAACACATCGGCATGGGCTTCAAGCGCATGGTGACCGACAGCACCCCACGGCTGATCCTGGAAGGGGCTCGGGCGCACAACCTCAAGAACATCACGGTGGAGTTTCCGCTGCAAAAGTTGGTGTGCGTCACCGGGGTCAGCGGCTCGGGCAAATCCACGCTGATCCAAGATGTGTTGGCGCCCGCGCTGTTGCGGCATTTTGGCAAGGCCACCGACACACCAGGCCAGCACGACCAGCTGCTGGGCACCGATTGGCTGGCCGAGGTGGTGTTTGTGGACCAGTCGCCGATTGGCAAGACCGCCCGTTCCAACCCGGTCAGCTACGTCGGCGCCTGGGACGCCTTGCGCGAGATGTTCGCCAACGCCCCTGCGTCCCGCCAGCGTGGGTACACCGCCAGCAAGTTCAGCTTCAACAGCGGCGATGGCCGATGCCCCACCTGTGGCGGCTCAGGCTTCGAGCATGTGGAGATGCAATTCCTCAGCGACGTCTACCTGCGCTGCCCCGATTGCGATGGCCAGCGTTACCGGCCAGAGATCTTGGACATCAAGATCGAGCGCGGTGGTCGCTTTCTCAGCGTGGCCAACGTGCTGGACCTCACGGTGCACGAAGCCGCCAGCTTGTTCGCGGGCGACCGCGACGTGCTGCGCGGTCTGCAGCCGATTGTGGAAGTGGGGCTGGACTATGTGAAGCTTGGCCAGCCGGTGCCCACGCTGTCGGGCGGCGAGGCGCAGCGCCTCAAGCTGGCGGGTTACCTGGCCGAGGCGGCCAAGGCACCGACCTGGGGCAAGCCGGCCCATGCGAACAAAGGCACGCTGTTCCTGTTCGACGAGCCCACCACCGGCCTGCACTTCGACGACATTGCCAAGCTGATGCGGGCCCTGCGCCGCCTGCTTGATGTGGGGCACTCGCTGATCGTGATCGAGCACAACCTCGACGTGATCCGGGCCAGCGACTGGCTCATTGACCTCGGCCCTGAAGGCGGCGACGCCGGGGGGCTTCTGGTCGCGCAGGGCACGCCAGAAGACGTGCGCCAGCACCCCGTCTCCCACACCGGCCGGGCGCTGCGCGACTACGACCAAGCCCTGGGCCAGGGTGGGCAGGCCGTGGCCGAACGCGCAGCGGGCTACGTGGTGCCGCCACGTCTGCCCCGCCCCGCGCGAGCAGACAACGACGCGATCCAGATCGTCAACGCCAAAGAGCACAACCTCAAGAGCTTGTCGGTACACATCCCGCGGGGCCAGTTCAACGTGGTGACCGGCGTCAGTGGTTCTGGCAAAAGCACGCTGGCGTTTGACATCTTGTTCAACGAAGGTCAGCGCCGTTACCTGGAAAGCCTGAATGCCTACGCCCGCAGCATCGTGCAGCCCGCAGGCCGGCCCGAGGTGGACGCGGTCTACGGCATCCCGCCCACCGTGGCGATCGAGCAGCGGCTGTCGCGCGGGGGCCGCAAAAGCACAGTGGGCACCACCACCGAGGTCTGGCATTTCCTGCGTCTGTTGTATGTGAAGCTGGGCACGCAGCATTGTGTACACGATGGCGCAGCGGTGATGCCGCAAACGCCTGACAGCATCGCAGCGGCGATCCTGAAGCACCATCGAGGCGAGCACATCGGCCTGCTCGCCCCCTTGGTGGTCAATCGCAAAGGCGTGTACACCGAGCTGGCCGACTGGGCCCGGCGCCGGGGCCACTCCCATCTGCGGGTGGACGGCGCGTTTTTGCCGACCACCGGTTTTCCCCGCATCGACCGGTTCAAAGAACACACCATCGAACTGCCGGTGGCCGATCTGGTGGTGGGCCCGGAACGCGAGACGGCGCTGCGTGACGCGCTGGCACTGGCGCTGGAGCATGGCAAGGGCGTGCTACACCTGCTGACCCCGCTGGACGGCCTGAAAGCCGCGATGGCCGACGGCCTGCCCACCACCGGCATTGGCCAGGTACACGTGTTCTCCACCAAGCGCGCCTGTCCGGTGTGCAGCACCAGCTACGCCGAGCTCGACCCGCGCCTGTTCAGCTACAACAGCAAACACGGCTGGTGTCCGGACTGTGTCGGTACCGGGGTGGCACTGACCTGCGAACAGCGCCGCATGCTCGACGACTCGGTGCGCGACGACGACCACAAGGGCCGCGAGCAAACCTTCGCCGAGCCGGAGGTCGAGGACCTGGCCGACACCGCCTGCCCCGCCTGCGCGGGCACCCGCCTCAACGCCCAGGCCCGGGCGGTGCACTTTGCGGGCGTGGGCATTGCCGACATCGCCCAGTTGTCGGTGGTGGCGGTGCGCGAGTGGGTGCAAAGCCTCAGCGCGCCAGGCCGACTCAGCGGCCGCGAGGCCGACATTGCCCGCGACCTGTTGCCCGAGATTCAGGGGCGCCTGGAGTTTCTGGAAGAGGTGGGTTTGGGTTACCTCACGCTGGACCGCGGTGCGCCCACGCTCAGCGGCGGTGAGGCGCAGCGGATCCGCCTCGCCGCGCAGTTGGGCAGCAACTTGCAAGGTGTGTGTTACGTGCTCGACGAACCCACCATCGGTTTGCACGCGCGCGACAACCACATCCTGTTGAACGCGCTGCACAAGCTGGGTGCCAAGGGGAACACCTTGGTGGTGGTGGAGCACGATGAAGACACCATCCGCCGTGCCGACCACATCATCGACATCGGCCCCAGCGCGGGTCTGCGCGGCGGGCGGCTGGTCGCCCAGGGCGGTGTGGCTGACCTGGCTGCCGCGCCCGACTCGGTCACTGGCCGCTATCTGCTGCACGCAATGAAGCACCCGTTGCAGTTGCGTCGGCGGGTGGACGGGACCACCGCATTGGCACCGCCGCCACTGGCCGAGGCGAATGCGGCGTCGGCAAAGGCCGCTTCGGGAACCCAAGCGGCCGCCAAGAAGCGCGCGGGCCGAGCGCGGGTCGAGGCACCAACCGATGCGGCCGCCACCCACGATGCCCTGCAATGGCTCACCGTGACCGGTGCCCGCCTGCACAACCTGCAAAGCGTGAACGCCGCCATCCCGTTGAAGCGCTTGGTGGCTGTGACCGGGGTGTCCGGCTCTGGCAAATCCACCCTGGCGCGCGACGTGTTGTTGGCCAATGTGCAGGCCGCTGTGGCCCGACAGGGCAGCCGCGCCACCCGCGACCTGCCCAACGTCTGGTCGGGCTGTACCTCGGTGGACGGTTGGCACGGCATTGATCGGGTGCTGGAAGTGGACCAGACGCCGATCGGCAAAACCCCGCGCAGTTGCCCGGCCACCTACATCGGTTTTTGGGACACCATCCGCAAGCTGTTTGCCGACACGTTGGAAGCGCGCGCACGCGGCTACGCCGCCAACCGCTTCAGCTTCAACACCGGCGACGGCCGCTGTCCCACCTGCGAAGGCCAGGGTGTGCGCACCATCGAAATGAGCTTTCTGCCCGACGTCAAGGTGCTGTGCGAAAGCTGCCACGGCGCTCGGTTCAACCCTGAGACACTGGCCGTCACCTGGCGTGGCAAAAACATTGGCGACGTGCTGCGGATGGAAGTGGACGAGGCGGTGGACTTCTTCGCGTCCATGCCAAGCATCGCCCACCCACTGCAGCTGCTCAAAGACGTGGGGCTGGGCTACCTCACCATTGGTCAGCCGTCGCCCACGCTGTCGGGGGGCGAGGCGCAGCGCATCAAGCTGGTCACCGAACTGAGCAAGGTGCGCGACGACGTCACCCGGCGCGGCCAAAAGCCACCGCACACTTTGTACGTGCTGGACGAGCCCACGGTGGGGCTGCACATGGCCGACGTGGCGAAGCTGATCCGCGTGCTGCACCGCTTGGTGGACGGTGGCCAGAGCGTGGTGGTGATCGAACACGACCTGGATGTGATCGCCGAGGCGGACTGGGTGATCGACCTCGGCCCCGACGGTGGCGGCGCAGGCGGAACCATTGTGGCGGCGGACACGCCCGAGGCAGTGGTGTTGCGCGGCACGCCCACCGGGCTGGCGCTCGCGCCGGTGCTCGCCAGGGCCTGACCGAGTCGCACCGCGCGGCACGGGTGTGGTTGCTTGCGGGCACGCCACCGCTGCCAGCCCGGTGCGCCCACAGCCCGACCGCGCGTGGAAGATCCCGGCGGTCGGTGAAAAATGCGGGCCTGACGCCTGGGTGACGGAATGTCAGGACTTTCTAGGTGATTTCCGATCACAGCCCCTGTGAAATCTGGTTTAATTGCTATTAAATCAGGAGCAAATCATGTGCCGTCGAGCCCTCACCCAATGGGCCGGTTCGACTCTGTTTGCGCCCATGTGGTGCGCGCAGCGCAGACCGAAGCCTTTCAGAGCAAACCGATCAAGCGGGTGATTGCCTTCCCGGCCGGTGGCCTGACCGACACCACCCTGCGGGTGCTGGCCGACCACGCGGCCAAGGTCCTCGGCCAGCCGGTAGTGGCGATGAACCGGGCGCTGGGGGCGCGTCGCCCGCACCTTGCTCGCAAGCCGCCCCAGCCGACGGCCACACGCTCGCGCAGATCCCGCTCGGCGTGTTCCGCCCGCCCCACAGCACCAAGGTCACTGGGGACCCAGTGAAGGCCACCAGGTGCGCACACAACGTGACCGGCCGACTCACCGCTCAAAACCTGGACCCAGGGTGGCTTGGGCCAAAGTCAACCCCGGCCAGCCGCGCCACGGCCCCGCAGGCCGCGCGGCGCGCCCGTCAACCCGCGGTTTGCAAGGCGAGGCCCGCGTGTTCACGCAGCGGGTGGAAATGGATCTTGGGGTGGCGTTCTTGCGCGAGCCGCAGGTCGTAGGGAGAGGTGAGCAGATAGGCCAGTGTGTCGGCCGCGTCCAGCGCCAGCTTGCCTTGGTTGGCGTCCATGAAGGCGCGCAGCTCTTGCGGCGTGTCGGCCGTGACCCAGCGGGCGCCCACGAAGCGGCTGGACTCCAGCTTCATGTCCACGTCGTACTCGGCCTTCAGCCGATGCTGCACCACTTCAAATTGCAACTGGCCCACCGCACCCAGCAGCATGGCGCCGCCCACCGTGGGGCGGAACACCTGGATCGCCCCCTCTTCGCCCAGCTGCACCAAACCAGCCTGCAGCTGCTTGCCGCGCAGCGGGTTGGTGAGGATGGCGGTCTGGAACAGTTCGGGCGCAAAAAACGGCAGGCCGGTGAATTGAAGGTTGGCGCCGCCGGTGATGGTGTCGCCCAGCTGCACGCCGCCGTGGATGGTGAAGCCGATGATGTCGCCAGCATAGGCCTCGCTCACCGCCTCTCGCCGCTGGCTCATGAAGGTCACCACACTGGTGGGGCGCAGCTCCTTGGCGGTGCGCTGGATTTTGAGCTTCATCCCGGGTTCGTATTTGCCGGAGCACACACGCAAGAAGGCAATGCGGTCGCGGTGCGACGGGTCCATGTTGGCTTGCACCTTGAAGACCACGCCAGAGAAGCCGGTGTCGTCGGGCGCCACTTCTTTCACCACCGGCTGCTTGTTCACGATCAGCGAGCTGGTACGGGGGCGGGGCGATGGGGCCAAGTCCACCAACGCGTCCAGCACCTCCATCACGCCGAAGTTGTTCACCCCCGAGCCAAAAAACACTGGCGTTTGTTTGCCAGCCAGAAAGGCGTCGTGGTCGTAGGCGGGGGAGGCGCCGGTGGCGAGTTCCATGGACTCTTCCGCCGCTTCGAACTCGGTGCCGAAACGCTGCAGCAGTGCCGCGCGGTCGGACAGCGGCATGGACTCGAAGTCTTGCGGCAAGCGCTCGCTGCCGGACTCGAACACCGTCATCGCCTGGGTGCGCAGGTTGACGATGCCGCCAAACCCCTTGCCCTGGCCCACTGGCCAGGTCATGGGCACGCAGGGCATGCCCAACTCGCGTTCGACCTCGTCCAAGATGTCGAGCGGTTCGCGGACCTCGCGGTCCATTTTGTTGACGAAGGTGATGATGGGGGTGTTGCGTTGGCGGCAGACCTCGATCAGGCGGCGGGTTTGTGCTTCCACACCGTTGGCCGCGTCGATCACCATCAGTGCCGAGTCGACCGCGGTGAGCACCCGGTAGGTGTCTTCAGAAAAGTCTTTGTGGCCAGGGGTGTCGAGCAGATTGACCACGTGGTCGCGGTAGGCCATCTGCATGACCGACGAAGCCACCGAGATGCCGCGCTGCTTCTCGATCTCCATCCAGTCCGAGGTGGCGTGGCGCGAGGCCTTGCGCGCTTTCACTGACCCGGCGATCTGGATCGCCCCTGAAAAAAGCAGCAGCTTCTCGGTCAGCGTGGTTTTGCCAGCGTCGGGGTGAGAAATGATGGCAAAGGTACGGCGGCGCCGTGTTTCTGAGGCGAAAGTCACACAAACTCCGGGGGAGGGAGACCCAGCACACGGGTCGGGGAAGGGCCGTCAGTATAATTTCGGCCATCCGAGGAGCGTTGCAGCACACCCCCGTCTGGCGGTGTGTGAGGCTCGGAATCAGTTTGCAACGACGCTCACCCACTGGTCTGTGCGGTGAGCTTGCGCGTCAAGCGGTCCGCTGGCCGGTGGTTTCGTTAATCCACACTGGACACAACCATGAGTGCCGTTCTGAAGCCCGCCAACACCCAAGACTACGCCATTGCCGACCTGTCGCTCGCCGACTGGGGCCGGAAAGAAATCAAAATCGCCGAAACCGAGATGCCCGGTTTGATGGCCATCCGCGAAGAATTCGCCAAGGCCCAGCCGCTCAAGGGTGCGCGCATCACCGGTTCACTGCACATGACCATCCAGACCGCCGTGCTGGTGGAAACGTTGCAGGCGCTTGGCGCCGACGTGCGCTGGGCGTCGTGCAACATTTTCTCGACCCAAGACCACGCGGCTGCGGCGCTGGTGGCCAGCGGCACCCCGGTGTTCGCGCACAAAGGCGAAACCCTGGACGACTACTGGAAGTTCACCCACAACATCTTCGAGTTCAGCGGCGCCAAGGGCACGCCAGAAGAAGGCCCGAATATGATTTTGGACGACGGGGGTGACGCCACGCTGCTGATGCACCTGGGCACCAAGGCCGAGAAAGACCTGTCGGTGTTGGCCAATCCCGGCAGCGAAGAAGAAATCTGCCTGTTCAACAGCATCAAGGCCAAGCTGGCCCAAGACGGCACTTGGTACAGCCGCCGCCTGAAGAACATCATCGGCGTGACAGAAGAGACCACCACTGGCGTGCTGCGCCTGAACGAAATGAGCGCCAAGGGCACCCTGGCCCTGCGCGCCATCAACGTGAACGACTCGGTGACCAAGAGCAAGTTCGACAACCTGTACGGTTGCCGCGAGTCGCTGGTGGACGCCGTCAAACGCGCCACCGACGTGATGATCGCTGGCAAGGTCGCTGTGGTCGCTGGTTATGGCGACGTGGGCAAAGGCTCGGCCCAGGCCTTGCGCGCACTGAGCGCCCAGGTGTGGGTGACCGAGATTGACCCCATCAACGCGCTGCAGGCCGCGATGGAAGGCTACAAGGTCGTGACCATGGACTACGCGGCCGACAAGTGCGACATCTTCGTGTCTGCCACCGGCAACAAGAACGTGATCACCTACGAGCACATGGCCAAGATGAAAGACCAGGCCATCGTCTGCAACATCGGTCACTTCGACAACGAAATCGACGTCGCGTCGCTGGAGAAGTGCACCTGGGAAGAGATCAAGCCCCAGGTCGACCACGTGGTCTTCCCGGACGGCAAGCGCATCATCTTGTTGGCCAAGGGTCGCCTGGTGAACCTGGGCTGCGGCACCGGCCACCCCAGCTTCGTGATGTCGTCCAGCTTCGCCAACCAAACCATCGCGCAGATCGAGCTGTTCACCAAGGCCGCTGAGTACGAAGTCGGCAAGGTCTATGTCCTGCCCAAGCACCTCGACGAGAAAGTCGCCCGCCTGCACCTGAAAAAGGTCGGTGCGGTGTTGACCGAGCTGTCGGACGAGCAAGCGGCCTACATTGGCGTGAGCAAGGCTGGCCCGTACAAGGCCAACACCTACCGTTATTGACCCCTGCCCGGGGCGCCCGCGGCGCCTCCCCGCAAGGGAAGACACTGGCCGACCGGCCCTGCCGGTTCGGCGGTGTTCCTGAACCCACCCGCCCACTGGGCGAGCCGACCCCGTGTGGGGCGACCGAAAGACCCATGCGCATTGACCAACTCCTTGTCGAGCGTGGCCTGGCTTCCTCCCGTTCCCAAGCCCAGCGCCTGATCGCCTCGGGTGTGCAATGGCGCGCCGGTGCGCCCGGCGTGGCGGTCTGGAAGCGGGCGGCCAAGAACGGCGACGACGTGCCCGGCACCGCCGAGTTGGCGTTGCTGGACCTGGCCGAGGCCCGCTACGTGTCCCGCGGTGGCCTCAAGCTCGAAGCCGCGCTGCGCGTCACAGGGCTGGAGGTGACCGATCGGGTGTGCCTGGACATCGGCCAGTCCACCGGCGGCTTCACCGACTGCCTGCTACAGCAGGGCGCGGCCCGTGTGGTGGGGGTGGACGTGGGCAGCGGCCAATTGCACGACCGGCTGCGCAGCGACCCCCGGGTGGTGTGCGTGGAGCAATGCAATGCCCGCCACCTCGATGCTTCTGATTTGATAGCGGCTTGGCGTGGTTCGACGTGGGCCAGCGTCGAATCAGATGCCAACAACGCACTGGCCACGAAGCAAATCGCCGAAAACGCAAAAAATGCGCCGAAAGGGGCTTGCGCCAGCGACAACGCCGACCACAGTGACCGCGACACTGCCCCAGAGGCCGCAGCCCCCTCAGACCCCGCCGGGTTCGACGGCACCGCCCCTTTCATCACCGGTGATCTGTCCTTCATTTCCCTCACGCTGGTGCTGCCTGCGCTGGTGCCCTTGCTGCAACCGGGCGGTGACCTGTTGATGCTCGTCAAGCCGCAGTTCGAACTGCAGCCGGGTCAGGTGGGCAAAGGCGGCATCGTGCGCGAGCCCGCGCTGTATGCGGTGGTGGAGCAGCGCCTGCGCGATGCGGTGGCCCGCTTGGGGCTGCGCGTGGTCGCATGGTTCGACTCCCCCATCGCCGGTGGCGACGGCAACCGCGAATTTTTCATCCACTGCAGGAAAGCGCCATGAGTTCTTCCGACGCACTCCCCATCAGCCTCGAATTTTTCCCGCCCAAAACCCCCGAGGGCGTGGACAAGCTGCGCGCCGTGCGCCAGCAGCTTTACGCGCTCAAGCCCGAGTTTTGCTCGGTCACCTATGGCGCGGGCGGCTCCACCCAAGAGGGCACCTTCAGCACCGTGTCGGCCATCTTGGCCGAAGGGGTGCCTGCGGCGTCGCACTTTTCGTGCATCGGCGCCACCCGTGCCAGTGTGCGCGAGCAGCTCGCGCAGCTCAAAGGCATGGGCGTGAAGCGCCTGGTGGCCTTGCGCGGAGACTTGCCCAGCGGCTATGGCGCAGGGGGCGAGTTCCAGCACGCGAGCGATCTGGTGGCCTTCATCCGCGCCGAGACGGGCGACGATTTCCACATCGAGGTCGCGGCCTACCCCGAGGTCCATCCCCAGGCCAAGTCGCCCGACGCCGACCTGCAGGCCTATGCCGCCAAGGTCAAGGCCGGTGCGAATGGCGCGATCACCCAATACTTCTACAACACCGACGCTTACTTTCGCTTCGTAGACGACGCCTACAAGCTGGGCGTGGACGTGCCGGTGGTGCCCGGCATCATGCCCATCACCAACAGCACGCAGCTCATGCGTTTCTCGGACGCCTGCGGCGCCGAAATCCCACGCTGGATCCGCGCCCGGCTGCAGAGCTACGCCGACGACAGCGCCTCCATCAAGGCCTTTGGCCTCGACGTGGTGACCGACCTGTGCGAGCAGCTGCGCAACGGCGGTGTGCCAGGGCTGCACTTCTACACCATGAACCAGAGCGCCGCGACGTTGGAAATCGGTGCGCGCCTGGGCCTGTGACCCTGGCCCGCGCTGGGACCAAGGCGGCGCGGTGGCTTGGGCGGGCGGTTTGGCCTGCGCCTTTGACCTCCATCGGTCTGAGCTTGGGGTTGAACGGGCGCACCGGCAGGCTTGCGCCTGTTCCCCAGGCGACAGCGCTGGGCCCCGGGCGGGTCAGCCGCTGCGGCCGCCGCGCTATCATGCTGCGATGCACAAAAAGCCTGCGGGCCTGCCATTGAGCCACACAGTCTTCGCCGCGCTGCTCGGCTTGTGCTTGTCGGTCACCGCCACAGTGGCCACGGCGGCAGACAGCCTTGCCGCCAATCCGGTGCCGACGGGGCAGACAGTCCCGTCCGCCAAACCCACCTGCGGCACATCCGCGTCGGCGATCGGCTGGTCTGAGGCGACCGCTGCCGCGCGAACAGAATCCGCCTCTGGCGCGCGCGCCGAACCGGCTTGGCACACCTGGCACCAGGGATTGGCGTCGTGGTACGGCAAGGCGTTCCAGAACCTGCGCACCGCCAGCGGCGAGCGTTTCGACATGAACGAACTCACCGCCGCCCACCCCAGCCTGCCGTTTGGCACCCGCATCAAGGTGCGTAACCCAGACAACGGCCGCACGGTGGTGGTGCGGGTGAACGACCGGGGACCATTCACCGGCAACCGCAGCATTGACCTCAGCCGCGCTGCCGCCAGCGCACTGGGCTTGTTGCAGCGCGGGACCGGTCAGGTGGAAATGCTGCTGCTGAACGCGGGCTCGGCCTTGCCCAGCCTGCCACGCCCCAACCTCGCCCTGCCCAGTTTGGCGCTGCCCAACCTGTCTTTGCCCACCTTGTCGCTGCCCGGTGTGTCGTCACCACCGACGCCGGGCGCGCAGGGTCTGGTCGGGCCGTCCGGACCGCTGGCGTCGGTCAACGACTGCGTGGACCGCTGAGCCTGAGGGTCTTGGCGGGTCGCCGCCAGGCCGGGCATCCAGCGGCCGCGGCGGCGAAGGTGCTCACACCGGCCACACCACGCCGTTGTCGTTCAGGATCGCATCGAGCGGCATGTCGTGCGCCTCGGGCTCCAGGTCAGGCAAGAAGCCCTGTGTGAAGCCCAACCCCACAGTGAAGGGCTTGGGTTGCAGGGAGGACAGCGTGCGGTCGTAGAAGCCGCCGCCGTAGCCCAGCCGGTGACCGCCCGTGCCATAGCCCACGCAGGGCACGAACAACAGCGTGGGCACCACCACCTCGGTGTCTTTGGGTTTGGGAATGCCGTAAGCGTCTTCTTCCATCGGGCAGCCGGGGTACCAGGCGTGGAACACCAGCGTCTTGTGCACCTTGTTGACCACCGGCAAGCCAATCTTCAGCGGCGAGCGGCTGGCGATGGACTCGACCGCCAGGGGCTCATCGGGGCGGTTGGCGGCGGCACCGCCCAAGCCGACATGAAGGGCCCCGTCTTCTTGCCAGCGGTACAGGGCCGGCAACGGGTCAAACTCGCCCTTGATGGGCCAGTAGGCCCCGATCACGGTGTCGGGTCGACCGACCAGCCAAATGCGCAGCACTTGCTGCAGCTGGACTGACCGCTGAAGCCGGTCTGGCAGGTTCAACCGTTCCTCGATCAACTGCTTGCGAAGCGCTGCTTTGTCCATAATCCGTCCATGATGCAGAAATTGATTGTGACACTGCTCGCCGCGGCGACGCTCACAGCGGGGGCACAGTCGCCAGCAGGGGTTGGCAAGGGCGACGAGGTGTTGCTGGAAATGGCCCAGGCCTTCAAGGTGTCCGATAGCGCCAAGCTGGGCCGCTTGTTGCCGCAGGCCAAAGGCCATCCCCTGGAGGTGTGGGCCGCGTATTGGGAACTGAAGGCTCGGCTCGGCACTGCCAGCGAGCGCGAGGTGCAGGACTTCATGGCCCGTTACGCCGGGACCTACCAAGAAGACCGGTTGCGCAATGACTGGCTGCTGCTGCTGGGCCAGCGCCGCCAATGGAGTGCGTTCGCTGCCGAGCTGCCCAACTTCCGGATGAACGACGACCGCGAGGTGCGCTGTTACGGTCTGCTGGTGGACCACCTGCGCCAAGGCCCTGCCGCCGCGCCCCACCTGGGCGAAGAAGTCCACCGGCTGTGGATGCAGCAACGCGACGCCGACGACGGCTGCCTGCACGCCGTCAGTGAATTGCTCGATGCCAAAAAAATTGCGCCGATCGACGTCTGGCGCAAAGCCCGGGTGATGATGGAGCAGAACCGGCCCCGGGTGGTGCGCAGCGCGGTGGAGTTGGTGGCGCCCGATGCGGCTCCCCAAGTGGCGGACATCGCCAACAACCCGGTCAAGTTCTTGGCCAGCCGCGCCGTCGCGCCGGGGCAGGTGCGCAAAGAGCTGGTGCTGCTTGCGGTGATCCGCGTCGCCACCACCGACCCCGACCAAGCCGCCTCGCTGTTGGACAACAAGTGGGGCCCATTGCTCAACCACGAAGAGCGCCACTGGGGCTGGGGCGTGATTGGCAAACAGGCTGCCAACCGGCTCAGCCCCAACGCTTTGGGCTACTTTGCCAACGTGGCCCGGCTGGGCGACCTCACCGACGACATGCTCGGTTGGTACGCCCGCGCCGCATTGCGCGCTGGCAGCACGCCCAAGTGGCCACTGGTGCTGTCTGCCATTCAGGAGATGGAGGCCGAGAGCCGCAACGACCCGACTTGGGTCTACTGGAAAGCCCGTGCGTTGCAGGCCCTCGCGCCCAGTGGTCGGCGGGCCGCTGCCCAATCGGTACAAGCCCAAGCCGACGCGGCCCTGGCGGCGCTCAATCAGGGGTCGGACGCCGCGAGCGAGCCAGTCAGCGCACCGAGCAAGCCGGAACACCAGGTGCTGTTCGAACGCATCGCAGGGGTGCGCGGCTTCTATGAACAGCTTGCGCTGGACGCGCTGGGCCGTAAAGTCACTGTGCCCGCCAAGCCCGCGCAGCTGACCGCTGAGGAACGCGCTGGCGCGGCGAAGAACCCCGGCCTGCAGCGCGCGCTGCACGCCATCGGCATTGGCCTGCGCAACGAAGGCGTGCGCGAGTGGAACTACCACACCAACTTCGTCAACGCCAAAAACCAGCCCGGCGCGATGAGTGAGCGCGAGCTGCTGGCCGCCGCACAGCTGGCCTGCGACCGGCAGGTGTGGGACCGGTGCATCAACACCAGCGAGCGCACCCGCAACGCCTTCGACGCCGACCAGCGCTTTCCCACGCCTTACCGCGACGCGGTGGTCAAGCGGTCCAAAGACATCAACCTCGACCCCGCTTACGTGTACGGCCTGATCCGCCAGGAAAGCCGCTTCATCACCGACGCCCGCTCCGGCGTTGGTGCGTCCGGCCTGATGCAAGTCATGCCCAAAACCGCGAGCTGGACCGCCAAGAAAATCGGTCTGACGGGCTTCACGCCCGACCAGATCACCGAGCGAGACACCAACATCGCGATCGGCACCGGCTACCTCAAGCTGGTGCTGGACGACTTCGCTGGTTCGTTGCCGCTGGCCGCGGCCGCCTACAACGCTGGGCCCAGCCGTTCACGCAGCTGGCGCGGACAGACCGGCGAACCGGTGTACGAGGCCGCCGTCTGGGCCGAGAACGTGCCCTTTTTCGAGACGCGCGACTACGTGAAAAAGGTGTTGGCCAACACCACGCTGTACGCCGCGGTGCTGACTGGCCAGCCGCAGTCCATCCGATCACGGCTTGGCACCGTGGGCCCCCGCGATGAGGCCCAGTCCGAGGTCAACCGCGACTTGCCCTGACCCCCGCGCACGCTGTTTTTTTTACCCGACGATCGTCAGCCCAGACAGGATATTTACTATTATTTAGATAGCATTAGATACCCTGGGAACAAGGGCTAAAAGCCAATTGGGCTGGTAATGGCCCCTGAGCGTCTTGGGCTGGCCGGTTCGGCGCAAAATGGGGTCATGAACAACATCTTGCTCCTCGGTGGCACCGGCTTCGTCGGCAGCCATGTGGCCGAAAAGCTGGCGCGCTGGCCATGCCGCGTGACGGTGCCCACGCGCCGTCGCGCCAACGCCCGTCACCTGCAAACCCTCCCTTTGGTGGAGGTGGTCGAGGCCAATGTCCATGACGAGCAAATCCTGACCCAGCTGCTGCACGGCCACGACGCGGTGGTCAATCTGGTCGCCATCCTGCACGGTGACGCCGCGGCATTTCAGCAGGCCCACGTGACCTTGCCCACCACGCTGGGCCGCGCCTGCGCCGCCACTGGGGTGCGGCGTGTGGTGCACGTCAGTGCGCTGGGGGCCGACGCAAACGCGCCGTCCCTTTACCAACGCAGCAAGGCCGCTGGCGAGGCGGCGTTGCAGGCCGCCGATGTGGACCTCACCGTGCTGAGCCCCAGCGTCATCTTTGGCGCTGAGGACAAATTCCTTAACCTGTTCGCCCAGCTGCAGCGGGTGTTCCCGGTCATGCCGCTGGCGGGCAGCGCGACGCGGTTCCAACCGGTGTGGGTGGAAGACGTGGCCGACGCGGTGCTGGCCTGCTTGAAGAATCCCGCCACCATGGGCCAAACCTACGAGGCGTGCGGGCCCGACGTGTTCACCCTGAAGGCGCTGGTGCAGCTCGCGGGTCGCGTGGGCGGTGTCCAAGGCGGGCGCGGGCGCCCGGTCTGGCCGTTGCCGCACTGGGCAGGCCATCTGCAGGCACTGTTGATGGAGTTGGCCCCTGGTCAGCCCTTGATGAGTCGGGACAACCTCGCCAGCATGGCCGTAGACAACGTCGCCAGCGGCACCTGTCCCGGGCTGGAGGCCCTCGGCCTGCGACCTGAGTCCTTGCACGCGGTGGCGCCCACCTACCTCAACCGGCGCGGGCCGCGCAGCCGCTTGCTGGCGATGCGGCGCACCGCAGGCCGCTTTTAAGTCCTGCTGTGTCCCTGGCCTGGGCGGTCTAGCGGACGGGCAAGCAGCGGCGTGGGTTTGGGGTGAGCGAGGGGTGGGAGCGATTTGGTTCGGCGCCGCGGCAGCTTCGCGCCGTTGGGCGCACTGCTGATCCCTCACTGGGCCACGTGCTCGCCCAGTGCCTGGCGCCCGTCTGGCAGGTCATGGTTTGGATGTGGACCCGGCGGGGTGGCTGTCGGCGTAAAGTGCCACCGCGTGGGCCCGATTCACAGCACCGGTGCGCTCAAAAATGCGCTGCAAATAGGTTTTTACCGTGGACACCTTGATGCCCAACGCGGTTGAGATCTCGTCGTTGGACATGCCGCGGCACAGCAGCGCCAGCACCTCATGCTCGCGCTCGGTCAGCGCGGTGCGTGGGCGTTCTGGCCGGTAGCCCCATCGTTTGCCGGTGGTGTCCAGGCGCTGGCTCAACCAGCGTTGCACCTCCTCCAGCGGGTCGGCCGCACCCAATCCAATACCGACCCGGTGGGGCTGGACGCCATGCGCCTCGGCGGGGGGCGTGGGGGCGGGCTGTCCCGACAAGACCACCCACGGCAGGTCACGCAAAACCGGCTGAGCCAGCCCGCCCGCGGTGCCTGCCCAGACCCGCCATGCCGCGTCGGACAGCAGCAGGGCGTCCAGCACCACTTCGGCTGGCAACGCCAAGTCCAGCGCGAGCACGTGGCTGGCGCGGAATTTCAGCCCCGACATCAAGGCGTCCAATTCCAGACGGTTGAAACCCACAAAACCCACTCGCATTCCTGCTGCCCCCAAATGTTCAAGGTACCAAAGTATTCCAGATTGCACGCCGAATCAAATTCTTGAATGCTTTTTACCTTCGTTCTGTTCGAATATTGTGAAATATTCGACATATCTCACAAGTTTTAAAACTGGCGGGAGCTTTCGTTCATCGAAATTTCACGGTCCCTGCCGCTCTTAGCTCATGGGTGCATTCAGTCACAGCGCATGGATCACCAGAAAAGGTTCGTGGCATGGGTGACAGTTCGGTCGCACTTGGCCCGCTACAGACCATCCACAGGCATGTCATCCACCATCCGTGAACATTGACAACCCGTCTTGGCCCCGCTCGGCTCGGTGTTCTTGCGAACTCAGCGCTTTCGGCGGCAAATCAAGCCTTCGCCAGCGGTTTCGGGTGTCAAACTGCGGCGTAAAAGTAACCATCTGTCTTGAAAAACACGCACCGTGCGAGAAGGTTGTGCAAAGCGGTAATTTGTCACGTCACCGTGTGGGGTTAAAAAATTGGTATAAAAGTATTCATTAAATAGACGAATAGAATATAAATGAATGTTTATGTTTGAGTTCCATCGGCTTAAGCCAATAAGCGTCCACCAAAATCATTACATTCGAACCGGCGAATCACATTTCTATTACATCAATGGTGTTCAATGAAAACTTCTTGAGCCTATTTTCAGTCTTGATGGGGTATTTGGTTTTACCGCTTTGGTTCCCTAGAATTTGGTTCATCGCAGTACCGGACTGCGTTGTTTGTATCAAATCATTAAAGGGGTTTCCATGCTGGATAAGTACGAAGTGTCTGATGAATCTTTGCTGTCGTCTGCCACCGTCAGCGAACCGTTCGACAAGGGCGAGTCGCTCACCACCTTGAGCACCAACGCCCGCGAAACATCGGGGCTGGGTGTGATCACCCAGGCTTCCCCCGGCGTGGAGATCGTGCGCGACGGTGCGCGCATCCCTGTCACCGAGCGTCAGGCATTGATCCAGGGCGACCGCGTGTTGGTGCCCAAAGACGGCTTTGCCAATGCCATTTTCCCAGGTCGCCAAGCGAACGAAACCCCGTTGAGCGGCACCTTCACCGGTGGCACCGACGCGGTGGTGGGTTTGAAATCCGGCGCGCTCGGCGGCGGTGAGCAGCTGCAGGTCGACGTGGCCAGCGGCGACTTGGTTGTGGCGGGCGCTGAGGAGGCTGTGAAAGCCACCACCATGGCCGTCAAGAAAGCGGGCAGCGCCGGTTCCGAAGGCGGGTTGGGCTGGCTCTTGCCATTGGCCCTGGGTGGCTTGGCCGGTGCTTTGGCCGCCAGCAACAACAACGACGATGACAAGAACCCGCCCGTTGAACCTCCTTTGCCGCCCAACCCACCGGTGCCCCCAGTGCCACCTGTGCCACCTGTGCCACCCGCGGCACAAGGCCAGGGACTGCTGGACCCGACCAACACCTTGGTGGACAACCTGACCGATGCCTTGGACACGGGTCTGCTCGGTGGCCTCGGCCTGGGCACGGTGTTGCAGCCGGTGGACAACCTCGTCACCGCCGTCACCAACCTGGGCAACGGCGCGCTCGGCCCATTGCTTGGCGTTGATTTCGACCCCAACTCCCCGAACGCACTCGACCCCGTGGACAACCTGGTCGGACAAGTCACCGACGGCTTGGGCGGCCTGCTGGGTGGTCTGCTGGACCCGCTGCTGGGCCAGGGCGCGGTGGCGTCGCTGATCAACCCGCTGCAAAGCCAAGTCGACTTCTTGACCGACGGTGTGGCCAACCTGCTGGGTGGTGGCGCGGGCGGCGGCTTGCTGGACGGCTTGCTCGGCGTGCCCGGTGGCAGCGTGCCGGCAGGTGATGGCCTGCTGGACCCGGCCGCTGTGCTGGTGGACAACCTCACCGACGCGCTCGACGACGGCCTGCTGGGCGGCTTGGGCCTGGGCGGCGTGCTGGAGCCTGTCGACTCGTTGGTGGGCACGGTCGCCGGTTTGGGCAACAACTTGTTGCAGCCTTTGCTGGGCGAGAACTTCCAGCCCAATGACCCGAACGGTCTCGACCCGGTGGACAACCTCGTGTTCGGCCTGACCGACGCCGCGGGCGGTTTGCTGGGCGGTCTGCTGGACCCGATCCTTGGGCAGGGCGCTGTGGCGTCGCTGATCGACCCGCTCGACAACCAGGTGGACTTCCTGACCGATGGCGTGGCCAACCTGCTCGGCGGAGAAAATGGCCTGCTGGGTGGCCTGCTTGGCGGTGATGGCGGTCTGTTGGGCGGTCTGCTCGGCAGCGATGGGCTGGTGGGTGGTCTGTTGGGTGGGTTGCCGCTGGTCGGCGGCCTCACCGGTGGCAGCGCACCCGCCGCAGGCGGCAGCATGCTGGACGACGTGTTGGCCACCCCCGGCACCGGCGGCTTGTTGGGCGGCGACGGTGGTTTGCTGGGCGGCCTGCTTGGCGGCGGCAACGGCGGCTTGTTGGGTGGCCTGCTTGGCGGCGGCAATGGCGGCGGCCTGCTGGGTGGTTTGCTCGGCGGTGGTGGTTTGCTGGGCGGTTTACTCGGAGGTGGCCCCGCGCTCGCCGCGACCTCAGTGGCCCCGGACCTCTCCACCACTGCTTTGCCCATCAACAGCGCAGCCACGCCAGAAGCGGTGCAAAACCCGGTCGCTGGTTTGCTGGGCGGCTTAGGACTCTGACCACAGGCGCCACGGCGGGTGGGATGGCTCTCACCCGCCTGCCCCCAGGGGGCCACCCCGCAAGACAGCACCGGCCCGTCCTGCCTCGCAGCCTCATGCGGCAGGGCCGGACGAATCGGTCCGCATGCCGCGGCCAACCGTCAGGACGTGGGTCCCGGTTGGCCGCGTTTACATGGCCAGGTGATGACGGTGGGTGCAGCCTTGCACCGCGCCAACGGTCCTGCGGGGACCAGAGCCTCATCAAGGTCCTGCAGGGACCGGAGCCTCCTGAAGCAGCGGGTGGCCCCATGGCCGGTTGGCGAACAGCCAAGAATATCCGGGCGCGGCCGAGGTGGTTCTCACGCCGCGTCAACGCCCAAGAGAGGAAAAAAGCCGCCTGTGTGGGCAGGCGGCTGGATGCGGGCGAGGGCGGGTGGGTCAGCCGCGGCCTCGGCCTTCAAACTCCACCTTGGTGGCTTTGAACACGCCGTCGGCATTCTGCGTGCCCTTGATCTCCACAAAAGCGCCGTTCACCAGATCGACCGCCGTGCCTTACTCAAACACCGCGGTGCTGGCATCGACCCGCAGCCCGTTGACACGGAATTCGCTCACCGACACCCAGCCCGACACCGGACCCGATTGTTCGATGAAGCCGCCGCTGGGGTCAGTCGACGAGAACTCTACCTTGGTGGCCTTCAGCACATTGCCCACCACGTTGCCCTTGATCTCAAGATAGGTGCCGACCGCGAGCTGCGCGGCCGTCACGCCCGCCACCGCTGACGCGTCCACCGTCGTCCGGTTGACCACGAAATTGCCCACCGAGGTGAAGCTGCTCAACGCGCCGTACAGCTCGTTGCGTCCGCCCAGTTGGGCGTCGCGCACGCCTTCGAACTCCACCGTCTGCGCCACCAAGGTGGTGCCGTCCCAGTTGCCTTTGATCTCCAGCACCTGCCCGGCGGCCACCACAGTGCCGCCCTTCAGCACCGCCTTGCCGATGTCCACCGGCGTGCCCGACACGGTCAAGCGCCCGGACACCGGTGCCGTGTCGGCCACGCCCTTGATTTTGATGGTGGCCACGCCCGCGGCGGTGTAGGCCGCTGGGTCATCGGACAGCTTGACGCTGCTGGCCACCAGCGTGTGGCCTACCGGGGGCGCGATGGCCTTCACCTTCACCAGCGCCCCATCGCTCAGGGTGCCCGTCACGGTGGCTGTGGCATAGCTCACCACCAAGCTGCCCACCGTGAGGGTTTTGGCACCACTATCCAGGCCTGTCAAGCGACCGCGCACGCTCACGCCCGAGATGGCTTTGCGTTCGACCCGGGTGGCGAGCAGGCCACCGCCTGGCTGCACCGCGCCATAGACCTCGACCGTGTCGCCGTCGACCAAGGCCGCCAGGTTCGCCACACCTTCGTACGTGGTGCTGGCGTTGGTGCTGACCGTCTGGCCCAGCAGCGTGAAGCTGCCGTTGGCGGCGTTCAAACCAGAGACCGCGCCTTGCATGCCGCGCTGCACCACCACCGCAGAGGCGCTGCCTTGAGCGGTTGAGTCGTCGCTGCTGCCGGTCACGTGCACCGTTTTGCCGAGCTTCAGGTCGTCGCTGCGCAAAGGCGCGCCGTCGTCGTCGCTCAACGCCGCGCCGATGGATGAGAACCGCACACCGTTGACTGTGACCGACCCCAAGCCGCTGATCGGACCGCTGAAGACCGCCGGTTGGACATTGCTGGAAAGCACGGGGCTACCGCCGCCCCCGCCGCCGCAGGCGACCAGGGTGGCGACGGCGATGGCCGCCAAGGTGGTGTGGAGCTGAATGCTGCGCATGAAAGACTTTTTGAACAGGGGTTAAAGACAAACAGTGAAGCCCGGGCCGGGCCGGAAGGGCACATTGGCCGTTGCATCGGCCCATATCGGCCAACATCAGCAGGAGCGTAGGTCGGGCGAGTGAACGCTGGCTGAAGCAGAGCGACAAGCGGGCCACAGTGTGCGGAAAGTCAACCCAGGTGTCGCTGCGCCCCGGCCTACACTTGGCGCATGGAGATCTACCGGGTTGGGGGCGCGGTGCGCGACGCCTTGTTGGGCTTGCCCGTGCAAGACGTGGACTGGGTGGTGGTGGGCGCCACGCCCGAGGCCCTGGTCGCCGCGGGCTACCTGCCGGTGGGCAAAGACTTCCCGGTGTTCCTGCATCCCCACACCCGCGAAGAGCACGCGCTGGCACGCACCGAACGAAAAACCGCTCGCGGTTACCGTGGCTTCGCGGTCAGCGCTTCGCCCGACGTCACGCTGGCGCAAGATTTGGCGCGACGCGACCTGACCATCAATGCCATCGCGCAACCCGCGTCGCAGACTGGCCACTTGGGCTTGATCGACCCCTACGGTGGCCAGCGCGACCTGCAGCAGCGTGTGCTGCGCCACGTCACCGATGCGTTCCGAGAAGACCCGGTGCGCATCCTGCGAGTGGCCCGCTTCGCCGCCCGCTTCCCTGACTTCACGGTGGCCTCCGAGACCCTGCAGCTGATGCGCGAAATGGTGGCCGATGGCGAGGTCGATGCGCTGGTGCCCGAGCGGGTGTGGCAGGAGCTGGCGCGCGGGCTGATGGCCCAGAAGCCGTCCCGCATGTTCACTGTGCTGCGCGACTGCGGCGCATTGAGCGTTTTGCTGCCGGAGGTGGACCGCTTGTGGGGCGTGCCGCAGCGGGCCGATCACCACCCCGAGGTGGATACTGGCGTGCACCTGATGCTGGTGCTTGACATGGCCGCCCGGTTGCAAGCGCCACTCAGCGTGCGCTATGCCTGTTTGGGCCACGACCTTGGAAAAGGCGACACCCCCGCCGATGTGCTGCCGCGGCACATTGGTCACGAGGCGCGCAGCGTTCGGTGGCTGAAGGCCCTGGGCGACCGCCTCCGCGTGCCCACCGACTGCCGTGAACTGGCCGACGTGGTCGCCCGCGAGCACGGCCATGTGCACCGCAGTGCAGACTTCGGTGCGGCTGCCTTGGTGCGCTTGCTGGAGCGCTGCGACGCCATCCGCAAACCACAACGTTTCGACGAGGTGCTGCTCGCCTGCGAGTGCGACGCCCGCGGGCGCGGCGGGCTGTCTGAGCAGGCATATCCGCAGCGAAAGCGGTTGCGTGTGGCGCTGGACGCGGCTTTGTCGGTGCCGACCGCGGCGGTGGCCGCACAGGCCCAGGCCGACGGTGCGTCGGGCAAGGCCATTGGGGAGCGCGTGCACCGGGCGCGGGTCGCGGCGGTGGCAGCAGCCCTGGGCTTGCCACCGGCGCTGGCCTGAGCACCAGCGGCGCTCAGAGCAGCCGGGCGATGCCAGCGGCCGCCAGGCTCAGCAGCAGCGTGGTGGTCAGCGGGATGAACCACTCCCGGCCGAACAGCCGGAACCGAAAGTCACCCGGCAGCTTGCCAAAGCCCAGTTTGCCGAGCAGGGGCGACAAGCCGTTGATCAGCAGCAGCGCGAGGAAGGTGACGATCAGCCAACGGAACATCGCCGCAGTGTAGGTGCTGCCGCGGCGCGGCTACAGCGTGTGGGTACGGTCCCCTTGGGCGAAGCCGAGCGGCGTCCAAAGCGCACCCTTGGCAAAGCCGATCACCTTGAACAGCTCGCCCATCTCGTGCTCGGTCATCAGCTTTTGCGCCATCGCGCGCTCGGCGGTGCTGGCTTGTTGCAGCAGGTCCAGCAGCCCGCAGTTCATCAAAAACCGCGCCTGGGTGGTGTAGCCCAGCACCTGCAAACCCGCGTTTTGACCAGCGACCGCGACACCGGTGAAGTTCACGTGTGCGGTGATGTCTTTCAGGCCCACCGCGTCCAGCGGGTTGGTGCTGGCCTGGTGGGCCTGGTGGCACATCAGCGTGCCCATGTGGCGTTGCGGGTGGTAGTACTCGGCCTCTGGAAAGCCGTAGTCGAGGAAGAAGGCCGCACCCTGGTCAAGCCGGTCGGCCAGCGTGGCAACAAAGGCTTCGGCCTGGGGGTGGATTTCGGTCAGGTAGTCGTGCGGTCCCCCCACGTCCAGCGGCGGGTGCAGCGGGGTCGGGCGGTCGGCGAACACGAGGGCGTCGCCGTCCAGCGCCACGCCCCGTTCATGCCACACCCCGTGGTGCCGCACCAGCAGTTGCACGGGCATCGCGTCGAGCACTTCGTTGCCCACCACCACGCCGCTGAAACGGTCGGGCCATTCGCTGACCCAACGCACGCGCTCGCCGTGCGGTTCGAGCGTGGCCTGTTGGCGCGCGCGCAAGCTGCCAGACAGGTCGACGATGGTGTAGCGCCGCACGCGGTCGCCCAAGGCATGCAGGAGCTGCGCCGCCAGTGCGCCAGAGCCCGCGCCGAATTCCCAGACCTCGTCGGTTTGGGTCTGGGTCAAAGCCTCCGCCACCTGGGCCGCCAGTGCGTGCCCGAACAGCGGGCTGAGTTCGGGCGCGGTCACGAAGTCGCTGCCCGAGTTGGGCAAGGTGCCAAACTGGCGCGCGCCGCTGGCGTAGTAGCCCAGGCCAGGGGCGTACAGCGCCTGGGCCATGAAGCGGTCGAATGGGAGCCAACCCCCGGCCGCTGCAATGTCTTGCGCCAGCCGCTCCCGCAGGGCGGTCGTTAAACTAAGGTCTGTCTCCATCCGGCGATTGTCCGCCATCCCCCGACGCGGCCTGACCCGCCTACCGACCCCACCATGGCCCCCCAAATCCCTCCCCGTACCGTGTTGGTCACTGGCGCTGGCCGCCGACTGGGCCGTGAGATCGCGCTGGCCCTGGCCACTGCGGGCTGGCGGGTGGCGGTGCATTACCGGGCGTCTGCTGAAGAGGCACGCCAAACCGCCGCCGATTGCGCCGCCCGGGTGTCAGGCAGCGCGGCCTTTCATGCCGACCTGTCCGACGAAGCATCGGTGCGCGCCTTGTTGCCCCGCGTGGTGGCGGCACTGGGTCAGGTGGACGCGGTGGTCAACAGCGCCTCCACCTTTGAGCACGACGACGCCCGCAGCTTCAGCTTCGCGGCGTTGGACCAACACCTGCGGGGCAACACCGGCGCGCCGATTCTTCTGGCGCAGTCGCTGTACGACCACTTGGCCAGCCGCGGTGCCGCGCAAGGCGCGGTGGTGAACCTGCTGGACCAGAAACTCTGGAACCAGAACCCCGATTTCCTGAGCTACACCTTGTCCAAGGCCGCACTGGAGGCGGCGAACACCATGCTTGCGCTGGCCCTGGCGCCGCGGGTGCGGGTTGTGGGTGTGGCCCCAGGTCTCACCTTGACCAGTCACATGCTGAGCGACGAGGCGTTCCAGGCGCTGCACCGACTCAGCCCTTTGGGTCGTTCGTCCACGCCCGAAGACGTGGCCAGCGCGGTGCGCTTCGCGCTGGAGAACCGCTCCATCACCGGCACCACCCTGCTGGTGGACGGCGGCCAGCATTTGATGAAATTCGAGCGCGATTTTTCTTTGATGAACCCTGGCGGAGCCCCCAGCAGCGGTGCGTAGCGCGCCCGCTTTGCCCCCCACCGAGCGCCCCCAGCCACCCCATGTACAACACCAAAGGCACGCAAATCCTCACCCTGACCGGGCTGCGTTTTGACGCCAACCTGGGCATCTTGGCGCACGAAAAAAATGCGCCGCAGCCGATCCAGGTGGACGCCGAACTGAGCCTGGGCACCCAGCCCCTGCTGCCGCACGACGACGACATCGGCCATGTGCTGGACTACCGCAAGGTGCGGCAGATCGTCATCGACGAGTGCACCGCAGAGCACGTCAATCTGCTGGAGAGCCTGATCGGCAAGTTGAGCCACCGCCTGATGTTGTTGCCCGGCGTGGTGGGCGTGCGGGTGAAAATCGCCAAACTGGAGATATTCGACGATTGCGAAGTCGCGATCCGGGTGGAAACCGGGCAGTGGTGAGCACCGGAGGAACCAACATGAACCCCCTTTGGATGGACAACGAAGACGCTCCGCTGGAAACGCCGGCACCGCTGCCGCGGGACACGTCACCGCGCGTCGCCTATGAGATGAACAAGCTCGAAAAGCGGTTGTGCCGCCACATGGGCCAAGCCATCATCGACTTCAACATGATCGAAGCCGGTGACAAGGTCATGGTCTGCATGAGCGGTGGCAAAGACAGCTACGGCATGCTGGACATCTTGCTCAAGCTCAAGGCACGCGCGCCCATCCACTTCGACATCGTCGCGGTCAACTTGGACCAAAAGCAGCCGGGCTTCCCTGAGCATGTGTTGCCTGAGTACCTGGCGACGACAGGGGTGCCCTTCCACATTGAAAACCAGGACACCTACTCCATCGTCAAAGAAAAAATCGCGCCTGGCAAAACCATGTGCAGCCTGTGCAGCCGCCTGCGCCGTGGCATTTTGTACCGGGTGGCCGATGACCTGGGCGCCACCAAGATCGCGCTGGGACACCACCGCGACGACATGCTGCAAACCTTTTTTCTGAACATGTTTTACGGTGGCAAGCTCAAGGGCATGCCGCCCAAACTGGTGAGTGACGACGGCCGACATGTGGTGATCCGCCCGCTGGCCTATGCGGTCGAAACCGACCTCGCGCGTTGGGCCGAGCACCGTCGGTTCCCCATCATTCCGTGCACGCTGTGTGGCAGCCAAGAGAACCTGCAGCGCAAGCAGGTGGCGGCGATGTTGCGCGAATGGGAAAAAAAGCACCCTGGCCGGGTGGAAAGCATGTTCACCGCGCTGCAAAACGTCGTGCCCTCGCACTTGATGGACCGGCGGCAGCATGGCTTTGCCGACCTCAAGGCCACCGGCGTGGCCAACCCAGACGGCGACAAAGCCTTCGACCCCGACGACGGCGACCTGGCGTTTGCTCCGCCCGCGCCACCCGCGCAGCAGGCGGTGGCGATGCCGGTGTCGCGCAAACCAGGGGCGCCAGTTCACGCTGCGTCGTGACCGCTGTCCGATGCGGGCCAGGGCGTCTGAATTCAAGCGGATCTGGGCATTTTTGGCTTGCGGTCGCCGGTTCATGACGACTTAGAACCATTTAGAGTGTTAGCCCAAGTACAACCAGGCTCTTAAGCTACAAATTCAATAGCACATGCAAGCTGTTCGTGTGATCGCCGTGCGCCATGGAGAGACCGCCTGGAACGCCGACGGCCGCATCCAGGGGCAACTCGACATTCCGCTGAACGATGCCGGGCGCTGGCAGGCCCAGCGGCTGGGTCAAGCGGTGGCCGAGGAAGTGTTCGACGCGGTGCACACCAGCGACCTGCTGCGCGCCCACCAAACCGCCCAAGCGGTGGCTGGGGTGGCTGGCCTGCCGCTTCAAGGCCACGCGGGGCTGCGCGAGCGGCACCTGGGCGACTTTCAGGGCAAGACCCTGCCGGAGATCCAGGCCTTGTGGCCGGACCAATACCGCGCCTGGCGCGAGCGGGTTCCCGGCTTCGCGCCCTCGGGCGGTGGGGAATCGCTGGTTCAATTCCGCGAGCGCGTGTTGGCCACGGTGCACCGCCTGGCCCAGGCGCAAGGCCAGGGGCAAATCGCGATGGTCGCCCACGGCGGGGTGATGGACATCCTTTACCGCGCGGCAACGGGCCAGGACCTGCACACGGCCCGCACCTGGACCCTGGCCAACGCCGCCATCAACCGGCTGATGTGGACGCCTGAGAGCCTCACGCTGATTGGTTGGGCCGACACCCAGCATCTGAACCGCGCCGCGATGGACGAGGGCTTCAGCTGACGCGTTCTGCCCCGTCGGCCGGTGGCGCCACGCCCAGGTGGCGGTAAGCGGCCAGCGTGGCGATGCGGCCGCGCGGTGTGCGTTGCAAAAAGCCTTGCTGGATCAGGTAGGGCTCGATCACGTCTTCGATGGTGTCGCGTTCTTCGCCAATGCTGGCCGCGATGTTGTCGAGTCCGACCGGGCCGCCGTCAAAGCGGTGGATCACCGCCTCCAGCAACTTGCGGTCCATCACGTCAAAGCCCTGGGGGTCCACGTCCAGCATGGCCAGGGCGCGGTGGGCCATGTCGCGGGTGATCTGGCCATCGCCCTTCACGTCGGCGTAATCGCGCACCCGGCGCAGCAGACGGTTGGCGATGCGCGGCGTGCCGCGCGAGCGGCGCGCGATCTCCATGCCGCCGTCGCCCACCAGCGGCGCGTTGAGCAGCTTGGCGCTGCGCGTCACGATGCGGCTCAGTTCTTCGGGCGTGTAAAACTCCAGCCGGGCGACGATGCCAAAGCGGTCGCGCAGTGGGTTGGTCAACATGCCGGCTCGGGTGGTGGCACCGACCAGGGTGAACGGCTGCAGGTCCAGCTTGATGCTCCGTGCGGCCGGGCCCTCGCCGATCATGATGTCGATCTGGTAGTCCTCCAGCGCCGGGTAGAGGATTTCCTCCACCACCGCCGAGAGCCGGTGGATCTCGTCGATGAACAGCACGTCGTTGCGTTCCAGGTTGGTCAGCAGTGCCGCCAGGTCCTTGGGCTTTTCCAGCACCGGGCCGCTGGTCTGGCGCAGGTTCACGCCCAACTCGTGCGCGATGATGTGCGACAACGTGGTTTTGCCCAACCCCGGCGGGCCGAACAGCAGCACGTGGTCCAGCGCCTCGCCACGTTTTTTGGCTGCACCAATGAAAATCTCCAACTGCTCGCGGGCCTTGGCCTGGCCAACATACTCATCCAGCAGCTTGGGGCGCAACGCCCGCTCGATCGCTTCCTCGTGCGGCGATGTCGGCGCAGGTGAGACCACCCGCGGCGGCGGGGTGGGTGCAAAGTCGTCGGTCTGGATGCTCATGGTGCCTCATGGTGCCGAATGGCCTGTCATTTCGCCAAGGCTTTCAGCGCGAGTTTGATGCCCTCGCTCACGCCGACGTCACCGGGCAAAGCCTTCAGCGCCAGCGCGGCCTCCTTGTCGCTGTAGCCCAGGGCCACCAGTGCTTGCAAGATGTCGGCTTGCGCGTCGCTGGCCTGATTGACCGGCAAGCCCATGTCGACGCCCAACTTGCCCTTGAGTTCCAGCAACAGGCGCTCGGCTGTTTTTTTGCCGATGCCCGGCACTTTGACCAGGCGGCCCGCCTCCTGCCTCGTGATGGCTTGGGCCAGTTCGCCCACCGCCATGCCCGACAGCACCGACAGCGCCATGCGCGGGCCGATGCCGGAGATCTTGATGAGCTGGCGGAACGCGTTGCGTTCTTCTTGGGTGGCAAAGCCGTACAGCAGTTGGGCGTCCTCGCGCACCACCATGTGGGTCAGCAGCGTCACCTGTTCGCCAGACGGCGGCAGGTTGTAGAACGTGCTCATCGGCACATCGACTTCGTAGCCGACGCCATGGCAGTCCAGCACGATCTGGGGCGGGTTCTTGTCGCCGAGGATGCCGCTCAATCTGCCTATCATTGCCCACCCGCTTTTTTATTGACTTGGAATTATCAGCTTGATTCTCCGCCACCTTTTTTCGCCGCCCAACAACGTGCGTTTGGCCAACCTGTGTGGCAGCACCGACGAGCACCTTCGCACCATCGAGGCGGCACTGGACGTGAAAATCGCCCACCGCCACGAGCAGTTCAAGGTGGACGGCGCCAATGCCCGCGCCACCAAGGCGTTGGAGGTGCTGCAGGCGATGTACGAGATCGCCGCCAAACCCATTGAGCCCTACACCCTGCAGCTGATGCTGGCCGGGGACCAGCTGGTGATCGGCTCGGGCGACGGCCCCTCGCTCGCCACCCGCCGCAGCGACCTGCGCGCCCGCACCCCCAACCAGGGCCGTTACCTGGACAGCATCGCGGGCAACGACATCACCTTCGGCATCGGGCCAGCCGGTACCGGCAAGACCTATCTGGCGGTCGCCTGCGCGGTGGACGCCCTGGAGCGCAGCACGGTGCAGCGCATCGTGCTCACCCGTCCAGCGGTGGAAGCAGGCGAACGGCTGGGCTTTCTGCCTGGCGACATGAACCAAAAGGTCGACCCCTACCTGCGCCCTCTGTACGACGCGTTGTACGACCTGATGGGCTTCGACAAGGTGCAAAAAGCCTTTGAGCGCCAAGCGCTGGAAATCGCGCCGCTGGCGTTCATGCGCGGGCGCACCCTGAACAACGCGTTTGTCATCTTGGACGAGGCGCAAAACACCACGCCGGAACAAATGAAGATGTTCCTCACCCGCATCGGGTTTGGCGCCAAAGCGGTGGTGACAGGCGACGTGAGCCAGATCGATCTGCCCAAAACCCAGCTCAGCGGACTGATCGAAGCCGAACGGGTGCTCAAGCGGGTCAAAGGCATCGCCATGTGCCGCTTCACCACCGCCGACGTGGTGCGCCACCCGCTGGTCGCTCGCATCGTGGACGCCTACGACGCCCAGCGCCCGCCGGTGGACCCGGCTTGACACCGCTGGCCCACCGCGTCCCGCCATGCCCCGCAACCGCCTGCCCGAACTCCAGCTGTCGCTCCAATTCGCCCTGACACCAGGCAGCGGACTCGCCGCCGCGCTGCGCGCCGCATTGCCGCGCCACCGGGTGGTGCGCTGGGTGCGCCACGCCCTGGAGACCGATGCCGACATCACCGTGCGCATCGTTGACGCAGACGAGGGTCTGGCCCTGAACCGAGACTACCGCCAAAAGGCCTACGCCACCAACGTGCTCACCTTTGACTACGCCAGTGCTCCGCGGGTGATGGCCGATTTGGTGCTGTGCGCCCCGGTGGTGGTGGCCGAAGCCCAGGCCCAGGCCAAGCCCCTGGCCGCCCACTGCGCCCACCTGCTGGTGCACGGCACCCTGCATGCCCAGGGCTGGGACCACGACACCAGCACTGCCGACGCAGAAGCCATGGAGGCGAAAGAGGTGGCCATCCTCGCGCGGTTGGGGTTTTCTGACCCTTACGGCCGGTGAATCGTCCAGTTTTTAACGGAATCGTCCTTTGGCCCACGGTCGGTCTTGTCCAATTGCTATGGATTTTGTAGTATGCAAACGCTGGAGATGCACCGTTTTTTGACGCCATCAGGCCCTATGCATCGACCGTTGCTCAGCGTACGATGCCATACGCCGGGTGACCTTTGGTGCAAGTGGCGTCAAACGGCGTGTTTGGTGTACCGCATGCTGGCCCACGTTATTGCCCCTGTCACCACCCGCGCGGATCGCGTGCTTGACAACCCGTTTCCCCAGACGTTAAGGTGGACCGCCATGATCAAACCATTTCTGCTGTCCCTGGCCTGCTCTCTGGGCTTGTTCGTTGGCCACGCCCGCGCAGGGGTGGAGGCCGAAGGCAAGGCCGGCACACTGAAAACCGTGCAGGGCGACGTGCGCCTGATTGACATGCGGGGCGAACGCCGCGTGCAGCCAGGCGACGCGGTCACTGTGTCCGACACGGTGGTCACCGGCAGCAATGGTTCGGCCAGTGTGGTGTTGCGGGATGGCACCGCGCTTGTTGTGGGTCCCAAATCACGTGTCGAACTGAAAAACTTCGCCTTTGACGAGGCCAGCCAACAGGGCAACCTGCTGGTGTCGCTGGTGCAAGGCTCGCTGCGCATGATCACCGGGTTGATTTCCAAAACCAACCCCGGCGCGGCTGCTGTGACCACCAAAACCGCCACCATCGGCGTGCGCGGCACCGACTTCATCGTTCAAGCCGACGACCAGGTTCAATGACGGGGCGCTGGGTCAGGCAGGGCGCGGGCGTGGGATTGGTGGTGGTGGGCCTTGGCCTCACCGCCTGCGCCAGCCACACGACCATACCGACGACCACCGTGCTGTTGCTCCCACAGGTCGACGGCACACCTTCTTCTGTCACGGTCACGGGCAACAATGGCTTGTCAGCGGTGGTCGCCACACCCTACCAGACCGCGACCAACGCGCTGGGCGACCGCCAGGCCCCGCGCCTGGCCCAGGCAGACCCCAACGACGTGCGACGCAAGTTTGGGCCGCTGTTCGACGCGCTCCCCGCCAAACCCCAGCGCTTCACGCTCTACTTCAAGGCCGGCAGCACCGAGCTCACGGCCGAATCGCGCATCGCCTTGCTGGACGCGATGCTGGACGCCCAGCAGCGCAGCGGTGCGGAGATCGTGATCGTGGGCCACACCGACGCCACTGGCAGCCCAGCCGTCAACGACCGTTTGGCCCAGCGCCGAGCGGCAGCGGTTCACGCGTTGTTGTCGGAGCGCGGCTTCACCCGTTCCATTGTCGACGTCAAGGCCATGGGCGGGCGCGAACCCGCTGTCCCTGCGGGCAATGCCGTGCCAGAGCCGCGCAACCGGCGGGTCGAGGTGATCGTTCGCTGACCAGTGCCCGCCAGGCTGGGCGGCCAAGCCACTTTCAAGCGCTCAGCGTCACCCGGGCGAATTTGCGTTTGCCCACCTGCACCACATAGACGCCTGGCTGCAATTTCAGCGCCTTGTCGCTGACCACGCCCGAGTCCACCCGAACACCGCCACCGTCGATCAGGCGGCTGGCCTCCGAGGTCGATGGCGCCAGCCCGGCGGCTTTCAGCAAGGCGCCAATGCCCATGGGCGCGCCTGCCAGAGACACCTCGGGCAGTTCGTCGGGTACGCCACCTTTGCTGCGGTTGGCAAAATCCTGCTCGGCCGCATCGGTCGCCGCCACCGAGTGGAAGCGGGTGGTGATCTCGCGGGCCAGCAACACCTTGGCGTCCTTTGGGTTGCGCCCATCGGCCACCTCGGCCTGTAGCGCCGCGATGTCGTCCAGGCTCTTGAAGCTCAACAACGTGAACCAGCGCCACATGAGCTCGTCACTGATGGAAAGCACCTTGGCGAACATCGTGTTCGGCGCCTCGGAAATGCCGATGTAGTTGTTTTTGCTTTTGGACATTTTGTCCACGCCGTCCAGCCCCTCCAGCAGCGGCATGGTCAAGATGCATTGGGGCTCCTGGCCGTATTCGGCCTGTAGCTGGCGCCCCACGAGCAGGTTGAATTTTTGGTCGGTGCCGCCCAGTTCCAAGTCGCTCTCTAGTGCCACCGAGTCGTAACCCTGCATCAGCGGGTACAAAAATTCATGCACCGAAATAGACCGGCCCTCTTTGAATCGCTTGCTGAAGTCGTCGCGTTCCATCATCCGTGCCACGGTGTAGCGCGACGCCAACTGGATCATCCCGCGCGCGCCCAAGGGGTCGCACCATTCACTGTTGTAGCGGACCTCGGTTCTGGCCGGGTCCAGCACCCGGCTGGCCTGCTCGTAGTAAGTGTTCGCATTGGCTTCGATTTGCTCGCGCGTCAGCGGGGGGCGCGTGCTGTTTCGGCCCGATGGGTCACCAATCATCGAGGTGAAGTCGCCGATCAGGAAAATCACGGTGTGGCCCAGGTCTTGCATCTGCCTGAGTTTGTTCAACACCACGGTGTGGCCCAAATGGATGTCGGGTGCGGTTGGGTCCAGCCCCAATTTGATGCGCAGTGGCACGCCACTGGCTTCGGACCGCTGGAGCTTTGTCACCCACTCCTCGCGGGGCAGCAACTCGTCGCAGCCACGCAGGCTGACCTGCAGCGCGTGGGCCACAGCATCGCTCGTTAGAGCGGGTGCGGAATGGCCCCCGGTGGTGGCGTTGGTGGGGGCGGAAGCGGCGGTTTTCATAGGGTTTTTTCAATACAACGCGGCATGCCAGACCGATATACTCGCTGGTTGATTTTTGCGACTGCCGGCAGCGATTTTAGAGGCTGGGGCTCTCGGTCATTTGGGGTAACACGCGGGGTTGGTCACCGACCGGCGAGGGCAACGCCCTGCCGATGCACCACATCGCAGGCTGCCGACGCGCTGCGTGGCGCACCAATTCGAGGACATTCGATTGCAAGTACACGGTTTGATTGCCACGGCACAGGCGCTTTTCCAACACATCGTCGGCACCCTGCAACGTCACCCGCAACGCGTGACCGCTGTCGTCGCCGCCGCGCTGTTGGGCGGCGGCGGTGGGGCTTTTGCCTTGGCCACTTTGGCCCCTGACGCCTCTGAGCTCCCCGTGGGCGTGGTGGTGGAGGCTGTTCAGCCATTGCCCTACGAGTCGCAAGCGGCGCTGTTGGACAACCACAGCTTCAACCTGTTCCGGTCGGACGTCACCCGCTCTACCGATACCGCCCAGAGCCTGTTGGCCCGTTTGGGGGTTCGCGATGCAGAGGCCAGCGCCTTCTTGCGCAACAACCCCATCAGCCAGAAGCACCTGCTGGCACGCAGTGGGCGCTTGGTCACCGCCGAAGCCGACGACCGCAACGCCCTGCGCAAGTTGGTGTCTCGGTGGAGCGCAGACGACGAAGGCAGCTTCCACCGTTTGGTGGTCGAGAAAACCAACCAGGGTTTCCAGGCGAAGCTGGAGACCGCACCGCTCACCGCGTCCACCCAGCTCGCCAGCGGCGTGATTCGCACCTCGCTGTTCGCCGCCACCGACGACGCACGCATCCCTGACGCCATTGCCGTCAACCTGGCGGAGATTTTCTCCAGTGAAATCGACTTTCATCGCTCGCTGCGCAAGGGCGACCGCTTTTCGGTGGTGTACGAAACGCTGGAGGCTGACGGCGAGCCGGTGCGCACCGGTCGGGTGCTGAGCGCTGAGTTCGTCAACAACGGCAAGACCTATCAAGCCATCTGGTTCCAGGAGCCGGGTCAAAAAGGTGGGTACTACACGCTGGGCGGCCAAAGCCTGCGCCGTCCGTACCTGGCGTCGCCCATGGCGTTCTCACGAATGACCAGCGGCTTCAAGATGCGCTTCCACCCCATACTGCAAACCTGGCGCGCCCACCTTGGCGTGGATTACGCGGCACCCACTGGCACCCCCGTCCGCGCGGTGGGCGGTGGCGTGGTGGATTTCGCTGGCGCGCAAGGCGGGTTCGGCAATGTGGTGTTCATCAAGCATCGCAACAACCACACCACGGTGTACGCCCACCTGAGCCGCATCCATGTGAGGAAAGGGCAAAGCGTGGAGCAGGGCCAGCACATTGGCGCTGTCGGCGCCACCGGCTGGGCCACTGGGCCGCACTTGCACTTCGAGTTCCGCGTCAACGGTGTGCATAAAGACCCCACCATGCTCGCTCGGCAAAGCGAGGCCATCCCGGTGTCGGCGTCCGCCCGCCCGCTGTTCGACCGCACCGCTGCCGGTATGCGCCCCAAGCTGGCCGCTGCCGCCTTGGCCACAGTGGCCAGCGCTCAGTGATCCACGCAGTCAGACCTCGGACAGCCTCGGATCAGGACTTACCCCTAACTGGCAACTTTTGCGGCTGAGTGCCGTCTGAGCTGGAAAGGCTTTATTTACCACTGTCAGCGTTTTTGAATGATGTCCAACCCACTTGCCGCATTACTGCTGGCGCTCTATACACTGGCATGCGGGCAAGACGCCGCAGCCCAGTCCACCAAGGAAAAGCCGCTCAAGAACGCCGAAGTTTTCATCGACCAGCCGGACAACCTCGACACCCGCATCAAGGTCTTGACCGACGCGAAAGGCGCATTTCAGGTGGGCAACCTGAAGCCAGGCATGTACCGCATCGTGGTGCAAACGGGCGAGCCACCACGCGACAAAAGCGGCAAGAACTTGGCCGAGAGCGACTACGTGGGGCCACAAGGCATGCGTGGGGCAGTGCCCTGGGGGCAGCAGCGCAAGCAGTATGGCAACATCAAGTACGTCAACCTGGCCATGGAAGAAACCCGCAGCAGCGGGCCGTTTGTTCAAAACCAGAAGCTCGTGAACGGGCGAACCATGGGCGTGTTTGTGACGGTTTACAGCCCAGGCGAGGTGCTGAAGGGCCGGGTCACGGGGGAGCGATGATCGGCCCATCTTTTCACGGGAAAAGATGCCTTTGCTTCCAACCCAGATTCACCTTTCCATGACAGGATGAGTGTTTCACCATGTGGCCAAAGATCCCCTTATATCGTCTGTTGACGCTCAAGCCTTTGCTCTTGTTGGTCCTCGGCTTGCCAGTGCCGTCGCATGCCAGCCTGGCCACTGCCAGTGCCCACGATTGCATGGCCTGTCACGCGGTGGACCGAACCTTCAATGCGCCGTCGTTCCGGCAAATCGGTGCCAGATACAAAGGCGATAAAGCCGCAGAAGACCGTCTGGTGCTCAAGGTCCGCAACGGGAGCGTCGGGGCTTGGGGCCGCAACAGCATGCCGCCGCAAGCCATCACCGAAGCCGATGCGCGCAAAGTGGTGCGCTGGGTGTTGACCCACAAGTGACTCTTGGCCTCGGTCGGTCGCATTGACCGGGCCGATGGTTTTCCTCATCCGCCCTGAGGTGCTGCGCAGGCTGGACGCACTTCAATCAATGCCATAAAAAAGGGGCCCGAGGGCCCCTTTGACTAAGTGAGTCCTTGAAACGGTTACAGCAGCTTGCCCACGGTACCCAAGGCGATGGGACCCGCGATGGGAACTTCAGTGACCAAATTCGTGATGGGCTCCAACGCTGGCAGCAGGACATCGCCCAAGGGAGCCAACATGCCTCCCAGGGTGTTGCTCAGACCAGTTGCTTCCAGAACCTGGTGGAATGGGAGCTCGTTGCTGAGCTGGTCGCCGCCGAGCAGGCCCGCCATGATGTCGTCCACGTACAAAATCTGGTCGGTTGCACCGGTCACCAAATCCAGCAACGCGTTGAGTTGTTTGCCATCTGTGAATTCACCGATGACTGGCAGACCCGTCAGAGCGCCTTCGATCGAGTTGGTGATCGAACCAAGCATGCCTTGTTCGGTCACCAGGAACTGCAGGTAGTCCTCTGACAACAAACCGCCGCTGTAGGCGCCGATGAAGGCGGTCACGCTGGGCAGGTCGCCCAACAAGGCAGAGCGAGCAAGGTCATTGACCAAAGGAATGCCTTCGGTCAGTGCCACAGCGCGGGTGGCCACGTCGTACAAAATGATTTCTTCGCCGACCGAATTACCGCCAATCAGGCCTTGCACGGGTTCGAACAGGGGGGTGCCGTACAGCGGCGTCACCAGCACGTTGGCGATGGAGCCACCTTCAACGCCTTGTCCCAAGACAGCGTTCAAGTTCTCTCCCAAGATGGGAATATTGAAGCTGGCATCCGCCAGGGTAGTCAGTAAACCTCCAACGGGGGACGAGCTGAAGCCTCCAATATCGCCAGTACCCGAGGTTATCTCGTTAATGGCGGCGCCACCGAGGCCGCCCGTGAGACCACCCAGGGCGTCGAGTCCGGGGAGCCCGCCGCCCAGCAGTCCGGTCACCGCGTCAAGGCCTGGGAGTCCACCGCCCAACAGACCCGTGACCGTGTCCAAGCCTGGCAACGATGCTGCGGAGGCTTCGACGGATGCGCCAGAAACGTTGCCCAGGCCGCCCAGGAGGCCGGTCACCAGCGACAGCGGGCCACCGTCGGTACCACCCGTCAGACCGCCGGTCAGGCCAGTCAACAGACCCAGAGGGCCACCGCCCTCGCCGCCAGTCAAACCGCCGAGGAGGCCGGTCACCAGCGACAGGGGGCCGCCTTCGGCGCCGCCGGTCAAGCCACCGGTAAGACCGGTCAACAGACCCAGGGGGCCGCCTTCGCCGCCCGTCAAGCCGCCGGTGAGGCCAGTCAACAGACCCAAGGGCCCGCCATCTTCGCCGCCGGTCAAGCCGCCCAGCAGCCCTGTCAATGCATCAAGAGGAATTGCCATGTAAATTCTCCAAAATCAGTTTCAAGCGAATGCGGGCGCAGCGGCCTTGATCGCAGCGCGGATGCGCGGGTAGGTGCCGCAACGGCAAAGGTTGGCTTGCATCGCGTCGGTGATGCCTTGGTCGGACACCTGGCCTTTCACGCGGGTCAAGTACTCGTACGCGGTCATCAGCTGACCCGCTTGGCAAAAACCACACTGGGCCACGTCGTTGGCTTTCCAAGCGTCTTGCAGGGCCTTGCCGCCCTTAAGTTTGCTCAGGCCTTCGATCGTGGTGATGTTGGTTTTCACATCGCCAATACGGGTGACGCAGGGACGGAATTTATTTCGCTGAACCAACGGCATCGGGCCAGAAAACCGGCTCTTGCTGGAGTACGGGCTCGCCCCGTTTCCATCTTCAGACGCCACGATGGCTTCCTCGGAGTGGCATGTACAAGCACCGCACACGCCCACACCGCACCCGTACTTCGGACCGGTCAGCTGAAGCTTGTCGCGCAGGATGTACAACAGATAGTCGTTCTTGTCGGCGGTGACCTTTTCGGTTTTGCCGTTTACTTTGATTTCAAAGTCTGCCATGGTAATTTTTCTCCTAATGGATTAAGCGTCGGAACGAGGTGCGCTCGGCGGAACGTAAATCGGCAGCTCTTCTGGCATGTGCGAATCCAAGCCTTTGTTCTGCACGCTGTTGATGTCGGCCCATGCGTTGGCGACAGCTGCAAAAGCAGTAGGGGCGCTCAACTCACCGGCCCCGCCCACGCGGTTGTCGTTCACATTCACAAAAGACGTCTTGATGTCGTACGCGCATTCGCGCATGCGGTTCCAGTAGTAATCCAAGAAGGTGCTTTCTTGGGCCGCACCGTCAACGAAGGTGATCTTGCTGAAGTACACCAGCGCGATGGCGTCGGCCAAGGCGCCTTCGACCATGGAAGCACCACCAGAAGGATTGGTGACTTTGCCCATGTCCACCGCCGCGCGCGCTTTCAGCACGGTGGGTGGTGTGTCTTTGATGTTGGCACCCTTTGGCAACTCGGACACCACGTACATGAACGAAGCACTGTTCCACTCTTCGTGGCAACCAAAGCCGATGCCACGAATCGGGCCGTCTGGGTTGGCTTTGTTGAAATCGGCGACCGCTTTTGCGTCTTCCGCATACTCTTTGGCGCACTCTTCAAACACGCCGCGAATGCGCTCAGACTTCAGGTACTTGATGCGCAGTGCAAAACGGTCTTGACCCGTCTTGCGTGCGACTTCGTCCAAGAAGATTTCCTTGCCGCCCTGGCCCGACACGCTGTACACGGCGCGCATGGCACCTGTGGGAAATGGTGCCACGACTTCACGGAAGGCTTCCGTCGTGTTGAAGGTGTAGGGCGACGGTGCCGACAGTGGGAAGTAATCAAAACCCGTTTGGTTTGTAGCCGCCAGTGCCGTTTCTGTTGGGGTGTTGTCCACGCCAGAAGGCAGTTCGCACAGGATGGAGACGAACTTGTGGTTCAAGCTCAGGATCGACTTGCCATCGGAGCCGATGTTGGCGATGTAGCGGCTGAAGGTGGGCGGACGGTATGGGCACAGACGCAGGTCGTCGTTGCGCGACCACATCACCTTGATGCGGTTGGTGGTCACACCCTTGGCGTTCTTTACACCGCCGAGCTTGCGAACCGCGTCAGCGATGCGTGCAGATTCTGCAGACGACTCCACCAGCAGGTTGCGGCCGAAGTGGCCATAACCCTGGGTCACGTTCAGCAGCACTTTGGTGGGCGACAGATCAAGGCCGACTTGCTGGGCCAGTTGCTGACGGTTGTAACGGGGCACCTGCGATGCCCACCAGGCTTGCAGACTGGTGGCTGGGCCGTCTTTGTCACCATAGGCTTCGGCTACGGCGGCTTGGGTGCCCAGGGTGCCTTGGGCGTGGAAGCCAACGAAGAACCCACGCTTGACTTGCTTGCTCGCAAGCAGCAAACCACCCACCGGGTCGGGTCCCACGGCGTCTTTGAGCTTTTGGTTCAGCATCGGGGTGCTGAAACGGGATGCGGTGCCTGGCTTCCAGGTGATCATCTTGTCTTTGATGATCTTGTCACGGGCTTCCAGCGCGTCGCCAAAGGTGTCTGCCACCAAGCCCACGCCAGCGTAAATGGTGAAGCCGTTCTTGCCCGAGTTGAAAGGGATCACCTCCTTGACCAACTGGGTGCCATCGGCCTTTTTGAGCGCCAAGATCGCGGTGCGGTCGACTTTGTCGGGTGCGCCACGCGTCTGCAGGGAGTGCATCACCAGGACGTTCGCGGCGTCCATGTTGGTGTCGATGGTGTACTGCAGGCTACCGTTGTAGATGGCGTCGCTGTCAATGCGGGGGATGCCCTGGCCCGGGAGGAAGTCGGCGTTGTTGGCGCGGATTTTCATGCCCTTGCCCAAAATGCCGCCGGCTTTGGTGCCGCCAGCGTCCTTGCCGTACTGCCAGGCTGCTGCCACAGGGCGTGAGTTCAGTGCGACGGTGGCTGCCTTTGAAGCCAGTGCGGCAAAGGTTTGGTTGCCGACAGCAGGTCCGGCCGCGGACGTGGTGATTTCGCCACCGCCAGCTGCGGCCAGCATGCGTGCGCGCAGTTCAGCGCCCACCGTACGAACGGGGTCGGCCAACAAACGGGTCGAACCGGAAGCGCCCACCAGGGTGGTGGTGAATGCCGTCGCCTTGGCGGTGGTGAACGATTGGGCCACCACGTCTTTGACGTCAATGCCCACCGCGTCGGCCAGCAGGATGGCCAGCGAGGTCAAAATGCCTTGACCCGATTCCACGCGCGGAACCGTCAGCACCACTTTGTTGTCGCTGCGAATCGCCAGGTAGGCGTTCAGCTCGGTGGAGGTCGTGGCGTCGGCTGCGTTGGCTTCGCCAGCATCCGTGGCCAGCTTCACACCAATCGTCAGGGCGGTTGGCGCTGCCACCACCCAAGTCATGAAATTGCGACGATCGACCGTGGCTGCGCCAGTGTCTGAGCCCGCGTTGTCGCTCTGTGGAGCAAGTAGTTCAGTGTTCATAGTACCTTCTGTAGTGCTAAAGGTTTAGGAAAATCCCAACCGAGAGTCTAGGTAGGCGCAACTTGTGAACCCCTAGGGGAAACCATTAACTCGGGGAAACCACTATGAATCCACCCTGAATTCAGGGATCTTTTTTGCGCAACCTGTTGCAAATTGAGATTGCTTGCTTGGTTTTTAATGACGTCCACGTCCGTCCATGCCGGGTTTTGTGAACTATTCGCGATTTTGGGCGGGTGGTCGTGGACGAAACGCGCCTTTTCACAAAGACCCTGTCGCCGCGGCGCTGGTCCTGGCGGCTTGCGATGGTTTCGGGGGCGAGGCGGGTTGCGTTCAGCCAATGAACGATTTGGGATTAAGCCTTGGGTGAGTGCCCCTGGCCCCGCGTCGGAGGTGGTCTGCGGAAAGCGTGGCGAAACGAGCCTGACGGCGGGCGTCTCAACGCTTGGCCGAACCCGCGTCTTGTGCTGCCGGCATGTCAAGTGTCACGGTGATCGGGCCTCCGACGCTGGGCCCCAGTTCGGCGCGGCGCGGTGTGACTGCGATCAGCACCAGACCGTCTGCGACCGTGCTGCCCACCCGATAGGGTTTGGGCGGTTTGCCATCAATGGCGATCAGCGCCGCTGCACTGTCGTCCCCCGCGATGGCCCCCAACAGGCCCATGCGGCTGGCGAGGGTGGGCGTCGCAGGGGGTGCGGCCGGGGCTTCGACCGCACCCAACAAGCGCCCCACCGCCCCCGGGTCCACCAATGCCCCGTCGTTGCTTGGCAACAGGGACACCGATGACATGCGCCCACCCAGGCTGGCACCCGGCAGTTGTCCAGACCATTGCAGGCCCCACGCCACGGTGCTGCCCACGGCCAACGCCCAAACCACAAAGGCCGACACCGACGCCCACGTTTTGCTTTGCATGAAACAATTATGATGCAGCCTACCCCCAGCATTGGGTGGCCAATCACTCTTACACGGCGTCTATGAAACTGTCTGCGAAGCGAATGTTGCGGGGTTTTACCCTGATCGAGTTGATGGTGGTGCTGGTCATCATCGGCGTGTTGGCTGCGTTGATCGTTCCCAACGTGCTGGACCGGGCGGACGACGCCCGGGTCACGGCCGCGAGGACCGACGTGAACAACATGGTGCAGGCGCTCAAGCTGTACAAGCTGGACAACCAGCGCTACCCAACGGCGGAACAAGGCCTTCAGGCCCTGGTGGCACGGCCCACCGTGGGGCCCATCCCTGCGAATTGGCGGCCGTATCTGGACAAGCTGCCCAAAGACGCCTGGGGACAACCTTATCAGTACCTGAACCCCGGGGTTCATCAAGAGGTGGACGTGTTCTCGTTCGGTGCCGACGGCCAAGCAGGTGGTGAAGGCAAAAATGCCGACATCGGCAGCTGGCAGTGACGCAGTCCGCCTGAGCCACTGAGTTGCGATGCATGGCTGGCACAGTGCCCCCGTCCCCCTGGCGCGCTGCTGGCTTTACCTTGTTGGAGTTGTTGGTGGTGATCGCCTTGATCGCCATCGCGTCGGCGAGCGTCAGTTTCGCTTTCCGCGACTCGTCTGACACCCAACTGCAACGCGAGGCCGACCGTTTGGCCACGCTGTTGGACGCCGCCCGAGCCAAGTCACGCACGCTGGGCAGCCCGGTGTTTTGGCGGCCGGTGAACGGCGGCTTTCGTTTTGAGGGTTTGCCTGCAGGCACCTTGCCAGAAACCTGGTTGAACGATGGCGTCACCGTGGTCAACACGCCGCTGCTGGTGCTGGGACCAGAGCCCATTCTGGCCCGTCAGGGGACGGTCATCTCTCTGGGGGAACGCCGTTTGCTGATCGCCACCGACGGCGTGCGCCCCTTCGCTGTTCAGTCGATGGGGTCTCCATGAGGCGCGCGAGGCGGTCCCCGGGATTCACCTTGATCGAGGTGTTGGTGGCACTGGGCATTGTCTCGGTGGCATTGATCGCCGGCGTTCAAGCCAGCAGCGCGTTGACGCGCAATGCCCAGCGGGAGGCCGATGGGTTGCTCGCCGAGTTGTGCGCCGAAAACGAATTGGTGAAGATCCGCTTGGCCGAGCAGTTGCCCGGCGTGGGGGAAAGCACTTTCACTTGCACACAGTCAGAGCGGGTGCTACAGGGGCGCCTGACTGTGGCCACCACCCCCAACCCCAACTTCTTGCGGGTCGATGCACAGGTGCTGGATGGGCCTTACAGCCTGCTGCGGATTTCCACCGTCGTGGGGCGGTTTTGATGCCCGCATTGACCTCACGCCGCGTCAGTGGCTTCACCTTGATCGAGCTGTTGGTCACCATCGGCATCATGGCTTTGATGACCTTGCTCAGTTGGCGCGGCATCGACGGCATGGTGAAGACCAAAGACCAGTTGTCGGCTCGGAGCGATCAGGTGTTGACGCTGCAGACCGCGCTGACCCAATGGACGGTTGACCTCGATAACCTGACCGAGACACGGGTGGTCAGCGCGGTGGATTACGACGGCAGCGTGCTGCGCATGACGCGACGCGACGCGGTCAGCCCTGCCGAAGGCGTGCGTGTGGTGGCATGGACACGTCGCCCCGACAACGGCGCGGGGAGCTGGGTGCGTTGGCAGTCCCCCACCGTTCGCACACGGGCCGATTTGTTGTCGGCTTGGGCCAAAGCCCAACAGTGGGGTCGTGAGCCAACGCCCGAAGACCGGGCGCAAGACGTGCCGCTGGCGGGCCTGAACGACTGGCAGCTGTTTTACTTTCGGGACAACGCGTGGAGCAACCCGCTCTCCAGCGCCGCCGACCCCAATCAGCCCTCGACCGTGGGCCTGAACGCGCCACCGAAGGGCGTGCGGCTGATGCTGACCTTGTCGCCAGACCAGCCGTTTGCCGGTGTGCTGACCCGCGACTGGGTGCGCCCGTTGGTGGGTGGGGGCAAAGCGTTGTGAGCTTGCCGCACCACCGTCAACGCGGCGCAGCCCTGCTCACCGCGATGCTCGCGGTCACCTTGATCGCCACTTTTGCGGCCACTGCGCTGTGGCAGCAGTACCGCAGCGTGGAAGTGGAGCGGGCCGAGCGGGAGCGTGTGCAGGCGGCGTGGATCCTCACCGGTGCTCTGGATTGGGCGCGCTTGATCCTGCGCGAAGACGCCCGCGCAGGCGGCGCCGACTCGCTGTCGGAGCCCTGGGCCGTGCCCCTGGCCGAGTCGCGCCTGTCCAGTTTTTTGGCCGCGGACCGCAACAGCACCGAGGACGACGCGCTGGACACGTTTTTGTCTGGCCAAATTGTGGATGCCCAGTCAAGGCTCAACGTGGCCAACCTGATGGACGGCATCAAGCCTTCGGAACTGGGGGCGCAGAGCTTCACTCGCCTGTTCCAAGTGCTGGGCTTGCCTGACGCCGAGCTGAAGCTGCTGATCAACAACTACGCCCTGGCCGCCACCGGCAGCCCCACCGCTGGGGGCAATGTGCCCTTGAGACCGCAAAGACTTGAACAGCTGGCGTGGCTGGGTCTCTCCAATGACACCCTGGCACGGCTCAAGCCCTTTGTGGTGGTTCTGCCGTCCAGCACGCCCATCAACTTGAACACCGCCAGCTTGGAGGTGGTTTATGCAGGCATTCCCACACTGACGATGCAAGAAGCCCGCAAGTTGGTGGAGCGCCGCACCGCCACCCCGTTCCGCTCGTTGTCGGAAGTGGGCACGTTCAACGTCGAGCTGGCCGGCTTGTTGACCGAAAGCCAGCAAAGCGTGTCCAGTCGCATGTTTGAGGTGTATGGGCGCTTGCGCATGGACAAGACCGTCATCCAGGAGTTGTCTCTGGTGGAGCGTCAGGGTCTGAACGTCATCACCCTCTACCGGGAGCGCACGGCCACGGTGGACAACCCAGCCGCCGCTGGCAACGTCAATCTAAAATGAGCCGATGTCTTCGCTGATCGTTGTCCTCTCTGCGCCCGGCAGCCGCACCAGCGCCGACCACAGCTACGCGTTGACCCACGACGGCCAAAGCCTCGCAGACCACGGTACGGTCGCAACCAGCCAGTTGCCTGCCGCCACCGAGGTGGTTGCGGTCGTGCCCGCGCAGTGCTTGTCTTGGCACCATCCGGTCATTCCCAAAGTCCCAGCCAACCGCCTCAACGAGGTGCTGCAGGGCACGTTGGAAGAGCACCTGCTTGATGACCCTGACACGCTGCACTTGGCCCTCGCGCCAGACGCCAAAGCGGCGTTGGGCAGTGGCGCGCCAGTGTGGGTGGCGGCGTGCGACAAGGCTTGGCTGCGCACTGAGCTGGAGGCCTTGGAGGCCGCTGGCCTGCGGGTGTCCCGAATCGTGCCGGAGTTGGTGCCAGGGCTGAACCAAGCGTGGGTGTATGGCACCTCCCAATCGGCTTGGTGCGCCCTGTCCGATGCCCAAGGGGTGGCGGTGTTGCCCTTGGCGGCGGCGTCCGCCCCGGGCGGTTGGACGGTGTGCGCCGAACCGGCGGTTGCAGCGCTGGCAGAGCAGACATTGGGCGCGAAGGTGGCCATTCGCCAAGCCGCCCAGCAGTGGGTGACCGCCGCACAAACCGATTGGAACCTTGCCCAGTTCGAACTGGCCAGCGCAGGCCGCAAGGGCGCCAGCCAACGCTGGCTGCATGGCTGGCAGGTGTTTGCCCTCGCGCCGCAATGGCGTGCCTTGCGCTGGGGTCTGGCAGGCTTGGTTGCAGTGCATTTGGTGGCCGTCAATGGGCTGGCTTGGAGCGAACGCACGGCCTTGAACGAGAAGCGGGCTGAGCTGAAAAAGATTTACCAAAACAGCTTCCCCCAGGCCCGTGCGGTGTTGGACCCGGTGGCGCAAATGACGCGCGACGTGTCGGCCTTGCAGCAGTCGGTGGGTCAGCTGACCTACCGCGACCTGGAGGTCATGCTGACCTATACGGCGGCCGTGCTGCCCACTGCCAAAACCCCCAGCGCGGTCGAGTTCCGTCCGGGTGAACTCAAGGTGCGGGGCATCGAGGTGGCTCCCGGTGAACTGCCAGCCATGGACGCCCGCCTTCGCGAGGCCGGCTACCAGATCACCGGCCAGGCCGATGGCCTGGTCGTCTCGTTCAACCCCACCAAAGGCCGCCTGTGAGTCGCTTGAGCACGTTGTCGGCGCTGACCAAGCACCCCGCCCTGGCATGGTGGCACGCCATGCCGGAGACCACGCGCCAACTGGCCATACCGCTGTCCGTGGTCGCGGGGTTGCTGGTGTTGGCGGTCTTGACGCTGTTGCCCTCGCTCGCGGTGATCCGCGCGGCACCCAGCGACCACCAGAAGCTGGACCAGCAGTTGGAGCTGATGCGCCAATTGGCAACCCAAGCCCTGAGCGCCAAGGCCCAGCCCAAAGCCAACCCGGACGAGGCCCTCAAATTTCTGGACACGTCGGTCAAACAGTCGCTGGCTGCCAGCGCCCAGATGGCTGTGTCTGGTGACCGCGCCACCATCACGCTGAAAAACGCATCGCCGGAGTCCTTGAGTGCGTGGCTGGCCCAGTTGCGAGGCGTGGGGCGGTTGCTGCCCGCAGAGGCCAAGCTCACCCGGTCCGATACCGGTTGGAGCGGGCAGGTGGTGGTGAACTTGCCACAGCCATGACGGACCCGATGCGCACCGCCCGATCTGCTGCCCGTGAGTCTTCGTACACGGCCCGCACGCGCCCATTGTGGCTCGCATGGGTGGGGGCCGTCACGGGCGCGCTGCTGGCCGTTCTGTTTTGGATGCCTGCCGCCTGGCTGACGGGCCAAGTGGGTCGGGCCACCCAACAGCGGGTGGTGCTGGAGGACGCGCGTGGCACGGTGTGGACCGGCTCGGCCCGGCTGCTGCTCAGCGGCGGCGAAGGCAGCCGCGACGCGGCCGCCCTGCCTGGCCGGGTGGATTGGCGGCTTCGCCCCCGTTGGAATGGCGTCTGGCTGGAACTGCAGGCGGGGTGTTGCACACGCGCGCCGATTGAGGTCACGGCCCAACCCCGTTGGGGCGGCGCCAACGTGCAGGTTGGCCCGGTCAACACGCGCTGGCCATTGGGTCTGTTGGGCGGCCTGGGCACCCCGTGGAACACGGTGCAATTGCAAGGCGAGCTGGACCTGAGTTCGTCAGGCTTGCAGTGGACCTGGGTGGCTGGACGGCTGGACACCACAGGTCAGCTGCGCATGCAGGCAATGGATGTGACGTCCCGCCTGTCCACCCTGCGTCCCCTGGGCAGTTATTTGTTGGAATACGCGGCGCCCGGCCTTGGGCAATCGCCGCGCCTGACGCTTTCCACGCTCAGCGGCAGTTTGGTGCTCACCGGGCAAGGCCAGTGGGTCGGGCCGCGGTTGCGCTTCAACGGCGAGGCCACCGCCGTGGAGGGGCGTGAAGTCGCCTTGGACAATCTACTCAATATCATCGGACGCCGTCTTGGGACGCGTTCCGTCATCACCGTGGGCTGACCTCATGAAAACCTGTTCTTTGGCGCTTTTCCGCCTCGCGTTGCTGCTGTGTGCCCCTGGCTTGTTGACCGCCCAAACCCCCACTTTGCCTGGCGGCGACGCGGCTGGACAAGCGGCTGCGCCCGTCAAGCCAGCGCCCAAGCCAAAGGCCGCCAAGCCGCGGGCCAGCGAGCAAGTGACCCTGGACTTTGCCAACGCCGACATTGAGGCGGTGGCCCGCACGATCGCCACCATCACCGGCCGCAGTGTGGTGGTGGACCCCCGGGTGAAGGGCACGGTGAACTTGTCCAGCGACCGACCGGTGTCGCCCCAGGTGGCGTTCAACCAGTTTTTGGCAGCCCTGCGCTTGCAGGGCTTCACCATGGTGGAGGCGTCTGGCCTGTACAAAGTGGTGCCAGAGGCCGACGCCAAAGTTCAGGGCGGTTCGGTGAACGTGGGTTCGGTCAACCTCGGGCCGCGCCTGGCGGGTAACCAGATCACGACGCAGATCTTTCGGTTGAATTTCGAGAACGCCAACAATCTGGTGCCGGTGTTGCGGCCGTTGATCAGCCCCAACAACACGATCAACGTGAACCCGGGCAACAACTCGCTCATCATCACTGACTACGCTGAGAACCTGCAGCGGCTGGGTCGCATCATCGCGTCGATGGACGTTGCCAACGGCACCGATTTGGAGATCATCCCGCTGCGCCACGCGATCGCAGCCGACCTGGCGCCGTTGATTTTGCGTTTGATCGACTCCGGCGCGGGCGCGGGCGGGCAAGGGCAGTCGGACGGTTCGTTTCGCACCACCATCATGCCGGAGTCGCGCAGCAACGCGCTGATTGTTCGGGCCGCGAATCCGGCCCGGGTGGGCTTGGTCCGAACCCTGGTGGCCAAGCTGGACCAGCCCACGTCCTCCAGTCCCACTGGCAACGTCTATGTGGTGTACCTGAAGAACGCGGACGCCACCAAGATCGCGGCCATTTTGCGCGCCACCTTGAGCGGTCAGGGTTCGTCGGCGGTGTCGGCGTCGACGCCGTCCACCTTGTCGGCCCCATCGGGTCCTTCGTCGCCTGGCGGCGGTGCCGCGCTGGGCTCAGCGGGCAGCGGTTTGGGCGGGCTGGGGGGCTCTGGAGCGACGGGCGGGGGGGCCTTCTCTGGCGCGTCTGGCGCGCAGCCGTCGACTGGTGGCCAGATTCAGGCCGACCCGTCCATCAATGCATTGATCATCACTGCCAGCGAGCCCCAGTACCGGCAGATTCGCGCGGTGATCGATCGCCTGGACGGCCGCCGTGCGCAGGTATTTTTGGAGAGCCTGATCGTGGAGGTCAACACCGACAAAAGCGCCCAATTTGGTGTGCAGTTGCAAACGCTGTTGGGCAACCGGGGTGGGGGCACACTGGGCGCTGTGGGCAGTAACTTTGGCACCAACGGCAACCTGCTCGGCGTGATCTCGTCCGCCGCGAGCGGCAATCTGCCCACGTTGGGTCAAGGCTTGAACCTGGGGCTGGCCACCCGTCAGTCCAATGGCGCGTATGTGCTCAATGGTTTGGCGAGCTTTCTGGAGTCGTCCGGCAGCGGCAACATTTTGTCCACCCCCAACTTGCTGACCCTGGACAACGAGGAGGCCAAGATCGTGATCGGCCAAAACGTGCCGTTCGTCTCGGGCTCGTTCACCAACACCGGCGGGGCGGGCGGGGCGGTGAACCCGTTTCAAACCGTGGAGCGCAAAGACGTTGGTTTGACATTGCGGGTGAAGCCGCAAATCAGCGAGGATGGAACCATCAAGATGCAGATCTTCCAAGAGGTCTCCAACGTGGACCCAGCGTCCGTCAACACACTGACCGGCTTGATCACCAACAAGCGGTCGATCGAATCGAACGTGGTGGTGGACGACGGCTCCATCATCGTCCTGGGCGGCCTGTTGACCGACGAGTATTCGGGATCGCAGCAGGCGGTGCCGGTGTTGGGGAACATCCCCTATCTGGGTAATTTGTTCAAAAGCCAGAACCGCTCGCGCAAAAAGACCAACCTGATGATGTTCCTGCGGCCTGTGGTGGTGCGGGATGGCGACGCGACCGAACGTTTGTCGCTCGACCGGTACGATTTCATGCGACGCAAGGAGATCGAAGCCCAGCCCAAGCCGAGCCCCGTGATGCAAATCAACGAGGCGCCCTTGCTGCCTGCCTTGCGCCCATCGACCCGCATGCAGCCGGCCCCCGACAAGCAGTGACCGAGGGCCACGCCGTGCGTTACCCTTTGCCGTACGCCTTCGCGCGAACCCACAAGCTGCTGCTGCTCGACGACGGCCACGACCTGAGTTTGAGTTGCAGTGACACGACGTCGCCCGGTGCCCTGGGCGAAGTGATGCGCAAGTACAGCGTTCGCCATGTTGAACGCGTGCCGGGCGACGCGCTGGTGCAGCGCATCAGCGCCGCCTACGCCCAGGGTGAGTCCAGCGCGGCCACGGTGGTCAGTGAAGTGGAAAACGACGCCGACCTGTCCCGGATGATGCAGGACTTGCCTGCAGTGGAGGACTTGCTCGAGTCGGCCGACGACGCGCCCATCATCCGGATGCTGAACGCGCTGCTGACCCAGGCCGCCCGGGACGGGGCCAGCGACATCCACATCGAGCCCTACGAGCGCCATTCCTCGGTCCGTTTTCGGGTCGACGGCACCCTGCGCGAAGTGGTGCAACCCAACCGGGCGTTGCACGCCGCGTTGATTTCCCGATTGAAGATCATGGCCGAGTTGGACATTTCTGAAAAGCGCTTGCCCCAAGACGGACGCATCAGTTTGCGCATCGGCACCCGCGCGGTGGACGTGCGCGTCAGCACGTTGCCCAGCGCCCACGGCGAGCGGGCGGTGCTGCGTTTGCTGGACAAAAGCGAGAGCAAGCTGAGCCTGGAATCCATCGGGATGGAGGGCGACGTGCTTGCCCGCCTGGAGAGCCTGGTGCTGCAACCCCACGGCATCATTTTGGTCACGGGGCCCACCGGGTCGGGCAAAACCACCACCTTGTACGCCGCCTTGCAACGGCTCGATGCCAGCAAGCAGAACATCATGACGGTCGAGGACCCGATCGAATACGAACTGTCTGGCGTGGGGCAAACCCAGGTCAACGCCAAGATCGAGCTGACTTTTGCCAAGGCACTGCGCGCCATCTTGCGCCAGGACCCCGACGTGATCATGATCGGTGAGATCCGCGACTATGAAACCGCGCAGATCGCCATTCAGGCGTCGCTCACCGGGCACTTGGTGCTGGCGACCTTGCACACCAACGACGCGGCCAGTGCGGTCACCCGCCTGACCGACATGGGTGTGGAGCCTTTTCTGCTCAGCTCGTCTTTGCTGGGTGTGCTGGCCCAACGCCTGGTGCGCAAGCTGTGCACCCATTGCGGCGGCGAGGGTTGTGGCGAATGCGGGCAGACCGGCTACCAGGGCCGAACCGGTGTGTTCGAGTTGCTGGTGACCGACGACCACCTGCGGGGCCTGATCCACAACCAAGCCGCCGAGGCCGACATCCGCAGCGCCGCGCTGAAGGTGGGCATGACGCTGATGCGCGACGACGGCGAGCGGCTGGTTCGGGCAGGCATCACCTCGCGTGAGGAATTGGTGCGCGTGACGCGCGAGTCCTGAGCCCATGCCTGCGTACACCTTTGAAGCCATCGACGCCCAGGGCCAGACCCGCAAGGGCGTGATCGACGCCGAAACCGCCAAGGCCGCGCGCAACACCTTGCGTGCCCAGTCGCTGGTGCCGTTGTCGGTGGAGCCGGTCAAGGGCGGCGGGGTACCTGGCGCCGCACAGGGCCGCGGCTTGAACATCACCATTTATTCGTCTCGCATTTTCAGCAACACCGCGCTCACCGTGTGGACGCGTCAGGTGGCTGGCTTGGTGTCGTCTGGCCTGCCGCTGGAGCGGGCCCTCAGTGCGTTGTCCGAAGAGTCCACCGATGAGCGGCAGCGCAACCTGGTGGCGTCGCTGCGCTCCGAGGTCAATGCTGGTTCCACGTTCGCGAAGGCGCTTTCCCAGCACCCTCGTGAGTTCAATGAGATTTACACCGCGGTGATTGGCGCTGGCGAGCAAAGCGGCAATTTGGGCGTGGTGCTGGAGCGGTTGGCCGACGACCTGGAGGAACGCCAGGCGCTGCGCGGCAAGCTGATCGGTGCGATGCTCTACCCCGCCATCGTGACCTTGATCGCCATCGTGATCGTGATGTTCTTGGTCGGCTATGTGGTACCGCAGGTGGCCAATGTGTTCGCGGGCAGCAAGCGCGCCTTGCCCCTGCTGACGGTGGTGATGCTGGGCATCAGCGACGTGGTGAAAAACTACGGCTGGTTCGCGCTCATCGTGCTGACCGCCAGTGGCGTGGGTGCCAAGTTGTTGCTGGCCAACGAGGCGATCCGCCAGCGGTTTGACGCGTCGGTGCTCACGCTGCCCTTGGTGGGGCCGCTCGCCCGCGGCTACAACGCGGCGCGCTTCACTGGCACCCTGGCCATGCTGGCGGGTGCAGGTGTACCGATTTTGAAGGCGCTCCAATCGGCTGCTGAGACTTTGGGTAACCGGGCGATGCGCGCCGACGCACTGGACGCGCTGATTCTGGTGCGGGAAGGCGCGCCATTGGCCTCGGCCATGGCCCAGAAGAAGCGCTTCCCAGGGCTGGTGAGCATGTTCTCCCGTCTGGGCGAGCAGACCGGTCAGTTGCCGGTGATGCTGCAACGAGCGGCCCAGCAACTGAGCGCCGAGGTGCAGCGAAGGGCGTTCGCGCTGGCCACCATCCTGGAGCCGCTCCTGATCGTGGTGATGGGCATGGTGGTGATGCTGATCGTGCTCGCGGTGCTGCTGCCGATCATCGAACTCAACCAATTGGCGCGCTGAGGCGCAGCCAAACAAGACCATGGCCGCGTCGCTCGAAGGGCAGTTGGTGGTGGCGATCTCGTCCCGCGCATTGTTTGATTTCGAGCAGGAAAACGAAGTCTTTGAGCAGCGCGACGACCGCGCCTACATGCAACTCCAACTGGCCCGCCTGAACGAGCCCGCCAAGCCCGGGGTGGCGTTTTCGCTGGTGAAGAAGCTGCTGGCGTTCAACCAGGCGGCGCCCTGCGGCGCGCCGCCCCAGCAGCTGGTGGAGGTGGTGATCCTGTCGCGCAACGACCCGGTGTCGGGCATGCGGGTGTTCCGCTCGGCGCAGCACTATGGCTTGCCGATCCAGCGCGGCACTTTCACCCGTGGCCAGCCACCCTGGCGCTACCTGAAGCCGCTGCATGCCAACCTGTTTTTGTCCACCCACCTGAGCGATGTGCGGGCCGCACTGGACGCAGGTGTGCCCGCAGCCCAGGTTTATCCGCACTCGGCGCGCGCCAGCGACGCCCACCCGAACGAGGTGCGTATTGCGTTCGACGGCGACGCGGTGCTGTTTTCGGACGAGGCCGAGCAGGTGTTCCAGCGCGAGGGTTTGTCGGCGTTCCAGCAGCACGAGAAAGACAAGGCCGACCTGCCGTTGTTGGCAGGCCCGTTCAAACCGCTGCTGGCCGCCTTGCAGCGCCTGCAGGAGCAAGGCACCCCGGCCATGCGTATCCGCACCGCGCTGGTGACCGCGCGCAGCGCGCCCGCCCACGAGCGCGCCATCCGCACGCTGATGGACTGGCATGTGGAGGTGGACGAGGCCATGTTCCTCGGGGGTTTGCCCAAGGGCGAGTTTTTGCGCGAGTTCGAACCCGATTTTTTTTTTTATGTTCTTACTGGCCACATCGAGTCGGCCGCCCGCCACGTGCCCGCGGGCCATGTGGCCGCAGGTGTTGCGAACCCGCCCGACGCACCGCTGGTCTGACACGGCTTGGCATGGGGCGCGCGCTCACCTGCCCAGTGCCGGCCGCCGCGCGGACCGCGCCAGCCGCCCCGACGACGCCCACGGAACCTTGGCCTGTCCACCCGCTCTTTGGGGATTGACCCCGCCGACCCTGAACCGGAACCCACAATGCCACTGTCCCACCGATTCGCCACTTTCGCTGGCTTTTGCCGCCGCGTGTGGGCGCTGACCGCACCTTACTTTCGTTCCGAGCAGCGTTGGCGGGCGCGGGGCATGCTGGCGGCCATCGTCGCGTTGAATCTGGCAGCGGTGTACATGCTGGTGGAACTCAATGAGTGGAACCGGGTGTTTTACGACGCCTTGCAAAACAAAGATGCCGGGGTGTTCTGGGCCCAGTTGGGGCGCTTTTGCTGGCTGGCGTTCGGCTTGATCGTGATCTCGGTGTACCGCTTCTACCTGACCCAGCTGCTGGAAATGCGCTGGCGCGAGTGGATGACCCAGCGTTATCTGGGCCGTTGGTTGTCGGACCAGTCGTTCTATCGCATCGAGCTGGCCCGCTACACCGCTGGCGGCCCCGGCACCAGCCCCGACAACCCGGACCAACGCATCCAGCAGGACCTGAACCTGTTCACCAGCCAAACCATCTCGCTCAGCATGGGCTTGCTCAACGCCTTGGTCACTTTGGCGAGCTTTGTCGGCATCTTGTGGGGCCTGAGCGGCGCGTTCGCGTTCGAGTGGGGTGACAGCACCTACAGCATCCCGGGCTTCATGGTGTGGGCGGCGGTGGCCTATTGCGGCGTGGGCAGCGTCCTGAGCCATTGGATTGGGCGACCGCAGGCCAAGCTGAATTTCGAGCAGGAGCGACTGGAGGCCAACTTCCGCCACCACCTGGTGCGGGTGCGCGAATACAGCGAGTCCATTGCGCTGGACCGGGGCGAAGCGGTGGAGCAAGGGCAGCTGCGCGTCCGGTTCGATCAGGTTTTGGTCAATTACCTGAAACTCCTCAAGGCACAGAAAAACCTGACTTGGTTCACCGTGGGGTTCGGCCAGGCGGCGGTGGTGTTCCCCTTCGTGGTGGCCGCGCCGCGGTTCTTCAGTGGCGCCATCCAGCTGGGCGAGTTGATTCAGATCTCTTCGGCTTTCGGTCGGGTGCAGGACTCGCTCAGCTGGTTTGTTGACAATTATGCGAATTTGGCCAGTTGGAAGGCCACCACGGACCGTTTGACCGGGTTTGAAGAGACTTTTGAACGATTGGCCCACGCCAAAGCTGAAGATTCAGCTATCAAAAACGCAGCATCCGAAGGGACGTGTGACACGCTTCAGGCCACCGATCTGACCGTCTCGCTGCCCAGCGGCCAGCTGCTGCTGGCGCAGACTGACCTGCAGGCCCACCCAGGCGACACGGTGCTGTTGCAAGGCCCGTCGGGGAGCGGCAAATCCACCTTGTTCCGCACGCTGGCAGGCATCTGGCCGTACGTCAGTGGGCACGTGACCTTGCCGCGCGGCAGCATGTTTTTGCCCCAACGCCCTTACATCCCCAACGGCCGTCTGCGCGATGCGCTGGATTACCCCGCGGCAGCCGCCACCCATTCGGACGGGGCGCTGAAGCAAGCACTGACGGACGCAATGCTCCCGCACCTGTGCGACCGCCTGGATGTGGAGGACGCGTGGGGGCAAAAACTCTCAGGCGGCGAGCAGCAGCGTCTGGCGGTGGCCCGGGCGCTGCTCCAGCGGCCCCGGTGGGTGTTTGCCGACGAGGCGACCAGCGCGCTGGACGAGGCGACCGAGGCGGTGCTGTACCAACGCCTGCGGGACTTGGTGCGGGCCACAGGCGGGGGGTTGGTGTCCATCGCGCACCGCCCCGCGGTGGCGGCGTACCACCAACGCCAGTGGGTGCTCACCCCGCAGCCAGAGGGCGCGGCGCCGGCCTACCGGCTGGACAGCAGGCCCGCTGTGTAGCGCGCGTGTCCAGCGGCCCGCAATGCGCAGGCGGGGCAGTGGCCGCAGCCGTAACCCCAGGCGTGCCGGTGTTCGCGGTCGCCCAGGTAGCAGGTGTGGGTGTGCTCGACGATCAGGTCGATCAGCGCCTGTCCGCCCAGTTGGCGAGCCAGTTCCCAGGTCTGCGCCTTGTCGATCCACATCAGCGGGGTGTCGACCAGAAAGCGCTTGTCCATCCCGAGCGAGAGCGCCAGTTGCATGGCCTTCATGCTGTCGTCGCGGCAGTCGGGGTAGCCTGAGAAGTCCGTCTCGCACACACCGGTGACGATCACCTCCAGGTCGCGCCGGTAGGCCAGCGCCGCTGCCAGCGTCAGAAACAACAGGTTGCGGCCCGGCACAAAGGTGTTGGGCAGACCCGAGCTTTCCATCTTGAACGCCGTGTCCCGGGTCAGCGAGGTCTCACTCACTTGGCCCAACACCGCCAGGTCCAGCACATGGTCTTGGCCAAGTTTGGGCGCCCAGGCTGGGAACTGCCGACGGATCTGGGCCAACACCTCCACGCGCGCTTGCAGCTCCACGCTGTGCCGTTGCCGGTAATCAAAAGCAACCGTTTCCACCCGCTCGTAGCGGGACAAGGCCAGCGCCAGGCAGGTGGTGGAGTCCTGCCCGCCCGAGAACAGCACCAGCGCGCTCTTGTGCATGCCGCGCCCTCAGCCCAGCACGCGCAACAAAAAGCGGTTGATGTCGGCGATCTCTTCGGCGCAAACGGAGTGCGGCATCGGGTACTCGTGCCATTCGGGCGTGTGGCCGAGGGCCTGCAACGCTTCGCGCGAGGCGACCGCACGGGCCAGCGGAACGACCGGGTCCACACGGCCATGGGCCAGGAACACCGGCACATCGGCATTAGCCGGGTGGCGCTCCGCGGCGGTGTTGGCCGCCAGCGGCAGGTAACCCGACAAGCCGACGATGCCCGCCAGCCGGTCAGGGTGGCGCAAGCCGGTCATCAGCGCCATGGCGCACCCTTGAGAAAACCCCATGAGCACGACGCGGGATGCCGGGATACCGCCTGAGATTTCCGCCGCGATCAGCGCGTCGATCTGGGCTTGCGACGTGCGCAGCCCCGCCTCGTCCTCGCGCCTGACCAAGTCGGTGCCAAGGATGTCGTACCACGCCCGCATCACATGCCCGCCGTTGATGGTGACGGGTCGGATTGGCGCGTGGGGAAACACGAAGCGCACCCCACCCACGGCATGCAGGTCCAACTCGTGCGCCACCGGTACAAAGTCGTTGCCGTCGGCACCCAGGCCGTGCAGCACGATGACGCTGGCGGTCGCAGGCACAGCGGGATTGATCTCAATCGTCTCAAGCAGCATGGGTCGGGTTCAGCAGGGCCAAAACGTCAGACTGTAGCGCATGGCAGAACGGCCATGGGTGGTTTGCGTGGGTCGGAATTGCGGCATCATGGCCGCAACTTCAAGGGGCGCGGGATGGGACATCGATGGGTGACGAACGTCTTGGTTTGGCTGCTCGCGGCCGTGGCGTGCCACGCCTATGCCCAGGTCCATGCTGCCGTGCCCACCGCAGCCGCGCGCGCGGTGCAGGCGGTGGTGGCCGCGCAGCTGGACGCCTTCGCCAAGGGCGATGCGGTGCGTGCGTTTTCCTACGCCAGCCCGGACATCCGCAAGGCGTTCAGTACGCCAGGCCGGTTCATGGCCATGGCCCGCCACGGCTACCCCGTGTTGTTCGAGCCTGCGAACGTGACTTTCTTCAAGCCCGTGCAAATGGGCGACGAGGTGCTGCAGCGGGTTCAGCTGGCCGACGCGCAGGGCGATCTGTGGGTGGCGTTCTACACCTTGAAGCGCCAGCCCGACAAGGCGTGGCGCATCACCGGCTGCACCCTTGCGATGAGTGAAGGCTTGCAAACCTTTCACCCAAGCGGCGGTTTGGTGGCACCGGTCAGCGGATGACAGCCCTCAGGTCATTTGCCCGGTTGGCGTAGTAGATTGCTTGGCCCATGCGTTCCGTGCGGTCCAGCGTGTTCGCCAAGGCGTCCAGGCTGGCCAACACATCGCGGTGGCGGAGCCTGTGCACCTGTTCGCGGATGTCCAGCGCCTGGCGGTGAAATGCAGCGGCCTTGTACGACTGGCCTTGGGCCGCATACAGCGCCCCGAGATCGCTGAGGCTGTTGGCCACGGCGAGGTGCCTTTTGCCCAACGCCTTCTCGCGCCCGTGGAGTGCGGCTGTCAGCAGTGGTTCGGCTTGGGGATAGTGGCCCAAGGCGGTGTGGAGCTGACCCAGTCGCGCTTGTGCGTCCGCGATCTTCAACGGATCGGGCTTGGCCGCTTGGGATTGGATCTGTAACGCCTTGCGGTACAGCGGCAAGGCCAGCGCCGGTTGGTCTTGTGACTCGTAAATCACCGCGAGTTGCATCAGGCTTTGCCCCACCAGCGGATGTGTGGGCCCGAGAGCGTTCTCGCGGCTTCGCAGCGCAGCCATCACCCATGGTTGAGACTTGGCCACTTGCCCGTCGCGCTGCTGGGCTGCAGCGACCTGAAAGAGCCGATCAGCGTACTCGGTGGACTCTGCGCCCAGCCGCTTTTGCTCCGCTTCCAGGTATCGTTTGAACAGCGGTTCAGCCTCTTCAGGCTGTCGATTGCCCGACAACGCCAATGCCAGCTGAGCGGTGCTGTCTGTCTCGGCCTGTGGGTTGGACGGGGTGCTGGTTTGCGCCAGACTCAGGGCCTTGCTGGCCACCGTCACGGCTTGCGCATAGGCACCTCGTTCATTGAGGCCCACCGCCTCTTCCTGAAGCGTGCGCCACTCAATGCCTTGGGCCAATGCCCAACCAGAAGAGGCCGCAGTGATCGCGGCAAGAACCCAAGAACGCATGAACCGACTCCCCTTTTATTGGAAGTCTTCATTGTCTGAACGTTGCATGACAGCGCAAGCCAAATGGCCACGTGCCTTACAACTTGTCACCGAGTTCACACCCTGTAAGTCAACCCGCTGCCTGAGCGACCCCCGCGATGAACGCCGCCGTGGTCTCAACCTGCGTCACCGGCAGCATGTGCCCACCGTCGACCAGGGTCAGTTGCGTGTGTGGCACTTTTTGCACGAACGCGTGCGCCTGCACCTGGGGGTCCAGCACCAAGTCGCCGCGCCCATAAAGCATCGCCACTGGGGTGTTGAGGCGTGCATAGCTGGCTTCCAGCTCGGGCAGGCTGTCCGGGATCGCTGCCAGGTCGGTCGAAGCGGCGATGAACTGCGAGGGTTTCAGACTCATCAGCCCGCCCGCTTTCGTTGCAAAGTCTTTCGGGGGCGACTCCGGGGAAAACAAGGTCTTCATGATCACCGGGCTGCGGGCAATGAACACCGGTACCGCGAGCGTCCATGCCACCGCCTTGCGCACGCCTGCGTGGCCAATGTCGAGTCCCTTAAACGGGGCTGGCAACCCCTGTGGGGTGTGCGTCAGTGGCGCGACCAGCGCGAGCGCCTTCACCCGGTGGGGGTGGCGCGCCGCGAGCATCAGAGCGATGGCGCCCCCGAGTGAATGGCCGACCACCGTGGCACGGTCCACACCGAGTTGGTCCAACAACGCCGCGAGCGTGTCGGCCTGTGACGCCATCGAGGCGCTGGTACCGGGTTCGCGCACCGAGTTGCCAGAGCCCGGTCGGTCCACCGCGATCACCCGGTGGTGGGTGGACAGCCGCTTTTCCAGTCCGTAGGTGAAGTGGCGCAAGTGTCCGCCTAGGCCGTGCACCATCAAGATCGCAGGGCCTGTGCCTCGGTCCACCACGTGCAACCGGGCGCCGGGGACGTCCACGAAGCGGCCCGGCGGCTGGAAGCCCGCGTCGATGCGCCGGTTGGTGGACCAGGTGAAGGCCACCAAGCCCGTGGCCAGCGCCGCCAGCGAGAGCAGGGCCCACAGCACGGCGCTCACAGTTTGAGCCCTCGGCCCAGCAGGCGCCAGTAATTCACCGGCATCAGCCGTTCGATGAGCGCACCGGCCCAGGCGTCCCAGCCGACGATCACCCGGGCCTTGTCTTTCTCGACCCCGCGCAGGATGATCGCGGCGGCCTTTTCGGGCGGCAGACGCAGCAGTTGGCGGCTGAGTTTCTGGCGCTTTGCGATGTCCTCTGGCGTCAACGCGTCGGCCATCCGCGCGCTGGTGGCGATTTGCGTGGCCACACCCCCGGGGTGCACCACCGTCACGCCCACCGGCGAGCCCGCCATCTCCAGCTCGTGGCGCAGCGCATTGGAGAAGCCACGCACCGCGAACTTGCTGGCCGAGTAGGCGCATTGCTCGGGCGGGGCAATCAGCCCAAACAGGCTGGAGAGGTTGACGATGCGCGCAGCGTCCCGCTCGCGCAGCAGCGGCAGGAAAGCGCGCGTCATGCGCACCAAGCCGTTGAAGTTGATGTCCATCAGCCAGTCAAAGTCGCGCTCGGTCACCTGGTCGAAGGTGCCCCCCATCGCCACGCCCGCGTTGTTGATCAGCAGGTCCACCTGGCCATGGACCGCCTGCACGGCCGCGGGCAGGGTGGCGACCGCCTCTCGGCTGGCCACGTCCAGCGTGTGCTGGCTCAACCGCACGCCCATCGGCTGCACGAGCGCGGCTGTGGCGGCCAGGCCTGCGGGGTTGATGTCGGCCAAGGCCAGGTGGCAACCTTTTTGGGCCAGGGCCACAGCCAGGGCGCGGCCGATGCCACTGCCTGCGCCGGTGAGGACCGCGACTTTGTGATGGAGGTTCATGGTGGGCTTTCAGCGAGAGAACTGGACCACACCGTCGGCGATGCGGCTGAAGCGGATGCTGAACATGTCCAGCAGGTAGTTTTGGTAAACCTGCCACGGGCGGCGCGAGCCCTGGCGTGGGAGCACGCTGGCCGCGCGCTGCACGTACCCCGAGCTGAGCTCCAAGAACGGCAGGGGCGACACGTCTTTGCCGGGCTGGGCCACGACACTGCGCAGGCCCTTGCTGTCCATGTGGTTGAGCAGGCGGCACACGCGCTCGGCGGTCAGGTCTGCCTTCAAGGTCCACGACGAGTTGGTGTAGCCAAAAGCCATGGCCATGTTGGGCACGCCACTGAGCATCATGCCGCGGTAAACCAGCGACTGGTTGGCGTTGCACGAGCGACCGTCGACCGACACCTGGATGTCGCCCAGGGCGTTGAGCTTGAGACCGGTGGCGGTGACCACGATGTCGGCGGCCAACTCCTTGCCAGAGTTCAGGCGCACACCGGTGGCAGTGAAGCGCTCGATGGTGTCGGTCACGACACTGGCCTTGCCTGCGCGCAGCTGACGGAACAGGTCGCCGTCGGGCACCACGCACACCCGCTGGTCCCAGGGGTTGTACTTGGGCGTGAAGTTGACCGGGTCCACACCCTGGCCCGCCTGCCGCTTGGCCAGCCCGATCAGGACCTTTTTCACCCCTTCGGGCCGCCTGCGGGCGAGCTGGAAGAAGAAGATGTTGAGCACAACGTTCTTCCAGCGGGTCAACGTGTAGGCCAGGCGGTCGGGCAGCAGCCGTTGCAAGCGCAGCGCCAGGCCGTCTTTGCCGGGGCGGCTGACGACGTAAGTGGGGGATCGCTGCAACATGGTCACGTGCGCCGCCTTCTCGGCCATCGAAGGCACCAAAGTCACCGCGGTGGCACCGCTGCCGACCACCACCACGCGCTTGTTGGCGTAATCCAAGTTCTCTGGCCAAAACTGGGGATGGATCACCTGGCCATTGAAATCGCCCTGGCCTTCGAACTTGGGCGCATACCCCTCGGCGTAGCTGTAGTAGCCGCTGCACAGGTACAAAAAGCGGGCTTTGATTTGGACGGTCTGCACGCCGTCGTTGGTGGTGTGTTCGCAATCGACCGTCCACAGCGCGTCCTGCGAAGACCAGGCGGCGCGTTTCACCGCGTGGCGGTAGCGGATGTGCTGGTCCACACCTGTTTCATGCGCGGCTTCACGTATATAGCTCAGAATGGAGGGGCCGTCGGCGATGGCCTTGGCCGCGGTCCAGGGCTTGAAGTTGTAGCCCAGGGTGTGCATGTCCGAATCGGAGCGGATGCCAGGGTAGCGGAACAGGTCCCAGGTACCGCCCAGTGCAGCACGGGCTTCGAGCAGGGCGAAGGTTTTGCCGGGGCAGCGGACTTGGAGGTGGCGGGCAGCGCCGATACCGGACAAACCGGCGCCCACGATGAGGACGTCCAGCGTGGGGGCAGAGGAGGTGTTGACCATGGTGACAGCTCGGTTGATTTCTGACATTGGAGATTGTCAAATCAAGTGACAACCGATCATGTCACAATGGTGACGTGTCTGCCAACTTTCTCCCCAATGGCGGTGCGGAAAACAGCCGCACCTACCGGGGCATGGCGCCCGATGAGCGTCGTGCGCAACGCCGCGCCCAGTTGATCGACGCCGCCATCGAGGCTTATGGGGAGCGCGGCTACCGTGGCTCCACCGTGAAGTCGGTGTGCGCAGCGGCGGGGCTGACCGAGCGGTATTTTTACGAATCGTTCGACAGCAGCGAAGCCCTGCTGATGGCCTGCTACCACCACGTCAACGAACAGCTGTTCACCGAGATCGCCAAAGCGGCCGAGGCGGCTGGGGGTGACCCAGCCGCGCGCGGCCGTGCCATGCTGCGCGCGTACTTCTCTGCGCTGCAGGCGCAACCTAAACCAGCGCGGGTGTTCTTGATGGAAATCCGCGGGGTCAGCCCGACCGTAGACGCCGCCTTTGACGAGGCGCTGGCTCAGATGGGCGCCGCCGCCGCCGCCGTGATCGCCCCGGATCAACCAGCGCCCAACCCTCTGCTCCAAACAGGCGTGGTGGGCGGGGTGGTGCACATTGCGATGCGCTGGATCCGCGACGGTTACCAGCCGCCTCTGGCCGAGGTGGTGGAAGCCGCTTTGGCCTTGGGCTTGGTGCTCACCCAATCCCGTTCCTGACGGGCCGATCGGGCGGCTCAGGCTCCGCCATCGGCCCGCCTAGCGCGGGTGGCGACCGCGTCAGGCGAACACGCCCGCGGTGTCCTGCATCCGGTCAGACACCTCTCCCAGGTGGTGCAGGCTGTCCCCAAAAGTCATTTCCAGCTGGGTCAGCTTTTTGAAGTAGTGGCTGACGATGTACTCGTCGGTCACGCCGATGCCGCCGTGTAACTGGACCGCCTGTTGGCCCACGAAGCGCATAGACTGGCCCAATTGCACCTTGGCCCGAGCCAGTGCGCGGCGCCGTTCGTCGGCTGGGGCGTTGAGCTTGAGCGAGGCGTAATAGCTCATCGAGCGTGCCAATTCCAGCTGCATTTTCATGTCGGCCACCCGATGGCGCAGGGCCTGGAACGTGGCGATCGCCACCCCAAACTGCTTGCGGGTGTTCATGTAGTCCACCGTCACTGCCAGGGTTTGGTCCATCACCCCCACGGCTTCGGCGCACAGGACGGCGACGCCGACGTCCACCGCATGCGCCAGGGCAGTCAAGCCGTCCAAACTCACGAGGGCGGCAGGCGCTTGGTCGCAGGTCAGCTCTGCGGCGCGTGCCCCGTCCTGCGTGCCGTAACCGCGGGTGGCCACACCCGGCGCGGTGCGGGCGACCAAGAACAGGGCGAGCTGCCCGTTCAGTTGGGCAGGGACCAAAAAGGCGTCGGCTTGGTCGCCTGCGGGCACCACGCTCTTGCGCGCGGTGACGGTGTAGCCGGTGGCGGTGGCCTCCGCCGTGGCGGTGCAGCGGTCCAGCCGGTAGCGGCCGGAGCGCTCGGTGTGCGCCAGCACGGCCAGTGCCTCGCCGCTGGCGATGCGCGGGAGCCACGCGGATTGCAGCGCGGGCGGCGCGTAACCTGCCAGCACCGCTCCGGCGATCAGCGTCTGGGCCAACGGCTCCAGCACGATGCCGCGACCGAGTTCCTCCATCACCACCATGCCTTCCACCGGGCCCATGCCCAAGCCACCGTGCGCCTCGGGCACGTACAGGCCAGGCAGGCCGAGCTCGGCCAGTTCTCGGTAGGCCTCGCGCGAAAACCCACCGGCTTTGACAATCGCGCGGCGGCGTTCAAAGTCGTAGCCCTTGTCCACCCACCTGCGGACCGCGTCACGCAGTTGTTCTTGGTCGTCAGAAAAATCGAAGTCCATGGTCGTTCCTCAGCCCAGCACCACTTGCGAGACGATGTTGCGCTGTACCTCGTTGCTGCCGCCGTAGATGGTGGTTTTGCGCATGTTGAAGTAGTTGGCAGCCAGCGGCGCGCAGTGCGCGTGTTCTGCCGGGAAGGCGTGCAGACCGCTCGCGAAGGCCTGGTCACCTTGCCAACCGGCCTCCATCGCTTCGTAGATGAAGGGCAGGCTGGACGGGCCGCCCGCCAGCATCATCAATTCGGTGTAGCGCTGCTGGATTTCGCTGCCGCGGATTTTCAGCAGGCCCGCGATGTCCAGACTTTGTTTGCCAGACGTCTCGGCGCTCAGCACGCGCAGCACCAGCATTTCCAGGGCGACCACGTCCACTTCGAGCTTGGCGATCTCGTCTCGGAAGCGCTGGTCGTCGTAAACCCCTTCGGCTTTGGCGATGCGCTTGAGGCGTTCCAGCTCGCGCTTGGCGCGGTTCACGTCGGCAATATTGGTGCGTTCGTGCGCCAGCAGGTGCTTGGCATAGTGCCAGCCTTTGTTTTCCTCGCCCACCAGGTTCTCAACCGGCACTTCGACGTTGTCGAACCAGACCTCGTTGACCTCGGGTTCGCCGTCCAGCAGCACGATGGGCCGCACGCTGACACCTGGACTTTTCATGTCGATCAACAAAAAACTGATGCCGGTTTGCGGCTTGCCTTCGGTGCTGGTGCGCACCAGGCAAAAGATCCATTCGCCGTACTGGCCCAGCGTGGTCCACGTTTTCTGGCCGTTCACGATGTATTTGTTGCCCCGGCGCTCGGCGCGGCATTTGAGAGACGCAAGGTCGGAGCCTGAACCGGGCTCGCTGTAGCCCTGGCTCCACCACACCTCCCCGCTTGCAATGCCAGGCAGAAAACGCTGTTGTTGTTCGGCATTCCCGAACGCCATGATCACCGGCGCCACCATCACCGGGCCGAATGGCACCACGCGGGGGGCGCCCGCCAACGCACATTCTTCTTCGAACAGGTGTTTCTGAACCGCGTTCCAACCGGGACCGCCGAACTGCTTTGGCCAGCCCCAGCCGAGCCAGCCTTTTTGGCCCAGGATCTTGCTCCAGCGCTGCATGTCGTCGCGGCTCAGGCGCATCGCATGGTGCACCTTGTGGGAAATGTCGGCGGGCAAATGGCTGCGAACCCATTCGCGCACGTCGTTACGGAAGGCCTGTTCTTCAGGCGTGAATGCCAGATCCATGGGGTGAGTCTCCAGAGTGACCGGTTTGTAGCACGCGACGTGGTGGGTGGGTGTCGAGGTGGTGACATGGCACAGCGATAATCACGGGTTGCCCGTTGTGCCCCGACCCATGAAAAACATCGTCATCCTGATTTCTGGCAGCGGCTCCAACATGGCGGCCATCGCGCAGGCCGCTCAGCGCGACCGTTGGCACGAGGTGTTTGGCGCGCGGGTCGTGGCGGTGATCAGCAACCGGCCCGCCGCGACCGGCCTCGCGCTGGCACAAGGGCTGGGTCTGGCCACCCAGGTGGTGGACCACACACATTTCGAGTCGCGCGAGGCCTTCGACGCCGCCCTGGCGGCCGCCATCGACGCCCATGCGCCAGCGCTGGTGGTGCTGGCCGGTTTCATGCGCATCTTGACCCCGGGTTTTGTGCGGCGTTTTGAGGACCGCCTGGTGAACATTCACCCCTCCCTGCTGCCCGCGTTCCCGGGGCTGAACACCCACCAGCGCGCCATCGACAGTGGGAGCCGGTTCGCCGGTGCCACGGTGCACCGGGTGACCGCCGCGCTGGACCATGGCCCGATCCTGGACCAGGCGGTGGTGCCCATCCTGCCGGGCGACAGCGCCGCGACCTTGGCCGCTCGGGTGCTCAGCCAGGAGCATCTGATCTACCCGAGGGCGATCGCTTCGCTCCTGAAAAAATAGCAACAGTGTCAATATCCCCGTGGGTCAGGGATTGATTCGACCTACAATCAGGCAGGGCCAGGCCCCACCGGCTCAAAACGGGGCTTTTTGACCCCGTCCACCACCACCGTTTCATTGAACATGGCCGCGGGCCGGACCCACAGCCCGCGCTCGCCATACAGCGCTCGGTACAAGGTCATGGGCTCGAGCGTCTCGCTGTGGCGCACCGTGCCCACCACTTCGTACATCAGGCCCTTGTGGTGCCGGTACAGGCCAGTTGGCGTGGTGATCAGCGGTGGCAGGGCGTTGTCGGACATGGTGCAGAGGGGTGCGTGGGACAATTCGAACATGCATCCTAAAGCCCTGCTCGACGCCTGCAGCGAACTGGTCAAGCTGGCACTCCAATTCGACCACCCGACCGACGGCATCGTCTCCCGTTACTTCCGCGACCACCGCCAGCTCGGCCCGCGCGAACGGGCCACGCTAGCCGACACGGTTTACAACGTCCTGCGGCACAAGTTGCGGTTCGAGCATTTCGCCCCGTCGGGCAGCGGCCCCAAAGAACGGCGGTTGGCCATCTTGGGGTTTGCCGCCCCACGCGATTTTTTGTACGCCGCGCTCAACGACACCGAAAAAGCCTGGCTCAGCCAGTGCGACCGCATCCAACCCGCCGATCTGCTGGAGCGGCACCGCCACAACCTGCCCGAATGGCTGGTTGGCGAACTCAAGGCGCAACTCGACAGCGACTTTTGGGCCCTGGTCAGCAGCCTGGACACCCAGGCACCGCTGGACCTGCGCGTCAACGCCCTGACCGACAAGCGCGCCGACGTGCAGGCTGAGCTTGCCGAGGCGGGCGTCAAGACCCGCACCACGCCCTGGTCCCCTTGGGGCTTGCGGGTCGAGGGCAAGCCGTCGCTGGCGCAAGTGCCCGCGTTCGCGCGCGGCGCGGTGGAAGTGCAAGACGAAGGCTCCCAAGTCCTGGCCCTGTTGCTGGACGCCAAGCGCGGCGAGATGGTGGCCGACTTCTGCGCCGGGGCCGGGGGCAAAACCCTGGCCATTGGCGCCAGCATGCGCAACACTGGGCGGCTGTACGCGTTCGACACCTCGGGCCACCGCCTGGACGCGCTCAAGCCGCGTCTGGCACGCAGCGGGCTGTCCAATGTGCACCCGGCCGCCATTGCCCACGAGCGTGACGACCGCATCAAGCGCTTGTCTGGCAAGCTCGACCGGGTGTTGGTGGATGCGCCCTGCACCGGCCTGGGCACATTGCGCCGCAACCCGGCCTTGAAGTGGCGGCTAAGCCCCGCCGCCGTGGCCGAGGCGGCCGCGTTGCAGGCGCAAATCCTGAACAGCGCCGCCCGCCTGCTCAAGCCTGGCGGCCGCCTGGTGTATGCCACCTGCAGCCTGTTGCCTGCTGAAAACGAGGCGGTGGCCGACGCCTTCAGCGCGGCCCACCGCGAGTTCCAACCGTTGCCTGTGGCCGAGGTGCTGACCCAGTTGAAAGTGGCGGGTGCGACTGGCCTGTGCGGCGCAGGCGAGACTGGGGGGACGTACCTGCGTCTGTGGCCGCATCGCCACCAGACCGACGGGTTTTTTGCCGCCGTCTGGCAGAAAAAATGACGCGAAACCCGGATTTAGAGGTTCGGCACTGGCGGAATTTCCCCGAAACCGCGTGAAAGTAAGACAATACGGCACCATTCGCATGAGAAACGCTGTCGACTATGTTGCTTCCTGATTGGGCTGTGCTGAACGCAGCCATTGACGTCATGGCCCATGGGCTGTGGGACTTGGCCTGGTGGCAAGTGGTGATCTACACGCTGGTCACCACCCACATCACGATTGCGGCGGTGACGATCTTCCTGCACCGCACCCAGGCGCACCGCGCCATGGACCTGCACGCCATCCCTTCGCATTTCTTCCGTTTTTGGCTGTGGATCGGGACCGGCATGGTGACCAAAGAATGGGTCGCCATTCACCGCAAGCACCACGCCAAGTGCGAAACGGCCGACGACCCACACAGCCCGCAGACCCGCGGCATCGACAACGTGTTGTGGCGCGGCGCTGAGATGTACCGCGCCGAGTCCAAGAACAAAGAGACGATTCAGAAATTCGGTCTTGGCACCCCCGACGATTGGATCGAGCGCAACTTGTACTCGCGTTACAGCTGGCAAGGCGTGGGCCTGATGCTGGTGTTGAACTGGGCCCTGTTCGGCGCCATCGGCACCGTGGTCTGGACCGTGCAGATGCTGTGGATTCCAATCACCGCGGCTGGCATCATCAACGGCATTGGCCACTACTGGGGCTACCGCAACTTCGAAGCACCAGACGCCAGCCGCAACATCTCGCCGGTGGGCATCATCATTGGCGGTGAAGAGCTGCACAACAACCACCACACCTACCCGACCTCGGCCCGTTTCTCGGTGAAGCCCTACGAATTCGACATCGGTTGGCTGTACATCACGTTGATGCAAAAGGTCGGGCTGGCCACAGTGAAAAAAGTGCCGCCCAAGATGCAAATGGGTGACATCCAGCCAGTCGCTAACGAAAAGACGCTCGAGGCGCTCATCGCCCACCGTTACGAGGTCATGGCCCGTTACGCGAAGGAGATGCGCCGGGTGTGCAAAGCCGAGATCGAACTGCTCAAATCTCGCCAAGCCGACATTTCGGTGCTGGAAGTGGCCAAGCGTTGGGTGCACCGCGACGACGACAAAGTGCCCGCCACCGCACGCACCCAATTGGCCCAAGCCCGCGCGGCCCACCCGGTGCTGGACAAGATGGTGACCATGCGCGAAGAACTGCGCCAGATGTGGCTCAACACCTCGCAGTCACGTGAACAGTTGGCGGCTGATCTGGCCGCTTGGTGCCACCGCGCCGAAGAGAGTGGCATCGCCGCCTTGAAGGAGTTCTCCGTCAAGTTGCGCGCCGCACGCGCCTGACAGCCCTGCACCCTGCCACTGTTTGGCTGGCTGGGTTGGACGAATAAAAAAGCCGCTGAGATCAGCGGCTTTTTTTGTGGGTCAAATCTGAATCACTTCAGTTTGATTTCCTTGTAGTCCACGTGCTTGCGAGCTTTTGGATCAAATTTTTTGATCAGCATCTTCTCGGGCGTGGTTTTCTTGTTCTTGGTGGTGGTGTAGAAGTGGCCGGTTCCCGCGGTGGATTCCAGCTTGATTTTTTCGCGTCCGCCTTTGGCTGCCATGGTCGTGCTCCTTCAGAAATTAAGCTTGACCACGGGCGCGCAGGTCTGCGAGCACGGCGTCGATGCCATTTTTGTCGATCAGCCGCAGGGCGGCGCTGGACACGCGCAAGCGAACCCAGCGGTTCTCGCTCTCGACCCAGAAACGGCGGTATTGCAGGTTCGGCAAGAACCGGCGCTTGGTTTTGTTGTTGGCGTGGGAAACGTTGTTCCCGACCATCGGGCCTTTGCCCGTTACTTCGCAGACGCGTGCCATCAGGACACTCCGATACTTTGAAACGGCCGTCACTTGCAGTGAGAGCCTGACCTCGCCAGAAGGGTGGCGGTAACCCATGCACCAAACTCAGACCTCCCGGCCGAATTCAGCAAAGCTTCAAATTATAACGAAGCCATGGGCTCAGCCCTGTTGCTCCAAAAAGCGTTGCGCGTCCAACGCCGCCATGCAGCCGGTGCCCGCACTGGTGATGGCTTGCCGGTACACGTGGTCTTGCACGTCACCGGCAGCGAAAACACCCGGCACACTGGTCATCGTGGCGAAGCCTTTCAGGCCGCTCTGGGTGACGATGTAGCCATTCTCCATCGCCAGTTGGCCCTGGAAGATGTCGGTGTTGGGCGCGTGCCCAATGGCAATGAAACAACCTTTCAAGGCCAGGTCTTCGGTGGCGCCGGTTTCGGTGCTTCTGAGTCGGACGCCAGTCACACCGGAGGCGTCGCCAAGCACCTCGTCAAGCGTCTGGAACAGCTTGAGCTCGATCTTGCCTGCGGCGACTTTTTCCATCACCTTGTCGATCAGAATGGCCTCCGCTTTGAACTTGTCGCGGCGGTGGACCAAGTAAACCTTGCTGGCGATGTTGGACAGGTACAGCGCTTCTTCCACCGCTGTGTTGCCGCCCCCCACCACGCAGCAGACCTGGTCGCGGTAGAAAAACCCGTCACAGGTGGCGCAACCGCTGACCCCACGGCCCATGAAAGCGGTTTCAGAAGGCAAGCCCAGGTATTTGGCTGACGCGCCGGTGGCGATGATCAGGCTGTCGCAGGTGTAGGTGCCGCTGTCGCCGGTCAGGGTGAAGGGGCGTTGGCCAAAGTCAACCCGATTGATGTGGTCGAACACGATCTCGGCCTTGAAACGCTCGGCATGCTCCAAAAAGCGTTGCATCAGTTCGGGTCCTTGCACGCCGTGCACGTCGGCGGGCCAGTTGTCGACTTCGGTGGTGGTCATCAGTTGGCCCCCTTGGGCGATGCCTGTCACCAGCATAGGTTGCAGGTTGGCGCGGGCAGCGTAAATGGCGGCGGTGTATCCGGCGGGGCCGGAGCCGAGGATCAGGACTTTGGCGTGTTTCATGGGTGGGCGCTGCGGGCGGCTTGGGTGGGGGCGAAAGGGCTGTGTGTGCTGACAATCCGTGTAAAGTACATCGAATGTCAGTTCAAGTTGTAACGGACTCTTGACGATGATGTGGTGACCGTGCGGTTTGCCACACGGTGAATTGTATGAACGCTGGCAAGCCCGTGCGGCGGCCAAGCCCTTCGAACCGTGAACAGGTGGTGTGCGATGTCGATGCTTTCCAACCTAGACCTGATCCGGCGTGTGCCCTTGTTTTCGGTGCTCACGCCTGCCCAAGCCGAATCGGTGGCTTCTGCTGTGGTGAAAAAGCGCTTCAAGCGCGGCGAGCTGATCGTGGAGCAGGGCAAGAAAACGAATGCGCTGTTCATCGTTTTGTCGGGTCGCGCCCGCGTGATGACCGCCGACTCGCGTGGCCGCGAGGTGATTCTTGCCACCCTGCAGCAAGGCGACTACATCGGCGAGATGAGTCTGATCGACAACGGCCCCCACTCGGCCAGCGTGCGCGCCGAGGTTCAAACCGATGTGCTGGTGCTCGGTCAGCCTGAATTTGCGCGTTGCCTGCCTGAAAACACGTCGATGGCCTACGCGGTCATGAAAGGCTTGGTGCAGCGCCTGCGCCATGCCGACCGGCAGATCGAGTCGCTTGCGCTGATGGACGTTTACGGCCGCGTGGCCCGCACCTTGCTGGAATTCGCGTCGGTCGGTCGGGACGGCCTGCTCAGCATCCGAGAAAAGATTTCGCGCCAGGACGTGGCGAAAATGGTGGGCGCTTCGCGCGAGATGGTGAGCCGCGTCATGAAAGACCTGGAAGAACGTGGCCTGATCGAAACCCGTGAAGACGGCTCCCTGGTGATCAAGGAGCGGCTGGACTCTCTGGCGTCCTGACTTCCGTTCTGGCGACCCGCGGCCGCGGGCCTTGTGCGCGCCTGCGGGCACGGGTGGCACGGGCAGCGGTGTCGACAGGGGCAGCCCCGAAACGCGTCTGATGGGCGTCTGCGGGCGGCACCCACTCCGGGTAAAAGGACTTGATCCGCCAACCCCAGCGCGGTCCAGCCAGCGGCGCGGCGAGCGCACCGAGAGTGGCCAGAACTGGCCGTTGAGGTAAGCTAAAGCGTCCCCCTATTTATGACCTATTCCCTCAACACTTTGGGCGCACCGACCCCGGCGACGGCTCGGGCTTCAGGCGGGCGAGCGGGTGCCAAGGCGAATGCCCGGCGCGCCGACCTCGCTGCCCCGCGCGCGGGCGCTGCCCGCTTCTTGACCGAGGTCGTGCTGCTGGTTGGCACCGTCGGGCTGTTGTTGTGGTGGCTGGCCATGGTCAGTTACCACCCCCAAGACGCCGCATGGTCCACGTCGGGTGCCGGCCTGCCTCTGCGAAATTGGGTTGGCCGTGTGGGCGCCTGGCTGGCCGATGGCAGCCATTACCTGTTTGGATTTTCCGCTTGGTGGCTGTTGCTGGCTGGGGCAAAAGCGCTGCTGAGCGGGTGGGCGGTCTGGTTGCGGGCGTCTGCCTCAACGGCTGAAAACAGGGGACCGGGTTGGCAGGGGCGTGCGGCGTTTTGGGTGGGCCTTGCGGTGTTGATGCTGGCCAGTTGCGGCATGGAGTGGTCGCGCTTGCACCGGCTGGAGGGCTTTTTGCCAGGCCCTGCCGGTGGCGCACTCGGTTTCTGGATGGGCCCGCTGGGTGAGCGCTGGCTGGGATTCACCGGCTCCGGGTTGCTGTGGATTGTGCTGGGTGTCTTGAGCGCAGCGCAGGTGTTCCGCTTCACCTGGACCGGTCTGGCCGAACGCATCGGGCGAACGGTGGACGGCGTGTGGGTCGCTTACATGCACAAGCGCGAGAAGGCCGAGGACCTGGAGCTGGGCCTGCGTGCGGCGCGTGAGCGCGAAGAGACCGTGTTAGAGCAACGCGCCGACGTGCGCGAGCAGGTTGCAGCGCCGGTGTTGATTGAACCGGTCCCGGCCGAGGTGCCACAGAGCCCACGCGTGGCCAAAGAACGCCAAAAGCCCCTGTTCACCGAGCTGCCCGACAGCAAGTTGCCACAGGTCGATTTGCTGGACGGACCGCTTGGCCGACAAGAATCGGTCTCCGGCGAGACGCTGGAGATGACCAGCCGCCTGATCGAGAAAAAGCTGAAAGATTTCGGTGTAGAGGTGCGGGTGGTGATGGCTTCGCCCGGCCCAGTCATCACCCGTTATGAGATCGAGCCCGCCACCGGTGTCAAGGGCTCACAGGTGGTCAACCTCGCCCGGGACCTGGCACGCTCGCTGAGCCTGGTGTCGATCCGCGTGATTGAGACCATTACCGGCAAAAATTACATGGCGCTGGAGCTGCCCAACGCCAAACGCCAGACCATCAGGCTGAGCGAGATCCTGGGCTCGCAGGTCTACAACGACGGCAAGTCTCTGCTGACCATGGGGCTGGGCAAAGACATCATCGGCAACGCGGTGGTGGCCGACCTCGCCAAGATGCCGCACGTGCTGGTGGCCGGCACCACTGGTTCGGGCAAGTCGGTCGGCATCAACGCAATGATCCTGAGCCTCTTGTACAAGGCCGAGGCGCGCGATGTGCGCCTGCTGATGATCGATCCGAAGATGCTGGAAATGAGCGTCTATGAGGGCATCCCCCACCTGCTGGCCCCGGTGGTGACCGACATGAAACAGGCAGCCCACGGCCTGAACTGGTGCGTGGCCGAGATGGAGCGGCGCTACAAGCTGCTCAGCAAGCTGGGTGTGCGCAACCTGGCGGGTTACAACGCGAAGATTGACGAGGCCAAGGCCCGCGAAGAGTTCATCTACAACCCGTTCAGCCTGACGCCGGAGTCGCCCGAGCCGCTGGAGCGCTTGCCCCACATCGTGGTGGTGATCGATGAGCTGGCCGACCTGATGATGGTGGTGGGCAAGAAGATCGAAGAGCTCATCGCCCGCTTGGCGCAAAAAGCCCGTGCCGCTGGCATTCACCTGATTTTGGCGACCCAGCGACCCAGCGTGGACGTGATCACCGGCCTCATCAAGGCCAACATCCCGACCCGCATCGCTTTCCAGGTGAGCAGCAAAATCGACAGCCGCACCATTCTCGACCAGATGGGCGCTGAGGCGTTGCTGGGCATGGGCGACATGCTCTACATGCCCAGCGGCACCGGTTACCCGGTGCGGGTGCACGGCGCGTTCGTGAGCGACGAAGAGGTGCACCGCGTGGTGAGCTACCTCAAATCGCAGGGCGAGCCCAACTATGTAGAGGGCGTGCTCGAAGGTGGCACGGTGGACGGGGATGAGGTCGGCGGTGAGGGCGGTGAGAGCGCCGAGAAAGACCCGATGTACGACCAGGCAGTGGAGGTCGTGCTGAAGAACCGCAAGGCCAGCATCTCGCTGGTGCAGCGGCATTTGAAGATTGGCTACAACCGCTCAGCCCGCATGTTGGAAGACATGGAAAAAGCCGGGCTCATCAGCGCCATGAGCGGCAGCGGCCAGCGCGACATTTTGGTGCCCCCACGCGCCGACTGAGGACTTGCTTGTGACCGTCTCCCGCCTGTTTCGTTTCTACTTTGCTGCGCTTTTTATAGCATCTTTACCAGGGTGGGCGTGGGCTGACGGCATGAAAAGCCTTGAGTCCTTCGTCAAAGGCACCCAAAGTGGCCGGGCCGACTTCATCCAGACGGTCACCTCGCCCGCCAAAGAGGGCCAGTCGCCGCGCGCCCGCACGTCCAGCGGCAGTTTCGAGTTTCAACGCCCAAACCGTTTCCGTTTCAACTACAAAAAACCGTTTGAGCAAACCATTGTGGCCGACGGTCAAACCCTGTGGCTCCATGACGTGGATTTGAACCAAGTCACCGCACGCAAGCAGTCGCAGGCGCTGGGCAGTTCACCGGCCGCCCTGATCGCTGCCGCGGCCGACCTGCGCGCGCTGCAGGCCGACTTTCACCTGGTGTCTGCGCCTGACAAAGACGGTCTGCAGTGGGTGGTGGCCACGCCCAAAGCCAAAGACGGGCAATTGCAAAACGTGCGCATCGGCTTCAAGTCTGGCGACAAGGCCGCCGAGTTGGCCGCCCTGGAAATTTTGGACAGTTTCGGACAGCTGTCGCGCATGGTGTTCAGCCAAACCGAGGTCAACCCGACCTTGGCCAAGACCACCTTCCAATTCAAGCCCCCCGCCGGGGCCGACCTGATCCGCCCATGAGCGTGCCCCTGGCCGAACGCTTGCGGCCGCGCACGCTGGGCGAGGTGATCGGCCAGCAGCACCTGCTGGGTGCGGACCGGCCACTGCGAGTCGCATTCGAGTCGGGGCGGCCGCACAGCTGCATCCTGTGGGGGCCGCCCGGCGTGGGCAAAACCACCATCGCGCGGTTGATGGCCGACGCTTTTGACGCGCGGTTCATCACCATCAGCGCGGTACTGGGCGGCGTCAAAGACATCCGCGAGGCCGTGGAGCAGGCCCAGCAAGCGCAGGCCCAGGGCGCCAGCACCATCGTGTTCGTGGACGAGGTGCACCGTTTCAACAAGAGCCAGCAGGACGCATTCCTGCCGCACGTGGAAAGCGGTTTGTTCACCTTCGTGGGGGCCACCACCGAGAACCCGTCGTTCGAGGTCAACTCGGCAATGCTGTCGCGCGCGGTGGTTTACGTCTTGCAACCGCTGACCGAGGCCGAGCTGGGCCAGATCGTCGCCAAGGCCCAGGCGCTGGGCGCTGTGCCGCCGATGGACGAAGCCGCAAGCCAACGGCTGGCTGCCCATGCCGACGGCGACGCCCGCCGGATGCTCAACACGCTGGAAATGCTGGCGGTATCGGCCGAAAAAGACCGGCTCGAACGCATCACGGACGCTTGGGTGCTGCGTCTGCTCGGTGAGAGAATGCGGCGCTATGACAAGGGCGGTGACCAGTTCTACGACACCATCAGCGCGTTGCACAAATCGGTGCGAGGCTCTGACCCCGATGCGGCGTTGTACTGGTTCGTCCGCATGCTCGACGGCGGGGCCGACCCGCGCTACCTGGCTCGCCGCCTGATCCGTATGGCCAGCGAGGACATCGGTTTGGCCGATCCGCGTGCGCTGCGCCTCGCGCTGGACGCCGCAGAAACTTACGAGCGCTTGGGCACGCCAGAAGGTGAGCTGACCCTGGCACAGTGCGTGCTGTACTTGGCCATGGCCCCCAAGTCCAATGCCGCTTATCAGGCCTACAAAGCCGCGCAGGCCTTGGTCAAGAAAGACGGCAGCCGGCCGGTGCCCTTGCACCTGCGCAACGCCCCCACCGAGCTGATGAAGCAACTCGATCATGGCCGCCACTACCGCTACGCGCACGACGAAGAGGGAGGCGTCGCCGCAGGTGAGCGCTATTTTCCGGACGGCATGTCGCCCCCGGAGTTCTATCGCCCCGTGGAGCGTGGCCTTGAAATCCGTATCGCCGAGCGCTTGCGCGCCTTGAAGCAACTCAACCAAGCCGGCCAAGGCGGTCGCCCCAGCTGAGCCCTCCGACATGGACATCCTGCTGCAACAAATCATCAATGGCCTGGTGCTGGGCAGCATGTACGCGCTGATCGCCCTGGGCTACACCATGGTCTACGGCATCATCAACCTGATCAACTTTGCCCATGGCGAGGTGTTGATGGTCGGGGCCATCACCAGCTGGAGCGCCATCGGGCTGATGCAAGAGGGCATGGCCCCCGAGACGCCAGGCTGGGTCATCCTGCTACTGGCCCTGTTGATCGCTTGCGTGGTGACCGCAGTGCTCAATTACGCGATCGAGAAGATCGCCTACCGGCCCTTGCGCAACAGCCCCAAGCTCGCCCCGCTGATCACCGCGATCGGCGTGTCGATTTTTTTGCAGACCCTGGCCCAGGTGATCTGGAAACCCAATTACAAGTCGTACCCGACGCTGCTCCCGGCCGATCCGTTCGAGATCGGTGGCGCGGTGATTTCCCCCACGCAGGTGATGATCCTGGGCATGACGGCAGTGTCTTTGGCGGTGTTGATGTGGGTCGTGCACCGCACCCGTTTGGGCCGCGCCATGCGCGCCACCGCCGAGAACCCGCGCGTCGCTGCGCTGATGGGTGTGAAGCCCGACACGGTGATCTCGGCCACGTTTGTGATCGGGGCGGTGCTGGCCACCATCGCCGGGGTGATGTATGCCTCCAACTACGGCACGGTGCAGCACTCAATGGGTTTTCTGCCGGGGCTCAAGGCGTTCACGGCGGCGGTGTTCGGCGGCATTGGCAACCTGGGCGGCGCGGTGTTGGGCGGTGTGTTACTAGGGCTGATCGAGTCGATCGGTGCTGGGTACATCGGTGAACTCACCGGGGGCGTGCTGGGCAGCCATTACTCCGACGTGTTCGCTTTCATCGTGTTGATCGCGGTGCTCACGCTGCGGCCGTCGGGGCTGTTGGGTGAGCGGGTGGCAGACAGGGCTTGACCATGACCACCCCCACCATGCTCGGTCGCTTCACCCCGCGCCAGAAACAATGGGCCGCTGTGGCGCTGGCGCTGGTCCTACTGGTGTTGCCGTTGGGGCTTCAGGGCATGGGCAACGCGTGGGTGCGTATCGCCGATGTCGCCTTGCTGTACGTGTTGCTGGCGCTGGGCTTGAACATCGTGGTGGGCTATGCGGGCCTGCTCGACCTCGGCTTTGTGGCTTTTTTTGCGGTGGGCGCGTACCTGTTTGCCTTGCTCGCCTCGCCGCACCTGACCGACACTTTTCCAGCGCTGGCCATGATGTTCCCCAACGGGTTGCACACCCCGCTGTGGGCGGTGGTGCCAATGGCGGCGCTGGTTGCGGGCGTGTTCGGCATTTTGCTGGGTGCACCCACGCTGCGGCTGCGTGGCGATTACCTGGCCATCGTGACCCTGGGTTTCGGTGAAATCATTCGGGTGTTTTTGAACAACTTGGACCAGCCGGTCAACATCACCAACGGTCCCAAGGGCCTGGGGCAAATCGACAGCGCGAGCTTTTTTGGCTTGGACCTGGGCAAGACGCTCGCCGTTGGTGGTTTGGAGCTGGCGTCGGTCACGCTGTACTACTACCTGTTCTTGGCACTGGTGGTGGTGAGCGTGGTGGTTTGCCACCGCATGGAGCGGTCGCGCATCGGCCGGGCATGGATGGCCATTCGAGAGGACGAAATCGCCGCCAAGGCCATGGGCATCAACACCCGCAACATGAAGTTGCTGGCGTTTGGCATGGGCGCCACCTTTGGCGGTGTGGCGGGTGCGTTGTTTGGCGCGTTCCAGGGGTTCGTGTCGCCCGAGTCTTTCAGCCTGATGGAGTCGGTGATGATCGTGGCCATGGTGGTGCTGGGCGGCATCGGGCATTTGCCCGGTGTGATCCTTGGCGCGGTGTTGTTGGCGGCATTGCCTGAAGTGCTGCGCTACGTCGGCGGCCCGCTGCAGTCCATGACCGATGGGCGGGTGGACGCTGCGATCCTGCGCCAGTTGCTGATCGCATTGGCCATGATCGGCATCATGCTGCTGCGGCCCCGGGGCCTGTTGCCCGCGCCTGACCAAGGCAAGTCGCTGCAAGGCAAGCCATGACGGCGCCGGTGTTGAATGTGTCAGGTGTTTCCAAACGGTTTGGCGGCCTGCAGGCGCTGAGCGACGTGGCGCTGCGCATCGAGCGGGGGCAGGTCCACGGTTTGATCGGCCCGAACGGCGCGGGCAAGACCACGTTTTTCAACGTGATCACAGGCCTGTACACCCCAGACAGCGGGTGCTTTGAATTGGCTGGCAAGCCGTATTCCACGGCGGCCGTGCACCGGGTGGCGAAGGCGGGCATCGCACGCACGTTCCAGAACATCCGCTTGTTTTCAGACATGACGGCGCTTGAGAACGTGATGGTGGGCCGCCATGTCCGCACCCGCTCTGGCTTGCTGGGCGCCATCTTCCGCACGCCCGGTTTTCGGGCCGAAGAACGTGCTATCGCCGAGCGGGCGCAAGCGCTACTGGACTACGTCGGCATTGGCACCTACGCCGATCACAAGGCCCGCACGCTGAGCTATGGCGACCAGCGCCGCCTGGAAATCGCCCGCGCTCTGGCGACCGACCCGCAACTCATCGCGCTCGACGAACCCGCCGCTGGCATGAACGCCACAGAAAAGGTGCAACTTCGGGCGCTGATCGACCAGATCCGCCGGGACGGGCGAACCGTCTTGTTGATCGAGCACGACGTCAAGTTGGTCATGGGGCTATGTGACCGAGTGACCGTGTTGGACCACGGCAAGCCGATCGCCGAAGGGACGCCCTCGGAGGTACAAACCAACCCGCTGGTGATTGAGGCTTACCTCGGCCATGGCGCCGCCGCACAGGTGCCTGCATGAGCGCGCCCCTTTTGACAGTGTGCGGCCTCCAGGTCGCATACGGCGGTATTGAGGCGGTCAAAGGCGTTGACCTGGAGGTTCGTCCCGGTGAATTGGTGGCGCTGATCGGCTCCAATGGCGCCGGTAAAACCACCACCATGAAGGCCATCACTGGCAGTGTGCCGCTCGCCGCTGGCCAGATCGAATACCAGGGACGCAGCCTGCGGGGGCAGGGCGCTTGGGACTTGGTGCGCCAGGGCTTGGCCATGGTCCCAGAAGGGCGGGGGGTTTTCACCCGCATGACCATTCTGGAGAACTTGCAGATGGGCGCCTACGTGCGCCGCGACACCGCCGCGATTGGCGACGACATGGACCGCGTGTTCAGCACCTTCCCGCGCCTCAAGGAGCGCCGCCAGCAACTGGCGGGCACGCTGTCGGGCGGGGAGCAGCAAATGCTTGCTATGGGTCGCGCGTTGATGAGCCGCCCGCGATTGCTGTTGTTGGACGAACCGTCCATGGGCCTGTCGCCCATCATGGTGGACAAGATTTTCGAGGTGGTCCGTGACGTTTCATTGCAGGGCGTCACGCTGCTGTTGGTCGAACAAAACGCCAGTCGCGCGCTGGCGATTGCCGACCGCGCTTACGTCATGGAGTCTGGCTTGATTGCCACAACCGGCACCGGTGCCGAACTGTTGCGGGACGACCGGGTTCGGGCCGCTTACTTGGGCGAATAAGCGCTTGGGGCTTGGGCGGTTTTGAACACCGCTTCGGTGCGGTTGGCCACGCCCAGCACCCGAAAGGCGGTGGACAAGTGGGACTTCACCGTGCTTTCTGCAATGCCCAGCTCGCGTGCGATTTGCTTGTTGGTTTTGCCTTCCATCACTTGGCGCAGAACCTCGCGCTGGCGGTCTGACAGCGGGTCCGCCCCGTACGCAGTCGGTGCAAGATCGCCGGGCTCTGCTGGGTGTGTGCCACTGTGCAACAGGTGGGTGGGCAAGTACACGCCCCCGGACAGGATCAGCCGCATGGCCGCCACCAGCACTCCGGGGGACGAACTCTTCGGAACGTAGCCCATTGCACCTGCGCCCATGGCGGCCTGGATGGCATGGGGTTGCGCGTCGCCAGAGACGACCACCACCGGCGCTTGCGGGAAGGCGCACTTCAACGTGGTGAGCGCTCCCACCCCGTCGCCGTCTGGCAGATGCTGGTCCAGCAAGATCAGATCGACAGGGGCTGTGTGTTGCATCGCCTCGGCGATGCAGCTGGCCGCCACCACCTCGGTTTCGGGCGACATCTCTCGCAGCAAGCAGCGTAGGCTGTCGGTGAACAAAACATGGTCGTCGATCAATAAAACGCGCATCGCGGAATCCCTCTTCACCCGGCGCCGAAGATGCGGTGCCGTACACACCGGAGGCATTCGGTGGTGACTGATAAGTTCAATTATCAGGTGCAAAACCTGACGGCAACTTGTCAACTTGGCATGGGTGTCGCCGCTGGGACACGGCCCACACAGATCGGGGTGGCATGGACACAACGGGAGTGGCTCGGTCCTCATGGCGAGGATCGGGGTGGGCAGACCGGCGCGGGTCAGGCGCGCACATCGCCTGGGCGGCTCTCTGGCGCGGACTTGGTTGTGTGTCTGGCAGCGTTGGGAAACGGCTGGCGCTGGGCGCGTGCGGGTGCGGCTGGCGCCCCGGACAGGAATCACATATCAACGCGCAAGCCGCACAAATAGTGCGTTTTTAACGTCTGTCTTTTAAAAGTACCATCAAAAGTACCGTTATTTTTTTAGGTAACTCGCCTTGCAGCTTTGTAAATACACTGTGAATCGGGTTTGATGCGTCGCGGTCGCATTGACTCCTGCGATCAGGGTATGAACCGCCCCGACCAAACCGCCAACCGAGGCGGATTTTTAAGAAGTGGTGTTTAATAAGTTCAGGGCCGCGTGCAGCGTTCGTGGCAGGTCGACAACTACTGACTAATAACTATGAGACAGCTATCAATCCTTGTTTTGGCAGCACCGCTTTGTTTGTCTGGATGCACGCCTGAAGACGACAATGCAAAGCCGCGTTACGGCAAAGAATCCAACTTGCCAGATAACTGTCGCGCCTACGTGCAGTCGTCAATAGATTTAGCTCGTGCAAAGGCCTACACCTACGAACAAATCCTTAGTGGACTAGAGCGAAACTGCGGAGAATTTGGGCAACTATGGAAAGATCGGCGCTAGTTGTTGTGTTGCTTTAAAGCCTCCTCCTACCGGGTCCTACCATTTAGTCGGATCGCCTGGTGGCCAACGTCGCGGACGCGGATAAAGCCAAGCGCTGATGGCGGCACACCTTCGAGAACTACGTCCGTTTTGTTCCATGCTCCCGAAATCAACGACTCGGTTAGTTTGATGTCCCTCGACTTCGTCTGCTTAGCAATTGGCACCCCCTTATCGTCTACAGGACCCCATTCAATTTTGGCTTTCAATCCAACGATGGTCGCACTAGTCAGATTTCCGAACATCAATGAAACCCTGCTACCGTTTGCATAGGGAACAATATTCGCTAGGCTGACCGTAAGGTTGCCCAAATCCATTTTGATAACTCCGTATCCGTCGGAGCCAGGGGTTAGATAGGCGACTTTGTCCCAATCATTCACGTCAGAATTCAGCCGGGCCTGAAACTCTAATAGTTCAACTCGCGTCTCAAGCGCAGCGACTCTATCTGACATAGGCGCAACACTTGTGTCTTTATTACAGCCAGCCATCGCCCAGAGTACGGCAAAGTAAGTGCAGAGCCGGTTTATTGGAATGTTCATGAGCGCACCTTGCCAAGCGCTACTGGGTGACGCTTGGCGTGAATCAAAAAACTGTGAGGATGTACTTTCCCCAGGTGAAATAAATAGCGACACCTGCATGCTGCCTTAAACATTACTCCAAAAGCATTGAAACTAAGCCGCATCAAAGTTTATCGGCCATAAATACGGAGTCCGTTCCCGTAAGGGTTTGTCGGGCTGTCTTGGTTGTATGGGCTTCCGGCACCATAGGGGTTATTGATGCTTTCAGGGGAGTATTGGCTCCCATACCTGCCGTAGGGATTGGAAACGCTATCCGGGTCATATTTGTTTGCGTTTAGGTTACCTCGGAACTCTCCTTGACTGTTGTACAGCCCGGGGCTGTTAGAACTGTTTCCGTATGGATTGTTGTACGTTCCGGGAGGCTGGGGGGCAGCGCGAGGTGCGTACGGGTTCGCAGACAGATTGCCCAAGTAGTTCTGCGCAATCGCTACAGGCGAAAAGCATATCGTTGTTGCAGCGAGCACGACTAAGACTAGGAAGTTGGTTGTCATAAAGGCTCCGTTGATGAACCTTCATTCTGAAGACTTTTGCTCAACAGTCAAATTAATTTGTCCACACAGCTTATGCGAATAGCTGGAATCCTACGCCTGCTTCGGTGGCTACTGCGCGTTATTTTGCCGCACTAATTGCGCACATTCGTATTTGTATTCGAGGTCTCGCTCGAGTTATTTCGGACCTCCAGCAGTACGGATGTCGTATCAGCCGACACGACCGGACAACCAGGCCGTGTTGTCGGGACTGGGCGTTACACCGATAGTCCGCATCTTCCGCACTACAACTTCGGCGGCGCATAAAGAGGTATCGCTACTTGTTTTGAAAGCGGGGCCGCTAATGGTTATTGTTCGTGGTTGATGCCAAGGGCCGCTGAGCGCTGCAAGTAAGTACCCTGTGATGCACAGAGCGTTCAAGGAAGATGCCAATCTTCCGTTGATATCAAGAGATATTCGCGCTGGCGTTTGAAGAGCAACTTTAACTCCTTCATGACCTCGGAAAGGCTTTCACGGCGGGCGCCTTTGTCGGCATTTTGAGACGACCTCTTTTTCCCCGCCACAGTTTTAGGCCCGGTTGATTTTTCCCATGGCCGCCATTGACGAATCGCTTCGCTGTGCCTCTTTTTTCTCTCCGGTGACCACCCCGCTGCCGAGTTCGCCATACCCATCCTCCAATAGTTTGTTTTTCGTGGTGCGGGTTTCTCCCGCGCGCGCGCGCGCGTTCGTCTCGCCGCTGATACCGTTGTTCACCTGTTGCGGCCCGTGGGCAATGTTGGCCTGTTTCACGAACGTGGCTTGCCGGGGAAACTTCAAATCGACCACCGCCTGAATCGTTGCCCGGCTCTGTGCCTGTGCCTTCAAAGCCATGGCCATGAAGGCTTGGTAGTGCGATAGCTGCTCTTGTCCCGCTGCCCGCCGCGCTAAGCTGGTGAACATGGTTTGCAGGGCCATAGCTTGCCCCACCAGCATGGATTCCAGCCCGCTTAAGTCGCCGTCCTTTACCTGTTTCATGGAATCCGAAAGCCCTTCGATCAGTTCTTTCACCTCCACGTCGGTGCCCATGATGTTGCGTTGGTACGCGTCGATCACCAGGCTGGAATTAAGAGACGGTTTCAAGGCTGCCACCGCGATGGCTTGAGCCTCGGTTTGTGTTGGCGTCTGGGTGACGGGGATTACCTTGGGGCTGGATGGGGTAGGTTTAGTCATCGTCGTGCTTTGAGAATGCGGGTTCATGTTGGGTGGGCTGTTCGGTGTCGTCGGTGGGCTTGATGGGTTGTCGCCGGTCTTGCCAGCCGTCGCACCGTTGCAGGCGTTGCACCAGGTCAGCCGGTAAGGGCACATCCCCGGCCCGGTTGGCCAGCCCAGCCGCCACGCCGTTGCCGCAGCGCCACCAGCCAGCGCCACGCAGGTGTGGGCATTCCAGGCAGGTACGCCGATCATCCCGTTCACGGTCACGCACCACCAGCCGATCAGCCAGCGCCTCGGCATCGGCTATGGTCAGCCCCCGGTCGGTGAAAGCTGCCAGCCGCCCGGTGAAGGTGTCTATCTCCGTCGTGTTCATGGCCTGGGTGTTTGGCCAGCACAGGTGGTCGGGGTCTGGGGCTGGGTCGTTGGATGCCTCCGCCGCCCCTTCGGTTTTCTGCACGGGTGCTGGAATGGGAGCTACAAAACCTACGAAACCCCCTTTTGTAGGTTTCGTAGCGTCCGCTTCGGTGCCCGCTTCTACTTTCTTGAGTCGCGCCAGCCAGTTCATCCCGCCCTCCCGTCGGGTAACAGGGCTGGATTGATGGCGTACCGCTCACTGGGTCTACCGCCCGTAATGCCTGGTGGCCGCACCTCCCGCCGCAGGTGGTCATAGTCCGCCAGCAAGTCCGCCGCCTTGCGCACCGCTACGGGGTTGTCCAGGCCCGCCCAGTGCTTGATCGCAACGTCCCTGGGGGCAAAGTCTTGCAGGATGACGCCGTCACGATCCACCAGCTTGCCCGCTTTGATCTTGGCCAACAGCGTCGCCGCCCCTGTCGTTTCCGGCACCACCGCCGCCGCGTACAGCCGGTTGGCATGGGTGCGCAGGTAGTCACCCCACGCCAGTGCTCGGATCAGCTCCGCCACACCGATCACGCCGCCGCTGTCTGGCGTGTCGATCAGTGCGAACACCAGCGCCAGGGCTGGGATCAGCTTGCGGTACTTGGCCAGGTGCGACACCATGGCCGGGTGCAGCTCATCGCCGCGCAGTTCTTGCTCAAATGGAACCAGCCACTCCACAAACAGGGCTTGCGCGTCGGCGTCAAACCGCCACACCACGGGTTCATCGTCGCTGGCTGGCTGTAGGTCTGCCAGGCGCTCGAATACTGCCCACGCGGTCTGTTTGGCTGGTGTGTCCGGCCATTGGTCGACGTGTACAAAATCGCCGCTGGTGTCTGGCCACACCGTCAGGCCAAAACGCTGCAACAGGCCATCGTCGGCACTGCCACCCGCCACTGCACCGCGCACGTATTCCTGAATGCGGCCCGGCTGGATGCCGCCGATCATCGCCAGGCACACCCGTGGGATGTGCAAGGTGCCGCGCCCGATCCGGTCGAAGGTGTAGCCCTGGTTGCCGTCGTGGGCTTGCAGGTAGAAAGCCCGTGAACCTTCTTGGCCAGGCTTATCCAGCCCCGTCAGCAGCCCGTACAGTTCGTCCCGGTAGGAAAGCGTGCCCCACGGGTTTTGCGTCAGTAGTTCGCCCAGCTTTTCCACCGTGGCGTCGTTGACGATGTAGCGCCGCGCCAGGGGCTCGGCTGGCGTCGCCTCGGGTGTCAGCAGTTCCCGCGCCTTGGCCTTGTCCTTGGTCGCCAGCCCCTTGGCCTGTTTCTCGCGCTCGGCACTGGCTAACTCCGCCACCTTGGTATCCAGGGCCCATGCGTCGTGCGCCAGTTGCCATTGCTCAATCTCGGTGGCCTGTAGCCGGTTCAATGGTTTCAGCGCCTCTCCGAGGGCAGGGCTTTTCTTGACGCCGGGTCTGCCCACGGTCATCCCCCACAGGTTTGGCGTTACCTTCCAATCGTCCCGCGCCTTGGGCTGCACCACTGCACGCGCACCGATCAGGCTGGAAATCGCCACCAGCGCCGCCACCGCCGGGAAGTCTGGGGGGCACTGCATCCGGTGGGCAATGTCGACCACCCAGCCCCGCAGCGCCGCTGGTAACAGGTCGGCGTCGAAGGGCTGCACGGGTGGCAAGGCGTTGGGCAGTGGGGTGGGCTCTGGCCAGGTGTCGCCGTAGTTCACCGCCGTGTCCACCGGCTTGGCCGCCTCAATGCAAGCCCGCACCGCCTCAGCCCCAGCAATCTGGTGCAGGTCGTTCAAGTCGGTGGCCTTGGCCTCCTTTAGGGCAGCCGAAAATTCGGGCACCGCCAACAAACCACCCACCGCCGCTGCCGCTGCCGTGGCTTTGGTCAGTCCAGGGTTGCCGTCTGTCTGGTGGTCGTCGTCCGCCGCCAGGATGATGGTCAACGCTGGGTACTTGGCGTGCAACGCCGTAGCCACCGCTTCGAGGTTGCCAGCGTTGAAGGCCACCGCCACCGCCTCGCCGGTGCACTCATGGATGCTGGCGCCCGTGGCGAAACCCTCCGCCACTATGAGCACCCTGTCAGGCTTGCCGATCCCAAAGTAACAACTGGTGCGCCGCCCGCCAGGCAGCCCACGTTTGTCTTTGAAATCCTCCGGGTTGATGCGCTCGATGTTCCACAGCTTGCCCGCCGTATCGCGCATTGGGACGATCAGGGCACCGTCGGCCTCCACCCGCGTACCGTGGGGCTTCACGCCCTTGGCGGTCAGGTAGGCATTGCCGGTGCAGGGCTTGGCCGCGTACCAGCGCCGTTCCGCCTCCGCCGCCGCAGTTTCGTTGCGCTGCGCTTTTTCTGCTTCGTCCTCTAGGCGCATGGCCTCTACGCGCTTCCGGTGAGTGTCGCGCTCCGCTGCCGTCTGCCTGTTGTCGGCTTGTCGGTCTGCCGTGGGTACATAGCCGTTTTGCTTGGCCATGTGAAATAGCGTCCCGATACCAACACCGCCGCTCGCCTTGATGCTGCGCCAGGTGTCCCGAGTGTTCGACGTGTTGTAGCCGTCCGGATCGGTCAGGCTCCATGAGTCGAACAGATCAAATCCGGTCGCGTCTGGAAACTCAGACTTGATAGCCATAGCCACCCTAGCCCATTCGTCGCGTGGAACTGCCGCCGGGATGTAGGCCAGCGCACCGCGTATTTGTTCGGATGTGGGATCGCTCACAGGCTGCCTCCGATCTTGGCCAGGAACAGGCCAGCGTCGTGCAGCGTGGGTAGGTATCGCACGAGCCCCCAGCGCTCCACCCAGTAGGCCACCGGCCCGTCCATAGGGTGGCTGCAGTGCAGAGCGTGTCCCTGCCGTGCGAACTCTGCCTGCAGGTTGGAAAACGCTTTGTCGAGGCGGTCAGTCGTGAGAAAATCCAGGCCGTTGATCGCGGTCGCCGCGGTGGTGTGGAAGCCCCCGGCGGCCATTTCTTTTGGGGTGGTGTTGATCGTCATCGCCACCCCCTTACAGCGCTTGTTGCCCTTCTAGCCACGCTCGAACGTCACCGACTTTCCAGGCGGTTACGCGCTCGCTCAGCTTGTGTGGTTTAGGAAACGTACCCGCCTTCACCATCCTCCACAGCGTCGCGCCGCTGAATGGCAATGGGGCTGGCCTGTCGGGCCGTTTGGGGCTTTGCACCAGTTGCGCTTCACGAATGAATGCGCTGTACGGCAGTTCGTCAAATGAGGGAATTTGCCCTTTTTTACCTGTCAACATAGCTAGTACCTTCACATTATGAAAATGGATGGTGCATAGCCGAAATCTACTGAGAGACTTCGATCGATAGCCAAGTGTTTTTAAGCTAGCTTAACTATCTGGGTAATATTGCAGGTGAAGCTGTCGCAAAACTCTTCACCGGCTTTATGCCCCTAAGACCTCATCGCCCTGCAAGGCTTTGGGGTCTTTTGCTATGAACCCGTCTTTTTTGATTTCCTCGGCAACGCCAAAAGACGGTTTGATGTTAATTGCGAGACCGTTTGCCGTCATGGGACAACCCTGTGGAAAACCTGTCAGTTGGGCCCAGATCCGAGCACCTTTCTGAAGGTGACTGGAACCTCAATTGGCCCTTTATTGGAACTACCGCAGCGTTACCGCTTCTGCCCCGGTCCTCAACTTATCCAAGTAGTTAGCCCACCGCTGCATCATCTCCCGCCGTGCAGGTAAGTGTGCAGTGCGGTTGTAGGCCCGCCCATTGGCATCTTTCACCGCGTGGGCAAGTTGGTGTTCGATCAGGTCAACCCGCTCCCCCAGCACTTCGTCCATGATCGTCCGCGCCATGGCTCGGAAACCATGGCCGGTGTGAATGTCCTTGCCGTAACCAATGGCTGCCAGTGCGCCGTTAACGGTGTTTTCAGACATGGGACGTTCACCTGTCTTTAGGCTGGGGAACACGTACTTTCCATGGCCGGTAATGGGCTGTAGTTCGCGTAGGATCGCCACCGCCTGTGTGGCCAGCGGGACGATGTGGTCGTTGTCCATTTTCATTTTCCGGCCTGGGATGCGCCATTCGCCTGCTTCCAGGTCGACCTCTGCCCACTCAGCCGCCCTTAGTTCGCCAGGGCGTACAAACACCATCGGCGAGAGTTTCAACGCCGCCACGGTGTAGGGGTGGCCTGTGTAGGTGTACATGGCCCGCAGCAACGCGCCCGCTTTTCTGGGGTCAGTAATAGCCGCGTAGTGTGTTGTCGTCTTGGCTGCCAATGCTTCGCTCAGATCGGCTGTCACGTCCCGGTCAGCTAGTCCCGTCACCACCGCGTACCTGAATATCTGGCCGCAAAGCTGCTTTACCCGATGCGCTGTGTCGAAGGCCGCCCGTGCCTCGACCTTGCGAATCACCTTATCGAGCACATCGCGTGACCCGACAGTCGATATGGGAAATTTGCCAATGTAGGGAATCACGTCCCGCTCAAGCCACGATGTGACCTTTTGCTGGGTTACTTCTGCTCGCTTCCCCGCCGTCTTGTTCAGCCAGTCCCTCGCCACCGCTTCAAAGGTATGGGCCGCTGCATCGGCCTTGGCCTGCTTTTCTTCGCGCTTGGCGGTGCTGGGGTCGATCCCGTCCGCTAATTGCTCCCGCGCCTTGTCGCGCCGCTGTCTTGCTTTGGCCAGGGACACATCCGGATAAACGCCCAGTGCTAAGGTTTTTTGTTTGCCTTGGTAGCGGTAGTTCATACGCCAGTACTTGCCTGCCGCCTTCACATGAAGGTACAGCCCTCGGCCATCGGTGTGTTTCTCACCGGCTGGCGATGCTGTTGCCCGTACGTTTTTCACGAATGTATCGGTCAGTGCCACTGGATACCCCTGTTTTGTTGGTATCTAAGTTGCTGGTACTTCCAGATACCGACAGAGATACCAACGAATTGTTGGTATGTCATGTTAGCCAGTGAGGTGCCGTGAGGCAATAAAAAACCCAAAACGCTAGGAAACGTGCGGGTTTTGAGGCTGTTTGGATGGACTTGAAGCCATCATTTGGTGCCCCGGACAGGAATCGAACCTGTATCTGAGACTTAGGAGGTCCCTGTTCTATCCATTGAACTACCGCGGCACTGGGCAAAGATTATCGCCGCTACGGCTCACGCAGTAGCGGCGATGGGTGGGCGGCCCTTGCGGGCCACCAGGAAGCAGGCGTGGCTCAGCGCTGCAGGGCGCTGACGCTGCGCAGGTCGTGTGCGCTGATGCCACCGTGCGCGGCGGACAGGGAAGCCACCACGGCTTCTGTCGTCAGACCGGCTTTCTTCTGGTCGAAGTACTGGTCGTAGCGGATCACGAAGTCGCGGGCTGGGCCAGCGCCTTTGGTGCCGTCTGGCGTAGCGGCAATGTGGCAACCACGGCAGGACACGGGGTCGGCGTCCACTTTGTCGCCAGTGGGTTTGTAGCCAGCGAAGATCCAGTTGCCCGTGCGCAGCTCGGGCGCAACGTTCTGGCCCCAGCCTGGGTTTTTGCCCATCACGAACACGGCCAGCAGCTTGCCTTTGACCAGCTTGCCGTCGGGTCCGGTTTGCAGTGTGCCGTCTGGGTTGGCTTCAGCAGCGTAGTTCTCCATCACGAACTGGCTGCCCTGGGGGAAGGGCTGTCCGCGTACGGCGGTCGTGGCCACTTTGTTCATGTAAATCTCGCGCACCTGCTTGATGTCGGGGCGCTGCACGTTGGAGATGAACTTGGGCCAGGTTTTGTAGTCGGCGGGTTGTGCCAATTGCCCGTCGGCCAAGGCGGCAGGGGGTGCGTCAGGGCCGGTGGCACAACCAGCCAGCACCGCGCAGGCGATGGCGACCAAAGAAGCAGAAATTTTGAGATTCATGTGAGATTTGTCCTTGAATTCGGTACGGAACATACCGCGAAAACATGGTAACAAATGACGCTGAATCGAGGCTTAGTTTTTTCCCGACGTGCGTCCTGGGCAACCAATTTTCTTGGCCAAGTGGGTGGGCTTTGAACGGGCTGTTCAATCGCGTCAGCGGTTCAGGGTGCGCATGCCTTCTTCAAGGCCTTTCAGCGTGAGGGGCACCATGCGGTTGCCCATGAGCTGCTGAACGATGGCAATGCTTTGGCGGTATTGCCACACGCCTTGGGGTTCGGGATTGATCCACACGAACTTGGGATAGGCCTGGGTCAACCGGTCCAGCCAGGTCGCACCCGATTCTTCGTTGTTGTATTCCACGCTGCCACCGGGTTGCAAGATTTCATAGGGAGACATGGTGGCGTCGCCGACGAAGATCAGTTTGTAGTCCTTGTTGTATTTGCGGATGATGTCAAAGGTGGCGAACTTCTCTGAAAAGCGCCGCTTGTTGTTCTTCCACATGAAGTCATAGACGCAGTTGTGGAAGTAGTAGAACTCCAGGTGCTTGAACTCGGCTTTCGCAGCGGAGAACATTTCTTCCACGCGCGAAATGTGCTCATCCATGGTACCCCCCACGTCCATCAGCAAAAGCACCTTCACGTTGTTGTGGCGCTCGGGCACCATCTTGATGTCCAGCCACCCGGCGTTGGCGGCGGTGGAGCGGATGGTGTCGTCCAGGTCCAGTTCTTCGACGCTGCCTTCCCGGGCGAACTTGCGCAGGCGGCGCAGCGCGACTTTGATGTTGCGAGTGCCGAGTTCCTGGGTGTCGTCGTAGTCTTTGTAGGCGCGCTGGTCCCAGACCTTTACGGCGCTGCGGTTGCGGCTCTTCTCCTGGCCGATGCGGACGCCTTGCGGGTTGAAGCCATTGGCACCAAAAGGGCTGGTGCCGCCGGTACCGATCCATTTGTTGCCGCCTTCGTGGCGTTCTTTCTGTTCTTCGAAACGCTTCTTCAGCGTCTCCATCAGCTCGTCCCAACCCATTTTCTCGATCTTGGCTTTGTCTTCGGGGCTGAGTTCGAGCTCCAGGTTCTTACGCAGCCATTCGAGCGGGATGTCTTTGGTGAAGTCGGCCACCATCTCGACGCCCTTGAAGTAGGCGGCAAAGGCGCGGTCGAACTTGTCGTAATGTTTCTCGTCTTTCACCAGCGCGGTGCGGCTGAGGAAGTAGAAGTCGTCGATGCGGTAGCCGTCTTCGCTGGTGGGGCCGACCACCCCGGCCTGCAAGGCCTCCATCAAGGTCAGGTATTCCTTGACCGACACCGGCAATTTGGCGGAGCGCAAGGTGTAGAAAAAGTCGATGAGCATGGCGTCAGTTCCGTGCGCGTGACAAAAGGTCGGTGGGGTGCTGGGTCACAGTGGGCCTTGGGCACCTCTGTCTGGCTGTGCGCCCAAAAAACAAACTGCGCAACCCATTCAGTGGCGCTGGCGTGGCGGGCAAGTGCCAGCGCTCATTCGTCGTCCGACGCGGCGCGGTTGCGGTTCCAGCGGCGGGCCAGATGCAGGCCACCACCGCCACCCAGGCCGACCAGCAAAATGCCGAAGATGCTTTGGTTGCTGTAGCCCTCTGCAAAGACATCGAACCCCAGCAGTTGGCCGAGCCAATAACCGGCCAATGCGCCGCCCACAAAGCCGACCGCGTCGGCCAAACCTTCTACCAACAGGGGGTGTGCCATGGCGTGGTCAACGGTTGTGGCGTTGCATGAACACCAGTTTTTCAAACAGGGTCACGTCCTGCTCGTTTTTCAGCAGCGCGCCCACCAGAGGCGGTACGGCCACCTTGTCGTCTTTGCTTTGCAGGGCTTCCAGTGGAATGTCTTCGGCCACCAGCAGCTTGAGCCAGTCGAGCAGCTCGCTGGTGCTGGGCTTCTTTTTCAGGCCGGGCAAGTTGCGAATGTCGAAGAAGGTCTTCATCGCGGCGGTGAGCAATTCCTTTTTCAGTCCTGGGAAATGCACGTCCACGATCTGCTGCATCGTGACCGCGTCAGGGAACTTGATGAAGTGGAAAAAGCAACGGCGCAGGAAAGCGTCAGGCAGCTCTTTCTCGTTGTTGGAGGTGATGAACACCAGCGGCCGGTGTTTGGCCTTGATGAGTTCGCGCGTCTCGTAGCAGTAGAACTCCATGCGGTCGATTTCGCGCAACAGGTCGTTGGGGAACTCGATGTCGGCCTTGTCGATCTCGTCGATCAGCAGCGCCACCGGTTTGTCGGCCGTGAAGGCCTGCCACAGCACGCCCTGCACAATGTAGTTGTGGATGTTCTTGACGCGTTCACCGCCGTCCACGTCGGCCAGCTGTGAGTCGCGCAGGCGGCTCACGGCGTCGTACTCGTACAGGCCCTGCTGTGCTTTGGTGGTGGACTTGACGTGCCACTGCAGCAGCGGCATGCCCAGTGCGGCGGCCACTTCCTCGGCCAGCATGGTTTTGCCAGTGCCAGGTTCGCCCTTCACCAGCAGTGGGCGCTTGAGGGTGATGGCCGCGTTCACCGCCAGCATCAAATCTTGGGTGGCAACGTAGGATTGGGAGCCTTGGAATTTCATGGGACGGAGGGTTCAAAGGGTTGCGCCCGCTATAATCAAATGCTGATACAAGCCAGACGTTCCACAGGATTGTGCGCGCAAAATGAACAAGTTGTTGACCACCGTATTTGCCTTGGCTGTCACGTCTGTGACCCCATTCGCCGCCCACGCCCAGGGCGTGAAAGGGGATGTGAAGGCGGGTGAAAGCAAGATTGCCATGTGCATCGGCTGCCATGGCATCAAGGGTTACCAGGCTAGCTTTCCTGAAGTCTACAAAGTCCCGAAAATTTCTGGCCAGAGCGCGGGCTACATCGTGTCGGCCCTGAACGCCTACAAGAAAGGCGAGCGCAAGCACCCCACGATGCGCGGCATTGCCGACACCATGACCGAGCAAGACATCGCCGATGTGGCGGCGTACTACGCTGTCCACGGCAAGGTGGAAGGCCAGGAGCTGCCAGCCAAGCCGGCGGAAGCCCCGGCCAAGGTGGCCGAGCTGATCAAGAAGGGCGCCTGCGTGTCTTGCCACGGCGACAACTTCGCCAAGCCGATCGACCCTTCGTACCCCAAGATCGCCGGGCAGCACCCCGATTACCTGTTTGTCGCATTGAAGGCTTACAAGACAGAGAACAATGCCAATGTTGGCCGTGCCAACGGCATCATGGGTGGGATCTCCAAGCAGTATTCCAACGCCGAGCTGAAAGCGATCGCCAACTACATTGGTGGCTTGGATGGCGACCTGAAAATCGTGCCGCAGAGCCGTTTTCGCTGATTCACAAAAACCCCGCATTTCCAAAAAAGCCGCTTTTGAGCGGCTTTTTTGTGTCCTTTTGAGTCTTACGGGTCTTTGGCCCATGCCGTTGGTGTCTCGCACGCTATCGAATTTGTAGCGGACTGGTCATGGTCATAGTCCGGCGTAGCTCGTGTCAGACCGGGCCGAGTGGCACAGAGTGGGTGATTGGCTGCTCCGCTGTGGGTGGCGGCCAGACCGTGGCAGACCGCGTGGGTCAAACCGAATGGTCTGGGGGTGTTGACAGGTCGGCTTCCAGCGACGCAGCGCCCGCGCCGCTCAGTCGCGGGTGGCTCGCTGCTGCACGCAGGCCGTGTAGGCGTCGCCGTCGGGCGGGCGGCCAGCGCGCTGGCTTTCCCACAGCATTTGGCCCAGGCATTCCATGGCCTCGTGGTGCGCGTCGTGGAGCGACTGGCGTTTGGCACTGAGCAGTTCCACCGCTTGCCGTATGCCCCGAGGCTGGTCGATCGAGCACTGTTCGCTGATCGACAAATGCATGGACAGGTGCAAAAAGGGGTTGGTGCGGGTGGTGTCGGGCTCGATCATTTGGGCCAGCGCAGCGTCCACGTCGGCCAGCGCGGCATGGTATTCGGGGTGTTCGTCGATCCACTGCGAGGCCAACGTTTCAATCGCTTCCATCGGCGCGTTGGCCAGGGATTTGGCCCGCACGCTGCAGAAAAAGCGGCGCACGTCGGCTTGTGAAGGCGTGAACATCGTCGAAGCGTAGCACGCGAGCGGCTATATTGCCCCTGGGTCCGCCGTGCAGTCCGGGGGGTGGTCCTGTCCAACGCAAACCCGGCGAGGAGAACACCATGGGCGCTGTCCGAATTGTGGGGATTTTGTTGATCGTGGCCGGTGTGGTCGGGTTCTTCACCGGGGGGTTCAGTTTCACCAAGGAGTCCACTGCCGCGAAGCTCGGGCCGCTGGAACTCACTGTGAAAGAAAAGGAATCGGTTGGCATCCCGCCCTGGCTCAGCATCGGCGCCGTGGTGGCAGGCGTGGCCGCGCTGGCGCTGGGCGGCCGGCGGTCCTGAGCGCTGGCTTGGGGGGGGCGACACCAGCGGTCACGCGCCGCCCTGTTTCAGGGTAGGCGGGCAGGCGGTGACCGCCCTGCCCGAGGCCACCAGCCCCTCGGTTGGTTCCAATGCCACACCTGCGCCGCACTGTCAGCGGCACAGATAGCGGTACAGATGCCCGCTCGACGCTTGGGACTGGTGCTCGGCGCCAACGCCCTGTGCGGACCGCACTTTGACAATCACCCGTCCGTCCCGATGAAGGAGTTCCCATGACGAACCCGTTTTTTTCCCCGTCAGCCGCCCCGCAGGCGTTTGTCTGTGATGCGGTCCGCACCCCCTTTGGCCGCTATGGCGGTGCACTGAGCACGGTCCGGACAGACGATTTGGCGGCGGTGCCCATCCAGGCGTTGGTGGCGCGCAACCCCCGCGTGGACTGGGCCGAGGTGGCCGATGTGTTTTACGGCTGCGCGAACCAGGCTGGTGAGGACAACCGCAACGTGGCCCGCATGGCGGCGCTGCTGGCGGGTTTGCCGCTGGACGTGCCCGGCGCCACGTTGAACCGGCTGTGCGGCTCGGGGTTGGACGCGGTCGGCAGCGCGGCGCGGGCCATCAAGTCGGGCGAGGCCGGGCTGGTGATCGCGGGCGGTGTGGAGAGCATGAGCCGCGCCCCCTTTGTGATGCCCAAGGCGGACACCGCCTTCAGCCGTCAGGCCGCGCTGTACGACACCACCATCGGCTGGCGTTTCATCAACCCCAGAATGAAAGCCCTGTACGGGGTCGACGCCATGCCCGAGACCGCCGAACACGTGGCCACCGATCACCGCATCGACCGCGAGGCGCAAGACCACATGGCGCTGGCCAGCCAAACCAAAGCCGTCGCGGCGCAGACGGCGGGCTTTTTTGCGGCCGAGATCACACCGGTGACCGTCCGCCAGAAAAAGGGCGATGCCCTGGTGGTGGACCGCGATGAACACCCGCGTGCCACCAGCCTGGAGGCGTTGGCCAAGCTGATGCCGATCGTCAAGGCCGATGGCACGGTGACCGCGGGCAACGCCAGCGGCGTGAACGATGGCGCGTGCGCGCTGTTGCTGGCCAACGAGGCCCAAGCCGCCCGCCACGGCCTCACACCGCGTGCCCGCGTGGTGGGCATGGCCACAGCCGGTGTGGCACCGAGGGTGATGGGCATTGGCCCTGCACCCGCCACCCTGAAGGTGCTGGCGCAGACCGGCCTGACGCTGGCGCACATGGATGTGATCGAGCTCAACGAGGCCTTCGCGGCTCAGGGCCTGGCGGTGCTGCGCCTGTTGGGGTTGCCCGACGACGATCCACGCGTCAATCCGAATGGCGGTGCGATCGCGCTGGGCCATCCTCTTGGCGCCAGCGGGGCGCGCTTGGTCACCACCGCAGTGAACCAGTTGCACCGCCAGGGTGGGCGCTATGCCCTGTGCACCATGTGCATCGGCGTGGGGCAGGGCATCGCGGTGGTGTTGGAGCGGGTCTGAACCCGCGCTGCGCGCCCGATCAAGCGCGCCAGCCGGGAATTTGCCAGCCGCGCCACAGCGACAGGCCGCGCAGCCCGGCGGTGACCAGCACGCAGGCGACCAAGGCCAAGGTACCGCCCTGGCCCAGCGCCACCAGCGCCACGTGCGCCCAGCCGCCCGCGAACGCGCAGACCGCGTAGGGCCGATGGTCGCGGAATGCGGTGGGGATTTCGTTGCACACCATGTCGCGCAGCACGCCGCCAAAGACCCCGGTGATCACGCCCATCAGCACGGCCACCAACACGGGCAATTGGTTCTGCAAGGCCTGGTCAACCCCCACGGCGGTGAACAAGCCCAGGCCCAGTGCGTCGGGCCATTGGATGGCGCGTTCCGTTGGTTCAAAGTGTCGGTGCCGCAGGAACAGCATGGCCAACAGGCACAGCCCCAGCACCGCCCACAACAGCTCGACGTGGCGTACCCAAAAAAAGGGGCGCTGATCGAGCAGCAGGTCGCGCAAGGTGCCGCCGCCGAACGCGGCCAAGCAAGACACCACACAGACCCCCACCGCGTCCAGCCGCTTGCGGGCCGCTTCCATCGCCCCGGACAGCGCAAAGGCGGCCGTGGCCAGCGCCTCCAGCGCGATGCGCAGCCATTCGGCCCAAGTCGCCATTTGTTCGTCCATGTCCCAATTGTCGCGCCACCGCCCGTGGGCCCAGTGGTGCGCAGCAGGGGTGGGTGAGGGTGTCGTAAACGCTACAAAAAACGCAGCGCAATCATCATATTCGCCGTGGGATAAGGTCCGATTGGATGCCAAAGGGCCCGCGCCGGGCATGAAAACGCGCGTTTAGACGAGCCGGTGGCACTGGCCCCTGGTGGGGGGTGTTTGTGCCACCCACGCGCCAGCCGGTCCGGGGCCAGGCTCGCCCGGGCACCATGCGGTGGTCAGTGGGCGCGCAGGCGCGCGATCTCGGCTTGCAGGTCGGCAGCCCATTGGCGGCGGTCGCGGCCGTGGTGGGGTTCGGGGTCTCCGTAGCGCACCACGGCCTCGATGGCGGGCGAAGTCAGGGTGCGCCAGATCGACACCAACAGGGTGTCGTTGCCGATGTAGCAGGGCGCCAGTGAGAGGGCGCGGCTGGCGGCGTCGACGTAAGTGATGGCCACTGGTTGCACCGGCGCATCCACGGCGATGGCGGCTTGCAGCAGGTTGGCATGGAAGGGCAGCATTTGCAAGCCGTCGCTCGTCGTGCCTTCCGGGAAGACGGCCACCACATCGCCCGCGCGCAGGCTCTCGGCCATGTGGTGCACCACCCGCATCGCGTCGCGGCGGGACTCGCGCTGGATGTACAGCGTGTCGGCCGCGTCGGCCATGGAGCCCACCAGCGGCCACTGCCGAATGTCGGCTTTGGACACAAAGCGGCAGTAGCGTGCCGCGTGCATGGTCACGATGTCGAGCCAGGAAATGTGGTTGGCCACCAGCAGCACCGGGCCTGTTGGGGCGGGTGTGCCCGCGCGTTGCAAGGAGATGCCGATCTTGGCCAGCAGGCCTTCGGCCCACGCCTGCACCGCCTGCTGCCGCTGCGCCGCCGTGAGGCGGGGGAAGTGCAGGTGGTAGGTCCACAGACCCTGGGCAATGTGCGCCAGCAGCCTCAGCCCCCTCCAAGCCCCGCGACAGCGGCGCCAGGCGCTGGGGGGCACGGTGGGCGCCACGCGAGGCGCCAGCGATGGCCGAGCGGGGGGCGATGTCGGGGACCGGTGGGACATGGCGGCTCAGGCGCCGAACGCGGGGTGCCCACCGACCAGGGTGTGGCGCACCCGACCGCGCAAGGGGTAGCCGGTGAACGGCGTGTGTTTGCCCTGGCTGCGCAGGGCGCTGGCGTTGACCGTCCACTCGGTGTGGGGGTCGACGATGCACAGGTCGGCCAGGCCACCTTCCACCAAGCGGCCAGTGCTGGCCTGCAGGGTGCCGAGTGCGTCACCGAGCACCGCCGCGGGGGCAGCGGTCAGCACGGCGAGCGCGCGGTGCAGACCGGGGCCCCCCTCGGCCAAGCCCCATTTCAGGGCCAATCCCAAAAGCAACTCCAGCCCAGTGGCGCCAGGCTCGGCCTCGGCAAATGGCAGGGTCTTGGCGTCTTCGTCCACGGGCGTGTGGTCCGACACCAAGGCGTCCACCGTGCCGTCGGCCAAGGCCGCTTGCAGCGCATCGCGGTCGCGCTGTTGGCGCAATGGTGGGTTGAGCCGGGCGCGGCTGTCAAAGTAACCAATGTCGGTGTCGGTCAGGTGCAGGGAGTTGATGCTCACATCGCAGGTGAGCTTCAGGCCTTCTTGCTTGGCCTGGCGCACCAGCGCCACCCCGGCGGCGCTGCTGATGCGGCACAGGTGCACCCGCGCACCGGTGCTGCGCATCAGCTCGAAGATGGTGTGCAGTGCGATGGTCTCCGCCGCCACTGGCACGCCGGACAAACCGAGCCGCGTGGCCAGCGGACCGCTGGCGGCCACGCCTTTGCCCAAGTGCAACTCTTGCGGGCGAAGCCAGACACTGTAGCCAAAGGTGCTGGCGTATTGCAGGGCGCGCTGCAGCACCTGGGTGTTGGCGAGTGGCACTTCGGCGTGGCTGAAGCCAACGCAGCCGGCTTCGGTGAGTTCGCCCATTTCAGTGAGGGTGTCGCCTTGCAGGTTGCGTGTCAGCGCACCCAATGGGAACACCCGGGCTTGGTGGAGTTTCTCGGCGCGGAACTTGAGCATCTCCACCAGGCCAGGCTCGTCCAGCACCGGGTCGGTGTCGGGCGGGCAGACCAGGCTGGTCACGCCCCCGGCCACGGCCGCAGCCATCTCGCTCTCCAGCATGCCTTCGTGTTCGTGCCCGGGCTCGCGCAGGCGCACCGCCAGGTCCACCAAGCCAGGTATCACCCAGCAGCCGGTGGCGTTGAGGGTGCGGTTCGGGGTGAAGTCTTTGGCCACGTGTCCGATGGCGATGATGCGCCCGGCCGCCAGTGCGACGTCGCAGGTCTGGTCGAAGCCGGTGGCGGGGTCGATGACGCGTCCGCCTTGGATGAGAACCTTCATGACTTTCCTTGGGCAGCGTGGGGGCGCAGGGTTTGGCAGGCGGGGCGGGTCATGGCGTGGCCTCGTTGCCCGCGACAATGCCCATCACCGCCATGCGCACCGCGATGCCAAAGGTCACCTGCGGCAGGATCACGCTTTGTTTGCCGTCGACCACCGCCGAGTCGATCTCCACCCCGCGGTTGATGGGCCCCGGGTGCATCACGATGGCGTCGGGCTTGGCGAGTTGCAGCTTCTCTTGCGTCAGACCGAAACGCTTGAAAAATTCCTGGGCCGAGGGCAACAGCGCGCCACTCATACGCTCGTTTTGCAGCCGCAGCATGATCACCACATCGCACCCCTTGATGCCTTCCTCCAGCGTGTGGAACACCCGCACGCCCATCTGCGCCATGTCGTTGGGCACCAGGGTTTTGGGGCCGACCACACGGACCTCGGCACAGCCCAGCGTGGTGAGGGCGTGGATGTCGGAGCGCGCCACACGGGAGTGCAGCACGTCACCCACGATGGCCACTGTGAGGTTGGAGAAATCCTTTTTGTAGTGCCGGATGGTGTACATGTCCAACAGGCCCTGGGTCGGGTGGGCATGGCGGCCGTCCCCGGCATTGATGACGTGCACATGCGGTGCCACGTGCTGGGCGATGAGGTAGGGTGCGCCGCTTTCGCTGTGGCGCACCACGAACAGGTCGGCCGCCATGGCGCTCAGGTTGGCAATGGTGTCCAGCAGCGACTCGCCCTTGCTGGCCGAGCTGCGCGCGATGTCCAGGTTGATCACGTCGGCGCTGAGCCGGGTCGCAGCGATCTCGAAGGTGGTGCGGGTGCGGGTGCTGTTCTCAAAGAACAGGTTGAACACGCTCTTGCCGCGCAGCAACGGCACCTTTTTCACCTCGCGGTCGCTGACACTGACGAAGCTCGCGGCGGTGTCCAGAATCTGGGTGAGGATGGACTTGGGCAGCCCTTCAATGGAGAGCAGGTGGACCAGCTCGCCGTGCTTGTTGAGTTGGGGGTTGCGTTTGTAGAGCATCGGTCAACCTTGGTGCGTTTCCACCTGGAAACTGAAGCGGCCCGCGTCGTCGCGGTGCAGGGCCAGCGACTGGTTGGCAGGCAGGGCGATGCGGGCGGCCGCCAGGTCGGCTTGCACCGGCAGCTCTCGCCCACCGCGGTCCACCAGCACGATCAGCTTCACGCTCGCAGGGCGGCCGTAGTCGAACAACTCGTTCAGCGCGGCGCGGATGGTGCGGCCGGTGTAGAGCACATCGTCGAACAGTAGCAGGTCGGCGCCGTTCACGTCGAACGCGAGCTGGGTCTGCCCGCTGTCCGACAAACCGCGCTGCGCGAAGTCGTCGCGGTGCATGGCGGAAGAGATCGTGCCGGGCGCTTCGGCCAGGGCGAGGTCGCGCTGCACCCGCTCGGCCAGCCAGGCGCCGCCGGAGTGGATGCCAACCAGGCGCATGCCGGGGCGGTGCAAGCTCTGTACGCCGCGCAGCAGGTCTTGGTACAGGGCTTCGGCGTCGAGCGACAGGGCGCCCCCGCGTCCAGCGGCATGGTTCACGGCAGGCTCCTCAAAAATTGCTCCAAGATGATGCAGGCCGATGCGGCGTCCGCGTCTTTGGCACCGTTGGCCAGGGCTTCGGTCGTGCTGTAGCGCTCGTCCACCTCGAACACTGGCAACCGAAAGCGGCCGTGCAACTGGCGCGCGAATTTGCGTGCGCGTTCGGTGTTGTCGTGGCTGGCACCGTCCGGGTGAAAGGGCACGCCCACCACCAGGGCGTCGGGTTGCCACGCTTTCAGCCGGGCCTCTATATGTGCGAAGCGCGCCTCGCCACTGGCCTGGATGGTGGCGAGCGGGCTGGCCTGCCGGAGCAGGCGGTTGCCGCTGGCCACCCCGGTGCGCTTCTGACCGAAGTCGAACGCCATGAAAGACTGCAGGTGCGGTGCGGGCGTGGAGGAAACCGATGTGCCCGCAACGGCGGCGGCAGGCGGTGGTGTGGGCGAGGCCACGGCGGCACCCGGCCGGTGGCCCCAGGCGGGCCCGCTCATCCGTGCCCAGCCTCGGGCGACAGCATCCAGGCTTGCAAGCCGAGCAGGCCGAGCGCTTTGTCGTAGCGTTGGGCCACCGGTGTGTCAAAGATCACCGCCGCGTCGGCACCCACGGTGAGCCAGCTGTTGTCGGCCAATTCCGACTCCAGTTGGCCTTCGCCCCACGCCGAATAACCCAGGGACACCAAGACCCGACGTGGGCCCGCTCCGGTGGAAAGCGCCTCCAGCACGTCTTTGGAAGTGGTCATTTCCAGGCCACCAGGAATCACCATGGTGGACGCGTATGCCGACTCTCTGGGTGTGCTGTCTCCGGCCTGAGCCGAAAGCATTTGGTCATGCAGCACAAAGCCCCGGTCGGTCTGCACTGGGCCACCTTGGTAGACCGGCGTCTCCACCAGGTCATCGCGGCGCAGGGGCAGTTCAACCTGGTCGAAAAGCCGCTTGAGTTTGATGTCGCTGGGCTTGTTGATGACGATGCCCAGCGCCCCGCGCTCGGTGTGCTCGCACACGTACACCACGCTCTTGGCGAATGCCTCGTCTTGCAGCCCGGGCATGGCGATCAAAAAGTGGTGCGTCAGGTTGATCGGCGCAGAATCGGGCATTGTTTGATTTTAATGGTGAAGATGGACAAGACATTTGCCAGCGGCCTGGTGTGGTTCCGCCGCGACCTGCGTACCGATGACCACGCCGCGCTCCACCACGCGCTGGAGCGCTGCCGCCAAGTGCACTGCGTGTTCGTGTTCGACCGCGAGATCCTTGACCCGTTGCTGGCAGACGGTTTGAAAGCGGACCGGCGGGTGGAGTTCATCCGCGAGTCGGTGGTCGCGCTGGACGCCGATTTGCGCAAGCTGTCGGGTCAGGCGGCGGGCGGGTTGATCGTGCGGCACGCCTGGGCGGCGGACGAGGTGCCCGCGCTCGCCCAGCGCCTGGGTGTGCAAGCCGTGTTCGCCAACCACGACTATGAGCCGCAGGCGATCGCCCGCGACAACCGCGTGCGCGGCAAGCTGTCCGACCTGGGCGTGGCGTTGTTCACCAGCAAAGACCACGTCGTTTTTGAGCGCGAGGAGGTGCTGACCCAGGCCGGCCGGGCTTATGGCGTGTTCAGCCCATACAAAAACGCGTGGTTGAAAAAACTCACGCCCAACGACTTGAAAGCCCACCCCGTGGAGCGGCACGCCAGCGCCCTGGCACCGCGCCCAGAGGCATGGCAATCACCGGTGCCCACGCTGGCCGATATGGGCTTTGAGCCGACCAATCTCGCCGCGCTGAAGATCCCCACCGGGGCGGCCGGGGGGCAGGCGCTGTTCCAGGAGTTTTTGGAGCGCATCGACCGTTATGGCGACACGCGCGACTTCCCAGCCATCAAAGGCCCCAGCTACCTGAGCGTGCACCTGCGGTTCGGCACCGTGTCCATCCGCGCCCTCGCGCACGAGGCGCACCAGCGGCAAGCGCAGGGCAGCCGCGGCGCCGCGGTGTGGTTGGGCGAGCTGATCTGGCGCGATTTTTACTTCCAGATCCTGGCCAACTTTCCGCACGTGGCGCAGGGCGCTTTCAAGCCCGAATACGACCGCATCCGCTGGGAGCAAGGCCCCGAAGCGCAGGCCCTGTTCGCCGCTTGGTGCGAAGGCCGCACTGGCTACCCCTTGGTGGATGCCGCCATGGCGCAGATCAACCAGACCGGCTACATGCACAACCGCTTGCGCATGGTGGTGGCGAGCTTTCTGGTCAAGGATTTGGGCATTGACTGGCGCTGGGGGGAACGTTACTTCGCCGCCAAGCTGAACGACTTCGATCTCGCCGCCAACAACGGCGGCTGGCAATGGGCCAGCTCCAGCGGATGCGATGCGCAGCCCTATTTCCGCATTTTCAACCCCACCAGCCAGAGTGAGAAATTCGACGCCGAGGGCCGCTTCATTCGGCGCTACTTGCCGCAGCTTGCCGAATTGCCCACGGCGGCGCTGCACGAGCCCTGGAACGCCAAACCCATGGACCTGCTCGCCGCAGGCGTGACCCTGGGCAGCACTTACCCCCGGCCAGTGGTGGTGCACGCCGAGGCTCGTGAGCGCACACTGGCGCGTTATGCCGTGGTGAAAAAGCCCGATTGAAGGGCTCACGCCCCCCAGCGCGCTTGGGGCGCGCACGGCACCTGGGGCAGGCCAGGTGAGGCGAAGACGCCGAGGCCCAGGATCAAAGACCGGGGTGGGTGGCCAGCATGAGGGGCGTGACAGTGACAGTGGCAGCGACCGATGTCAGTGGGTCAAGGCGCTGCCGGTGTGCTCCCGCACCAGGGCCATCAGCGTGTCTTCGTCGTAGGGCTTGCCCAGATAGTGGTGCGCACCCAGCGCGAGCGCGTGGTCGCGGTGTTTTTCGGCGATGCGTGAGGTGATCACCACCACCGGCAAGCGCGCCCAGCGGGCGTCGGCCCGCAGGTTGCGCAGCAGGTCAAAACCGTCCATGCGCGGCATTTCAATGTCGGACAACACCAGTGCGGGCTGTTCGCGTTCCAGCGCCTCCAGGGCCTGCAGCCCGTCGGCCGCCAGCGCCACGCGGTAGCCTTCACGCTGCAGCAAGCGCTGGGTGACGCGGCGCACCGTGATCGAGTCGTCCACCACCAGCACCAAGGGCGCCAGCGGTGCGCTTGGGCGCCGTGGCTGGCCGTCGCCCAGCCGGTGTTGGCGCACCGCCTCCCGGGCCGACTCGCCATGCACCGCCGCCAAAGCCACAGGGTTGTAGATCAGCGCTACCGCGCCCGAGGCCAGCACGGTGATGCCCGACAGGCCAGGCAAGCGGGCCAGTTGCGCGCCGAGGTTTTTCACCACCATCTCTTGGTTGCCCAGTACCTCCGACACATGGAGCGCGAGCCCTTGGCCCGCGCTGCGCAGCAGCAGCACCGGGATGTGTGAGCCGCTGGCGGATGTGGGGTCGGGCGGTGGTGCATCGGCCGCAGGCCCTTGCAGCAAGGCGCTGGCCCAGAAAAATGGCACCGCTTCGCCGCCCAAGTCGAGCTGGCCGCTGGCGTAGGCGGCGGCCAGCTCGGCCGGGGTGGTGCGGCGCACCAGCGCCACGATGCTGGCGGGCACGCCCACCGTCAGCCCGCCTGCGCGCACCATCACCACCTGGGTGACGGCGGTGGTGAGCGGCAGCACCAGTTTGAAGAGCGTGCCGTGGCCTGGCCGGTGCAGCGTTTCGATGCGGCCACCCAGCGCGGTGACTTCGCTGCGCACCACGTCCATGCCAATGCCGCGCCCAGCGAGCTCGGTGACGGTGGAGGCTGTGGACACGCCCGGCAAGAAGATCAGGTTGGCCAGGTTGGCGTCGCTTTGCCAGGCGCCTCGCTCGATCAGGCCCAACGCTTCGGCGCGCTGGCGGATGGCGTTGAGGTCCAGGCCAGCGCCGTCGTCTTCGAACTCGACCGAAACGTCGTTGCCTTCTTGCCTCAGGCGCACGGTGATCACGCCCAGCTCGGGCTTGCCACGCGCCAGCCGGGTCTCGGGCGCTTCAATGCCATGGACCACGCTGTTGCGCAGCAGGTGCTCGAAGGTGGGGGCCATGCGGTCCAGCACCGCGCGGTCCATCTCGATGCGACCGCCCTCAATGTCCAGCCGCACCTGTTTGCCGGTTTCCTTGGACGCTTGGCGCACCACGCGGTACAGCCGTTCGGAGAGGCCCTCGAACTCCAGCATGCGGGTGCGCAACAAGTCGCGTTGCAACTCGCGGGTCTGCCTTGCCTGGGCGGTGAGCGCGTCGTCGCTTACCTGCAGCGTGTGTTGCAGGCCGCGCTGCACGACCGTCACGTCGTTGACCGATTCGGCCATCATGCGGGTGAGTTCTTGCACCCGCGTGAAGCGGTCAAACTCCAGCGGGTCGAAGCTGTTGGGCGACTCCTTGGCCTGTGCCAGGCGCGACTGCATTTGGCTTTCGGCTTGCAGCTCCACTTCGCGCAGTTGGCCGCGCAAACGGTCGAGGTTGCCGGTCAGCTCCTTGAGCGAGCCGCGCAGTTGGGCCAGTTCGCCTTCCAGGCGGCTGCGGGTCAACATGACCTCACCGGTCTGACCCAGCAGGCGTTCGAGCAGGTCGGCCCGCACCCGCACGGTGGGTTGGCTGCGTTGCACCGGCGCGGACGCGCCTGCGGCCAAGGCGTTGCCGGGCAGGCCCTGGTCCACCGGCGTGGCCTGCGCCACCTGTGGCTGGCTGGGCATGGGCGATCCAGCGGCGCTTGGCATGGGCAAGTCCGGTGTCTTGGCGGCTGTTCGCAAGCGCGTGCCGCCTTGGCGCAGGGCGTCGAAAGCGTTGGCCAGGGCATCGAGCCGGGTCAACAGGGGGGCGACGTCTGTGCTGTCGGCCACCCCGTTGCCCAGGGCTTCAATGTCGGATTCAAACAGGTGGGCCAGCTCGCCCAGGCGCATCGCCCCAGCGAGCCGGGCGCTGCCTTTGAAGGTGTGCAGCACCCGCAGCGCCTCGGTGCGCGCGCCCATGTTGTCCGGGCGGGCCGCCCACTGGCGCAGGGCCGAGCCCAGTTGCGGCAGCAGTTCGACCGCTTCTTCCGCGAAGAAAGGGAACAGCTCGGCGTCCAACGCGTCGATCTCGTCCAGCTCGTCGTCCACATCGGGCGCGGCCAATGCTACTGATTCAGTAGCATAAGATCTATATTCCACGTGGGTTGGACCTGATTTTTCTTCAAAATCAGCGGTGGCGGGGCCATGGGCGGGTAAATCGGCCAAAAATGGTGCGCCAGTGCGTGGCTCGTCAACGCCAGCGTGGCCGGTGGAGAGCTTGGCGGGGAAGGTGGCGTTCAGGGCACCCAGGCGATCGAGCATCGAGGGATTGGGCACCTTAAGGAAACCGGCGGCGAACTGGTGCAGCAGGCGGCGGATGTCGTTGGCCGCGTCCAGGAACACCTGTGCCGCGTCGGTGCTGCAGTGCTGCCGGATGCGCGCGTGGTCCAGCGCGTGTTCCAGTTGCCGCGCCAGGTGGGACAGCGCGGTGAATCCCACCGTGGCGGAACTGCCCGCCAGCGAATGCGCAAGGGCGACCGTGCCTTCCGCCACCGGTTGGTGCGGCTCCAGCAGCAGTTCACTGAGGTCGGTTTGCAGCTGCCGCGACCACTCGTCGGCTTCGTTCAGGTAGACGTTGTAGAGGGGGATGTGCACCCGCAGGCCGTCGATCACACGGGTCTGCTCGTCGTGCCGATCGTCGTCGGCCCTGTGCCCGTTCTCGGGCATGTTGAGCGGCTGTGGCTCGGCGCCATGGACGACCGCAGGCGGTGCGTCAGACGGCGTCTCAGCGGCTGTGACGGGGGCGGGCAAGTCGAGCGACGGCAGGGTCGCCAGCCAATCGGCGGCGGGCGGTAGCCCTGCACTGGCCAACGCGGTCGCTGGCGTCTCGGGCGGTTCAGACGGCCCTGCCGTGTCGCCCAGGTCCGGCAGGTCCAGCGCCTGTTCCAGGTCGGCGGGCAAGTCCAGCGCGAATGCCGCGGCATCAAGGTCCTGAGGGGGAGCGCTGTCCGGGGTGTTGGCGACCAGCGCCAGGCCGTCCCAGTCAATGTCCAGTGCGTCGGTCGGGGCGGCGGCGTCTGGCCCGTGGGAGGGGGCGCTGGCGTTGGTTGCCACACCTGGCCGGTCGGGGGCGGGCTGGTCGGGACGGGGCAGGTCCAGGTCGATGCCGCGGAACATCGCGTCGAAGTCCACGTCGGCCAGCGGCACGGTGGACACCGCGTCGGACAGGTCGGCGGGCGCGTCGGCTTCTTGGTCAACCGGCGATTCGGGGGCGACCCTCGCCCCTGGGCTGCCGTCCAACAGGGTCAGGCCGTCCAGCTCGTCTGGGGAGAGGTCGGCGAACGTGGCGCTGGCCGGGGGCTCGGCCAATGGCTCGGCACCGACAGCAGCGTCTGGCGCGCCGAGGCGCAGGGCGTCGGCGCGGGCACGGAAGGGTTCGGGCCGCCAGTCGGCGTCGCGGCCGTCGGCGATCGCAGCCACCCAATCGGCGAGCGCGTGCAGGCTTTCACCGCAAACCGCCAACAGCGCTGGGCTGGCGGGCTGGTGATCGGCCAGCCAGTGGTTCATCAGCTGCTCCAGCGCCCAGGCGGCTTCACCAAACCGGGCCAGGCCCACCATGCGGGCGCTGCCCTTGAGGGTGTGAAAGCTGCGACGCAGGGCGATCAGCTGCGCATCGTCTTCTGGGGCGGTGTGCAGCGTGCCGACCGCGGCCTGGCCTGCGGCAAGCACCTCGCGTGCCTCGTCCAAAAAAATGCCGAGCAGGTCGTCTTCATCGTACGGGCTGGGCGGGGGTGCGGGCAGCGGTTCTGACGGGGACGCGCTGCGGGTGGCTTGGGCGGCCAGGTCGGCCAACGCGGCCAAAGCCGAAGCGGCCACCACCGGGGTTTGTGTGCCCACCCTGTCTGGCTCGCTGGGAACGGCAAGCACTGTGGCGGCCTGGCGGGCGGCGGCGGCCAAGGCGGGCTGGTCGGCCAGACCCGCTTGCGTGGCGATGTTGTCCAACCGTTCGGCCAAGGTGTCGGGCTCGGCATCCGGGCGCGCGGCCAGTGCCAGGGCTTGGTCGGCCCACGGGGCGCTGGGGTCGACAGACACCACGGGGGGTGGGGCATCGGCCTGTGTCGGGGGCGGCGCACTGGGCGGGCCCTTTCGGCTCAGGGTGCCGGTGGCCGGGTCGAACCCGAACAGCTGGCGGGCCAACGTCGGCTGGTGGTGCAGCATGTCGATCAGCAGGCCCAGCACGCCGAGGTTGTGACCCAGGTGGTCGAACGTGGCGGTGAGTTCGCTGGGTTCGGGCGGCTGGGCAATCAGGCCTTCGACGGTGGTGCGCATGTGCGCCACCGCCTGGCTCGCGGGCTCCACGCCCAGCACCGACAGCACGCCCCGCATCTGGCCCAGCTGGCCGGGTACTTTGGCGAGCGCCTGACGCTCCTGTGGTTGGCGGAAGAATTGGTCCAGCCCGCGTTCGATCTCGTCCAGGCTGGCACGCAGTTCGCTGACCACACTGCCCATGGTCTGGCGCTCATTGACTCGCCGGTACAGCGCCTCCATCCAGGGCTCAAGTGGCTCGGGGGTGCCGCCCGCCAGCACGTGGCTCAGCCGTTCGGCCAGCCGCGCGGTCCGGCTGGCCAGCGTGGGGTCAGAGGGGTCGAGTTCCTGGCAGCTCGCTTCCAGGTACAGCACGGCGGTGGCGACTTCCATCGCCATCGCGGCGCTGGGCGCGCGGTTCTGGCGGACCGTGTGGTCCACCACCTGGTTGAGGGTTTGGGCCAGGGCGGTGCTGGGCGGGTGCAGCTTGAGCAGCGACTCGGCCATGCTGCGGAAGGGCTCGGTCAGCTTCCGCAGTTTGTCGGTGTCGCCCCCAACCGCGGCCGCCCAGGCGTCCTTGGCAGCGGCGATGCGTTTCAGCGCCTGCGCCAGCAGGCCAGGGTCGAACAAGCCCAGCACCGGCTGGGTGTAGTCGACTGGCTGGCAGGCGGTGACTTCATAGGTGTCGCGCAGCGCCGACAGGAGCGGCGCGTCCGCGCCGTCGGGCACCGCCGCCTGGGCGCAGAAAAACAGCAGGTCTTGGGCCAGCCGCTCGGAGACCGATGGCTCGCCGCGGGCCAGCGTGGCGTACTGCAGCAAGATGCGGGAGGCCGCCCGTTTGGCGAACAGGTCCATGGGCAGCAGCCCATGGGCCAGACCTTCCCCCAGACCGGCGGCGAGCTGCCAAAACGCCCGCGCGTCGTCGTCCCCTGCGCTTTGTGACAACCCCAAGGAGAGGTCGCGCAGTTGGGCCGCGGCCTGGGTGTCGCCGCCACGGACGATGCCCAAAACGGCTTGGTCCAGCGCCGAGCGTTGTGCCGCCGGGTCGCTGGGGGCAGCGGCCGCTGCTGGCAGCGGCGCAGGGCGCCAGCGCCAGGGCTGGCCGTGGGGCTCGAACAGGTCTGCCGGGTGCACGCGGTCGGCGCCGTTGAGCGCTTGCACCGCCTGGTAGGCCGGGAACAAGGCCACTGGGGACACCGGGTGGTCACCGAGCTGCCGTTGCAGGCAGTCGATCACCGCGAAGCTGGCTTGCTGCACCTGCTGTGCGGCCTCTGGGGTGCAGCGGTCGGGGGATTGCACGAAACCGCGCACCGCCGTTTCCATGGCCTGCAACAACTTGGCGGGGCCCGCTTGGCCAACCAGTACCAACGCACCGGCGGCCTGGTGGAGTTGCCGCTGTGACACCGACAGCGCCGCCGGGTCGGGCGTGGGGTCGCTGTCGGACATGCCGCTGGCGCGCAGGGCCCTGGCGGTTGCGGCCTCTCTGGCGTAGCGGCGCAGGCCTTTGTTGGCCTGCTCCAGGGTTTTGCGCAACTCGTCCAACACCCAGGCGAGCGGCCCGAGGTCGTGGGAGGGTCCGCTGGCTTGGGCCGACGAGGGCCCGGGCAATGGGGTGACCATGGGCGCGCGTCCGGCGTCAGGCGATCTTGAAGCGCGACACCGACTGGCGCAGCTCCTCGGCGATGCGAGACAGGTCGCGCACCTGCTGTGCGGTGGAGCGTGTGCCCTCACCGGTTTGCTCGGTCACCGCAAAAATCTGCTGGATGCTGCCCGCCACCAGGTTGGCGGATTGCGCTTCGCTCGCAGCGGCCGTGGAGATTTGCTCGATCAGATCGGCCAGGCGGCGTGACACCTGGTCGATCTCCGCCAGCGCCGAGCCCGCGTTGTCGGACAGTTGGGCGCCCTCCACCACGCCCCGGGTGGAACGCTCCATGGCGGCCACGGCGTCTTGCGTATCGGTCTGGATGGCCTTCACCAGCGCGGCGATTTGGCGCGCCGCGTCGGCCGACCGTTCCGCCAGACGCTGCACTTCTTCGGCCACCACCGAGAAGCCGCGGCCCGCGTCACCGGCCGACGCCGCCTGGATGGCTGCGTTCAGCGCCAGCACGTTGGTTTGCTCGGTGATGTCCGAGATCAGTTCGGTGATCTCCCCGATCTCCTGGGACGATTCGCCCAGCCGTTTGATGCGTTTGGAAGTCTCTTGAATTTGGTCGCGGATGGCGTTCATGCCACCGATCGCGTTTTGCACCGCCGACAGGCCGGACTCAGCGGCCTGCAGCGACTGTCGCGCCACCAGGGCCGATTGCTGCGCCTGGGAAGACACGCCGTTGATGCGGTCGGCCATGTCCAGCACCGACTGACCGGTTTCACGGATCTGGCTGAGCTGCCGGGTCGAGCTGGCCAGCAGGTCGGTGGACGTGGCCTCCACCCGGGCGGTGGTCTGCGTCACCCGGGCAGCGGTGGTCTGCACGTTGCCCACCAGTTGGCGCAGCTCTTCCACGGTGTAGTTCACCGAGTCGGCGATGGCGCCCGTGATGTCTTCGGTCACCGTGGCTTCATTCGTCAGATCGCCTTCGGCCACGGTTTGCAGTTCGTTCATCAACCGCAAAATCGCCGCCTGGTTGGCGTCGTTGACGCGCTTGGCCTCCTGCTCTTGCGCAAGCGCTTCCAGGCGCTGGCGTTCCGCGAGCGCCGCCCGGGTGCGTCCCTCTTGCAGTTGCACATAGGAAATACCGAAGGCCGACAGCAGTGCCCCCCCAGCCGGGACCAACAGCAACAGCAACGCGACCACGCCCAAGCCCGACTCGGCGCTCAGCCGGGTCTGCAACGCCTCCAGGTCTTGGCGCAGTGGCTCGCTGTCGGTCAGGATCGCGGCCTGCGCTTCCCGCGCGGCCACCAGGCTTTGCAGGTTGCCCAGCACGGCGCTGGCTTGTGTTTTGGTGGCTTGGAACAGTTTGAGCAGGTTGGCGAGCTGCTCTTTGAGCTGAGGGTCGCGCGCCGCCGAGAGCCGCAGGTCGCCATTGCCCGCAATCAGGCCATTGGTGATTTCGTTGAAGCTGCTGAGGTCTTTGCTCAACAAGAACACCGCTTCGGGGCTCACCCCGTCCAGCGTCAAAAATTCGTTGGCCGATTTGCCGATGCGTTGGGTCAGCATCACGAGCTGGCTGGTAGCGGCCAGTTCCGCAGCGGGTGCGCCGAGCTGCAGCTTGAGCGACGCCACCGCCTCGGCGACTTCCAGCAGGTCTGCCGACTGCCGCGTGACGTTGCGCAGCGCAGCGCCCACATCGGTCAACACTTTTTGCTGGTCCAGCACCACCTTGGCGTTCTTTTCGGCGCGTTCCACCACAGGCAAGGCCTTCTCCACGCCGTCTTGGAACTGCCCGGCTGTGGCGGACACGTTGAGTTGTGCATCGCCATCGCGCAGTGCGCGCACGTTGCCCGCCAGCACCTGCGAGCTCTCGCGCACCTCAGGGAAAGCCTGTTCCGCACCGACCAGGGCTTGCGACACCGACTTGGCCAGCCGCTGCGATTGCATCAGGGCCTGGCCAGTGGCGGCGATTTGTTGGCTCAGTTGGTTGGCTTGGTTCAGGGTGAAGAACACCGCGCCGCCCAGCACCAGCAGCGATGCCACGAACAACAAACTCAGCCGACGTTGGTGGGCGGCAGCAGACTGTCGCCCCAGCAACGGTAGGCCGATCAGGCCTTCTTCTGTGTCGGGCGCGTCGGTGGGCACAGGGACGGTGCGCGAGAGCGGTTCGGCTTCAGACATGGTGACCTCGGTCTTGCAGGGGGTGTGGCCCGGCGACGTTATTGATTGATGTGGAGAAAGCGCTCTTGGGAGCACAGGCGCTGCAGGTCGATTTCTTGCCACGAGTGGCCCCGCGCATCGGTGTGGCGCGGCCCGAAGTACACCGGCGACTGCGCGTCCGGCGGGGCGCTTTGGGGAAAGGCGTCTTGACCGCGCAGGCCCAACAAGCGGTCGACCCACAACGCACAGGGGTGGTCCTGGCCCGGGTTCACCGCCACCAACCGGGCCTCGGTCGAGGGCGCGCTTGGGCCAGTAGCGCTGGGTGTGCCGTAGAGAAAGTGGCCGAGGTCCACCACCCCAAACAGGCTGCCCCGCAGGTTGGCCACGCCCAGAAACCAAGCCTGCGTGTAGGCCACCGGGTGCACCCCGTCGACCGAGAAAATCTCGCCCGCCTGGCGCAACGGGAACAGCAACGACTGCCCTGCGGCTTGTACGGCCAGCCACTCGGCCGACACGGCACTGGTTTTGGCGGATTCGAGCCGGTCGGCAAGCCGGCTTTGGAGTTCCCGGAGGGCGTCGCGGTTGGCCATGGCGGCTAGTTCAGCGCCTGGATCTTGGCGTGCAACTCGTCACCGTCCAGCGGTTTGGTGATGTAGTCCCGGGCACCTTGCCGCAGGCCCCAGACCCGATCGGTCGCTTGGTCCTTGCTGGTGCAAATGACGATGGGGATGCTGGCGTACTGCGGGTCGCGCGACAGGCTGCGGGTCAGCTGAAACCCGTTTTGCCCGGGCATCACCACGTCCATCAGGATAAGGTCGGGCGGGTCCAGGGCCAGACTGGCCAGGGCTTCGGCTGCGTTCTCTGCGGTCTGCACCACGTAGCCGTGCGGTTGCAGCAGACGGGTGATGTGCAGCAACTCGGTTTTGGAGTCGTCAACGACCAGTATCTTGCGGATGGGCATCAGGCGCCTCCCAAGCGGGCAGGTGTGAACTGGCGAACGGTTTGCAACAGCTGGTCCTTGGTGAAGGGTTTGGTCAGGTACTGCTGAGAGCCCACCATGCGGCCACGCGCGATGTCGAACACCCCATCTTTGGAGGACAGCATCACGATGGGCGTGTGGGCGAAGCGGGCGTTGCGCTTGACGATTCCGCAGGTTTGGTAGCCATCCAGGCGGGGCATCAGGATGTCGCAAAAAATCAGGTCGGGCAGGTGGTCGTTGACCTTGGCGAGCGCATCGAAGCCGTCTTCTGCCAGCAACACCTCATGCCCGCCTTGCTTGAGAAAAATCTCGGCGCTGCGGCGGATGGTGTTGCTGTCGTCAATGACCAGAATCTTCAGACCCGTTGGGGTGGTGGTGCTCACGACCTCGACTCCTTGGCGGCTGACGGCACCCCTGTGGCGCCGAGCCGCACCATCATGCACTCAGATTTGGACCATTTCAAAGTCTTCTTTGCGGGCGCCGCATTCTGGGCACACCCAGTTCATTGGCACATCGGCCCACAGGGTGCCCGGGGCGATGCCGTGTTCGGCGGCACCTTCGGCTTCGTCGTAGATCCAGCCACAAATCAGGCACATCCAGGTTTTTGATTCAGTCACAGCGGTTCCAAAAAAGGGCTCGAATAGAATGGGTCATTGTATCGGGGCCGTCGGTTGTCCCGGGGTGTTGGCGGTGCATCTCTCCTGCCGTCAAGTGCCCTTGCGCCGACACCCAGGAGCCCCCTCACCATGACGCCCGCGGACCCCCACCCCCCCAGCGACGACGGCGACACCGCCGACGCCAGCCCCGTGTGTGTGCTGGCGTTCAATGCCAACGATCCGAGCGGCGCGGGCGGTCTGTCAGCCGACATCACCGCCATCGCGTCGGTTGGCGCCCATGGATTGCCAGTGGTGACCGGCACCTACGCCCGAGACAGCGCGGAGGTGTTCGAGCATTTTGAGTTTGACGAAGACGCCGTAGCCGAGCAGGCGCGGGTGTTGCTGGAAGACGTGGCGGTTCAAGCAATCAAGGTCGGCTTCGTCGGCACGCCCGAGAACATTTCAGCGGTTGCAGAGATCGCGTCCGACTACGCCGATGTGCCACTGATCGCCTACATGCCCAACTTGTCGTGGTGGGACGAAGACAAGATCGACGCCTATCTGGACGCCTTCCGCGAGCTCATGCTGCCCCAGGCCGCGGTGCTGGTGGGCAACCACAGCACCCTGTGGCGTTGGCTGTTGCCCGACTGGCAGGGCGAACGCCCGCCGTCGGCGAAAGACATCGCCCGCGTCGCTGCCGAGGCCGGTACGCCCTTCACCCTGGTCACCGGCATCCCGCTGCCCGAGCAGCACATCGACAACGTGCTGGCCTCGCCGCAGCAGGTGCTGCACAGCGAGCACTTCGAGCGCTTCGAAGCTGTGTTCGCTGGTGCGGGCGACACCCTGTCCGCCGCGCTCACCGCCCTGCTGGCCAGCGGCGTCGCGTTGCCGCAAGCCACGGGCGAGGCGCTGTCTTACCTCGACCGTTGCCTGGACGCGGGCTTCCGCCCCGGCATGGGCCACATCCTGCCCGACCGCCTGTTCTGGGCCCAGTCGGGCGATGAAGACGACGACACCGCCGAGGCCGAGTCGGCCAGCGCGGACGAACTGCAACTTCTGAACTTCCCCCGCAATGACACCAAGCACTGACCGCAACCAGCAACTGTTCGAGCGTGCGCAGTCGTTGATCCCCGGCGGCGTGAATTCGCCGGTCCGTGCCTTCAAAGCCGTTGGCGGCACGCCGCGCTTTGTGCAGCGTGCCCAGGGCGCCTATTTCTGGGACGCCAACGGCCAGCGTTACACCGACTACATCGGTTCCTGGGGGCCCATGATTCTGGGACACGGCCACCCGGCGGTGGTCGAGGCGGTGCAAAAGGCCGCGCTAGACGGTTTCTCGTTCGGTGCACCCACCGAACGCGAGGTGGAACTGGCGGAAGCCATCGTGCGCTTGGTCCCCTCTATCGACATGGTGCGCTTGGTCAGTTCCGGCACCGAGGCCGCGATGAGCGCGATCCGGCTGGCCCGCGGTGCCACCGGCCGCAGCAAGCTGGTCAAGTTTGAGGGCTGCTACCACGGCCATGCCGACGCGCTGTTGGTCAAGGCCGGCTCGGGCCTGGCCACGTTTGGCAACCCCACCAGCGCCGGTGTGCCCCCCGAGGTCGTACAGCACACCCTGGTGCTGGAGTACAACAACGTGGCGCAGCTGGAAGAGGCGTTTGCCCTGCACGGCTCGGACATCGCTTGTTTGATGATCGAGCCAATCTGCGGCAACATGAATTTTGTGCGCGCGTCGGTGCCGTTCATGACCCGCTGCCGCGAGCTGTGCAGCCAGCACGGTGCGCTGTTGGCGTTTGACGAAGTCATGACCGGCTTCCGTGTGGCGCTGGGTGGGGCGCAGAGTGTGTATGCCCGCTTGATCCCCGGCTTTGAACCCGACATGACCGTGATGGGCAAGGTGATCGGTGGCGGCATGCCGCTGGCGGCCTTTGGCGCCAAGCGTGAGGTGATGCGCCAACTCGCCCCGCTGGGCGGCGTGTACCAAGCGGGTACCCTCAGCGGCAACCCGGTCGCCACCGCTTGCGGTTTGGCGACCTTGCACGAGGTGTCCAAACCCGGGTTTTACGAGGCGCTGGCGGTCCGCACCCGGCAACTGGTCGACGGGTTGAGCGCCGCGGCCGCTGCCCACGGACACACCCTCACCGTGGACAGTGAGGGGGGCATGTTCGGTTTCTTCCTGTTGGATCAGTTGCCCCAAAACTACGCCACCGTGATGACCACCAGCGGGCCGCGCTTCAACCACTTCTTCCATGGCATGTTGGCGCGGGGTGTGTATTTCGCCCCGGCGCTGTACGAGGCGGGCTTCGTCAGTGCCGCACACACCGAGGCCGATGTCGCCGAGACCGTGGCCGCCGCCCACGAGGTGTTCAGCAGCCTGCCCGGCTGAAGGGCTTCACACCGGCGCGCCGAGCCGGGCGCGCCAACGCGGCCACAGCACATTGACCGCCAGACCCGCCATGACCAGCGCACCGGCCGAGAGTTTCCAGCCTGGCAAGCCCTCGCCCAGCCACCATGCCGACGCGCCCATGCCGAACACCGGCACCAGCAGCGCCAATGGCGAGACCGACGCTGTGGCGTAGCGGCTGAGCAACCATGCCCAGGCCCCGTAGCCAAACAAGGTGTTGCCTGCGGACTGCCACACCACCGCCACCCAGGTGCTGGCGCTGGCGTGGGCCAAGGCGTCTTGGATGCGCGGCCACCCGTCCACCGCCAGAGACAGCAGCGCCAGCGGCGGCACCGCGAACAGGCTGGACCACGCCACATAGGCCAGCATGTCCACCTGCCCGGCCAAGCGCCCCACCAAGTTGCCCGCGGCCCAGCTCATTGCCGCCGCCACGATCATCGCCAGCCCCAGGGGGGTGGCGCTGCCGTCGCTGTGCCAAGCGATGGTGGCAATGCCTGCGGCTGCCATGCCCGTGGCCACCCATTGAAAGACCTGCGGGCGTTCGCCGCTGATCACCATGGCCAGTGCCACCGTGAAGAACACCTGCGTCTGGATCACCAGCGACGCCAGGCCCGGGGTGATGTCCGACCGCATCGCCAAAAACAGCAGGCCGAATTGGCCCGCACCGATCAAGACGCCATAGGCCGCGAGGTTGCGCCAGCGCACGGCCGGCCGCCGCAGTAAAAACACCGCGGGCACCGCCGCCAGGCCGAACCTCAAGGCCGCAAAAAGCAACGGCGGCAGATCCTGCAGCCCGAGCTTGATGACGACGAAATTGCTGCCCCATACCGCGACCACCGCCAGGCCCAGCAGCAAATGGCGCGGCGCAAGGACGGTGTTCAAAGCGGTCAATCAGTGCCGGAAATGGCGCACACCGGTGAACACCATGGCCACGCCGCGCTCGTTGGCGGCATCGATCACCTCTTGGTCGCGCATGGAGCCGCCGGGCTGTGCCACGCAGGTCGCTCCCGCATCCACCACCACGTCCAGCCCATCGCGGAACGGGAAGAAGGCGTCGCTGGCGACCACCGTACCGGCCAGCGAGAGTTTGGCGTGGCCCGCCTTGATGCTGGCGATGCGCGCGGAATCCAGCCGGCTCATCTGGCCCGCGCCCACGCCCATGGTCATGCCGTTTTTGCAAAACACGATGGCGTTGCTCTTGACGTATTTCGCCACCTTCCAAGCGAACAGCAGGTCTTGCAGCTCGGTCGGTGTGGGCTGTTTGGTGGTGACGACTTTCAAGTCGGCCAAGGCGAGTTCGCGGTTGTCGGCGGTCTGCATCAGCAGGCCCGACCCCACCCGTTTGATGTCCATCAGGTTGCGCCCGTTGTCCCAGTCGGTCTGGCCGCCCGGCGGGAGGGCGATCTGCAGGATGCGCACATTCACCTTGGACTTGAACACCTCCAACGCTTCGGGCGTGAAGCCGGGCGCCATCAGCACCTCGACGAATTGCTGGCCGATGGCCTGCGCGGCGGCGGCGTCCACAGTGCGGTTCAGCGCGATGATGCCGCCGAAGGCCGAGGTCGGGTCGGTTTGAAACGCCTTGCGGTAGGCCTCCAGCGGGTCGGCACCGACCGCCACACCGCAAGGGTTGGCGTGTTTGACGATCACACAGGCGGGCGCGTCAAAGCTTTTCACACATTCCCAGGCCGCGTCGGCGTCGGCGATGTTGTTGTAGCTCAGCTCTTTGCCCTGTAACTGGGTGGCGGTGACCAGTGAGCCGGGGGCCGGGTACAGGTCGCGGTAGAAGGCCGCTTGCTGGTGCGGGTTCTCGCCATAGCGCAGGTCTTGCAGCTTCACGAAGCGACCGTTGGCCTGCCCGCCAAACAGGCTGTGCGAGCCATCGTCCTGGATGCGGGACAGGTAGTCGCTGATGGCGCCGTCGTAGTTGCTGATGCGGTTGAAGGCCGCGACCGACAAGCCAAAGCGGGTTTTGTCGCTGAGCTTGCCCGCGGTTTTCAGCTCATCCAGCACGCCTGCGTATTGAGACGCGTCGGTCAACACACCCACGTCCTTCCAGTTCTTGGCGGCGCTGCGCACCATCGCCGGGCCGCCGATGTCGATGTTCTCGATCGCGTCCTCCAGCGTGCAGCCAGGCTTGGCCACGGTGGCTTCGAAGGGGTAGAGGTTGACCACCAGCAGGTCGATGGTCTGGATGCCGTGTTGATGCAGCGCGGCCATGTGTTCGGGCACATCGCGCCGGGCCAGCAAGCCGCCGTGCACCATGGGGTGCAGGGTCTTGACGCGGCCGTCCAGCATCTCGGGGAAGCCGGTCAGTTCCGCCGCTTCGGTGACGGGCAGGCCCTGGTCGGCCAGCAGTTTGGCGGTGCCCCCGGTGGAGATCAGCCGCACGCCTAAAGCGTGAAGGCCTTGGGCGAATTCGACGATGCCGGTTTTGTCGGAGACGGAGATCAGTGCATTCATGGGGGGCAGGGTGCGTGGGGTCATGGGATGAGTTTGTGTTCCACAAGCTTCTTGCGCAGCGTGTTGCGGTTCAGGCCCAGCCATTCGGCGGCCTTGGACTGGTTGTGGTCGGCGCGTTGCATCACCACTTCCAGCAGTGGTTTTTCCACCGCTTTCACCAGCATGTCGTACATGCCATCGGGCTCTGTGCCGCAGAGGTCGCGGAAGTAGCCGTCCAGGCTGCTTTTCACGCATTCCTCGATCTGCTTTTTGCTCATGAACTCCACTCCATCGCTTCTTCTTGTGCGCGTGCGCTCACCATTGGCAGGCGCTCGTGCTGCGCCTCCAGGGCATTGAAAAACGCCGCGACGGCAAGCCACTGCTGCTCGCAGTCTTCGATCTGGTTAATGCGCTGGCGAAAGGCTTCGCCGCCCGGTAGGCCTGCCACGTACCAGGCGATGTGCTTGCGCGCGGTGCGCATGCCGGTGAGCTCGCCGTAGAGGCTGTAGTGGTCGCGCAGGTGGTCGAGCAGCAGTTGCCGGACCTCAGCCACCAGCGGCGGCGCCAAGTGTTCGCCAGTGGCCAGGAAGTGCGCGACCTCGCGGAAGATCCACGGGCGACCCTGGGCGGCGCGCCCGATCATCACCGCGTCGGCTCGGGTGTGGGCCAGCACGTCGCGGGCTTTTTCAGGCGTGTCGATGTCGCCGTTGGCCACCACGGGAATGCGCAGCGCGGCCTTCACCGCCGCGATGGTGTCGTATTCGGCTTGGCCCTTGTAGCCTTGTTCGCGCGTGCGACCGTGCACCGTGAGCATCTGCACACCGGCGCTTTCGGCGGCGCGCGCGATCTCCACCGCATTTTTGTGCGCGGCGCACCAGCCGGTGCGCATCTTCAGGGTGACGGGCACGCCATGGGGCACGGCCGCCGCCACCACCGCTTCCACAATGGACAGCGCCAGCGCTTCGTCTTGCATCAAGGCAGAGCCCGCCCATTTGTTGCACACTTTTTTGGCCGGGCAGCCCATGTTGATGTCGATGATCTGCGCGCCCCGGTCGATGTTGTAGGCCGTGGCGTCGGCCATCATGGCGGCGTCTGTGCCCGCGATCTGCACCGCGATCGGCGCCGGTTCACCGTCGTGGTTGGCTCGGCGCGAGGTCTTGAGGCTGGTCCACAGGTCGCGGCGAGAGGTGACCATTTCGCTCACGGCGTATCCCGCCCCCAGCCGCTTGCACAACACCCGGAAAGGCCGATCGGTCACGCCCGCCATGGGGGCAACCAACAAGTTGTTGGCCAGGGCGTAGGGACCGATGTGCATGGGTGGGGAGCAGAGGCGAAGCGGGGTGACGCTGAGGTGGGCGATTGTACCTGCCCAAAATTTCAGCAAATGAAATCGCTTGCCCGCGGTGAGCCTGCGTCCGCAGCGGGCCCACGCCCTGGTTGCTTGCCTATACTCCGCAGCCAAATGGATGCTTGGTTGCACTCTTTGCTGACGGCGCTGGCGCTGCCCCAGTTCGGGCTGAGCACGGTGTTTGTGGTGGCTTTTGTGTCGGCCACCTTGTTGCCCATGGGGTCGGAGCCGGTGGTGTTGGGCCTGCTGAAGCTCAACCCCGAGCTGTTTTGGCCCGCGATGGCGGTGGCGACGGTGGGCAACACCCTGGGCGGCGCGGTGAGCTGGTGGATGGGCCGCGGCGCCCACGCCATGATGGAAAAGTACCGTGGCTCCGCCACCCACGTGCGCGCCATCGGTTGGTTGAACCGCTTCGGCCCCAAAGCCTGCCTGCTGTCGTGGCTGCCGGTGGTGGGTGACCCGCTGTGCGCGGTTGCCGGTTGGCTCAAGATGCCGTTTTGGCCTTGCCTGTTGTACATGGCGATCGGCAAGTTCTTGCGTTACCTGCTGATGACGACCGTTCTGTTGCACCTGTTTCCCGGGCAGCTGCCGGGGTTCTGAATCGGCGCAGCGGGCCCAGACGACTTCGTCGCCTCGGCTCAGAAGGGCGCGGGCGCTGGACCGTGGCGCTCGAAGGTGACGATGTGGTCGACCTCGGCGCGGATGCCGATCCACTCACCGACCTTGTGGTCGTGGTGCGACGGCACGTGGGCCATCACCGTTTCGCCGCTGCGCAGCCGCAGCGTGTACAAAAACTCAGACCCCCGAAATGCCTTGCGCACGATTTCGGCCTTCACCGGCGCGTGGTCGTCGTGCACGATGTCGTCGGCCCGCAGCAAGAGGTCGAAGTCGCCCCCCACAAACCCGCCCGAACGGGGGTGGTGGCCCGGATCAGTGAACTCGCCCAGCGGTGTGTGCACCACCAACTGGTCGCCCACCTGTTGCAGCGACGCAGGCGTGAACACCCCGTGACCAATGAAGTCGGCCACGAAGCGGGTGGCCGGGCGGTGGTACAGGTTGTAGGCGTCGTCCCACTGGTGCAGGCGGCCGTCGTGCATCACGCCGATCGCGTCACCGATGGCGAACGCCTCCAGCTGGTCGTGGGTGACAAACAGCGCCGTCGTGCCCGAGCGCTTCAGGATGGCGCGCACTTCGTGGGCCAGGCGCTCGCGCAGCTCCACGTCGAGGTTGGAAAACGGCTCGTCCAACAGCAGCAGCCGCGGCTGCGGTGCCAGCGCCCGGGCCAGCGCCACGCGCTGCTGCTGGCCGCCGGAGAGCTCGTGCGGGTAGCGCCGTTCCGACCCGTTCAGGCCCACCAAAGCCAAGACCTCGGCGACCCGTTCGGCGCGCTGGGCCTTGGGCGTCTGGCCCAGGCCGAAAGCGACGTTGCGGGCCACGTCCAAGTGCGGGAACAGCGCGTAATCTTGGAACACCATGCCCATGCGGCGGTGTTCCGGCGCCACCGACTGCCCGGCTTGGCTGACCCATTCGCCCGCCAGCTGGATGCGGCCACTGGCCACCGGCTCCAGCCCGGCCACGGCGCGCAGCAGGGTGGTTTTGCCGCAGCCCGAAGGGCCGATCAGCACCCCGATCTCGCCCGCCTTCAGTGCGAGTGACACGCTCTGTACCGCGGGCCGCTCGCGGCCTCGGTACTGCACCGTGAGGTCTTGGACAGTGAGAAACATGCACCATTGTAGATGGATACAATTCGCATTTGCATAATCATTGGAGCCTCTGAAGTCGCGCCCACCTGAGGCACTGATTGGGCTGAAAAGTGGGTTGAATGGCGTGGTCGCGGACCGGCATGGGGGGCGCCGCTGTCCGAGGGATGCCAATGCGGTGGAATGCCAGTGCCATGGCGGTGCCTGACACGGGTCTGGGCAACGCAGCCCACCCCTTAGCGTCCTTTTTTTCGTGTTTTCCCAGTGCCCAGCCCTGATGCGCCTCCCGCTTCTTTCCCACCGCCCACACGCCTGACCACCATGCCCCACCGCTGGACGCCGACCGTGCTGTTGCTGGCCACCGCGCTGCTGCTGGCTTTGCCGGTGTTGTCGGTGCTGGCCTCGTGGGCGCAGTGGGGCAGCGGTAGCGGTGCGATCTTGTGGGAAATGGCCCGCACCGTGCTGCCGCGCTACACCGGCACCACCCTGGTTTTGTGCCTGTTCGTGGGCATGGGGGTGGCCCTGGTGGGCACTGCCACCGCCGCCGCGGTGACCCTGTTTGACTTTCCCGGCCGCCGCGTCTTGTCGTGGGCGCTGCTGCTGCCGTTGGCGATGCCTGCTTACGTCGTGGCCTACGCCAGCACCGACTTTTTGCAGTTCAGTGGCCCGCTGCAAAGCTGGCTGCGGGCCAGTTTTGGCCTGGAGGGCCGGGTGTTCCCCGAGGTCCGCAGTGTGGGTGGGGCGGTTTGGGTGTTCACTTTCGCGCTGTATCCCTATGTGTATTTGTTGGCACGGGCGGCATTGGCCGAGCGCGGCAGCCACCTGATGGAGGCCGCCCGGCTGTTGGGCGCGCCGCTGGGCCGCCGCATCCGCGAGGTGGCTTTGCCGCTGGCGCGCCCGGCGGTTGCGGCGGGGGTGGCGCTGGCGCTGATGGAGACGCTGGCCGACTTCGGTGTGTCCAGTTACTTTGGCATTCAGACCTTCACGGCGGGCATTTACAAAGCCTGGTTGGCGATGGACAACCGCCTCGCCGCTGCCCAGCTCGCCACCGTGTTGCTGGTGGTGGTGGTGGCGGTGCTGCGGGTGGAGCACCAGGCACAGAAGCGCCTGCGTTTTGTGGCGGCCCGGGGGGCGCGGGCGGGGTCCGGCGAAGCCCAGCCCGTGGTGTTGCGAGGGCGGCAGGCGGCCCTGGCCATGGCGGTCTGCGGGTTGCCGGTGTTGCTGGGGTTTGTGCTGCCGGTGTTGTTCATGCTGCGGCCGCTGTGGCTGGCGGTGGCCGATGGCTTGCCCCTGCCTTGGGACCAGTTCGTTCGGTGGTCCCTGAACAGCGTCTTGCTGGGCGGTGGCAGCGCGCTGTTGGCGCTGGCGCTGGCCGTGTTGCTGGCGTTTGCGTGGCGGCGACAGGCCAACCGACTCACGCGCGCTGTGGTGGCGTTGGTGGGGCTGGGGTATGCCGTTCCTGGGGCGGTGATCGTGGTCGGGTTGTTGTTGCCGCTGGGCTGGCTGCAGTCGGCGTTCCCGCAAAGCGGGGTGGGCCATTGGGTCACCGCCACGGTGCTGGGCATCGTCTGGGCCTACATGGTGCGTTTCTGCGCGGTGGCGCTGCAGTCGGTGCAGAGCGGTTATGCGCGCATCCCGGCCAGCCTGGACGACTCGGCCCGCATGCTGGGCATGGGCGCAGGCGGCCTGTTGTGGCGGGTGCACTGGCCGCTGCTGCGGCGTTCGGCCGCAGCGGCTGCGTTGCTGGTGTTCGTGGATGTGATGAAAGAGCTGCCCGCCACTCTGGTCCTGCGGCCGTTCAACATGGACACGCTGGCGGTGGTGGCGTACCAGTTCGCGCGCGACGAGCGGCTGGGCGAGGCGGCGCTGCCGTCGCTGGCTTTGGTGCTGGTGGGCCTGCTGCCGGTGCTGCTGCTGAGCCGAACCTCGGGCGACAAGGCGGGTTGACGCACCGGGCCGGTCCGGTGAATGCTATTTTGTTAATAGCATCGTAAGCAGATTTCACAAGGGCCGTGGCCCGAAATCGCGCTGTTTTGTCACGCAGGGCTCAAATTTCGGCCCCTTCGACCAAAAATCGCACCCGCTTCTGGCCCTGCCATTCGTCGGCGTCCAGCCGAAAGGCGAGCGTCACCCGGGCGGGCAGGGCGTCGGTGTGGCCGAACCACATCGCGTCCACCGGCTGGCCCTGGTGTTTGAGTTTGAGCGCCAGGTGCTTGCCGCCAACCAGGCGCTGCGAGACCACCTCCACCTCTTCGCTGAACACCGGGGGCGCGAACCCCTGACCCCACACCGTTTGGTGCAGCGCGTCCACCACGTCGGTGCGCCGGTGTTCGGGCTTCAGCGGGCCGTCGGTTTCCAGTCGGCGGGTGAGTGTGGCGGCGTCCAGCCACTCTTGTGCGACCTGGTTCAGGCCGGCCTCGAACTGGTCAAAGTGCTCTTCGGCCACAGTGCAACCAGCGGCCATGGCGTGGCCGCCAAAGCGCAGCAGCACACCGGGGTGGCGTTTGGCCACCAAGTCCAGTGCGTCGCGCAAATGGAAGCCGGGGATGGAGCGCCCCGAGCCTTTGAGTTCGTGCTCTTTGCCGGGCGCTTGGCTGGCGGCGAACACGAAGGTGGGCCGGTGCAGTTTGTCCTTGATGCGGGAGGCGACGATGCCGACCACCCCTTCGTGGAAGTCGGGGTCGAACACGCAAATGGCGGGCGGTGGCTCATCGCCCTCGTCGAACAGCGATTCGGCGATCAGCATGGCCTGTTCGCGCATGTCGCCTTCGATCTCGCGCCGCTCGCGGTTGATGCCGTCCAGCGCGGTGGCAAGCTCGTCGGCGCGGGCGGGGTCGTCGGTGAGCAGGCATTCGATGCCCAAGGTCATGTCCGACAAGCGCCCGGCGGCATTGATGCGCGGCCCCAGGGCGAAGCCGAAGTCGAAGGTGGTGGCCACTTCGGGCTGGCGGCCAGCGGCGCGGAACAGCGCGGCCATGCCCGCAGGCAGCTGCCAGGCCCGCACTCGCTTCAGGCCCTGGGCCACCAGGCGGCGGTTGTTGGCGTCCAGGCGCACCACGTCGGCCACGGTGCCGAGCGCGACCAGCGGCAGCAGCGTGTCCAGCTTGGGTTGGGTGGTCAGGTCGAACTGGCCGCGGGCGCGCAGCTCGGCGCGCAGCGCCAGCAGCACGTAGAACATCACGCCCACCCCGGCGATCGACTTGCTGGCAAAACCGCAGCCGGGCTGGTTGGGGTTGACGATCACGTCCGCCGCAGGAAGCTCGGCCCCCGGCAGGTGGTGGTCGGTGACGAGCACCTGCAGACCCACGGCCTTGGCGGCGGCCACCCCGTCCACGCTGGCGATGCCGTTGTCGACCGTGATCAGCACGTCGGCCCCGCTGGCCTTGACCCGTTGCGCGATCGGGGGGGTGAGGCCGTAGCCGTCCACCACGCGGTCGGGCACCAAGTAGCCCACGTCGGTGGCGCCCAGCAGCCTCAGGCCGCGCACGCCCACGGCGCAGGCGGTGGCACCGTCGCAGTCGTAGTCGGCCACGATGCACAGCCGCTGCCGGGCGGCCATCGCGTTGGCCAGCAGCACGCCCGCCTCGCGGGTGGCGGTGAGCTGGTCGGGCGGCAGCAGCTTGGCCAGCCCGTCGTCGAGTTCGTCCAGGCCTTGCACCCCGCGGGCGGCGTAGAGCTGGGCCAGCAGCGGGTGAATGCCCGCTTGCTCCAGCGCCCAGGCGGCCCGGGGCGGGGTGTCGCGCACAATAATTTTCATAGCAACTCCAGCAAGCGGGGCGTGGGCTGCCGGCCGAAAAGGCCAGAAAAACGGTGCCAGATGCCCCGTGGGCCTTGGCATTGCCAATTTTGGGCCGCGCGGTCGCCGCACAGGGTCAGGCGCAGCGGCTCGCCGCGTTGCACGCGGCGCAGCAGCTGGGGCATCAGTTCGGCGTCCAGCGCGGACCAGGCGGCCAGCCAGGCCTCGGCGTCGTCGTGCCGGGCGGCGCTGGCCAGCCGGTCGTCCACAGCCAGTGTGGCACCGGCGGGTGGGGGCGCGTCCAGCACCCCGGCACCGGTGAGCCAGAAGGAGTTGACCACCTGCTGGCCGCGCGCTTCGCGTTCGTCGTTCAAGGGGTGGGTGTAAAGCAGCATTTGCATTTCATTCTGCAAGCGCCTGAGGGTGGCACCGGTGGGGGTGGAGGCGTCGGGCAGCCAAGTGTTGATGTTGCGCCCAGCCACCCGCGCCAAGGACGCGGTGGGCAATTGGCGAAACACCTCGCCCGTGGCCAGCCAGGTGCCGGGCGTGCCGTGGTCCGTCAGGGCGATGCCGTCTTCCTCAAAGTAGGGCCGCATCGCGGCCAGCAGAGCGTCTGCCTCGCTGGCTCGCAGTTGCAGCGCCTCGGGGTCGCCCATCAGGATGCGGTCGGTGCCAACCTGCCAATGGCACGGCTGGACCCAGGCGCATGGCGTGCCCCAGGTCTGGCTCTCGTAGGCGGCCCAAGGGATGTGGCCTGGCGCATCGGGCAAGCCCAGCGCCCTGGCGCGGGCCACTTCGAACGGGGTGGCGGGCTGGTGGCGGTCCAGGACCACCCGCTCTCCGGCCCGCAGATGCGCCATCAGGCGATCCAGGTTCGGCAGCCGCAACCGGGGCAACGCGGCTTGCAGCGCAGGGGTGTTGCGGCTGGCGGCGGGAATCAGCCAGTGGGTGGGTTCGAGGGGTGCGGCGTCGCCGGGTGGGGTGAGCGGCCGCGGGGGCGGCGTGGGCATGGGTCGCATGGCGGTATTGTCCCGGACTCTGGGAGGCACAATCGCCGGATGCAACTTCCTTTCGAGCTGACCCTGGGCTGGCGTTACACCCGCGCTGGGCGGGCCACGCGCCGCAACGGCTTCATCTCTTTCATCTCCGGCGTGTCGATGTTGGGGATCGCGCTGGGCGTGGCCGCCTTGATCATCGTGCTCAGTGTGATGAACGGCTTCCAGAAAGAGGTGCGCGACCGCATGCTGGGCGTGGTGTCGCACATCGAGATCTCGGCGCCCGGCGGCATGGCCCTGCCCGATGTGGCGGCCACGCTGGCAGCGGTCAGGCGCCACCCGTCGGTGGTGGGTGCGGCCCCCTTCATCGCCGCGCAGGCGCTGATGGCGCGCGGCGAAGACATGCGCGGCAGCCTGGTGCGTGGCGTGGACCCGGCGCTGGAGCCAGAGGTGACCGACATCGTGGGCGCCAACCACGCGGCCTTGGCGCGTTTGGTGCCTGGCGAGTTCGGGGTGGTGCTGGGTGGCGAGCTGGCGCGCGCGATGGGCGTGCGCGAGGGCGACCGCATCACGCTGGTGGCGCCCAGCGGGCAAGTCACCCCGGCGGGTGTGGTGCCGAGGTTGAAGCAGATGGTTGTCGTGGGTACCTTCAACTCTGGCCACTTTGAGTACGACTCTGCCCTGGCACTGGTGCACGTGGACGACGCGGCACGGTTGTTTCGCTTGGAGGGCCCCACCGGCGTGCGGGTCAAGCTCCGTGACCTGCACCAAGCCCGAGCGGTGGGGGCCGAGCTGGCGCAAGCCTTGCCAGGCGGCCTGCTGGTGCGCGACTGGACCCGCCAGAACGCGACGTGGTTCGCGGCGGTGCAGCTGGAAAAACGCATGATGTTCATCATCCTCACGCTGATCGTGGCCGTGGCCGCGTTCAACCTGGTCAGCACGTTGGTGATGAGCGTGACCGACAAGCGCGCCGACATCGCCATCTTGCGCACCTTGGGCGCCAGCCCGCAAAGCATCATGGGCATCTTCGTCGTGCAGGGGGCGGCGGTGGGTATGGTGGGCACGCTCGCGGGCCTGCTGCTGGGGTTGGGCATTGCCTTCAACATCGACGTGATCGTGCCCGCGCTGGAGCGGCTGTTGAACGCCAGCTTTTTGCCGCGCGACATCTACCTCATCAGCCGGATGCCGAGCGAGCCCCTGGCCAGCGACATCGTGCCGGTGGCCCTCATTTCACTGGTGCTGGCCTTCCTCGCCACCCTTTACCCCAGCTGGCGGGCCAGCCGGGTGAACCCGGCAGAGGCCTTGCGTTATGAGTGACACCCCATTGGTGATGCCCGCCCATCGGGCAGCGCATTGAGTTCAACATGGCCCCCGACACCCAGCCCGACATGCATCTCCCTGTTCTTCAGGCCACCGGTCTCACCAAACGCTTCACCGAAGGTCGGCTCGACGTCACCGTGCTTCAGGGCGTGGACCTGGACGTGCACCCTGGTGAAACGCTGGCGATTGTGGGGGCCTCTGGCTCCGGCAAAAGCACATTGCTGCACTTGCTGGGCGGGCTCGATGCCCCCACGAGCGGCCGTGTGGCGCTCAAAGGCCAGGACCTGTCGCGCCTGTCCCCCACAGAGCAAGGGCGCAGGCGCAACCAGTACCTGGGCTTTGTGTACCAGTTCCACCACCTGTTGCCCGAGTTCAGCGCCCTGGACAACGTCGGCATGCCGCTGCGCATCCGGCGCGCCGACCCGGCTGCCAGCGCCGACGCGGCCGCCCGCATGCTGGCTACCGTGGGCCTGAGCGAGCGGCTCCACCACCGCCCAGCCGAACTGTCGGGCGGTGAGCGCCAGCGGGTGGCCATTGCCCGCGCGCTGGTGACCCAGCCCGCCTGCGTGCTGGCCGATGAGCCGACGGGCAACCTCGACCGCGGCACCGCCCACGGGGTGTTCGACCTGATGCTGCAGCTCGCCCGCGACCAGGGCACCGCCTTTGTGTTGGTCACCCACGACGAAGCCCTGGCCGCCCGCTGCCACCGCCAACTGCGGCTGGTTGGGGGCGTGCTGCAGGGCTGAACCCCTGGGTGCGGCTGCCCGCCATGTGGATCGACACCCACTGCCACCTCGACGCGGCCGAATTCGACGCCGATCGACCCGCCGTGCGGGCGCGGGCCACGGCCCAAGGCGTGGACCTGTGCGTGCTGCCCTCCGTCTCGGTGGCCAACATGGCCACCGTGCGGGCGCTGGCGCACACCACCCTGGACGCCTACGCTCTGGGCATCCACCCCCTGTGTGTGCCGGACGCCGCCGACCATGACCTGGCCCACCTGCGGGACGCGCTGGCCGCGTGTGGCGACGACCCTCGGCTGGTGGCGGTGGGGGAGATCGGGCTGGACTTTTTTGTGCCCCAGCTGTGCCGCCCCGACCTGCGCGAGAAGCAAGAGCGGTACTGCCGCGCACAGCTGGTGCTGGCCCGGGAGTTGGGCTTGCCGGTGGTGTTGCATGTGCGCCGATCGGCCGACCGTTTGCTCAAGCAACTGCGCCACGTGGCCGGGCCGAGTGGCCGCTGGCAGGGCATCGCCCACGCTTTCAACGGCAGCGTGCAACAGGCCGAGGCGTTTGTGGCGTTGGGGTTCAAGCTCGGCTTTGGCGGTGCAGTGACCTTCGAGCGCGCGCGGCAACTCCGGGCGCTGGCTTGCGGTTTGCCGTTGGACGCGCTGGTGCTGGAGACCGACTCGCCCGATATCCCGCCGCACTGGCTGTACGCCACACAGGCCGAGCGCGCAGCGGGCACGGCGCAAGGCCGCAATGAACCGGGCGAACTGCCGCGCATCGCTCAGACGGTGGCCAATTTGCGTGGCCTCGCCCCAGAGGTACTGGCGGCCGCCACCACCGCCAACGCGCTGGCCGCGTTGCCGCGCTTGCGGCGTCTGCTGCCGCCATCGACCGACCCGGCTGCCGCATGCTGACCGGGCTGCCGCCAGTGTGGGGACCCGCCACGCGGGTGGTGGTGCTGGGCAGTTTTCCTGGTGTGGCCTCGCTGGCGGCGCAGCGCTACTACGCCCACCCGCGCAACCACTTCTGGCCGATCGCGGCCACGTTGCTGTCGCCCGACCCCGCCCGGGTGTTGTTCCTGGACTATCTCGCGCGTTGCGAGTGGCTCGTGCGGTGCGGGGTGGGCCTGTGGGATGTCTACGCCGCGTGTGAGCGCTCGGGCAGCCTGGACAGCGCCATTCGCCACGCGCGGGTCAACGACTTCGCCTTGCTGGCGTCGTGCTGCCCGTCGCTCCGGGCCATCGCCCATAATGGGACAGAGAGTTTCCGCCACGCGCAGCACACCGCTTTGCTGGGTGTGCCGGTGCTGAAATTGCCCTCCACCAGCCCGGCCAACGCCCGTTGGTCGTTCGACCGCAAATTGACCGCGTGGCGCGCCGCGCTGGCCGAGCACCTGACCCCGCCATGAGCCGCCGCCCCGCCGCCCCCACTCTGCCCGAAGTCAATTTTTCAGACGCGGGCGACCTGCGTTTCCTGCACCTGGGCACGCCGTGGGTGCAGGGGGTGATGAGCATCCGTCAGCCGTTCGATATCCAGCTGGAATACGTCGAGCGGATGATGGCCTGGCTCCTCTTTGTGACGCCGCCCAGCGTGGCCAAGCGGCACGCGATGCAACTGGGCCTGGGCGCAGGGTCGATCACCAAGTTTTGCCACCATCGGCTGAAAATGCAGACCACCGCCATCGAGCTGAACCCACAGGTGGTACTGGCTTGCCGCACCTGGTTCAAGCTGCCGCCTGACGACAAACGCCTGCAGGTCGTGGTGGCCGACGCGGCGACCGAAATTCGGCGCAGCCGGTGGCTGCAGACCGTGGACGCGCTCCAGGTGGACCTCTATGACCACGACGCGGCGGGGCCGGTGCTGGACTCAGAAGACTTCTACCGCGACTGCCGCCAACTGCTGACCGACGACGGTTGCATGACGGTGAACCTGTTTGGCCGCCTCGCCAGCTACAACGACAGCCTGCGCAAGATCAGCGCGGTGTTCGGCCCCGACGCGGTGTGGGTTTTCAAGCCCACCAAAGAAGGCAACAGCATCGTGCTGGCCCAGCGCACGCCGAGGCCCCCCAGCATGGAGCAGCTGGTGACCCGGTGCCATGACCTGCAACAGCGCTGGAAAATCCGCACCAGCAATTGGCTTCGTACCTTCGGCCCGCTGCAGCCCTCAACGCCGTTGGGGTAGGTGGAACCCACAGGCGGCGCCAGACCGATTGCGACCACAATCGCGGGCAACCAAAAAGCAACCAAAAAGCAACCAAGGGGCAGGGTGTGAAAATAAAAAGCCACAAAGATTTTTGCTCGGGGCTGATGTTCTCCATTGTGGGCGTCGCCTTCGCCTGGGGGGCGAGCAGCTACAACCTCGGCACCGGTGCTCGCATGGGCCCTGGTTACTTCCCGCTGGTACTGGGCGTGGTCCTGGCGCTGCTGGGCCTGCTGATTTCCGTGCAGGCGCTGGGCAACACCTCTTCAGGCGACGGTGACCCGGTGGGCCCCTGGGCTTGGAAGCCGCTGGTGTGTGTGCTGGGGGCGAATGTGCTGTTCGGCGTGTTGCTGGGCGGTGTGCCCAAGCTGGGCATCCCGCCGATGGGGTTGGTGGCTGGCATCTATGGTTTGACCTTGGTGGCCAGCCTGGCGTCCAAAGAGTTCAAGTTGAAAGAGGTGCTGATCCTCTCCACGCTGCTGTCGGTGTTGAGCTATGCCGCTTTCGTCTGGCTGCTGAAGTTGCAATTCCCGGTCTGGCCCACCTTCATCACCGGCTGAGCGAGGCACCCCCATGCAAGACTTGATCAACAACCTGTCCATCGGCTTTGGTGTGGCATTCACGCTGCAGAACCTGGCCTACGCTTTCGTCGGTTGCCTGCTGGGCACCCTGATCGGTGTGCTGCCCGGGATTGGCCCGATCGCCACCATCGCGATGCTGTTGCCCGCCACCTACGCCCTGCCGCCGGTGGCCGCGCTCATCATGCTGGCGGGCATTTATTACGGCGCCCAGTACGGCGGTTCCACCACCGCCATTTTGGTCAACCTGCCGGGCGAGTCGTCGTCGGTGGTGACGGTGATCGATGGCTACCAAATGGCCCGCCGGGGCCGTGCGGGTCCGGCCCTGGCCGCGGCGGGGATGGGGTCGTTTTTTGCGGGTTGCGTCGGCACCCTGATCCTGGCGGCCTTTGCCGCGCCGCTCACAGAGGTGGCCTTCAAGTTCGGGCCTGCCGAGTATTTTTCGTTGATGATCCTCGGCCTGATCGGTGCGGTGGTACTGGCCTCTGGCTCGCTGCCCAAGGCGATTGCCATGATCGTGCTGGGTCTGCTGCTTGGACTGGTGGGCACCGACGTCAATTCGGGCGCAGCCCGTTTCAGTTTCGACATCCCCGAGCTAACCGACGGCATCGGCTTCGTGGTGATCGCGATGGGTGTGTTCGGTTACGGCGAGATCATCAGCAACCTGTCCAAGCCCGAAGACAAGCGCGAGGTGTTCACGGGCAATGTCACGGGGCTGATGCCGACCAAGGAAGACTTCAAGCGCATGGTGCCTGCGGTGCTGCGCGGCACTGCGCTGGGCTCCGCGTTGGGCATCTTGCCAGGCGGGGGTGCGCTGTTGGCCGCGTTCGCGGCCTACACCGTGGAGAAAAAAACCAAGCTGCAACCCGGTGAGGTGCCGTTCGGGCAAGGCAACATCCGTGGCGTGGCTGCGCCTGAGGCTGCCAACAACGCGGGGTCGCAAACCTCGTTCATCCCGTTGTTGACCTTGGGCATCCCGCCCAATGCGGTGATGGCCTTGATGGTGGGTGCCATGACCATCCACAACATCCAGCCCGGCCCGCAGGTGATGACCAGCAATCCGGAGCTGTTTTGGGGGTTGATCGCGTCCATGTGGCTTGGCAACCTGATGCTGATCGTGCTCAACCTGCCGCTGATCGGTATCTGGATCAAGCTGCTGACGGTGCCTTACCGGTGGCTGTTTCCGTCCATCGTGTTGTTCTGCGCGATCGGCGTGTACTCCACAAACAACAACGTGTTCGACATCTGGATGGTGGCGCTGTTCGGCTTGATCGGGTACGGCTTCATCAAACTCGGTTGTGAGCCCGCGCCCTTGTTGTTGGGTTTCATCTTGGGCCCCATGATGGAAGAAAACCTCCGCCGAGCGCTGCTGCTGTCGCGCGGCGAATGGAGCGTGCTGGTGACCCGGCCACTGTCGGCGGGCCTGCTGGCGGCCGCGGCGTTGCTGCTTGTGATCGTGCTGCTGCCTGCGGTGAAGAACAAACGCGAAGAGGCCTTCGTCGAAGACTGAGGGCGGTACACGCCCGCCCGCAGGGGCCACCCTTGCGGGCGCCCGCGATGGCGCCCAGGCCCACACCCTGTCGTGTGGTCCCACAAACGGCACCCCTGGGTGCCGTTGCGCTTGCCGCGGGCGAGCGGGGGCGTGGCGCAAGTGGGCTGTCCAGTTGCTGCGGGCTGCGTCACAATGCATAAAAAGTGCCGACGACGTGAACCCGAGCCCCACACCCCACCCGCAGCGCATCGCGCTGCACAACGAGATCCACGCCCGGCCGCCAGAGGCCATGGCCGCGCCTTTGGCGGTCTCGCACGTCGTGATGGCGTGCAACGCGTCGCAGCGCGAGGCCAGCCGCCAGCATGTGGCGCAATGGCTGCGTGACCACCACCTGCCACCGCCAGACGCCCAGTCCAACCACGTGCGCATGGACTTTGGCCGCTACCGTTTGCGTTGGGAGCTGCACACCGAGTTCGTCAGCTGGACGCTGATGCGCAACCTGGAGGGGTCGCCTTTCGACAACGTCGAACCCGTTACTGCGCTGCAGGCAGTGCCCCAGCAGTGGGTGGCCCACCTGCCAGGTGAATGTTTGGCCAGCGTGCACCTGTGGGCGCTGTCCAACCTGTCGTTCGGCACCGGCTCGTTGGTCAAGCAAGTGCTGCACGAGGAAACCCTGGTGGCGTCCACCGTGGCGCATGGCCACGGGGAGGTTTACACCGACTTTGCGGTCCACGCCGACGGGTTCTCGCGCATCGTGCTGCTCGCGGGCAGCATGGCGCCGCGCCGCCTGGGTCGGCTGGTGCAGAACCTGTTGGAGATCGAGACGTACCGCATGGCCGCGTTGCTGGGTTTGCCCGCGGCGCGCCAGGCGTCGACCGCCCTGGCCTTTGCCGAAAGCGAGCTGGCGGCATTGGCCGAGGCCATCCGCAGCGCCAACCGGGACGACGAGCCCCAGCTGCTGGACCGCCTGACGCAGCTCGCGGGGCAGGTGGAGAGCCAGTACGCCACCACGCATTCGCGCTTCTCGGCCAGCTCGGCCTACTTTGAGCTGGTGGACAAACGCATCGACGACATCGCCGAGTCGAGGCTTGCCGGCATGCAGACCATTCGGGAGTTCATGGACCGGCGCCTGTCGCCTGCCCGCAGCACGTGCGAATGGGCCACCCGGCGGCAGGACGCGCTGTCGCAGCGCGTGTCGCGCATCAGCAACCTGCTGCGCACCCGGGTCGAGATCGAGCAGCAGCAGAGCAGCCAGGCGCTGCTGCAGGCGATGAACCACCGCCAAGGCTTGCAGCTGAAGATGCAGGCCACGGTCGAAGGCCTGTCGGTCGCGGCCATCACCTACTACATCGTGGGGTTGGTGGCCTACCTGGCCAAGGGCGCTGAAAAGCTGGGCTGGCCGGTGGGTCCAGAGGTCACCTCGGCGGTGGCGATCCCGCTGGTCGCGTTGTCGGTGTGGTGGTCGATCCGCCGACTGCACACCCGCCTGATGAAGCTGTGACCCCGGCGCTCCGCCGCCCCCTCAGGACCTGCCCGCATGACTTTCAATTACGCCAACCCGTACACCAGCACCCGCATCCCGGTGTTCGCGCGCAACGTCGTCTCCACGTCGCACCCGCTCGCGGTGCAAGCGGGTCTGCGCATGTTGTGGCAAGGCGGCAACGCGGTGGACGCGGCGGTGGCCGCTGCGGCCGCCATGACGATTTGCGAGCCCGTCAGCAACGGCTTGGGCAGCGATGCGTTCTGCATGGTCTGGGATGGGCAGGGGTTGCATGGCTTGAACGCCTCGGGCCGCGCCCCCGCCGCGTGGACCCCGGACTACTTTCGACGCAAGCACGGCGACGGCGCTGGCGCACCGCCCAAGCGCGGGCTGGACTCGGTCACCGTGCCTGGGGCGGTGGGCAGTTGGGTGGCCTTGAGCGACCGCTTTGGCAAGCTGCCGTTCGCCGACCTGTTGGCCCCCGCCATCGAACTCGCCGAGCGGGGTTACCTGGTGCCGCCTGTGGTGCAACAGAAGTGGGCCGCGGCCACGCCGGAATTGGGCGGCCAGCCCGGCTTTGCCGACGCGTTTTTGCCCTGGGGCCGCGCGCCAGAAGTGGGCGAGTTGTTCCGGTTTCCCGCCGCAGCGCGCGGGCTGCGGGCGATCGCGAACACCGGTGGGCAGGCCTTTTATGGCGGTGAGATCGCCGAGGCGGTGGCGCGGTTCGCCGCCGAGCACGGTGCCAGCCTCAGCGTCAAAGACTTCGCCAGCTACCGGCCCGAGTGGGTGACGCCGATCGCCCAGCGCTACCGAGGTCACACGGTGCATGAAATACCGCCCAACGGCCAGGGCATCGCTGCGCTGATCGCGCTTGGCATCCTGGACCAGTTTGACGTGGCCGGGTGGCCGCTCGACGGCGTGGACTCGCAGCATGTGCAGATCGAAGCCATGAAGCTGGCTTTTGCCGACACCTACCGCTATGTGGCCGAGCCCGCCAGCATGCGGGTGACCGCCGAGCAGATGCTGGACCCGGCCTACCTCGCGAGCCGCGCCAAACTCATCGACATGCGTCGCGCCCAAGATTTCGGTGCAGGCAACCCGGTCAAAGGTGGCACCATCTACCTGACCGCCGCCGACCAGAACGGCATGATGGTCAGCTTCATCCAGAGCAACTACATGGGTTTTGGTTCGGGCTGTGTGGAGCCACGGTTCGGCATCAGCTTGCAGAACCGCGGCCACGCCTTCAGCTTGGACCCCGCCAGCCCGAATGTCGTGGCACCGGGCAAGCGGCCATTCCACACCATCATCCCCGGCTTCCTGACCCGTGACGGCCAGCCGGTCATGAGCTTTGGCGTGATGGGTGCCAACATGCAGCCGCAAGGCCATTTGCAAACGCTGGTGCGGATGTTGGACCACCGCCAAAGCCCGCAGGCCGCGTGCGACGCGCCGCGCTGGCGCTACAACGCTGGGCTGGAGATCAACGTCGAGGCGTCGATGAACCCGGTCACGGTGCGGGGGTTGGCCGATCGGGGGCACCGCATGGAGGTCATCAACGATTCTTACCAAGACTTCGGCGCCGGGCAGTTCATCTGGCGCGTCGGTGACCCGGCGGCGGAAGGCTATGTGGCCGCCAGCGATGCGCGCCGCGACGGGCAAGCGGCTGGATTTTGAGTTTTTGAGGTTTTTGGCCGTCCCACTGACCACTGGGGTGGGTTGACGCGATGAATCCGCCTCTTCCCCCGTGGAAACGGCCTCTGCTGCTACTAAAATAGTAGCAATTGATGGGCGGAAAAGGCACACTCTTTGTTCGCAGCCTCCCAGACGGTGTGGGCTCGCACAGGACACGGCCCGTTCAGGGCCAGCAATCGGCATGGCGCCGCTGGAGACAACGATGGATTTGGGACTTTCGGGCAAATGGGCGCTGGTGTGCGGCGCGAGCAAAGGGTTGGGCCACGGTTGCGCCCAGGCGCTGGTGCGCGAAGGCGTGAATGTGGTGGTGGTGGCGCGCGGCGTGGACGCCCTGCACCAGGCGGCTGACCGCTTGCGGCAGGTGGCCCCCGGTGTACAGGTGCTGCCGGTGGCCGCCGACATCACCACCGAGGCGGGCCGCGCCGCGGTGTGGGCAGCGCCTGGCGGGCCAGGGCGCGACGTCGACATTGTGGTGACCAACGCGGGGGGACCGCCACCCGGTGACTTTCGCCAATGGGACCGCGCCGCCTGGCTCCAGGCGGTGGATGCCAACATGCTCACCCCCATCGAACTCATCAAGGCCACGGTGGACGGCATGGCCGCGCGTGGCTTTGGCCGCATTGTCAACATCACCTCCAGCGCAGTGAAGGCACCGATCGACATCCTGGGCCTGTCCAACGGCGCCCGCAGCGGCCTGACCGGCTTCGTTGCCGGACTGGCGCGCAGCCCGCTGGCAGCGCAGGGCGTGACCTTGAACAACCTGTTGCCCGGCGCGTTCGACACCGACCGCTTGCGCGGCACCATGCAGGGTGCGGCCACCAAAACCGGCCAGAGCCTGGACGCGGTCATGGCCGCGCGCCGCAAAAACATTCCTGCCCAGCGCTTTGGCACGCCGGAAGAGTTCGGTGCCGTCTGCGCTTTCCTGTGCAGCACCCATGCCGCCTACATCACTGGCCAGAACATCCTGGCCGATGGCGGTGCCTTCGCAGGCACCTTTTGATCCCCACCCCCACCGCCGATCTTTCGACCAGCCCCACACCAGAGCCCGCACCCGCTCGGGCCACCGCTTCTCGGAGCCTCGCATGCCACAGCTGTTTACGCCCCCACCAATCACCGCCGGTCCTCTCACCGAGACACCAACGGGTGTCTGCGGCGGCTCACGCGCGACGTCACCAGCCGTTTCATGCGCCCGTCGCGGTGCCGTTGGAGTTGCCGCTGCGCATGGCGCTGCCCGCGTCACCACCCCTTTCACCACCCATGTCGCCGCGTGCGTTGCCGCCTGTGCGGCACTGCTGGCATCGGTGGCTGTGGCGGCCCAGACCGCGCCGGGTCAGACCCCGCCCGCGGGCAAGCCGTTGTGGGAACTGGGCGCGGTCGGCCTGGGGGTGTCGCAACAGGCCTACCCCGGCGCCGACCAGCAAGTGAACCGCGCGCTGGTGTTGCCCTACTTTTTGTACCGTGGTCCGGTGCTGCGCGCCGATGGGGAAACCCTCGGCGTGCGTGCCCTCAGAACCCCCACGCTGGAGCTCGACCTGGGCGCCTCGGCCTCCCTGGGCTCGAGCAACCGCGCGCTGGAAGCGCGGCGTGGCATGCCCGCGCTGGGCACGCTGGTGGAACTGGGTCCGCGGCTCAAATGGCACTTGGGCGACGGCCCCGCTGGCGCGAAGTGGCGCGCCAATTTCCCATTGCGCGCGGTGTTCGATGTGAGCGACAGCTTCGCCCAGCGCGGGCTGGCGTTCGAGCCCGAGCTGGTGCTGGATCGCAGCACGTCGCATGGATGGAGCTGGGCCGCGCGGGCGGGGGTGGTGGCGGGCAACCGGCGGCTCAACGACACCTTCTACGGTGTGGCGCCGGCGTTCGCCACGGCCAGCCGCCCCGCTTACGAGGCCCGGTCGGGCCTGATCGCGCTGCGCTTGGGCGCCTCGGCTTCTCATCCGTTGGGCCCCGACTGGACCTTCTTCACCTTTGCCCGGGTGGACAGCGTGGCGGGTGCCGCCAACCGGTCCAGCCCGCTGGTGCGCCAGACCACCGGCACCACCGTGGGCGCTGGGCTGTCCTACACCTTTTTGCGTTCCGAGCGGCGCGCGGCGGACTGAGCGCACCGCGTGGTGCAGGGCGCCTTCAGCGGCGCGACGACACCACGATCCCGCCCACGATCAGCGCGAACGCCGCCCCGTGGTACAGGCGGGGCAACTCGCCCAGGAACGCGGCAGACAGCACCGCAGCGAACAACGGCGTGAGGTTGGCGAAGAAACCGGCCACGGTCGGCCCGACCCGCTTCACCCCAGCGCCCCACAAGCAGTAAGCCAGCAATGCCGGACCAACGGCGATGAACACCAGCGCGCTCAGCAGCGGCCAGCCCCACCGGATCTGCGCGTCGGTCAGCGCCCATTCGGCACCCGCGAACAGCCCCGACCAGCCCAGGCCAAACACGATTTGCGCCATCAAGAACGCCGCCCAGTCGTCACGCCACGCCGCAGGCGCCCGGGGCTGCGTCAACAGCCAGCTGTAGAACGACCAGCAAATGGTGGCGGCCAAGATGTACAGGTCGCCCGGCACCAGCCGCACCTGCATGAGCAAGGACCAGTCGCCCCGAGACAACACCACCGCCACCCCCGACAGCGACAGCGCCGCGCCCAGCAGTTGGCGCCGGGACACCGCCACCCCGAAGAACAGGCCCCCCACGCCCAGCATCCACACCGGCATGCTGGCCGCCACCAGCGTCACGTTGAGCGGTGTGGAACTCTGCAGCGCCAGGTACTGCAGCGCGTTGTAAGCGCCCACCCCCAGCAGCCCGAGCAGCGCGAAACGCCGCCACAGGGGCCACAAGCCGCTGTCGGTTCGCAGCACCCGAGCCGCCAGCGGCAGCAGCAGCACGCCCGCCAACGCCCAGCGCAGAAAGTTCAGCGTGATGGGTGGCACCCACGGGCTCACAAGCCGCCCCACGACCGCGTTGCCCGCCCACATCAGCGGCGGGATCACCAGCAGGGCGATGGTGGTGGGCGTCAGGCGCTGGTGCATGCGGCGACTGTACCAAGTGGGGCGCTGGCCGAAGACGGATGGCTATCGAGGAAAGCACGCGGCGGCGCCCCGGCTTGGCCCTGCAAGACACACCCGCCTGCAGACCATGCCGCTGCCGCGGCTACCAACCCAAGCGCGACACCCACTGGGTGCAGGGCATCGTGGCGATGGCCTGCGGGCGACAGCGCCCCCCCGCGAATCGTGGCACCATGCCAACACCTTTGAGGAGACAACATGACCCAAGCGACCAGCCGCGCGATCCAGATCACCCAATACGGCGGCCCCGAACAACTCCAACCCGTGCAAGTGACCGTGGGCGACCCTGGAGCGGGTGAGGTGCGCATCCGCCACAAAGCCATCGGACTGAACTTCATCGACGTCTATCAACGCAGCGGCCTGTATGCCCTGCCCCTGCCCCTGCAGATGGGCATGGAGGCCTCGGGCGTGGTGGAGGCCGTGGGGCCGGGGGTGACGCACCTCCAAGTGGGCGACCGGGTGGCGTACGCCAGCCAGCCCCCCGGCAGTTACTGCGAAGTGCGGGTGATGCCTGCCAAGTGCGTGTGCCGTTTGCCCGACGCGATCGACTTTGAGACCGGCGCGGCCATGATGCTCAAGGGCCTGACCGCCCAGTACCTTCTGAAAAAGACCCTGCCCCAGGGCGGTTTGCAAGCCGGCGACTTCGTGCTGTTCCACGCCGCCGCAGGGGGCGTGGGCCTGATCGCCTGTCAGTGGGCCAAGGCACTCGGCTTGCGACTGATCGGCACGGCCGGGTCCGACGCCAAGTGCGCGCTGGCGTTGCAGCACGGCGCGAGCCATGCCGTCAACTACCGCACGGACGACTTCCAGGCCCGGGTGAAAGACATCACCGGCGGCCAGGGCGTGAAGGTGGTGTACGACTCGGTGGGTAAAGACACTTGGGACAAGTCACTCGACTGCCTGGCGCCATTCGGGCTCATGGCCAGTTTTGGCAACGCGTCGGGTCCGGTCGCACCGTTCTCGCCCGGCATCCTCGGGCCCAAGGGTTCGATTTACGTGACCCGTCAGACGCTGTTCAGCCACATCGCCACCCGCGAAAGCACCCAGGCCATGGCCGACGATTTGTTCGCGGTGGTGACCAGCGGTCAGGTGAAAATCCGCATCGACCAGCGCTACCCGCTGGCCCAGGTGCAGCAGGCCCACATCGATCTGGAAGCCCGCAAAACCACGGGCTGCACGATCATCACCCTGTGACGGGGGACGCGCTGCGCTGAGGGCTGCGGGGCGTGCGCGCCTGCGGCAGGCCCGCTGGGCGCGTGCCGACGCCGCGCTCAGTGCGGTGCGCGCCGGCTTTGGCGCCAGCGCAAGAACTCATCTAAGATCAGCCCTGCTGCACCCACGGTGATGGCGCTGTCGGCGATGTTGAACGCCGGGAAGTGCCACCCACCGAGGTGGAAATCCAGAAAGTCGACCACGTAGCCATGCTGCAGGCGGTCGACCACATTGCCAACCGCGCCCCCCAAAATGTTCGCCAGTGCGAAGGCGAACAGGCGTTGCCCCGCGTGGGCGCGCAGCAGCCACACGATGAACAGCGCGGCGCACACGCCAATGCCGGTGAAAAACCAGCGTTGCCAGCCGCCAGAATCGGCCAGGAACGAAAACGCCGCGCCGCTGTTGTGCACCCGCACGACGTTGAAAAAGTCAAACACCGGTGTGCTGTCGCCGAGCCGGTAGTTCGCCAGGATCCATTGCTTGCTGATCTGGTCCAGCACCAGCAGGAGCACGGCCAGCGCCAGCCAGGGCGTGGTGTGGCGCCAGCCGGTGGGGGGCGTGGTGTGCGGGGCCATCACGCCACCCGCCGCGTTTCGCCCGCGCCAAACAGGTTGCTGGTGCAGCGCCCACACAGGCCGGGGTGGGCAGCGTCGTGCCCGACGTCGTCGCGGTAGTGCCAGCAGCGCTCGCACTTGGTGGCGCTGCTGGGCACCACGGTGGCGCGCAAGGCGTCGCCAGCGCTCAAATCCATGGCCGAGGTGATGAACACGAACTTCAGGTCGTCCCCCAGGCTGGCCAACAGCGCGTGGTCGTTGCCCGCGGCTTGCAGATCGACGTTGGCCTGCAGCGACGAGCCCACCTGGCCAGCCGTGCGAACGGACTCGATCTCTTTGTTCACCTCGTCCCGGATGGCGCGAACGCGGGCCCACTTGGCCAGCAGCGCCGCGTCGGGTTGCCCCAAGTCCGCGTAGGTCTCCAGGAAGATGGAGGGGCTGTGGCCCGCGACCGCCCACGCCTCTTCGGCGGTGAAGCTCAAAAACGGCGCCATCCAGCGCAGCATGGCATGGGTGATCTGGTGCAGTGCGGTCTGCGCGCTGCGGCGGGCCTGGCTCTTGGGCGCGGTGGTGTAGAGCCGGTCTTTCAGCACGTCAAGGTAAAACGCGCCGAGGTCTTCCGAGCAGTACACCTGCAGTTTGGCGACCACCGGGTGAAATTCATACACCTCGTAGTGGGCGAGGATGTCGGCCTGCAGCTGCGCGGCGCGGGCGAGCGCGTAGCGGTCGATCTCCAGCAGCTGGTCCTGCGGCACGGCGTCGGTGGCGGGGTCAAAGTCGCTGATGTTGGCCAGCAAAAATTTCAGTGTGTTGCGGATGCGGCGGTAGGTGTCCACCACACGGGCTAGGATTTTGTCGTCGATGCCCAGGTCGCCGGAGTAGTCGGTGGCGGCACACCACAGGCGAATGATTTCCGCCCCCAGTTTGTCGCTCACCTCTTGCGGCGCGACCACGTTGCCTTCGCTCTTGCTCATCTTGCGGCCCTGGCCGTCCACGGTGAAGCCGTGGGTGAGCAGGCCCTTGTACGGTGCGTGGCCGTACATCGCGCAGGCCGTGAGCAGCGAGCTGTGGAACCAGCCGCGGTGCTGGTCGTGGCCCTCCAGGTAGAGGTCAGCGGGCCACGCGGACTGAGCGGCGTGGCTGTGCCTCAGCACATGGTCGTGGGTGGTGCCGGAGTCGAACCACACATCAAGGATGTCGGTGCTTTTGGTGTAGTGGGGCGCGTCGTCGCCGATCAGGCTCTCGGCCGTGGCTTTGCTCCAGGCCTCCACACCGCCTGCCTCGACCAGGACCGCGGCCTGGTCCATGATTTCCAAGGTGCGGGGGTGCAGCTCGCCAGTGGCGGTGTGCAAGAAAAAGGGCAGGGGCACCCCCCAGTTGCGCTGGCGCGAGATGCACCAGTCGGGCCGGCCAGCGATCATGTCGCGCAGCCGGGTCTTGCCATTTTCGGGATAGAAGGTGGTCTCTTCAATCGCCGCGAGTGCCAGTTGCCGCAAGGTTTGGCTCGCCTTGTCTTTGGCAAACACACCTTGCGTGCCGGGCTTTTCTTCGTCCATGCGCACAAACCACTGTGCGGCGGCGCGGTAGATCACCGGCGTTTTGTGGCGCCAGCAGTGCGGGTAGCTGTGTTCGATGTTCGTGGTGGCCATCAACCGGCCCGCGTCGCGCAGCGTGTTGATGATCTCGGGGCAGGCTTTCCAGATGTTGAGCCCGCCGAACAGTGGCAGCGTGTCCACGTACCGGCCGTTGCCCTGCACCGGGTTCAGGATGTCGTCGTAGGCCATGCCGTGGGCCACGCAGCTGTTGAAGTCGTCCACGCCGTAGGCGGGGGCGGCGTGCACGATGCCGGTGCCGTCGTCGGCGGTGGCGTAGTCGGCCAGGTAGACCGGGCTGAGGCGGTCATAATCCGGGTGCACATGGGCCAGCGGGTGCCGGAACTTGAGCAAATTCAGGGCAGAGCCCTTGACAGTGCTCACCACCTTGCTCTCTAAACCATAGCGCTCGGCGCATTTTTCCACCAGCGAGGCGGCCAGCACCAGGTAACCCTTGGGTGTGTCAACCAGCGCGTATTCCAGCTCGGGGTTGAGGTTCAGCGCCTGGTTGGCCGGGATGGTCCAGGCGGTGGTGGTCCAAATGACGGCGTAGGCCGGCTTGGTGAGCGCAGGCACACCAAAGGCGGCGGCGAGTTTTTCGGGCTCGGCCGCTTCAAAGGCCACGTCCAGCGTCTGGCTTTTTTTGTCGGCGTATTCGATCTCGAATTCGGCCAGTGAGCTGCCGCAATCAAAGCACCAGTACACGGGCTTCAGGCCCCGGTACACAAAGCCGCGTTCCATGATGCGTTTGAGCGCGCGGATCTCGTTGGCCTCGTTGCCGTGGTCCATCGTGCGGTAGTGGTGGTCCCATTCGCCCAGCACGCCCAGGCGCTTGAAGTCGGCCATCTGGCCGGCGATCTGTTCGGTGGCGAAGGCGCGGCTCTTGGCCTGCACCTCGTCGCGCGGCAGGTTGCGGCCGTGCAGCTTTTCGATCGCGTTTTCGATCGGCAAACCATGGCAGTCCCAGCCGGGCACGTAGACCGCGTCCATGCCCTTGAGCTGGCGCGCCTTGACGATCATGTCTTTGAGCACCTTGTTGACCGCATGCCCGATGTGGATCTTGCCGTTGGCATACGGTGGGCCGTCGTGCAGCACAAAGCGGGGCTTGCCCACGCGCGCGTCGCGCAGCCGCTTGTAAATGCCTTGTTCTTCCCACTGCTTCACCCAACCTGGCTCGCGCTTGGGCAGGTCGCCACGCATGGGGAAAGGCGTGTCGGGCAAGTTGAGCGTGGCGCGGTAGTCGGTTTTCTCGGTCATGGGGCAGCCTGGGTCGGGTCGGGGCAAATGGGTGGGTCGGTGCGGGGGCGACAGGTCGGCAAGGTCGGGGCCAGCCTGGGGCAGAGCGGGCGGGGCGGGTGCGGGCCACAGGGGCCTGCCGCCCCATCAAATTCGGCCGACCGGCACTGCAGGGTGGGCCGCGAACCAGGCGCGCGCGTCAGCGCAGTCTTTGGCGATGCCCGCTTTCAAGGCGTCGAGACCGTCGTAACGCCATTCGTCGTGCAGTTTGTGCAGCAAGTCCACGCGCACAATTTTACCGTAGCCCCCCTCAGGGCCCAGGGCGGCGGGCCAGTCGAGGCAATGGGTCTCCAGCAGCACCCGGCCGCCATTGACGTCGTTGGGATCGAGCGACGGGCGGATGCCCAGGTTGGCCACGCCATGCAAGGGCCCGCTGTGCAGACCCCAGAGCCGCACCGCAAAGATGCCGCTGGCCGCGGGCTTCCAGTGAGCGAATCGCAGGTTCAGGGTCCGGCACCCCAGTTCCCGCCCCAGTTTGCGGCCATGCACCACGTGGCCGGAGATGCTGTAGGGCCGGCCCAGCAGCCGGGCGACGTCGTCCATCCGTCCCTGACCCAGGGCGTCGCGCACGGCGGAGCTGGAGACCCGCAGGTTGTGCACCTCGTAGCTGTTCATGCGCGCGACGTCAAAGCCCGCGGCCTGACCGGCGGCGTCCAGCATGGCGTAGTCGCCTGCCCGCTGAGCCCCAAAGCGGAAGTCGTCACCCACCAGGACGTAGCGGGCGCCGAGGCCGCGCACCAGCACGTCGTCTATGAACGCGGGCGCGGTCATGGACGAGAGGCGCTGGTCGAACGGCACGACCACGCACTCGTCCACCCCGCATCGTGCGAGCTCGTGCAGCTTGTCCCGCAGCGTGGCGATGCGGGCGGGCGCCAGCTCAGGCCGACCCGACACGGCGGCAAAGTGGTCGCGCGGGTGGGGCTCGAAGGTCATGGCGCAGCTGGGCAGACCTCGGTGTCGTGCTTCGTTGTTGAGCAGCGCCAGCATGGCTTGGTGGCCACGGTGCACGCCGTCGAAGTTGCCGATGGTCAGCGCGCGACCGGCCCCGGCCGCAGTCGGCAGTTGGTAGCCCCGGTAAATCTTCATCGGATTGTTATCTTTTTGATAGCACGCAAAGCCCATTTGCCGTGGGCACAAAGCGAAGTTGTCACAAAAACAAGGTATATTGTGACCCAGAGACGTTGCGATCCAAGTAAGTGGCTTTTGGCTGTTGAAGGAGGCGTGTTTTGAAGGTTCTGAAGCTGTCGGCCCAAGGGCTGCCGCAGTCGTGGATCAGCCTGGAGCAGGCCGTGATCCATTACGCCGCGGGCGAGGTGCGCTGGGAATCGGGGGGCGAGATCGCCGTCTTTCGCGGCGGCCACAACGCCATCACCGGCCAGCAATCCGTCATCACCGTCAACAGCATCATCGGCACCCGCGGCGTGCCCAACATCAACCCGTTCGAACTCAAGCCGGGCCTGACCAACAGCAAGCTGTTCGCCCGGGACCGCAACGTGTGCGCCTACTGTGGTGGTCACTTTCACGAAGAAGACCTGACGCGCGAGCACATCGTGCCGTTCGCCCAAAACGGGGTGGACAGCTGGATGAACGTGGTCACCGCCTGCCGCGCCTGCAACCACCGCAAGAGCCACCGAACGCCCGAGCAGGCGCACATGCCTCTGCTGTACGCGCCCTACGTGCCCAGCCTGTGGGAAGACTTCATCCTGCGCAACCGCCGCATTTTGGCCGACCAAATGGAGTTTTTGATGGCCCACCTGCCCAAAAGCTCTCGCCTGGTGGCTTGACCCGTTTGCGCGCCGCCGCGGCCTGCCCGCCGTCGGGGTGGCCCACCTCAGGTGTGCTGGCGCGCAACGGCGGGTGCATAGGCGGCTTCACAGGCAAGCGGGTCGACTCAGCGGTTCGACTCAGCGGGTGACAGGCCCGAACGCTCAAGTTCCCACTCCTTCAACGTCGCGCCAAACCGTGGGCCTGAAACCCCACCCCCCCACACACGAATGGACCCACCACAGCGCCCAGGACACCGACAACACACCAATGCCAGCCGGGGACATTGCTCTGCCGTTAGCATCGACCGCCATGATCTTCAGCTTGCCCCACCCATTTCCCACCCTCCGCCGTTGGACCGCATTCAGCACTCTGGCATGGATGACGTTGCTCGCCGGTTGCGACGCGGCCACGGCCTTGGGCAAGGCCCAGCCTGGCGCTGGAGCGGTGGCGTTGGCCGTGTGGCAGCGCTGGGTGGACTCGGGCGGTGACGTGGCCGCGGCCACCACCTGGGAGCGCAAGGTGCAGCCTGGCGTGCGCGCCGACGATGTGGAGCACATTTTGCTGCAAGTGGCGGCCGAGCGAAACATGAAAGACGTGGGGCAACTGCCCCTGTCCAAAGAACTCGAAGCCCGCACCGGCCAACCGCAAAAGCTGCTCATGGTGTACTCCTTCTGCAACCCCACCACCGCCCGCGCGATGGTGGACGTGAGCCCGCACATGGCCGCTTACCTGCCCTGTCGCATCACGCTGGTCGAGCGCGACGATGGCCTGTGGCTCTACACCTTGAACATGGACATGATGCTCAAGCTCGGCCGCACCTTGCCGCCCGGCCTGAGGGCCGAAGCCCAAGCCGTGCGCGACACTTTGCACCTGATGTTGGAACGCGCCTCCAAGGGCGAAATCTGACCGCCACCCTGACCCCGACACCGCCCATGCCAACCCCACTTGCCCTCACCCCCCTCAACCGCCGTGAGGCCTTGCAACGGGCTGTCCAGGCCGCGGGCTTGCTGGCCAGCCTGGGCTGCTGGCTAGGCAACGCGTGGTCGGCCTACCCGGCGCGCGCGTTCGAGGCCAAAGGGGTGGAGGCGGCCCTGAAGGCGATGGGTGGCGCGCTGCCGGTGGAGAGCAGAGACGTCACGCTGATGGGCCCCGACGTGGCTGAAAACGGCGCGCAGGTGGCGCTGACGGTGTCCACCACCTTGGCCCAGGTCAAACGGGTGTTGGTGTTGGTGGACAAAAACCCGGCCGCACTGGTGGCCGCGTTCGATGTGACGCCCGAGATTGAGGCCAATTTCCAGCTCCGCACCAAAATGCAAGAGTCGTCGGCGGTGCATGCGGTGGCGATGCTGGCCGACGGCCGCGTGCTGTTCGCCCGCAAAGACATCCAGGTCGTGATGGGCGGCTGCGCCAACTGACCGGCCCCAGTCAACCGAACGCCCTTGCACCCAACACCGCACACCGCACACCGCACACCGACAACCGAACCCGCACCATGGCAGACCCGATCCGCATCCGAGCCCAACTGGTGGGCCAAAAAGCCAATGTCCGCGCACTGATGGCCCACGAAATGGAGTCGGGTCAGCGCAAGGACGCTGCCGGCAAGCCGGTGCCCGCGTGGTACATCCAGCAGGTGAGTGCCACCCACAACGGCAAGCCTGTGATGACCGCCTACTGGGGCCCATCGGTCTCGAAAAACCCCTTCATGCAGTTCGTGCTCAAAAACGCCAAGGCGGGCGACAAGGTGACGATCACCTGGACCGACAACCGCGGCGAGACCCGTACCGACGAAGCCACCGTGGCCTGAGCCTGCGCCCGCGGCGGCCCACCCGCGTTCACCCGCACCCCCGGCGCCCGAGTCGGTGCCCACTGGACAAGGCCGCGTGGTATGCCATGGCGTGCACCGCCGTGGCCACCGCATCCCCCGGGTTGCATATGCATATGCGTTTTTCGGGGGTTGTGGCGGGTCGGGGGAGCCGCTACAGTGCCCCAGCGCGGGCGCTCTCGGCCCCTTGTGCCCACACCCTCGGTGCCAGCGTTCGGCGGCCCTGAGGCGACGGCCGAGCGGCAGCGCCCCTTGACCCCAACGGAGAAACACCATGTCCCGAATCTGGCTCCCAGTCAGCCTCTTCCTGGCCTGTGCGGCCATGACCCATGTCGCCAGCGCACAAACGGCCGCCAACAGCGCAAACGCCTCGGCAGCCGCCCAATCGCCCCTGCAGGTTCGCGCCTTGGCCGCCACCTGCGCCAACTGCCACGGGACCGATGGCAAGGCCGTCAGCGGTTCGGCGGTGGGCTCACTCGTGGGCCTGACGCAGGACTACCTCAGCACCCAGCTCAGGGCCTTCAAGACCGGGCAGCGGCCCGCCACGGTCATGCACCAGCTCGCCAAGGGCTACACCGACGAGCAGCTGGACCAGCTGGCCGCTTACTTCGCCAACCAACGCTGAACCAGACCAGGTGATCGCCATGAAAAGACGCAGTTTTGTATCCGCCACGTTGGCCTTGGGTGCTTTGGGTGGCCTTGCGGGTTGTGCCACGTCCAGCGGGGTGCCGTCCAAAGCCCGGGTGTTGGTGGTGGGTGGTGGCTACGGCGGTGCCACGGCCGCCAAATACGTTCGCCTGCTGTCTGACCAGCGGGTGGAGGTGGTGCTGGTCGAGCCCAACCGCGAGTTTGTCTCTTGCCCAATATCCAACTTGATTCTGGGCGGCAGCAAGACCCTGGCCGATGTGACCAGCCCTTACAGCGGCCTGGAAAAACGCCATGGCGTGAAGCGGGTCAACGGCTTCGTCACCGCCATCGACGCCAAGGCCAAGACCGCCACATTGGCCAGCGGCGACACCATCGCCTACGACAAACTGATTTTGGCCCCTGGCATCGAGCTGAACCTCGACCAGGTGGAGGGCCTGACCAAAGCCCACGCCGACGGTAAGGTGCTCCACGCCTGGAAGGCGGGCGCTGAAACCGTGGCCCTGCGTCAGCAGCTGGAGGCCATGCCCGATGGCGGCGTGTACGCGCTGACGATTCCCGAGGCGCCTTACCGCTGCCCGCCCGGCCCCTACGAACGCGCCTGTCAGGTGGCCAGTTACTTCAAGGTGGCCAAGCCCAGGTCCAAGGTGCTCATCTTGGACGCCAACCAGGACGTGACCTCCAAGGGCGCTCTGTTCAAAAAGGTCTGGGCCGAGCAGTACAAAGACATCATCGAGTACCGCAGCCAGCACAAAACCACCGGGGTGGACGCCGCCGCGGGGCTGATCCGCTTTGACGTGCAGGCCGATGTGAAGGCCGACGTGATCAACGTCCTGCCGCCCATGCGCGCAGGCGCCATCGCGGTCAAGACCGGATTGGCCAACTCCAATGGCCGCTGGGTCGGCGTGAACTACCAGACCTTCGAATCCACTGCGGCCAAAGACATCCACGTGATTGGCGACGCGATCCAGCTCGCCCCAGGCATGCCGAAGTCAGGCCACATGGCCAATTCGCAAGCCAAGGTCGCGGCGGCAGCGGTGGTCGCCGAACTGCTGGGCTTGCCACTGATCGACAAGCCCATGTTGAACAACACCTGCTACAGCTTTGTGGACGCCAAAAACGTGGTGCACGTGGCCTCGGTGCACGAGTACGTCGCCGCCGAGAAAACCTACAAAACCGTGGCGGGGTCGGGCGGTGTGTCCGCCGGGCCCACCGAACTGGAAGGCGTGTACGCCCACAACTGGGCGCAAAACATCTGGGCCGACACGCTGGGCTGACCGGCGGGGCCGGTGCACCGGCCCCGACGCCGCGCCCAACGGCTTTGGGCTGTGTGGGTGGGGTGTGGGCCGATTCGGGTTTTTTCGGCGATCAAGAGCGATTCAGAAGCGGATCAAGGCGAATCAAGCGCAAATCAAGGTGATTTGGGCGGTGGGGGCGGGTTCTCAAGCCCAATAGCCCACGTCAATTAAAGCGCAATTGCTACATAAATCATAGCAGTTGCGCATTTTTCTTCGAGGGCTGGTCTGCCGTGGTTCAGACCTTGGCGCCGGGGCTGCGCCAACGCACAGCGGCCGTGAACAGCCGCTGGTACAGCGCGGGCATCAGGCGCGCGCACCAGTCGAACAGGCGGGCGTCAGGCCCGATCAGCACCCGGCGCCGGTTGCGCTGCAGGCCATCCACGATCACCCGCGCGGCCTTGGCCGGGGTGGTGATGAAGCTCATCTCGAACTCACGCGTTGCATCGGCGGCGCTCTTGCCGGTGAGCGTGGCCACGCTGGCGTCCACCCTTGCGGTTTTGGCGATGTTGGTTTTGATGCCGCCCGGGTGCACGCAGGTGGCCGACACGCACGACCGCGACAACTCCAGGTCCTGCCGCAGCGATTCGGTGAACCCGCGCACCGCGAACTTGCTTGCGTTGTAGCCGCTCATCAGCGGCTGAGAGGTCAGTCCGAACACGCTGGAAATGTTGATCACGTGGCCGTCACCCGACGCTTCCAGGTGCGGCAAAAACACCTTGGTGCCGTAGATCACACCCCAGAAATTGATTTGCATGATCCACTCGTAGTCTTGGATGGACAGCGCACCCACCGTGCCCGACAGCGCCACACCGGCGTTGTTGACCACCACGTTGACGCGGCCAAAGTGCGACCGCGTTTGCTCTGCCCAGGCGGTCACGTCGGCCAGCGAGCCCACGTCCACGCGGTGGGTGATCACCTGTGCGCCGACCGCCCGCAGCTGGGCGGCGGTGTCGTTCACCGCATCGAGTTGGATGTCGGCCAATGACAGCAGGCTGCCATGCCGCGCGAACTCGTGCGCCAGCGCGCGCCCGATGCCCGAACCCGCGCCCGAAATGGCCACGACCTTGCCCTGGAGTTGTTTCATGTGAACACCGCTTTCTGTGGGGGATGGGCGGCCCGGTGGCCGCGATGGGCATGAGTTTAATTCTGACTTTGCACGTTTTCAGATGAGGGCCGCCCCCGGTCTGTCACGGCCACGACACCGCCTTGCGCTTCTGCGACGCTGCCGCTTCCCGCCGCTACCATGAGGGCCATGCGCGTCCCCAGCCCCATGAAAGACCCGGCGCCGGAAAGCAGCCCGCTGCAGGCGGCCGTGCGGCCGACCGTGCCGGGTTGGCGCGAGGCCTTGGCCTTCTGGTTCAAGCTGGGGTTCATTGGCTTCGGCGGCCCAGCGGGGCAAATCGCCCTGATGCACCACGAGCTGGTGGAGCGGCGACGCTGGCTCAGCGAGCGGCGTTTTCAGCACGCCTTGAACTACTGCATGGTGCTGCCCGGCCCCGAGGCGCAGCAACTGGCCACTTACCTCGGCTGGCTCATGCACCGCACCTGGGGCGGCATCGCGGCGGGGGCGCTGTTCGTGTTGCCATCGCTCGGCATCATGGTCGCGCTGGCGTGGGCGTATCTGCGTTTCGGTGACGTGGCCTGGGTGGCGGGCGTGTTCGACGGCCTTCAGGCTGCGGTGGTGGCCTTGGTGCTGCACGCGGCCCACCGCATGGGCCGGCGCACCTTGCGGAACCGCTGGCTGTGGGGCGTGGCGATGGGCGCCTTTGTGGCGGTGGCGGTGGCACGGCTGCCATTCCCGGCCATTGTGTTGGCCGCGGGCCTGATCGGGCACTGGGGCGGGCGCTGGGCACCGGCTGCGTTCGCGCCCGGCGGCGGCCCTGCGGCCCACAGCGCCCACCATGGCCCGGCGCTGATCGACGACAACACCCCACCCCCCGTCCATGCGCGGTTTTCACGCCGTCGGTTGGCGGTGGTGCTGGCCTGGGGCCTGGGCCTTTGGGCCGTGGCCCTCGGCGCTTTGGTGGGGTGGCAAGGCTGGCACAGCACGCTGGCGCAAATGGGGTGGTTTTTCACCAAGGCGGCCTGGTTGACCTTTGGCGGGGCCTATGCCGTTCTGCCTTACGTGCACCAGGGGGCGGTGGACCACTTCCAGTGGCTGACCGCCCCGCAAATGATGGCCGGTTTGGCGCTCGGCGAGACCACGCCCGGCCCGCTCATCATGGTGGTGGCGTTCGTCGGCTTCGTGGGCGCCTGGGGCCAGCAGGTGCTGGGGCCCGACGCGTTGCTGTCTGGCGCGGTGCTGGGGGCGTGTGTGGTGACCTACTTCACGTTCTTACCCTCGTTCATTTTCATTCTGGCGGGCGGGCCGCTGGTGGAAAGCACCCATGGCCGGTTGGGCTTCACCGCGCCGCTGACCGCCATTGGCGCGGCCGTGGTGGGGGTGATCCTGGACCTTGCGCTGTACTTCGCGCACCACGTGCTGTGGCCTGCAGGCTGGCGCGGTCCGTTCGATGCCGCGTCGGCCGTGATCTTGCTGGGCGCGGCGTTGGCGCTGTGGCGCTTTCGGTGGGGCGTGGTGCCTACGATTGCGGCCTGCGCCGCTGCCGGGGGGGCCTGGCGGGTGCTGGGGCCAGTCTGGGGTTGACCGCCCCCCGGTGGAGGGGTGGTACGCCCGACTGGGCACGGAACCATGGGCCCGGTGGTGCCGCTGGGGCCGCCGGTACTGACAGACCGTGCCACTCAAGTTCCGCCCCGGCCCACCGAAAACTGTCCTACCAGGGACTGTCCGGCAGGTGCCGGGGCGGTGTCCCGACCACGGCAAAAAGCACAAGGAAACGACAGTGAAACTGCGCAATCAAATCCTGGCGTTCAGTTTGGCAGGGGTTGCGTTAGCCACCCTGGTGGGCGGCATCGGTCTGATCGCCTCGTCGAGCCTCGGGCACGCGGTGGAGCACGCGATTGAAGGCGGGCAGGCGCTGCAAGCCAGCCAAGAAGCGGACATGATGCACGACGCGATCCGTGGTGACGTGCAGGTGGCCCTGTTCGGGGTGATCAAGGGCGATGCTGCCAGCGTGGACGAGGCCGACAAAAGCCTGACGGAGCACAAAGCGCTGCTGAGCGGGTCCTTGGCCAAACTGGAGGCCATGCACCTGAGCGACGAGAGCCGTGGCCTGCTCGCGAGCGCCAAGCCCCAGGTGCTGCGCTACATCGGCGTGGCTGAAAGCATGCTGCAGGCGGCCAAGGGGGAGCCCAGAGGCGCTGAGCAGCTCATGCCCGCGCTGCAACAAGCGTTCGGCGACCTGGAAAAGTCTCTGGCAGCGCTGTCGGAGAACATCGAGAAAAACAGTGCCGCCCTGAACGCAGAGGCGGAATCCAGCGTGGCAACGACGCGCCAGTCGATCGCCTTCGCGCTGATTTCGGCCGCGCTGGCGATGATGGTGCTGGCGCTGTGGCTGGCGCGCCGCATGACGCGGCCGATGGCCCACGCAGTGACCGTGGCAGACCGGCTGGCGCATGGGGACCTGACCTCGGCGATCGAGACGGCGGGCAACGATGAAATGCGGCAGCTGCTGCAGTCGCTGGAGCGCATGCAGCACAGTTTTGCGGGCATCGTGAACGTCGTCAAAGGCAACGCCGACAGCGTGGCGACCGCCAGCGCCGAAATCGCCCAGGGCAACCAGGATCTGTCCAAGCGCACCGAGCAACAGGCCAGCGCCTTGCAGGAAACCGCGGCCACCATGGAGCAGTTGGGCACCACGGTGAGCCACAACGCTGACAGCGCGTTGCAGGCCAACCGGTTGGCGCAGGGCGCCTCGGCGGTGGCGGCACAGGGCGGCGAGGTGGTCGGCAAGGTGGTGGCCACGATGCAGGGCATTCACGACAGCAGCCGCAAGATCGGGGACATCATCAGCGTGATCGATGGCATCGCCTTCCAGACCAATATCCTCGCCTTGAACGCGGCGGTGGAGGCGGCGCGGGCGGGCGAACAGGGCCGTGGTTTTGCGGTGGTGGCCTCGGAGGTGCGCAACTTGGCACAACGCAGCGCCGAGGCGGCCAAGGAAATCAAGGCACTGATTGGCCGCAGCGTGGAGCAGGTGACCCAGGGCACTGCGCTGGTGGACCAGGCGGGCAAAACGATGGACGAGATCGTCGGCTCCATCCAGCGGGTGAGCGAGATCGTGGCCGAGATCTCATCGGCCAGTTCCGAGCAGAGCAATGGCGTTCAGCAGGTCGGCGTGGCGGTGAGCCAAATGGATCGCGCCACCCAACAGAATGCGGCGCTGGTGGAGCAAAGCGCGGCGGCGGCCGAAAGCCTGAAAAGCCAGGCAGAGCAATTGGTGCAAGCCGTTGCGGTGTTCAACGTCGGTCGCGGCGGCACCGCCCTGGCCGCCTTCTGAGTCGGACCGTTTGTCCGTCGGCGCGCCAGCGTACTGAAGCTGCGCCGACGGCGGCTGCCATGGCCGCCGTGCGGGTGCGGTGCGTCTGTTGCGGGCGTTCGTCTGCCCCGGCACCCAGGCCCCGGCGCTGTGGCACACCCACCGCGTTCCCGTTCACCCGCCGCCCGGTCACCGCCCGGCCACCGCTGTGTTGGGGCGAGAGATGGCGCTAACATGCAACCGCGTTGTCCTCAACATCTGGTGCAAGGAGCGGGTATGCCGGTGGTGGTGGTTGCCAATCCCAAAGGTGGCGTCGGGAAGTCGACCCTGGCCACCAACATCGCGGGCTATTACGCGTCGCGCGGTCACGCCGCCATGCTCGGCGATGTGGATCGACAGCAGTCGTCCCGTTTGTGGCTGGATCTCCGGCCCGAGGCGGCGCGACCCATCAGCACCTGGTCGGTGTCGCCCGACCTGATCGTCAAACCGCCCAAGGGCACCACCCACGTGGTGCTGGACACCCCCGGTGGCTTGCACGGCTGGCGTTTCAACGATGTGGTCAAGCTGGCCAACAAACTGGTGGTGCCCTTGCAGCCCAGCGTGTTCGACATTTTTGCCACCCGCGATTTTCTGGACCGGCTGGCGGACAGCCGAAAGGCAGACGGTTTGGACATCGGCATCGTGGGCATGCGGGTGGACGCGCGCACCATCGCTGCTGACAAGCTGCGCGAGTTCGTGGAGGGCTTGGGCCTGCCGGTGCTGGGTTATCTGCGCGACACGCAAAACTACGTCCACCTCGCCGCGCGCGGTTTGAGCGTGTTCGACGTGGCCCCGGGCCGGGTGCAGAAAGACCTGGAGCAATGGGCCCGCATTTGCGCCTGGCTGGACCAGCCCGCGCGATGAAGCGCTTTGCGTCGCTCTCGGAGGTCCAGGGTTTCGTCGGCCAGACGGTGGAGAGCACCGGCTGGGTCACGGTGACGCAACAGACCATTCAACGGTTCGCGGAGGCCACCGGTGACCACCAGTGGATCCACGTTGACGAGGCGCGCGCCAAAGCCGGTCCATTTGGCGGCACCATTGCGCACGGGTTTTTGACCCTGTCGCTGTTGCCCCAGTTTCTGGACAGCGCATTCGAGATCGCAGGCTCGGGGATGGGGGTGAACTGTGGCCTCAACAGGGTGCGCTTCACCGCGCCGGTTCCCGCAGGCAGCCGCTTGCGTGCCAGTTTGGTGCTGCAGGCCTGCGAGCCGGTGGACCGGCAAGGGTTGCAAATGGTGTGGCGGGTCACCGTGTACCGCGAGGGGCAGGAGCGGCCGGTGTGCGTGGCCGAATCGGTGGTGCGGCGTTACCCGTAGCGACAGCGCGGGCGGCCCGGCGTTGCAGCCATGCGGCGGGACGAGGTGGGTCGGGCGTGTGTGAGCCTCAGGCGGCGCCTCGCGGAATCCCTGAAAAAACGGGTCGGCTTGGCATCTTCGGACTGCTTAGCGATAAAAAACGGCCCTAGCCCACGCCATAATTATCTTTATTGCTATGAATCCAGTAGCACTTGCTGGGTGGGTCACACGTCAGCGAGCCCCGCCAAAGCCGTTTTGGCGCCAGGCTTCAAACACCGTCACCGCCACTGCGTTGGACAGGTTCAAACTGCGTTGGCCAGGCCGCATGGGCAACCGCAAACGCTGCGGCAGCGGAAAGCTGTCGCGCAGGGCAGGGGCCAGGCCTGAGGTTTCGGAGCCGAACACCAGCCAGTCCCCCGCCTGGAACGCCACCTGGTGCAGCGGCTGGCTGCCCTGGGTGGTCATGGCGAACACCCGTTCGGGCGCCGGTTGGGCCGTCGCCACGAACGCCGACCAATCGGCGTGGCGGCGGATGTCGGCGTACTCGTGGTAGTCCAGCCCGGCGCGCACCATGTGTTTGTCTTCAAACGAGAACCCCAGCGGCTCCACCAAATGCAGCGCGCAACCAGTGTTGGCCGCCAAACGGATCACGTTGCCCGTGTTTGGCGGGATTTGTGGTTCGACCAGGACGATGTTGAACATGCCCCCATTGTCGCTGGCATGCTTGGGCCGGGTCAGGGCGTGCGCGCCACCACCAGCGCCGTGACCCGCGCCACACCCGCCCGCCGCAGCGCGTCGGCCGCTGCGTAGACCGATGCGCCAGTCGTCATCACGTCGTCCACCAGCAGCACGGTGGTGCCGCTCAGCCGTTCACGGGCCTCGGGCCGCACGGCGAACACCCCGGCCATGTTGCGCAAGCGGTCTTCGCGCGACAGCGCGCTCTGCGGCGCTCGCTGCACTGGGCGCCACAGCCACTCGGCCTTCAGCTTGGCGTTTGCCAACCCAGGCAGCGCCCGCGCCAGCATCAGCGACTGGTTGAACCCCCGTTCCGCCAGCCGCTGCGGGGCCAGTGGCATGGGCAGCACCCAATCGGCGGCATTGACCAAGGCAGGTGCATCGGGCAGGGCGCCCCACAAGGCGGCCAGGGGTGCGGCCAAGCCTGGGTCCGGGGCGAACTTCAGCCGGGACAGCAGCGGCGACCAAGGAAAAGCGTAGTCCACCGCCGCCATGCACCGGTCCAGAGGCGGTGGCCGGGCCACGCAAGCGCCGCAACGCGCCACGCCGTCGGGCACCGGCAAGGCGCAGCGCTCACAACGCCAGCGGGCGCGGGCGAAACGGGTCACGCAAGGCGCGCACACGGGCTCGGCGGGCCACCGGTGGCACACCAGGCATTGGCTGGGCAGTCGCAACGGGGTGAGCATCCGGCGCAGCATGGCTCAATATACTCGGCGACCATGCCCGCTGCGCTGCCCCCCACCATCGACCCCAACGCAGCCGCCCGCTGGGACGCCGCCCTGCCCGATCAGGTCGCCTGGTTGCATGAAGAAGTGGCACGCCGCATGGCCGAGCGTTTGGACTGGATCAAGCTGCAGCCGTCGGCCTGGCTGGATTGGCGGCCCGTCAACGGCGGTGTTGCTGCCCACCAGCAACTCGCCCAGCGCTACCCCCAGGCCCGCCGCCACGTGCTGGAAACCAGCCTCACCCGCGTGCGTGCGGCCACCGAGCACCTCTGCGACCCGTGGTGGCGGCCCCGCCGCTGGCGGCAAGGCGCGCCGGTGTTCGGGTCGCCTCGAGACGGTGGCGTCGACATGGTGTGGGCCAACATGGCATTGCACACGATGGCCGATCCCGCTGCTTGCATGTCGCGGTGGCAGCAGTTGCTGGCGACCGGTGGCTTTCTGATGCTGTCGTGCCTCGGGCCCGACTCGCTTCGGGAGCTGCGTTCGGTGTACGCCGCCATGGGTTGGGGGCCGCCTAGCCACGACTTCACCGACATGCACGACTGGGGCGACATGTTGGTACAGCATGGTTTCGCCGAGCCAGTGATGGACATGGAGCGCATCACCCTGACCTACTCCAGCCCGGAACCCTTGCTGGCCGACCTGCGCGCCCTGGGCCGCAACCTGCACCGTGGCCGCGACGCGGTCACCCGCGGGCGGGGCTGGCGCGAACGGCTGGTGGTGGCGCTTTCTGAGCACATGCCGCGCTCAGCTCCGGCCGACGCAGGCGGTGCGCCGCCGTTGGCGCTCACTTTCGAGGTCATATACGGGCACGCATTGAAAGCCGAGCCGCGCCGCCCGCGCGGGGAGCAGCACGTGCCGCTTGACCAGTTGCGCGCCAGCTTGCGTCGCGGCCAGGGGCCAGCGGACGAGTAGCCGAGTCGATTGCTTTGAAATGGTTTGCATCGGCGCCACACCCCCTGGAATCGGCCTGTGACGCGGCTACAATTTGCAATGTTTTGAACTGGCGGGCATTTTCCCGCAGCGCTGGCCGCTCACCGACCCGCCGCAAGGCCACCGAGCGACGCCTTCCGAGTGATGTGTTGTGTCAAACCCCGTTTTTCGCTTCGCCACCGTCACCGCCCAGGGCGTCCATTGGCGCCTGAAACGCAATTGTTCGGTGTCTCCGGCCCAGCTGGCGGCGTTGTTTGCGTCTTTGAGCGCGGTGTCGATGTTGATCGCGGGCTACTTCTGGTACCACGGCGCCGTCTTGGTGCTGCCATTTGCCTGCATTGAACTGCTGGCCCTGTGGACCGCGTTCATTGTGTATGGTCGCCACGTCAGCGACGGCGAGAACATCGTCTTGCACGAGGGGCGGTTGGTGGTGGAGCTTGAGAAAGCCGGGCGCCTTGAGCGGGCCGAGTTCAATCGGGATTGGGTTCGGGTCGAGCCGCGCGATGGTGACCGCTCGCTGATTGAGCTGTCGGGCAATGGCCGGAAGATCGAGGTGGGCCGTTTTTTGCGACCTGAGTTGCGGCCGGCGTTGGCCCGCGAACTCCGGTTGGCGCTCAGGGGCGCTTGACCGGCGCACGGTGTGCCCAAAGGATTTGGTGTTTTGTAAAGGCGATTTGAAGTGAACACGATGAGCAGCATCCAGACACGAACACATTCACCCGGCGCCATGGCCGCTCGCGTCATGGCTTTGGTGGCCGCAGGCGCCAGCACGGTCGCCCATGCGGTGAACAGCTTGCCTGGTGGCCCTGCCGTCAACCAGCTCAACCTGCACCCCGCCGTCACCAAAATCGCTGAAGAGCAGGCTTGGCTGCACTGGTTCATGTTGATCATCTGTTCGGTGATCTTTGTGGGCGTGTTCGGGGTGATGTTCTATTCCATCTGGAAGCACCGCAAATCGGTCGGGCACAAGCCCGCCAATTTTCACGAGTCCGTCAAGGTCGAGATCGCTTGGACGGTGGTGCCTTTCATCATCGTGATCCTGATGGCGCTGCCCGCCACCAAAGTGCTGGTGGCTTCCAAAGACACCACCAACGCCGACCTCACGGTCAAAACCACCGGTTACCAGTGGAAGTGGGGCTACGATTACATCGCGGGTGAGGGCGAAGGGATTGGTTTCATTTCCACGCTCGACAACGCCCAGCGTGTGATGTCCAACAGTGGTGGCCCCGCCAAGGGCGAGTCGGTGGACAACTACTTGCTGAAGGTCGACAACCCGTTGGTGGTGCCCGTGGGCAAAAAGATCCGTGTGATCACCACCGCCAACGACGTGATCCACGCGTTCATGGTCCCGGCCTTCGGCATCAAGCAAGACGCGATTCCTGGCTTCGTGCGCGACACCTGGTTCCGTGCCGAGAAGGTGGGCGATTACTACGGTCAGTGCGCCGAACTGTGTGGCAAAGAGCACGCCTACATGCCCATCCATGTGAAGGTGGTGAGCGCCGAGGATTACACCCAGTGGGTCAAGGCCGAGAAAGCCAAGATGGCCGCCAAGGCCGACGACCCGAACAAGGTCTGGACCCTGGCAGACAGCGTGGCGCGCGGAGAAAAAGTGTATGCCTCCAACTGCGCGGCGTGTCACCAGGCCAACGGCAAAGGCGCAGGCCCGATCAAGGCATTGGACGGTGCGGCTTTGGTGCTCGACGCCGACAAGTCCAAGCAAATTCAGGTGCTGCTGAATGGTCAGGGCAACGGTTCCATGCCCGCCTGGAAGCAATTGAGCGATACCGAGATCGCTGCCGTGATCACCTACACGAAGAACAGCTGGTCCAACAAAACCGGCCAAGTGGTTCAGCCCGCCGAGATTTTGGCGGCCCGCAAGTAACCCGTCTGCAGACCGATCGCCAGAGTATTCACAAGGAAACCAAGATGAGTGCAGTTCTTGACCATCACGACCATGCGCACGACGACCACCATGCCCCCAGCGGCTGGCGGCGGTGGGTTTACGCCACCAACCACAAAGACATCGGCACGCTGTATTTGCTGTTCAGTTTCGCGATGTTCATGTTCGGTGGCGTTTTGGCCCTGGGCATCCGCGCCGAGCTGTTCCAGCCCGGCTTGCAACTGGTCAACCCGGAGCTGTTCAACTCGCTGACCACGATGCACGGGTTGATCATGGTGTTCGGCGCCATCATGCCGGCCTTCGTGGGTTTCGCGAACTGGATGCTGCCACTGCAAATCGGGGCCAGTGACATGGCCTTCGCGCGGATGAACAACTTCAGCTTCTGGCTGATGATTCCCGCGGCGATCATGCTGGCTGCCTCCTTCTTCATGCCTGGCGGCGCACCTGCCGGCGGTTGGACGATTTACGCCCCGCTGTCGCTGCAAATGGGCCCGTCGATGGACGCTGGTATTTTCGCCCTGCACATCCTGGGCGCGTCGTCGATCATGGGTTCGATAAACATCATCGTGACCATCCTCAACATGCGCGCGCCCGGCATGACGCTGATGAAGATGCCGATGTTCTGCTGGACTTGGCTGATCACCGCGTACCTGTTGATCGCTGTGATGCCTGTGTTGGCCGGTGCGATCACCATGACGCTGACGGACCGCCACTTCGGCACGACCTTCTTTAATCCAGCAGGTGGTGGTGACCCCATCATGTTCCAGCACATCTTCTGGTTCTTTGGTCACCCAGAGGTGTACATCATGATCTTGCCGGCATTCGGCATCATCAGCCAAATCGTGCCCGCCTTCTCGCGCAAGAAGCTGTTCGGCTACGCCTCTATGGTGTACGCCACCGCGTCAATCGCCATTCTGTCGTTCGTTGTGTGGGCCCACCACATGTACACGACCGGCATGCCTGTGACCGGCCAGCTGTTTTTCATGTACGCCACCATGTTGATTTCGGTGCCCACCGGCGTGAAGGTGTTCAACTGGATCGCGACCATGTGGAAGGGGTCCATGACTTTTGAGACGCCTATGCTGTTTGCCGTCGGTTTCATCTTTGTGTTCACGCTGGGCGGTTTCACTGGTTTGATCTTGTCCATGGCACCGATCGACCTCCAACTGCAAGACACTTACTACGTGGTGGCCCACTTCCACTATGTGCTGGTGGCGGGTTCGCTGTACGCGCTCTTCGCCGGTTACTACTATTGGTCGCCGAAGTGGACCGGGGTGATGTACAACGAAACCCGCGGCAAGATCCACTTCTGGTGGTCCCTGATCGCGTTCAACGTGACCTTCTTCCCCATGCACTTTTTGGGGCTCGCCGGCATGCCACGTCGCTACGCCGACTACCCAATGCAGTTCGCCGATTTCAACGCCATTGCATCGGTGGGTGCGTTCGCCTTCGGTTTGGCCCAGGTGTACTTCTTCCTGTTCATTGTGTTGCCCACCATGCTGGGCAAGGGTGAGAAAGCGTCACAGCGCCCCTGGGAAGCGGCAGAGGGTCTGGAGTGGGAAGTGCCGTCTCCTGCGCCATTCCACACCTTTGAGAACCCGCCCAAGCTCAACGCTGCGGCCACCAAGATCGTTGCCTGAGAGCCACCATGTCACTGACGCCTGAGCAAAAGAAAAGCAACGTGCGAACCGCACTCATCCTGTTGTCGGTCGTGGTTGTGTTTTTGCTCGGCTTCTTTGCCAAGGTCATGTTGCTGGGTCGTTGACGTTCAATCGGTTCATTGCCATGGGTCTGCGCCTTGAGAATGTGAAGATGCTGCGAAAGCTGGGCGTGGTCGCGCTCGGCATGTTTGCCTTTGGTTATGGACTGGTGCCTCTGTACCAAGCCATTTGCGAGGTGACCGGCATCAACATCTTGGCCTTGGCCGAGAAAGAGTTGACGGGCCAACGCAGCGCCAAACCCGCCAACTCCCAAGTTGACAAAAGCCGCACCATCACGGTGGTGTTCGATGCCAATGCGCGTGGGCCATGGGAGTTCAAGCCTGCCGCTCGGTCCATGCAAGTTCACCCCGGGGAACTGGCCACGGTGATGTACGAATTTCAGAACGTACAAAACCGCCGGATGGCTGCCCAAGCCATCCCAAGTTACGCTCCCAGACAAGCCATGGCGCACTTCAACAAACTGGAGTGTTTCTGTTTCAATCAGTACACCCTGGAGCCAGGTGAGAAGAAGGAATGGCCGGTCGCTTTTGTGATCGACCCCAAGCTGTCCAAGGACGTCAGCACCATCACGTTGTCGTACACATTTTTTGAGGTGGGTGGTAAAACTCCTCCCGCACCCTCTACAGCCGCCTCTCCCCAAACAACGGGTCCCTCAACGTGAGCCACCCAGGGGGCACGGAACCAGCACACCATCGGCGTGGCTCCCTTTGGGGAACCGTCAAGGCAGTGGGTTGGTCTTTCTTTGGCGTGCGCCGGAGCAAAGATTACGAAGACGATGTGGCCAAGTTGAACCCACTGCACCTCATCGCCGTGGGATTATTGGCCTGCGGGGTGCTTGTGGCGGGCCTGATTGCGCTGGTGCATTGGGTGGTTCGGTGATTTGACAGTTTGGCGTCGGCCCGATCGGCGAAAATATCGAGATTGACAGTTTTGCAGGAGCAGAAATGAGTTCTTCCACCCACACCGGCACGACGCCGTACTACTTTGTGCCCGGCCCGTCGCGGCACCCAGTGATGGCGGCCATTGGCTTGTTTTTTGTGATACTGGGCGCAGGCCAATGGATCAATGGTGAAAGTTGGGGCGCGTATTCCGTGGCCTTTGGCTTGGCGTGGTGGGGCACGGTGCTGTTCCAGTGGTTCCGCGACGCCGTGAGCGAAAACAACCAGGGCCTGTACGGCTACAAGATCGACCTGTCGTTCCGTTGGAGCATGAGCTGGTTCATCTTTTCAGAGGTGATGTTTTTCGGCGCCTTCTTTGCTGCCTTGTGGTGGGCACGTTCCCATTCCGTGCCATCCCTGGGCAGCTTGGAAAACACGCTGTTGTGGCCCGACTTCAAGGCGCTGTGGCCGAGCACCGCTGCGGGTGCCACCGCATCGCCCGCGGGCATCATTGAGCCATTCACCACAATGGGCCCGTTCTGGCTGCCGACCATCAACACGGCATTGCTGTTGACGTCGGGCGTCACGTTGACCGTGGCGCACCACGCGCTGCGTGAGAACCAGCGCGGCAAGACCATTGCCTTCATGTGGTTGACTGTGCTGCTCGGCGTGGTGTTTTTGTTCGTACAAGGCTACGAGTACGCACATGCTTACTCTGACCTCAACCTCAAGCTCAGTTCTGGGGTGTACGGGTCCACTTTTTACATGTTGACCGGCTTCCACGGCTTCCACGTTTTTGTCGGCATGTTGATGCTGTTGTTCATCACATTCCGCTTGATGAAAGGCCATTTTTCGGCCGAACAGCACTTCGGCTTTGAAGGCGCCGCCTGGTACTGGCACTTCGTCGACGTCGTCTGGCTGGGTTTGTACGTTCTCGTGTACTGGACCTGATTTCGTCCAACTGAGCAGGGCCGTTTCGCTCAAAACAAAGGCGCCGAAAGGCGCCTTTGTATTTTCGGACAGGCGTTGCTGCGGCAGGGCCCTAAACGTGTCGGTTCAAGCGCCGCCAGGAATCCCGGTGGGGCGGATGTATCCCAGCTTCCAAGCCAACAAGATGCAACCAAACAACAGGATGGAGAATCCGACACGAAAAGCCAATGCCCTGGCCATGTGGCTGGTCTTGGCTTTCCCGTTGCGCCCATCTTTCATCATGAAAAACAGCGCCGAGCCGAGGCTCGCCAGAATGGCAACGAAAGCGATCGCGAACAAATATGTCATTGGGTGATTATCTGTGGTCAGCGCGTTCGCGCTTTTGGTATGTCACGCTCGCCGCACTGTTGGGTGTGGGCACCACGCTGGCGCTGGGGCAGTGGCAGCTGGGCCGCGCCGCCACCAAGCAGGCGCTGCAGGCGGAGATCGATGCGCAATCGGCACGGACGCCGCTCGACAACGCCGATGTGCTGGCCAACACCGGTTTGCGCAGCGTGGTCCACAGACGCGCGTCTCTGCGGGGTGTGTGGTTGGCCGACGCCACCATTTTTCTCGACAACCGGCAAATGGACGCGCGTCAAGGCTTTTTTGTACTGACGCCTTTGCGGCTCACCGGCAGCGAGCGGGCGGTGATGGTGCAGCGCGGCTGGGTGCCGCGGCACTTCACCGACCGCAATCGGTTGCCCGACCTCCAAACCCCCTCTGGTGAGGTGTCGGTTCAGGTGCGCATGGCCCCGCCTCCGTCCAAGCTATACGACTTTGCGGGGGCTCCGCTCGGCTCGATACGTCAAAATATCGACCTGACGGAATTTGCTTCAGAAAAGCGCTTTCCCATATGGACCGACTTCAGCGCCATCGAACTCGCTCACGACGCGAGAGATGGTTTGTCCCGCAACTGGCCGGTGGTGAACACCGGCGTTGACAAGCACCACGGCTACGCCTTCCAGTGGTTTGGCCTGAGTGCCTTGATCGCCGGCCTTTATGCCTGGTTCCAATTCATCCAACCCAGAAGGCGACGCCACGATGTCTCATGACGAGCCGCTCGCGATGACAGTACATTCCCTGCCCAACCCCGGACAAGACGCCGGGTCACAACGCCGCGCCAGCATGGGTCGGTGGAAAATGCTGGCGGTGCTCTTGGTGTGTGCGGCGCCGGTGATCGCGTCTTACCTCACGTACTACGTCATTCGGCCCCAGGGGCAGCGCGTGTTTGGCGAACTCATTGAACCGCAACGCCCCATGCCAGAACTGGTGGCGCATCGCCTCGACGGCCAGGCGATCGGCCTGCAAAGCCTGCGCAAGCAGTGGCTGCTGGTGGCGGCCATGCCCTCGGCATGCGACACGGTGTGCAGTCAAAACCTTTACCTTCAGCGTCAGATGCGCGAAGCGCTGGGCAAGGAGAAAGAGCGGGTTGATCGGGTCTGGCTGGTGACGGACGACGGCCCGGTGGCGCCCGAGCTGCTGCCTGCGCTGGAGCAGGCCCAAGTGTTGCGGGTCGACGCCAAGGGGCTGGCCCAATGGCTGCAAGCCGCGCCGGGCGAGTCGCTGGCCAACCACCTCTACCTGGTCGACCCCATGGGCAACTGGATGATGCGTTTTCCAGCCAAGTTGGACATTGAGGGGGCGGGCAAGGCCAAGCGCGATCTGGACCGCCTGTTGCGCGCGTCCGGCGCTTGGGATGTGCCCGGTCGCTGAGGACACATCCATGGACGAACAAAGCTTGGTGGACCTCACCCCGGTGCTGCGCCTGATGTTGATGGGCGTGCTGTTGGCCGCTGGCCCGTTGCTGTGGGTTTGGTTGCGACAGCGGCGCGCCAGCATGGCGCACAAGCTGCGTGCACTGACTGTGCTGACCCTGTTTTTTACCTTTGATCTGGTGCTGTTCGGGGCCTTCACCCGACTGACCGATTCGGGGTTGGGTTGCCCCGACTGGCCCGGCTGCTACGGCAGCGCGAGCCCCATCGGTGCCAAGCAAGCAATCGCCGAGGCGCAAACCACCATGCCCACCGGGCCCGTCACGCACAGCAAGGCGTGGATAGAAATGGTGCACCGCTACCTGGCCACCGGTGTCGGTGGCATGATTCTGGCACTGGCATTGCTCAGCGCGTGGGACGCCTACCGGCGGCGGAACCAGACCCAAAGCGGTACACCGCCCGCAGTGAGCGCTTGGTGGCCCGCACTCACCTTGGCTTGGGTGTGTGTGCAGGGCGCCTTTGGCGCGTTGACCGTGACCATGAAGTTGTTCCCCGCCATCGTTACCCTGCATTTGATGGGCGCGCTGGTGCTCCTCTCGCTGCTGACGGTGCAGGTCGTGCGATACGGCCAATCTGACGCGCTGGCGACGCGCCTGAGCGTGCCGTCCAAGCTTCGCCACGGCCTGGCGCTGGCACTGGGTTTGGTCTGGATGCAGGTGGCGCTAGGTGGGTGGGTCAGCACCAACTACGCGGTGTTGGCCTGCAGCGAATTCCCCACTTGTCAGGGCAGCTGGTGGCCTGCGATGAATTTCACCGAAGGCTTCGTTCTGTGGCGCGAGCTGGGCATGAACGGTCTTGGTGAACCGTTGACTTTCCAAGCGCTCACCGCCATCCACTACACCCACCGACTGGCCGCATACGGCGTCATCGCGGTGTTGGTGTGGCTCGTGGCGCGCCTGGCCAGCACCTTCGCGCTGCGCGCCCATGCCCGCTGGTTGGGCCTGTTGGTGCTGCTGCAATTTGCCACAGGCCTGAGCAATGTGGTGTTGGGCTGGCCCCTGTTGGCCGCGGTGCTCCATACCGGCGGTGCCGCCGCCATGGTGGTGGTGCTGACCCACGCGCTGGCAAGCACCCGGCAAAGCGAGCCTCGGGTGGTGTTGGCGGTCAAGCCGCAGCGGGTCAACGCATGAGCGCGCCCCATGCCCCGGCCGCTGCGGCGTCGCCCAGTGTCCCGTCCCGGCTGCCCTCGCGTTGGCGCCAGTTCAATGCGCTGACCAAGCCGCGTGTCATCCAACTCATTGTGTTCTGTGCCCTGATCGGCATGGTATTGGCCGTGCCGGGCGTTCCGGGCTGGCCGCACCTTAGGCAAGCGCTCGTCGCCTGCGTGGGGATTTGGCTGGTGGCAGGCGCCGCAGCGGCCTTCAACTGTCTGGTGGAAAAGCGGATCGACGCGACCATGAAGCGCACGTCGTGGCGACCGACCGCCAAAGGCGAACTCACCGACCGCGAAGCACTCGCCTTCTCGGCCGCACTGTGTGCCGCTGGGTCATACCTGCTCTACGTGTGGGTCAACCCGTTGACCATGTGGCTCACGTTCGCCACCTTCATCGGCTATGCCGTGATCTACACCGTGATCCTGAAGCCCTTGACGCCGCAGAACATCGTGATCGGCGGGGCGTCTGGCGCGATGCCGCCGGTGTTGGGCTGGGCCGCCATGACCGGCGAAGTGGGCCCCGAGGCCCTGATCCTGTTCCTGATCATCTTTTTGTGGACGCCGCCGCACTTTTGGGCGCTCGCGCTGTACCGCGTGGAGGATTACCGCAAATCGGGGCTGCCGATGCTGCCCGTGACGCATGGCAACGAGTTCACCCGGTTGCAGGTGCTGCTCTACACCTTCATCTTGCTGGCTGCGTGCATGTTGCCTTTCATCTATCGGATGAGTGGTTGGCTATACCTCGTGTCGGCGCTGGTGTTGAGCACCGGGTTTTGCGCTTATGCCTGGGCGTTGTGGCGGAACTACTCGGACGAGCTGGCACGCAAGACCTTCCGGTTCTCGCTGATCCACCTCTCATTACTGTTCGCCGCTTTGTTGATCGACCATTACCTGGTGACCGTTTGAAAGTCGTCCGAATGAACACGCGCTTTGCTGCCCTTGGTTTGACCGTCTTGCTGTCTGTGGTGGGCCTGACGGGCTGTGGCGACGCCAAGCCGCCCGCGTTCAACGCGATCGACATCACCGGGGCCAACTACGCGAAAGACTTCGCGTTGACCGACCCGAACGGTCAGCCACGCAGCCTGAAGGACTTTCAGGGCAAGGTGGTGGTGGTGTTTTTTGGTTTCACCCAGTGTCCTGACGTGTGTCCCACCACCATGGCGGAACTCGCCGAGGTGAAGCGCCAACTGGGCGCAGATGGCGACAAACTCCAGGGCGTGTTCATCACCGTCGATCCCGAGCGCGACACGCCAGAGCTGCTGAAGGCCTACATGGGCAACTTTGACCCCAGTTTTGTGGCCTTGCGCGCCACCACCGAACAACTCCCCGCGCTCGCCAAGGATTACAAGGTCTACTACAAGAAGGTGGACGGCCAAACGCCGGGCAGCTACACCATGGACCACTCGGCGGGCAGCTACATCTACGACCCACAAGGGCGTTTGCGCCTGTACACCCGCTACGGCACCGGTGTGCCTGCGCTCACCGCCGACATTCGGGCTTTGCTGAAACAGGCGTCTTGAGCGCTTGAAACGTTTTATTTGCTATTGAATAAATAGCAGTTTCACTCGATCCGGCGAGGGCTGAAGGCCGGATGGTCGCTGAAAGCTTGGTTCGAGCAGTCTGAGGTGGGTAAACGAGTAGAAAGCCCGGCCACTGTCGTACCGGGTAGGGAATTCCAGCGCGTGACGTTCAGGCGAAGGCGGCCAGCGTTTTGCGCATTTTCTTCATGGCCGCGACCTCAATTTGCCGGATGCGTTCGGCGCTCACGCCATACACCTCGGCCAGTTCGTGCAGCGTCATGCCGCCCGAGCCGTTGTCATTCACCTTGAGCCAACGCTCTTCCACAATGCGGCGCTCCCGCGGCTGAAGTTCTTCCAAGGCCGCGGCGATGCCGTCGGACGCCAACCGATCGCGCTGGTGAGATTCGATCATGGCGGTGGGCTCGTGGCTCACATCGGCCAAATAGGCGATGGGGCCAAAGGCTTCCTCGCCATCGTCCGACGGGCTGGGGTCGAGCAGCACGTCCCCCCCCGCCATGCGGGTCTGCATCTCCAGCACGTCTTCGCGCTTGACGTTCAGGCGCTCGGCCATGGTGTCCACCTCGTGCTCGCTCAGCGTGTCTCGGTGGGAGGCGGCGTCGTCCAGCGCCATCGCGTCTTGCTTCATGCCCTGCTTCATCGAGCGCAGGTTGAAGAACAACTTGCGCTGGGCTTTGGTGGTGGCCACTTTGACCATGCGCCAATTTTTCAGAATGTATTCGTGGATCTCCGCCTTGATCCAGTGCAGCGCGTAGCTGACCAAGCGGACGCCATGGTCTGGGTCGAACCGCTTCACCGCCTTCATCAAGCCCACGTTGCCCTCTTGGATCAAGTCGCCATGGGGCAGGCCGTAGCCCAAATATTGTCGCGACACCGACACCACCAGCCGAAGGTGCGACAACACCAGCTTGCCTGCGGCCTCAAGGTCGTTGTGGTCTTTGAGTTGCTGGGCGTAGCGGTGCTCTTCCTCTTGGGTGAGCATGGGCATCCGGTTCACCGCAGAGATGTACGCGTCTAAGTGGCCCAGCGGTGGCACAAGCGACCATGGGTTGGCAACGGCCAACCCGTTGCGGGCGGACGTCGTGGTGCCAAAGTTCACAGAAGTCATGTGGATCTCCTCAATGGAATCCCATGTTAGCACTCTCTCCCGGAGAGTGCCAGCGACGGGGTTGGGTGTCGCACCCAGGGTCGGGCCGACGCCGGCTTCGGCACTTTGTGAGAATGTGACCGTTTGTATTGCCATCCAAAAATGATTTCCAATCCCGTGACCGCATGGGGTGATTTGAAGGCGGTCTTGCCACGAAATCATTTACGATACATTGCTACAGTGATTTCATCGTCTCTAATTACACAAAGGCCCACCATGCTGAAATTTCTCACGCCTGCTGAACAAGACCGTTTCAAACATTTGCAATCTCGTCTGGCCAGTTTCGAAATCAGCGCCGACGAACAAAAAGAATTGAACGGCTTGGTCTTGAGTGCGCAAAAGTTGGCGTCCGAGCGGGATTCGGTGTTGCAGCGCATCCGCGCCGATTTGGAAAGATTCCAAATCCAGGCCCATGAGCTGTTTTCGGCATCCGAGTTGCGCAAGCTGGCTGCACCCGACGCGGTCGGTGTCTCTGGCCGCATTGGCCGCAGGGGGAAGGGCCGAGCAGCCGTCGCAGAGAAAAGGGCGGGTGTGGTGTTGATCCAGGTGAAATTGAACAAAGGCGCGGGTGCGCCCAGTCGCTACACCAAGGGTCAAAAGTTGCCAGCTTACGTGCCCAAAAATTTCAAACAATTGGACAATGGCGGCGATTTGGCGACCGCGCTGTCGGCATATTTCACCGCAGAAGGCAAGTCGCATTTCGCCACGCCCGAGGGCCAGGCCGAGTTATCGGCGTTTGTGGCGTTCATCCGCAACGGCCGCCAAGCGCCCAAGTAAAACGTTATTACATCTGTACTGAAACAAAGTTGGATCTGGCCCCGAACGCCCACCTGTCCTGACGATGTGACCTGATTCCGGCCAACCGCCAGACCACTACCTGCCGACGATTCACAAGTCGATAGGGAGGATGGTTCTTCCCACCGGCAGGCAATCGTCTTAAAGTCCGTAAAAACAGCGCGTGGCAGTGGGGCCGACCGCCCACTACCGAAAGCGCACCACGAAGGCCCGGTCGAGTTTGTCCTTGCGACGCCACGCCCACGGGCCTTCCCAATGCCAGGGGCCCCAGGTGACCAAGGCCCGCTGGTCCCCGCAGGACAGCCAACCCGTGGTGCGTGGCGGTGGCGTGTAGGGGGTCATGGTATGCCCCTTGAGTGCAGACACCAAGTTGCTGGCCAGCGGCCCCCCTGCCAGAGCCGCGTAGGTGCCGCTGCGTGGGTACGCGCCGTCCACGCGGCTGGCGATGTCTCCTGCGGCAAACACCTCTGGGTGGCTCAGGCTCTGCTGGTACACGTTCACCGCCAGAAAGCCTCGGCCGTCGAGCGTCAGCCCGGAGCGCGCCAGCCAGCGTGGCGCCTGGCTGCCAACGGCGATCAGCGCGACATCGCAGAGGTGGGTCGTGTCGTCGCTCAGGGTGAAGTGGGTGGCGCTGAGGCCGGTGCACGCCATCGGGTGCACCACCACCCGGCACCGTTCCAAGACCGCCTGGGCCTTGCGTTGCACACGGCGCGGTCGGTCGGACAGCGGGGGATCGCCACCGGTCAGCAGGTGGACCCCGCATTGCGGCCAGCGCTGCCGCATGGCGAGGGCCATCTCTACGCCCGCCGCGCCGCCACCAATCACCGCCAGTTGGCGCTCGGCGTCGCCAATCTGCGCCTCGATCCGTTGCCACAGCGGAAAGAACGATTCGATCGGGCGCAGAAAGTGGCCGTGTTCGGTCACCCCCGGGATTCGGTTTTCAAGCTGCACGCGGTCGATCACGCCGCCGGTGTTGACACTGAGCAGCCGGTAGCGAACGTCGGCCTGCCCGCTTTGGGTGCCGTATACCTTCACCGTGCGGGCGCTGGCGTCCACGTCCATCGCGCGGGCGCTGAGCAGCTGCACGCCACTTTGCTCAATCAGCCGATGCAGGCCGATGGTGCAGGCGTCGGCGTCGTAATGCCCGGCCACGAAGCCTGGCAGCATGTTGGGGTACAGCGCGACCGAATGCGGTGTGACCAAAGCCACGAGCCAGCGCGACCGCTCGTCTCGCGGCAGCGCCGACAGCTTCTCCAGCACGTGCAGGTGCGCATGCCCGGCACCGAGCAGCAGCAGGTCAAACGGTTCAGCGTCGGTCATGTTTGCCGATCGTGCTCAGGACGCCAGGCGGTGGGCTTGCTGAGGCGTGGCATCGGCGCAAGAGGACAAAGCATTCGATGGGGAAAGGGCCGCATGTGGCCGTATTTTGCCGGCAAGCGTCGAGGCGGCGCCCCGCCGCACGAGTGGCGGGCTTCGGCTGTGCGCCATGCTCCGGTTGCCGTGCCGTCATCGGCCCAGGTCGTTGAGCGCCCAGTCGTAGCCGAGGTAGCCGATTGGCACCGTTTTGGCTTTCAGCGCAGCTTGGCCTTCGGGCAGCGGCGTGAGCTGGCTTGCATACCGCGCGAACACATCTTGCACCGTGCGAAAGCCTTTATGACCCTTCTCAAAGTCCTCTCGGAACCACTTGAAGATCTGGCTCACTTCCAGCTGGCCATTTTGGTAGCGGTTGCGGGTTCGGTCGCCCAGGAACCGGGTCATGCCGTCTTCCAGTTGTGCGTCCAGCCGGGGCGCGGTGAAGGCCTCGGGCCGAAGCGCTGGGCAACCGATGCTGGCGCACACGATGGCCGTGTGCACCCGGGGGTCGGCGTAGCGCGGGCGCAACTGCTCGTGCTCTATCCAGTCCAGGTGGCGGGGCTCACCGAGCAGCGAGAAGAACTTTTTCTTCCAGGCCGACTGCACGAACGAGCCGAGGTCTTTGATAGACCGAAGGTCGGGGTAGCGTGTCAGTACCAGCTCGATGGTGAACGCGTTGTATGCGTTGATCAAGAACGCCATTTGCTGTTCCCGGCTCCAGGCGTCAAAACTGGCCTGGGTCACCGCGCTCAGCGCGCCCAGCACGGCCTTGAGTTCTTCGCGGTCGGCTTGAAAACCGGCGTAGGCCACCCGGCTTTGGTGGTTGTCTGGCAGCCACTTGACGTGTTTTTTGAGCATGCTGTCCCAGCGGGTGTAAGCATGGTCATGGTGGGTGGCGGCTTGGGCGCTGGCGCACTGCAGCCAGCCGCTTGCGGGCAGCACAGCCATGGCCATCAATGCGTGTCGTCGAGTGGTCATGTTCAACCTCGTTTCCATTCGTGGTAGCGGCGAACCCACGCCAGCAGGCGTTCCGGTGCGTGCGCGCGTTTCCATTCGCCAGCGGCGTACTTGTTCGCCTCAGACAACGTGGGGTAGGTGTGGATGGTGCCCAAAATCCGGTTCAGGCCCAGGCCGTGTTTCATGGCCAGTACATATTCGGCGAGCAGGTCGCCCGCGTGTTCGCCCACGATGGTGACGCCCAGGATGGTGTCTTTGCCGGGCACGGTGAGCACCTTCACAAAGCCGTGGGCGTTGCCGTCGGCGATCGCGCGGTCCAGGTCGTCGATGCCGTAATGGGTGACCTCAAAGTCAACGCCTTTGTCCCGCGCTTCTTGTTCGTTGAGACCAACCCGTGCCACCTCCGGGTCGGTGAAGGTGGCCCACGGTACCACCGAATAGTCGGCCTTGAAACGCTTGAACTCGCCAAACAGGGCGTTGACCGCCGCATACCAAGCCTGGTGTGCGGCGGTGTGGGTGAACTGGTAGGGGCCCGCCACGTCACCGGCCGCGTAGATGTTGGGGTACACGGTCTGGAGGTACTCGTTGGTCTCGACCGTTCGCTGGGTGGGTATGCCTAACGCTTCCAGGCCGTAGCCGGTGAGGCGGGCCCGGCGGCCGACCGCGCAGACCAGGGCGTCGAACTCGATGCGTTTTTCTTCTCCCTGGTGCGCCATTACCAGCCACTTCGAGTCGCCCACGCGCTCGCAGCGAAGTGCCTGGTGGCCAGTCAACACCTGCACGCCGTCGGCGCTCAGTGAGCGGTGCACGCATTCGGCGGCGTCCTCGTCTTCGCGCAGCATCAGGCGCGGGGCCATTTCCACCTGGGTCACTTGCGCCCCCAGCCGTGCAAAGGCCTGAGACAGCTCGCAACCGATCGGCCCGCCGCCCAACACGACCATCCGCTGCGGCAGTTCATACAGCCGGGACAGCGCTTCCCACAGCGTGTCGCTGGTGAGGTAGCCCACCTCGTCCAACCCTGGCAAGGGCGGTACCAACGGCTCGGCTCCTGCCGCGATCACGATGCTGCGGGCCGTCAGGCGCTGCACCTTGGCCTGACCGGGTGCCGGGTCGTTGAGGGTGATGTCCACGGTCCATGGGTTGACCAATCGGGCGTGGCCCTGCACCACATCGACACCAAGCTCTGTGTAGCGCGCCACGCTGTCGTGCGGTGCGATGGCCGCCACCACGTCATTCACCCGCTGCATCAAGGCCCGGAAGTTGAAATTGGGCGTGCCGTTGGTGAGCCCGTGTGGCGCCCCGTGCCGAATCTGATGGGCCAGCTTGGCGCTTTTGATCAACGCTTTGCTGGGCACGCAGCCGTAGTTGAGGCAGTCACCGCCCATCTTGTGCGCTTCCACCAGCGTGACCTTGGCTTTGACGGCCGCCGCGATGTAGGCCGTCACCAGGCCACCCGCGCCCGCGCCAATCACGATCAGGTTGCGGTCAAAGCGTTTGGGCCGCTCGGCCGCCCACGGGGCGTAAACCTGACGGCCCGCAACCCACGCCAGCGCCCGGCGCGCCACCAAAGGGAACAGACCCAACAGCGCGAACGAACCGATCAAGCCGGGGCTCAATATGCCGCGCAACGACTCCAGCTGCGCCAGTTGGGTGCCTGCGTTCACATAGACCGCGGTGCCTGCCAGCATGCCCACTTGGCTCACCCAGTAGAAAGTGCGCGTGGTCATTTGCGTCAATCCCATGACCAGGTTGATCACAAAAAACGGCACCAACGGGACCAGCCTGAGGGTGAACAAATAAAACGCCCCGTCTTTGGTCACTCCCTGGTTGATCTCCGCCAAGCGGCTGCGAAAGCGCGCTTCGATCGCGTCGCGCAGCACGTACCGGGCCATCAAGAACGCCAGTGTCGCGCCGGTGGTGGCGGCGAACGACACGATCAACGTGCCCCACCACAGCCCAAAAATCGCCCCCCCCGCCAAAGTGAGGATGACCGCCCCAGGGAACGACAGCGCAGTGGCCGCCACATAAACGCCGAAAAACGACACCGCCACCAGCACCGGCCGCTCCGCGTACAGCGCCTCAAACGTGGAGTGGCTGCGTTGGAGCTGCTCAAGGCTCAGGTAACGCCCCAGGTCCAGCCAGATAAAAGCCGTAATCACGGCCGCGGCCAGCGCGGCAATGGCGAGTTTTTTGAGGTTCATGCGGGCATTTCACCAGAGTTGCGTGTCCAACGCCCGCCTGGGGTGGCCACCTGTCGTCGCCGTCGGGGGCCTGCGCTCACAAGTGACGCTGTGCGCGGCCTCAGTTGAGCAAGGCTTGGGCGAATTCTGCGGCGTTGAAGGTTTCGAGGTCTTCGAGTTGTTCGCCCACCCCAATGAAGTACACCGGCACCGCGCGTGCCCCCCCAGGGGGGGTGGCGCGCGAGGCGGCCCACAGCGCGATGGCCGCCAGCACGCCGCCTTTGGCGGTGCCGTCGAGCTTGGTGACGATCAGGCCGGTGAGCCCCAACGCCTCGTCAAACGCCTTCACCTGGGCCAGCGCGTTTTGGCCGGTGTTGCCGTCGATCACCAGCAGCACTTCGTGGGGCCCGGTGGGGTCGGCTTTTTGGATCACGCGTTTGATCTTCTTCAGCTCTTCCATCAGATGCAACTGGGTGGGCAGGCGCCCAGCGGTGTCGACCAGCACCACGTCGCGCCCACGGGCCTTGCCCGCGCTGACCGCGTCAAAGCTCACCGCGGCGGGGTCGCCGCCGTCCTGGCTGATGATCTCCACCGTGTTGCGGTCGGCCCAGACGCCGAGTTGCTCGCGGGCCGCGGCCCGGAAGGTGTCGGCCGCTGCCAGCAGCACGCTGGCGCCCGAGTCGGCCAAGTGCCGGGTGAGCTTGCCAATGGAGGTGGTTTTGCCCGCGCCGTTGACGCCTGCGACCATGATCACCGTTGGCCTCTGAGCGCCAATCACCAGCGGGCGTTGCAGGGGGCCGAGCATTTCGGTGAGCGAATCCACCAGCAAGCCTTTGACCGCCATGGGGTCGGTCGCCTTGGTGTCTTTGACGCGTTGTTTCAAGTCGCTCAGCAGGTGGGCGGTGGCGGCGGTGCCAGCGTCGGCCATCAGCAGCGCCGCTTCGAGTTCTTCGTACAGCGCATCGTCGATCTGCGTGCCGGTGAACACCGTGGCAATGCTGGTGCCCGTTTTGCGAAGCCCAGCCTTGAGTTTGTCCAGCCAGGTGGTGCGCGGCGCGTCGGCGGCGGGCGCCGCCTCGGTTGCCGGTGCGGGCGATGCGTCAACCGGGGCTTTTTTCTTGAAGAAACTGAACATCAAAAGGCTTTTTAGAATCTGCCCATTCTATGAAACACCCATTTCCCACGCGGTGGCTGGCCGCCGGCCTGCTCGCCACCACCCCCCTTGGGCTGCTGGCTCAGACAACGGTCGCGGCGACAACGCCTACCCAGCCGGTTGCCGCCGCTGCCGCAGGCGTAACCCAACAATTCACCCTGCGCAACGGCATGACCCTGATCGTCAAGCCCGATCGGCGCGCGCCAACCGCGGTGCACATGGTGTGGGTGCGCGTCGGCTCGATGGACGAGGTGGACGGAACGTCGGGTGTGGCCCATGTGCTGGAGCACATGCTGTTCAAGGGCACCGCCCAACTGGCACCGGGCGAGTTTTCTCGCCGCGTGGCGGCCTTGGGAGGGCGAGAAAACGCGTTCACTGCCAGGGATTACACGGGGTACTTTCAGCAAATCCCGGCCAACCGGCTGGAGGACGTGATGCGCTTGGAGGCCGATCGCTTCGCCAACAACCGGTGGGCCGACGACGAGTTCCGGCGCGAGATCGAGGTTGTGAAAGAAGAGCGACGCCTGCGCACCGAAGATTCGCCGCGCGCGCTGATGTCCGAGGCCATGAACGCCGTGACCTTTGTCGCCTCGCCCTACCGCCGCCCGATCATTGGCTGGATGAGCGACCTCGACGCACTCACCCCCGACGACGTGCGTGCTTTCTACCGCCAGTGGTACAGCCCCGCCAACGCCGCGGTGGTGGTCGCGGGCGACGTGGACGTGAAACAAGTCCACGCGCTGGCGGAGCGGCACTACGGCGCCATCGCCGCTCGACCCGTGCCGCCCCGCAAGCCCCGCACCGAACCGCAGCAAACCGGTGTGCGGCGACTCGACTTCAAGGCCCCGGCGGAGCAGGCCTACGTGTCGCTGGCCTTCAAGGTGCCGCAGTTGGGCCGACTGGACGCTGCCGCACCAGACGAGGCCAGCGCCCAAGCCGACACCGATGCGCTGGCGCTGACCGTGCTGGCTGCGGTGCTGGACGGCTACAGCGGCGCCCGCCTGGACCGTGCGCTGACCCAGGGGACCGACCGGGTGGCCGACAGCGCAGGCGCCTGGAATGGGCTGATGGGCCGAGGCCCACAACTGTTCGTGTTGTACGGCACGCCTGCCGCGGGTCGCCGCGCCACCGAGGTCGAAGCCGCGCTGCGTGCCGAAGTGGCCCGGGTGGCGCGCGACGGCGTGAGCGACGCCGAGCTCAACCGCGTCAAGACCCAGTGGGTGGCGGGCGAGGTGTACAAGCTGGATTCCGTCTTCAATCAGGCGCGCGAGCTTGGCAGCCACTGGGCCCAAGGCCAGCCGTTGGACGCCAGCGAACGCGTGATCGCCCGGTTGCGTGCCATCACCGCCGAGCAGGTGCGTTCGGTGGCGGCCCGGTACTTTGGCGACGACCAGCTCACCGTGGGCACACTGGTGCCGCAGCCTGTGCCTGCCAACCGCCCCAGCCGCCCCGCGCCAGCGGGCGGTCGGCACTGAGGGGATGTGATGATCGCTATAAAAAGAATAGCTAAAGAATCAGCCTTTTTGAGGGCTGGCTGCTTGTTTTGTTTGATTTTGGTGTCTCAGTGCGTGTGGGCGGGCATTCCCGTGCAATTTTGGAAGCTGGCCAACGGCGCCGAGGTGTACCTGGCCGAGAGCCCCGGCATCCCCATGGTGGATGTGCAAATCGACTTCGACGGCGGCAGCCGCCGCGATCCGGCAGACCAAAGCGGTTTGGCCAGCGCCACAGCCGCCCTGAGCGCCAAGGGTGTCCGTGCAAGCGAGGCCTTGCCCGCGCTGGACGAAAACGCACTCAGCGAGGCCTGGGCCGACCTGGGCGCGAGCTTTGGCGCCAGCGCCAGCGGCGACCGGTTCAGCTACGTCTTGCGTTCCCTCAGCTACCCCGACCTGCTGGCCCGTGCCGCCGCGCTCGCCGCCCGTCAATTGGCCGAACCCGCGTTGCCCGACTCGGTGTGGCAACGCGAGCGGGCCGGCCGCATCGCCTCACTGAAAGAGGCCAATACCCGCCCAGCCACTTGGGCCGCCCGCACATTCAATCAAGCGGTGTACGGCCCCCACCCCTACGGCGCCGAAGTCACCGCCGAATCACTCAACCGGATCAAGACCGCCGACATGCGGGCCTTCCACGCCCGCCACATCGCCGCTTGCCGGGCGCGGGTCAGCCTGGTTGGTGCGGTGGATCGCGCACAGGCCGACGCACTGGCGCAGGCCCTGCTGGCCCGCCTGCCGCGCGGTGCCTGTGAACCACTGCCTGCGGTGGCCGAGGTGGCCCCACTCACTGGCCCGGTGGTGGCGCGCCTGCCCTTTGCCTCAGCGCAAGCGCACGTCCTCATCGGGCAGCCCGGTTACCGCCGCGACGACCCCAACCACTTCGCCCTGTTCGTGGGCAACCACATCCTGGGTGGCGGCGGTTTTGTGTCGCGCTTGACCCAAGAGGTGCGAGAGAAGCGGGGGCTCACCTACGGTGTGTCCAGCGGCTTTGGTCCGGGTCTGCACGCCGGGGCTTTTGTGCTGAGCCTGCAGACCCGGCCAGACCAGTCCGACCAGGCGGTGCGGGTGGCCCGCGATGTGCTCACCCGTTTCGTGACCGACGGCCCGACCGAGGCCGAGCTCCAGGCGGCAAAAGACAACCTCATCGGCGGCTTCGCGTTGCGGGTAGACAGCAACAAGAAGCTGCTCGACAACCTCGCCAACATCGCCCAACACCGGTTACCGCTCAACCACTTGGACACTTGGGTCGACCAGGTTCAGCGCGTCACCGTTGCCGACGTGCGTGCCGCCTTCTCGCGCAAGCTGCAACCCGAGACGATGGTCACCGTCGTCGTCGGCGGTACCACCCCATGAGGCCGCCCGCCAAGCGCACCGCCCCAGGAACCGCCCAAGCCACACCGCGTGCAGAGAAGGCACCGGGCGAAGTACGGTTGATCGGTGGCCTGTGGAAGCGCACCAAGCTGCCAGTTGCCAACCTGCCTGGCCTGCGCCCGACGCCCGACCGCGTACGTGAAACCCTGTTCAACTGGCTGGGGCAAGACCTCACGGGCTGGGACTGTGTGGACGCGTTTGCGGGCACCGGCGCGCTTGGCCTGGAGGCCGCCTCCCGTGGCGCAGCCTCGGTGCACCTGGCCGAGCAAGCCTCTTTGCAGGTGGAGCGCCTGCAGCGCCTGAAAACGCAGTTGGGCGCGGCGGGCGTCACCGTGGTGCGTGGCGACGGGGTCGCCTTGATGCGCCGCTTGCCACCCAACAGCATTGACCTGGTGCTGCTGGACCCCCCGTTTGGCGCCGGGTTGGAGGCCCCCGCTCTGCAGGCCGCTGTGCCCCTGCTGCGCGCGGGTGGGTTCATTTACTTGGAAAGCGACCGCGCCTGGACCGACGACGCTCTGGCGACGAACGGTCTGGAGGTCCACCGCGCGGGCAAAGCGGGCATGGTGCGTTTCCATTTGCTCAAAAAAGCGGCAGAGGCATAATCGGTCGATGGCCCAACCCACCCAGCGCACCGCGGTCTATTCAGGCACCTTTGATCCCATCACGCTGGGGCACGAAGACGTGGTGCGGCGGGCTGCCGGCTTGTTTGACACGCTGGTCGTGGCCGTGGCGGTGGCCCACCACAAAAAGACCCGATTCAGCCTGGAACAGCGCATGCAAATCGCCCAGCAGGCGCTGCAAGATGTGGCCAACGTCCGGGTGGTGCCTTTCGATGGCCTGATCATGGACTTTTGCGCCGCCGAGAGTGCCGTGGCGGTGGTGCGCGGCATCCGCAACCTGACCGACTTCGACTACGAGTCGCAAATGGCAGCCATGAACCGCAAGCTCCTGCCCGACGTGGAGACGGTGTTTCTGCTGCCACGGGCCGAATTGCAATGCATCAGCAGCACCTTGGTGCGAGAAATCAGCCAGCTCGGCGGTGACGTCAGCCAGATGGTGAGCCCCACCGTGCTCGCCGCGCTGCGGCCGCTGATGGACGCCTGACCCCTTCACCCCATCCACCATGGCCCTGCTCATCACCGACGAGTGCATCAACTGCGACGTGTGTGAGCCTGAGTGCCCGAACGGCGCCATTTCATTGGGCCCGGAGATCTACGAAATCGACCCCCACAAGTGCACCGAATGCGTGGGCCATTTTGACGAGCCCCAGTGCGTGCAGGTGTGTCCAGTGGCCTGCATTCCGGTGAACCCGGCGTTCAAAGAAAGCCGCGAGACGCTGTGGCAGAAGTTCCAGCGCCTGCAGGCAGTGCCACCCGCGTCGCCACCACCCGCCCCCTCGGCCTGACCTTTGTCGTGTGCCCCTGCGCGCGCCAAACGCTGCAGCGGTGGGGCCTGCCTCAATGGGTGTGCAGGCCCGCTCGTCGCGATGCGGCCACTGGCAGGGCCCTGCGGGTGCCGCCAGCGCGTCTCAGGGCGCCGAGTCGGTTTTCTTCTTTTTTTCCGGCTTGGCTTTGATCACATAGTCGGGCGTGACCACCTTGCTGCGGGTGTTCTGGATCTGCTGCTTGCGTTTGGTTTCAGCGTCGTACCGGGCTTTCGCATCGGCGATGCGTTGGGAGTCATTGGCCAGTTTGGCCTGTTTCAGTCGCAGGGCATCGACCCGTGCCTCCTCTTTGAGTCGTGCCCTTTCCATCGCGTCCGCCGCACGCGCGTTGCGCTGCGCCGCGGTGTCGCTGTCGCGTTTTTGGGCTGCGCTGCGTGGGTCAGACACATCCACAGCGGTGCCCTGGGGGCAGGGCGATTCGCTGTAGCTGTTGCCACACCGGTACACGGTCTGCGCAGCCACCAGGCCACCGGATGCGGCGACCAGCATCACAACACAAGCTCTGAACAGGCGCATGGTTCCTCCAAAAACGGCGGGCAGAAATGGGGGCTGGGGTGTTTGGGGGCGTCAGTGGACGCGTGGCTCGGGCGTTTCCAGCGGGATCGTCTGCGGGGACAGCGGGGCGGTTTTGGCGTTGGCAGGCGGTGGTGTCGCCTGCGCTGGCCTTGCGGGCTTGGGACGGGGCGGCTTGCGGGTGTGCACCGCCATCGTGGCTTTCTCCATGGCCCCCGCCAACAGGTGCGGCACGGCCTGCAAGGAGTGGGCAATGCCCGCTTCGATCGCCGTGCGGTGGTCTGGTGAGGGCTTTTTCAGCACCCAGTTCGCCACCTCGGCTTTCACCCCGGGGTGGCCCACGCCCAGGCGCAAGCGCCAGTAGTCCGCCGTGCCCAACTGCGCATGGATGTCCCGCAACCCATTGTGTCCAGCATGGCTGCCGCCAAACTTGAGCTTGACCTCGCCCGGGGCAATGTCCAGCTCGTCGTGCACCACCAGAATCTCTTGCGGCGCGATCTTGAAAAACCGTGCGAGCGATGCGACCGATTTCCCCGACAGGTTCATGAAGGTCTGTGGTTCCAACAACCACACGGTTTGCCCCGCCACCGCGGTGCGTGCCACCAGGCCGTGGTGGCCGCGATCGGGTTGCAGCGACACCTTGAGGTCGCGGGCCAGCGCGTCCACCCACCAGAAACCGGCGTTGTGCCGGGTCGCGTCGTACTCTGGACCGGGGTTGCCGAGGCCGACAAACAACTTGATCATGGTGAAATTATCGCGCTTGGAACCGTGTTGACCCACCACGCCAGTGGCGACCGACAAGCGGTGCCGAAAACGACAACGGCCCACCGTGGTGGGCCGTTGGCAAGCGGTCCCTGCGGTTGGGCCCGCAGGGGATGGGCATCACTTCTTGCCTTTGCCTTTGCCCTTGGCATCGGCCGCCGGGGCAGCGGCGGCTGGGTCGGGTGCCACTTCCACCACCGGCGGGGTCGCCGACACGAGCACCGGGTTGACCTTGCCACGCAACACCGCCTTGACGCCTTTGGGCAATTTGACGTCATTCAGGTGAACCGAGGCGCCTTTTTTCAGCTCGCTCAGGTCCACAGCGATGAACTCGGGCAAGTCGCGTGGCAAGCAAGCGACTTCGATTTCGTTCAGCACGTGGTTGATCAGGCAAGCGTCGGCCTTGACCGCTGGCGAGTTCTCTTCGCCGCTGTAGTGGATGGCCACTTTGGTGTGCAGCACGGTGTTCGCGTCCACGCGCTGGAAATCCACGTGCTGGACTTGTTGCTTGTAAGGGTGCATGACGAAGTCACGCAACAGCACCTTGGTGACGCTGCCGTTCAGCTCCATTTCCAGCACGCTGGAGTGGAACACTTCTTTCTTCAGCGCGTGCCACAGCGCGTTGTGATCGAGTTCGATCAGCTGTGGCTTGCCGTCGGTGCCACCGTAGACGATGCCGGGGGTCTTGCCCGAATTGCGGAGACGGCGGCTCGCACCCGTGCCCTGCTTGGTACGCTCAAAAGCGACGAATTTCATAACTGCTCCCTGAGGAATCCACCGCGACCAGTGTGATTCCGGTTGAAAAAGACCCCGCCATCGGGGTCTGCCACTTGCTTCAGATCAAAACAGGTTGTCTTGGTCTGAGAACAAACTCATCACCGACTCACCCTTGGCGATGCGCTGGATCGTTTCGGCGATCAGCGGCGCCACGGACAGTTGGCGGATCTTGCCGCAAGCGAGTGCGGCGTCGCTCAACGGGATGGTGTTGGTCACCACCACCTCGTCGAGCACCGACCCCTTGGAGATGCGCTCGATCGCCGGGCCGGAAAAAATGGGGTGGGTGCAGTAGGCGTAGACTTTTTTGGCACCGCGTTCCTTCAGCACCTCTGCCGCTTTGACCAGCGTGCCTGCGGTGTCGATCATGTCGTCCATGATCACGCAGTTGCGACCATCGATCTCGCCGATCACGTGCATCACCTCGCTGACGTTGGCTTTGGGGCGGCGTTTGTCGATGATGGCCATGTCGCAGTTCAGCTGCTTAGCCAGCGCACGCGCGCGCACCACGCCGCCGACGTCGGGCGACACCACGATCAGGTCGTCGTATTTCTGCATCCGCAGGTCACCCAGTAACACGGGCGATGCGTAGATGTTGTCCACCGGGATGTCAAAGAACCCCTGGATCTGGTCGGCGTGCAGGTCCATGGTCAGCACACGGTCCACACCGACCGCCTGCAGCATGTTGGCCACCACCTTGGCCGTGATCGGGACCCGCGCTGAGCGGGGGCGGCGGTCTTGCCGCGCGTAGCCGAAATAAGGAATGACCGCGCTGATGCGCTCGGCCGAGGCGCGCTTCAGCGCATCGACCATGATCAGCAATTCCATCAGGTTCTCGTTGGTCGGTGCGCAGGTGGACTGCACCACGAACACATCGCGTGCCCGGACGTTTTGGGTGATTTCAACGGTGACTTCACCGTCAGAGAAGCGACCGACGTGTGCAGCGCCCAGCGTGATGCCCAGATTCTGTGCGATCTCTGCGGCCATGCCTGGGTTGGCGTTGCCGGTGAAGACCATGAAATCCGGGTGGTGAACCTGCATGAGCGTTCCAGCGATCTAAATTAAATGCCAAACATTTTGGCAGGGGAGGAAGGACTCGAACCCTCGCATGCCGGAATCAAAATCCGGTGCCTTTACCAACTTGGCGACTCCCCTACACAGGAGGGCGATTGACACCACCCACCGTTTATTTGTCGCTGGTTGCCCACCCGCACAGCGGGTGAACTTCCATGCTGCTGCACTGCTTGACCAGCCACCCCGGGGGGGTACTGGCCAGAGCTTCCCGCAAGGCATTTGGCTCGTCCCCGGAGGGCCAGACAGCGAACACCGCGCTGCCGGAGCCTGTCATCCTGCCTTGGAGGCCATGCAGTGCCATCCACTCAATGACTTGTTCCACTTCGGCGCACATCGTGCGCGCGATGGGTTGCAAATCGTTGTGGCCAAAACCAAATGGGTTTGCAGCAAAGCCTGAGATTGTAGCAGTTCCGGTGTTGCGTCGTAACCCGGGACTGGAAAAAATTGCCGGGGTCGAGAGACCCGCTGGTGGCTTGACCACCAGCGTGCCCGCAGCGGGCAAATCGATCGGCGTGATGTGCTCGCCAATGCCTTCGACCCAGGCGTTGTGTCCACGCAAGAAAAAAGGCACGTCCGCGCCGAGCGTTTCGCCGATTTGGCACAACGTGTTCAAGGGCAGGTTCAGGCCCCACAGCCGGTTGAGCGCCAGCAGGCAGGTCGCTGCGTCAGACGAACCGCCTCCCATGCCCGCTTGAGCCGGGATGGATTTGTGAATGCCGATGTGCACGCCCAGCCCGCACCCAGTGCGGGCTTGCAGCGCTTGGGCTGCGCGCACCGTCAAGTCCACCTGGGGCAGGGGCATGGTGAGGTCTTCGCGGGTGATCAGCCCATCGGCGCGGCGCTCGAAATGCAGCCGGTCTTGCCAGTCGATCAACATGAACACCGACTGCAGCAAGTGGTAGCCATCGGCCCGGCGGCCTGTGATGTGCAGAAAAAGATTGAGCTTGGCCGGGGCCGGTACGTCGTACAACGCTTTCATGGCGGTCAACTCGAAAGGGTGGACTCAACGGTCCAACACGATGCGCAGCTCGGAGGGCTGTGGCGGCCTGGGCTGGCGCGCCACAATCCGGCCTTGCGCGCGCTGGGACAGGTCGGCCGACCAACCAGCAGATACCGTGCTTTTGCCTTGCAGCCAGTCGAACAGTGCCTGCGCGGGCACAGACGCACCAGTGACGTGCGCGATCATCGCGTCCAGCGATGGGAAGACCCGACGCTCCCGCGGAGATTGGAGCGACGCGCCAGCCGGGGTCCAGTTCAGCTGCGCCAAGGTGCTGCCCAACGGTGTGCTCAGCGTGAGTTGGCCAGTCTGCGCGTCACCCGTCAATTCGAACGCGGCGGTGAACGACTGGGGTGTGGGGCCGTCTACCTTCAACGCCAGGCGCCCGCTCCACTGGCGCGGTGGGATTTCGGCCGTGGCGGCAGGCTCACCGCCCTCTTGGCTACCAAATCGCTCCACTGCCCTTGTGAAGCTTGCACACCCTGCTATCGAAAAAATAGTACACATCAGCAGCGCCAAAGCCCATCGGCGTGGCGCGGTGGCCGAGTACTGCGGCTCGGCCCGGCCGGTCACAGCTTCACTCGCAAGCGCTGCAGCGTTTGTCGCAGGGTCTCGTTGTCGGCGTTCAACAGCAGACCTTCTCGCCAGATGGCGATGGCCTTGTCTTTCTGGCCCATGGTCCACAACACCTCGCCGAGGTGGGCGGCGATCTCGGCGTCTGGCTTGGCTTTGTAGGCGCGCTCCAGCACCCGCACCGCCTCGGGGAAGTTGCCCAGCCGGAACTCGACCCAGCCCAGGCTGTCGGTGATGAACGGGTCCCCTGGGGTGATTTCCAATGCTTTCCTGATCAGGGTGCGCGCTTCAAACAGCCGAACGTTGCGCTCTGCCAAGGAGTACCCCAGCGCGTTGTAAGCATGCTGAGATTGCGGCTTGAGCGCGATGACCCGCCGCAACAACCGCTCCATGTCGTCCACCGCGCCGAGCTTTTCTGCCACCAGCGCTTGGTCGTAGATCAAGTCGCTGTCGTCCGGGTTGGTTTCCACCGCTTTGCCCAGCAAGTCGTAGGCGAGCTGAAACTGTTTGTGGTCCCTGAGCAGTTGCACTTCGGCCAAGAGTTTGAGCCGGCCATCGCCTGGGCTGCGCTCGGGCAGGCTGCGGATCATCTGTCGCGCCTCTGGCAACCGGCCTTGCTTGGCCAGGATCGATGCCCGGCGGCTTTGCGCCGCCATCAAGTCCTGGGTGTTGTCGATGCGGGCCAGCCAGCCTTCGGCCTGCGCAAAGTTGCGGCGCTTCTCAGCGATCTGCGCCATGCCCAAATACGCCTGAGCCGAGGCCCTGGCGCGCTCTTCAGTAGGCATCTTGTTGGCCAGCGCCAGGAAACGCTGCAGCGAGCGGTCGGCCGCATCGATCAGGTTGTCTTGCAACTGCAGTGTGCCCAGCACCAGCCAGCCGTCTGGCCGCTCGGGGTGTTGGTTGACCAGCAGCTGGGCTTGTTGTGTGGCTTCGCCAAACCGTTGGCTGTCGAGCAACACGCGGGCATAGGCCAGGCGCAGGTCGGGGGAGGTGGCGCCATTGAAGTGGGCCCTGACCAGGTTCTCAGCGGCGGCCACACGGGCTTCAAGCAGTTCCAGTGCGAGAAGCACTGGTGCGTCGGCCTTGCGGTCGGCTGCCTGGGCTTTTTGTGCGGCGTCCAAGCTGGCTGTGAGGTCGCCCGCGGCCAGTTTCATCCGCCCGATGGTGACCCAACTCACCGAGGCCAAGCCCGGCTGTGACAGCGCGGGCGCCAGGGCTTGCTCGACCAGGCTGGCCGCGAGCGCTTTGTCGCTCACCCGCGCGTAAGTGCGGGGCAGGGCGGTGATGGTCAGCGGCAAGGTGTCAGGCGGTGCGTTGGCGATTTCGGCACGCAGCGACTCGGCACTTTCTTCGACCCGGTTCAAGGCCACCAAGATTTGCAGCGTGTAGCGATTCGCTTCGCGCGATTCCGGCTGGGCTTGCTTCCAGGCGCGGGCCGCCTGCAACGCGGAGTCGCCTGAACGGGCCTGCAGTGCGATGTCCACTGCGCGTTGGTAGAGCTGTGCGTTGTTGGTTTTTCGCGCTGCGTCCAGCATCAGGGAGAAAGCAGCACCGGGCTCGCCTGAACGGGCGTTGAATTCCCCCAACAGCAATTGGTAAAACAAACGGCCATCCAGACCGGAATCCACCACGGGGGCGCTTCGCGGTGCCGACGCCATCGGCGCTGTTTGTGCGGTCGCCGCTTGGCAAAACAATCCCAGCGCCAAGCCGCCAAGCCAGATAAGTCGTGTCATTGGCGGATGATAATTGAAGGCTATTTTCAAACGTCCAGCAGCGGTCACGCCCCGTGCCGCGGCGCCCCCTGATGCCAGAACTCCCCGAAGTCGAAGTCACGCGCCTCAGCTTTGCGTCCCGCATCGCAGGCGCCGAGGTGGTGTCGGTGCGGATGGGCCTGCCCCTGCGCTGGCCCTTGGGATGCTCCCCCGACGCTTTGGTGGGGCGGCGCGTGGCGGGTGTCCGGCGGCGTGGCAAGTACCTGCTCGTGGATTTGGTGCAGCCAGGCGGCTTGCTGCTCGTTCACCTGGGCATGTCTGGCAGCTTGGTCTTCGCCGCTGGGCTGCCAGCGCCAGGTCGGCACGACCACTTTGACTTGCACACGACCGCGGGGCAGCTCCGCCTGCACGACCCGCGCCGATTTGGCGCGGTGGTATACGCCGCCAGCGAAGCGGACCCTGTGGCGAAAAAGCTGTTGGGTCGCCTGGGCCCCGAGCCACTGACGGATGCGTTTGACTTGGCGGTGTTCCGCGCAGCTTTGAAAGGCAAACGAACAGCGATCAAGCAAGTGCTGCTGGCGGGCGAGTTGGTGGTGGGGGTGGGCAACATCTACGCGTCGGAGTCGCTGTTTTTGGCGGGCATCCGACCCACCACCCCTGCGATGCGTCTGACGGGCCCACGCGTGGCCCGCCTGCACGGCGCGATCCGCCAGGTGTTGGCGAACGCGTTGTCCCAGGGCGGCAGCACCCTGCGCGATTTTTCAAGCGCAGACGGTCAAACAGGTTACTTTCAGCTGACCGCCATGGTGTACGACCGCGCTGGCGAACCCTGTCGGGTGTGCACCCAGCCCATCCGCTCGTTGCGGCAAGGCCAGCGGTCCACGTTTTATTGCGCCAGCTGTCAAAAGCCCTGAAGCGTGGTGAGCGACCCCAAGCGGGGCTGGGTAAGGCTGTACGCCGTCGTCCGCCCGCTGAGCATGCGGTGTACATTAAGTTTTAATGAACGCTCTCAGCCACCAAATCAACGACCACGCTGCCTGGCGTGGCGATGCGGTTGGACGGTTGGAACGCTTTGGGACATGGTTGCGCGAGCACGCGCTGCTTGACGCAGCGGCACATGCCCGGCTAGCCGCCGCTTTGGCGCAATTGGCGACAGACAAACTGCACGTCGCCGTTGTCGCTGAGTCTTCTCGCGGCAAGTCTGAACTGATCAACGCAGTGCTGTTCGCGCCGCACGGCCGCCGCTTGTTGCCCGCCCGGGCTGGGCGCACCACCATGTGCCCCTGTGAGTTGGGACACGATTCCAGTCAGCCACCCCACGTGCGCTTGCTGCCGATCGAAACCCGTCACCGTGTTCAAGGCGTGGACACACTTCGAGCGGACCCGAGCGAATGGACCACCCTCAACTTGGATGTGGACGACCCCGAGCAAATGGCGGGGGTGCTGGAAGCGCTGACCGATGTGCGCCATGTCACCACGGATGAAGCCCGTCGGCTCGGGTTTTGGCACGACCACTCGCCCGAAGACAACCCGGTGCCCAAAGCCAATGGATTGATTGAAGTGCCGCGATGGCGCCACGCGTTGATCAACCTGCCACACCCATTGCTGTCTCAGGGTTTGGTGATCTTGGACACCCCCGGCTTGAATGCGACGGGCGCTGAGCCAGAACTCACCATCCATCAGATCCCGCAAGCCCATGTCGTGGTGTTCCTCCTGGCGGCGGACACTGGCGTGACGCGTTCCGACATGGCCATTTGGCGGGAACACCTGGCTGTGGACGCGCACCGGCACGACACCCGGATGGTGGTGCTGAACAAAATCGACACGCTGTGGGACCCACTGCGCTCGGCGGCCGACATCGAGGCGCAGATCCAGCGCCAGCGTGCTGAATCCGCGGCCACGCTTGGCTTGCCAGAGTCGCGTGTGCTGGCGCTGTCGGCGCAAAAAGGGTTGTTGGCCAAGGTGCAGGGAGACGCTCGCTTGCTCCACGACAGTCGCCTGGGCACCTTTGAGCAGTTGCTCGGTCACACCGCGCTGTCCCACCGGCAGCGCACGCTGTCTACCCTGCTGGACGACACCGTGAATGGGCTGTCTCGCGAGGCGTCGCGCGTGCTGCAAGTGCGGCGGAGAGACCTCGCCGAGCAACTCATTGAATTCAAAGGGTTGCGCGGCAAAAACGCCCATGTGATCGCCCACATGCGACAGCGTGTGGAAGCGGACCAGGCCGAGTTTGAGACGGGTCTGCCGCGCGTCCAAGCGGTGCGGGCCATCCACCGGAAGTTGAGACTGTCCATTGCCCAGGCGCTTGATGAACAACAGCTTGAGAATGCCCTGGCGCCTCTTGCGCTTGCCTTTGAGGGGCCGGGCCTGAAGCTGGGTCTGAAAAAGGCATATGCGGAATCGATGGTGCAGGTCAGGGCGTGCCTGGCGTCGTCAGAGCAGTTGCTCGCTGAAATGGGTGCAATGCTCACCGCGTCATTCCGTCAACTCAACGCCGACCATGGTTTTGAACTGGAGTTGCCTCCGACGCCCGATCTGCAGTACTTCCACGCCGAACTCGACCGCATGGAGCGGCACCACCTGCACCACCTGGGCGTGACCCAGCTGTTGCGTTTGGCGCAACCCGGTTTCTCGGCGCGTCTGTTGCACACGTTGACCAGCAGCCTGCGTGGCGTGTTCCAGGGGGCCCAGCGCGAGGCTGCGCTGTGGAGCAAGGGCGCGACCGCGCAACTCGGCACCCAGATCGCCGAGCGCCGTCGCGGCTTCACCCAGCGGTCAGAAGGCATTGACCGTATCCACGGCGCCGCCGAGAACCTGGAGCAGCGCTTGCGCGAGTTGTCTGACCAGGAACAAGCGCTTCGCCACACCGACCTTGAGCTGGAGCAATGGGTTGCAGAGTTCCGCGCGGTCGTGCCCGTTCATTTGGGGTTGTTGCAGGCCGCATGACCGACCGGTTGGATGGCTTCTCGGCCCGGTTGGTGGCGTGGCAGGCCGAACACGGTCGCCACGGTCTGCCCTGGCAACACACCCGCGACCCCTACCGGGTGTGGTTGTCTGAAATCATGCTGCAGCAGACGCAAGTCACCACAGTGCTGGAGTACTACCCCCGTTTTCTCGCGCGGTTTCCCGGTGTGGCGTCGCTTGCGGCCGCCGATTTGGACGAGGTGCTTGGCTTGTGGAGCGGTCTGGGCTACTACAGCCGCGCCCGCCACCTGCACCGCTGCGCACAAACCGTGGTGGCGTCGCATGGTGGGCAGTTTCCCCGCACCGCCGACCTGCTGCAGACCTTGCCAGGGATTGGCCGCTCCACCGCTGCGGCGGTGGCGTCGTTCTGTTTTGACGAGCGGGTCAGCATCTTCGATGGCAATGTGAAGCGGGTAATGAGCCGACTGCTGGCATTTGGGCAGGACTTGGCGGTGGCAGCCAATGAGCGCCGCCTTTGGGCATTGGCCGACACCGCGCTGCCCCCGCCCACCCAAGCGCACACCATGCCCCGGTACACCCAAGGCCTGATGGACTTGGGCGCCACGGTTTGCACCGCGCGCCGCCCTGCGTGTGACCGGTGCCCAATGGTGCCACTGTGCGGTGCCCACGCCGAAGGCAGGCCCGAGGCCTACCCAGTCAAAACCCGCAAGCTCAAGCGCAGCAGCATCACCCACTGGGTGCTGTGGTGCCAACGCAGCGACGGTGCCGTGTGGTTGGTGCAACGCCCGGCTAAAGGCATTTGGTCGGGCCTGTTTTGCTTGCCCTTGTTCGACGATTTGACCCACTTGCAAGCGGCCGTGCCCGGCGTCGACGGTGCGTCACTGCAGGTTGGTGAGCCTTTCAAGCACGTGCTGACCCACCGCGACATGCACCTTCACCCGGTCCGCTGCGAATTGGGCAGCGGCGAAGCGCCGCACACACCGGGTGAGTGGGTGCCCCAGGCCATGTGGCCCAACTTGGGGCTGCCCGCCCCGGTGCGCACCTTGTTGACCGCACGGCGTTGAGCCGCGCGCTGTCGAGTGCTGTCGAGTGCTGCCGCGGCGCCCTCAGCGCAGGGCGTCCAGTTCCCGGTGGCGCTTGAGCGTGGGCCATGCCCCCGCAAAGTGGGCGGCCAATTCCTCCACCAAATACACCGAGCGGTGCTGACCGCCGGTGCAACCAATGGCCACGGTCACGTAGCTGCGGTGGTTGCTGGCCAGCGCACCCAGCCAGTGTTCCAGGAACCGTTGGATGTGGTCTTGCATCTGGGCAACGCTGTGTTCTTGTTGCAAGAACGCTTGAACCGCCGCGTCGCGGCCTGTGAGCGCCCGCAGCGACGGTTCGTAGTGGGGGTTGGGCAGCATGCGGACATCGAAGACGTAATCCGCGTCGGCTGGCACCCCCCGCTTGAATGCGAAGGACTCGAAGACCAGGGTCAGCTGGGCCGGCGGGGCCGAGATCAGTGCCTTCACGTACGCTTGCAACTGGGCGCTGCGCAACATGCTGGTGTCCACCACGTGGGACTGTTCCCTGAGGTCCGACAACAGCTCACGCTCAAGTTCAATCGCTTCAGCCAATGCGCGTTGCTGGTCTGTGGTGCCCTTGCTGGACAGCGGGTGGCGACGCCGGGTTTCCGAGAACCGTTGCACCAGCGTTTGCGTGCTGGCGTCGAGAAACAGGCGCTTGATGCGCAGGCCCCGTTCATCGAGCAATTGCAACTGGCTGGGCAGCATGGGCAGGGAGGTGGCGCTGCGCACATCGATGGCCACCGCGATGTGTTGCGCATGATGCTGCTGTTCCAGCTCGATCAGCGATGTCAGCAGTTCAGGGGGCAGGTTGTCGACGCAGTAGTAGCGGCTGTCTTCCAGCGCGTTCAGTGCCACCGACTTGCCGGAACCCGACATGCCGGTGATCAACACCACGTCCATTGGCGTCGTCATGGGCCGAGCAGTTCACGCGCATGGGCCAGCGTGGTGCCAGACAGCCGCTCGCCACCCAGCATACGGGCGATTTCAGCCACCCGTTGCTCACCAGTGACCACTTGAACTTGGCTGGTGGTGGTGCCGTCTTGTTGTTGTTTGGACACCTGGAGGTGGTGGTCTGCACAGGCCGCCACCTGGGGCAGGTGGGTGACCGCCATGACCTGCCGGTCGGCGCCGAGCTGCTTCATCAGCCGCCCCACGGTTTCCGCCACGGCGCCGCCAACGCCCGAGTCGACCTCGTCGAAGATCAAGGTGTGCGCAGTGCCCAGCTGGCTCGTGGTGACCGCGATCGCCAGCGCGATGCGCGACAACTCACCGCCCGAGGCGACCTTGCCGACAGGCCGCGGGCTGCTGCCCGCGTGGCCCGCGACCAAAAACGCGACCTGGTCGAGGCCATGCGGGCCCGGGGCGTCGTCCTGGCTCAGGGCCACTTCGAAGCGGCCGCCTTGCATGCCCAGGCCCTGCATCGCTTGGGTGACGGCTTGGGCCAGTTGTGACGCGGCTTTGGCGCGCTTGGCCGACAACACCCGCGCGGCTTTGAGGTACGCGGCTTCGGCCTTGTGCGCGGCTTGGCTGAGGGCGTCAAGGTCTGTGGCCGCTTCAAGCTTTTGCAGGTCGTGGCGCCATTGTGTCCAGACCGCAGGCAGATCTTCCGGTGTGCGCTTGTAGCGCCGTGCCAAGGACACCCACAGAGTCAAGCGCTCATCCAGTTGGGCCAGGCGGTCGGGGTCTGGGTCCACACGGCGCAGCCAAGCGTGCAAGGAATGGGCCGCGTCGCCTGCTTGGGCCAGACTGGAGGTTAAAACCTCTGTCAGCCCTCGAAAATCGGGTTCTAGGTGCTCTTGATTTTGTAGCGATTGGCTGGCGGCGGAGAGCTGGCGCAAGGCGCCTTGGTCGTCGTCCTCCAGCGCACTCAGTGCTTGTTGCGCCGCCTCAATCAGGGTGTGGGCGTTGGCCAGGCGGTGGTGCTGTGCGTTGAGATCGTCCCATTCATCGGCCGCCGGTGCGAGCTTGTCGATTTCGCTGATTTGCCAGGCCAATCGTTCCCGCTCGCTTTGTAACGTGGCCTGGGCGTTTTGCGCGTCGGCCAGCGCTTGCGCCGCCTGTCGGTGCGCTTGCCACAGTGCCTGCAGCGGGCCGCTGTCGATTTGTGCGTAAGCGTCCAGCAGGTGCCTGACCGCATCGGGCCGGGTCAGGCTCTGCCACGCGTGTTGGCCGTGGATGTCCACCAGGCGGTCGCCCAAGTCGCGCAGTTGCGTGGCGGTGGCAGCGCTGCCGTTGACCCAAGCGCGGCTTTTGCCCTGCGCGTCCACTGTGCGCCGCAGCAGCAAAGTGGGCTGGGTGGCATCGAAACCGGCGTCGTCCAACCACGCCGAAAGGTGCTCCGTGTGGTCGAATTCAACGCTCACCTCGGCCCGCGCGGCGCCTTCGCGCACCACCACCGCGTCGGCCCGCGTGCCCAGCGCGAGTTGCAGCGCGTCGATCAGGATGGACTTGCCCGCACCGGTTTCTCCGGTCAGCACCGTGAAGCCATTTTCCAGGTCCAACTCCAGCGATCGGACGATGGCGAAATCACGCAGACTGATGCGCTTGAGACTCATGCGACCAAGCCCTCATTCCAATGCAGCTTTTGCCGCAGTGTGTCAAAGTAACTCCAACCGCGAGGGTGCAGGAACCGCACCTGGTGCTGGGAGCGGCGCACTGTGATGCGGTCACCGTGCATCAACGAGGCGAGCGATTGCATGTCGAAGTTGGCGCTAGCGTCGCGGCCCGACACGATTTCGATCGCCACTTCGCCCGAGTCGGCCAACACGATGGGGCGGTTGGACAGGGTGTGGGGGGCTATCGGGACCAGCACCCAGCCGGCGATCGATGGGTGCAACAGCGGTCCGCCAGCCGACAACGCGTAGGCGGTGGAGCCAGTGGGCGAGGCGATGATCAGACCGTCGGCGCGTTGGTTGGCCACGAACCGGCCATCCACCGCGACGCGCAGTTCGATCATGCCGGAGCCCGCGCCACGATTGACCACCACGTCGTTCATGGCAGTGGCGCTGAAGACGCAGCGCCCGTCTCGAACAACCTCGGCTTGCATCATGCCCCGCCGGTCCTCTTCATATTCGCCGCGCAGCATGGGCGAGAGCGTCGCCTGGTAGTGGGCGAAGGGGATGTCGGTGATGAAACCCAGGCGGCCTTGGTTGATGCCGATCAGCGGCACATTGAAGCGGGCCAGTTGTCGGCCGATGCCCAGCATCGTGCCGTCACCGCCCACCACCAATACCAGGTCGCATTGGGCCCCGATGGCCTCGACATCCAGCACAGGGAATTCGGTCAGACCCACGTTGGACGCGGTGTCGTGCTCGAACGACAACTCGCAACCCTGGCCGTCAATGAAGTGGGCCAGATCCTCCAGCGCGCCGCGAGACCCCACAGCGTTGTACTTGCCCACAATGGCGACGTGGCGGAACTGGGGTTTCATCCATAAATTACATCACAACATCTCTAAAATGAAACGATGCTGGACGACCGTGCCAAGTTGTTGCTGAAAGCGCTGGTGGAACGCTACATCGCCGACGGGCAACCCGTCGGTTCCCGCACGCTGTCCAAGGCCTCTGGCCTCGATTTGTCGCCCGCCACCATCCGCAATGTGATGTCGGATCTGGAAGAACTCGGCCTCATCGTCAGCCCCCACACCTCCGCTGGCCGCATTCCCACTGCCCGCGGTTACCGCTTGTTTGTCGACACCATGCTCACGGTGCAGCGTGGCCGCCTGGCGCCGATGGGCGACGGTGTACCGCCCCAATTGGCTGCCGAGCAGCCACAGAAGGTGATCGCCAACGCCGCGACCCTGCTGTCCAGCCTGTCGCAGTTCGTGGGGGTGGTGCTGGCACCGCGGCGCACGTCGGTGTTTCACCACATCGAGTTCTTGCGACTGTCCGAGCGGCGCCTGCTGGTCATCATCGTGTCGCCACAAGGCGACGTGCAAAACCGGGTGATCTTCACCGAGGCAGACTACACCCAAACCCAGCTGGTGGAGGCGGCCAACTTTCTCAACGCCCACTACAGCGGCATGGCCATGGAGCAGGTTCGCGAGCGGCTGCAGCGCGAGGTGGAGCAGCTGAGGGGCGAGATCGGCGCCTTGATGCAGGCCGCCGTTCAGGTCAGCTCGGAGGCCATGACCGACGCGCGTGACGACGTCGTCATTTCCGGCGAACGCAACTTGTTGGCGGTGAGCGATTTTTCCAACGACATGGACCACCTGCGGCGCGCATTCCAACTGTTCGAGCAAAAGACACAGCTCATGCGCTTGTTGGATGTGTCCAGCCAAGCCGCTGGCGTGCGGATTTACATCGGCGGCGAAAGCCAGGTGGTGCCAATTGAAGAACTGTCCGTAGTGAGCGCGCCGTACGAGGTGGATGGGCAAATTGTCGGGACGCTTGGCGTGATCGGCCCGACTCGGATGCCCTACGAAAAGATGATCCAGATCGTGGACATCACCTCCAAACTGGTGACCAATGCGCTGAGCCACAACAAGTGAGCCCAGGATGGGCTCTTACAATCCTCAGCGGTGTGGGGCGTTAGCTCAGTTGGTCAGAGCAGAGGACTCATAATCCTTTGGTCGTTGGTTCAAGCCCAACACGCCCTACCAAATTTTGAATGCTATAATTAAATGCTTCGCGGCTGTAGCTCAGCTGGATAGAGTACTTGGCTACGAACCAAGGGGTCGTGGGTTCGATTCCTGCCAGCCGCACCAAAAATGAAGAGGGTCAGCCGTCTTGCGACAGCTGACCCTTTTTCATTGGCGCCGCCCAACGAAGAGTCCCACTGCACACCGTTGACCATCTCCATGAGCAAAGCATTCACCAAAGAGTCCGACTCAGGCAACGAAGACGACTTGGGGCTGCCGCCCTTGCCCGCTGGCGGTAAAAACTACATCACGCCCCAAGGCTTTGCCCGGTTGCGTTCCGAGTTGCTGGATCTGATGGACAACGAGCGGCCCAAGGTGGTGGAGGCGGTGCATTGGGCGGCCAAAAACGGCGACCGTTCTGAGAACGGCGACTACCTTTATGGAAAAAAGCGGCTGCGTGAAATCGATCGCCGCATCCGATTCTTGACCAAGCGGCTGGAGATCGCCGAGGTCACCGACCCAGCCCTTCACCACGGGCGTGACCAAGTCTTCTTCGGCGCTCACGTCACCTACGAGGACGCAGCAGGCGACTCACGCACCGTACGCATCGTGGGCATCGACGAAGCCGACAGCGCTCAGGGCGACGTCAGCTGGATCTCACCCGTGGCCCGTGCGCTGCTCAAGGCGCGCGAAGGCGATGTGGTGAAGCTCATCACGCCCCATGGCCCGCAAGACATTGAGGTGGTTCAGGTGGTCTACCCCGCACCCACTGGCACCTGACGGTCACTGGCCGGGCTGGGCCCGTTGCGCACGCAACACCGAGCCTGTTCGCTTTAGGCTGCGCAGCACCGAATCCAAGTGGGCGGTGTCGCGCACCGCCACCACGAAGCGCAGGTCGGCCGCCTCCTGGCCTTGCTCTTCGCCCATGTCCACGTGGGTGATGTCGGCTTCGGCGGTCGCCAGCGCCGCCGCCACCCGGGCCAGCACGCCTTTGCCGTTGGCCACTGTGACCACCAAGCCGGTCTCAAACAAGCGCGTCGGTTCGTCTGACCAGGCCACGGTGATGAAGCGCTCGCTGTCCTTGTATTGAAGACGCTTGCCGACAGCGCACGCGGCGGTGTGCACCACCAAGCCCTCGCCGCGCCCGAGGTAACCAACGATGGCCTCGCCCGGGATAGGGCGGCAGCATTGGGCGAGCTGAATCGAGGCGTTTTCGCTGCCGTCCAGAACCAACGCCCCTTGCGACACGGTCTCATGCGCGCTGTAGCGTTCACGGGTCATCAACAGCGCGTCGGGCTTGGCACCCGCTTCGGTCAGGAGTGCGGCCAGCCGCTTGGCGATGATGGTCGCAATGCGTTTGCCCAAGCCAATGTCGGTCAACAACTCGGCGCGGCTGCGGTTACCGCTGAAATGCAGCAACTTGTCCCACAGGGGCTGGTTGGCTTCGCCGTCTTCGGGCAAACCTTCGATGCCTTCGGCCCTGATCGCCTGGATCAGCAGGCGCTCACCCAACTGTTCCGACTCGCTCTGGGCCAGGGTCTTCAGGTAGTGGCGGATCTTCGAGCGGGCACGGCCTGTGCGTACAAACCCCAGCCACGCGGGGTTGGGGCTTGCCGAGGAGGAAGTGACGACTTCCACCACGTCACCGTTCTTCAACTCGGTGCGCAACGGCATCTGTTCCCCATTGACCTTGGACGCCACAGCCCGGTCGCCCACGTCACTGTGGATGGCGTAGGCGAAGTCGACCACCGTTGCGCCGCGCGGCATGGCCATGATTTGGCTTTTGGGTGTGAACACGTACACCGCGTCTGGGAACAGGTCCACCTTCACGTGGTCCCAAAACTCGGCTGCGTCATGGGTCTCGTGCTGGATGTCCAGCAGCGACTGCAGCCACTTGTTGCCCAGGCGGTCTGCGTGGTCGGCGGCGGTGTGATTGGCCTTGTACAACCAGTGGGCGGCCACGCCCGATTCAGCGACCATGTGCATGGACTCGGTACGCATCTGGAACTCGACGTTCACACCAGAGGGCCCCACCACGGTGGTGTGCAGCGACTGGTAACCGTTCACCTTGGCGATCGCAATGTGGTCTTTGAAGCGGCCGGGCACAGGCTTGTAGAGCTGGTGCAAAACACCGAGGGCGGTGTAACAGTCGATCACCGTGGGCACGATGATGCGAAAGCCGTAGATGTCAGTGACTTCCGCAAAGCTCAGGTGCTTTTCGTCCATCTTGCGGTAGATGGAGTAAAGGGTCTTTTCTCGCCCGTAAAGGCGCACCGGGATGCCATTGTGGGTGAACACCGCCTCCACTTCCGACTGCACTTTTTGCATCAGGTCGCGGCGCCGACTCCGGGCTTTCGTCAAGGCCTTGGTGAGTACGCTGTAGCGCCACGGCCGCAAGTGGCGCAGCGCAAGGTCCTGCAACTCGCGGTAGGTCTGATTGAGACCAAGCCGGTGCGCGATTGGGGCGTAAATGTCCAGAGTTTCAGACGAAATACGGCCCCATTTTTCGGGCGGCATGTCGCCCAGGGTGCGCATGTTGTGGGTGCGGTCCGCCAGCTTGATCAGAATCACCCGAACGTCGCGCGCCATCGCCAACAGCATCTTGCGAAACGACTCGGCCTGGCTTTCTTCCCGCGTGTTGAACTTGAGCTTGTCCAACTTGGTCAGCCCATCCACCAGGTCGGCCACAGGTGCACCGAAGCGTTCGATCACCTCGGCCTTGCTGATCCCGCAATCTTCGATCACGTCGTGCAGCAGCGCCGCCATCAGCGCCTGCGCGTCCAGCTTCCATTCCGCACACTGCTGGGTGACCGAAATCGGGTGGGTGATGTAAGGTTCGCCGCTGTTGCGCAGCTGGCCAAGGTGCACCTCGTCGGCGAAGCGGTAGGCCTGGCGGACTTGTTCGATGTCAGACGCGTCGAGGTAGTCCAACTTAGCGGTCAGCGCGGCGAAGCTGGCAGCCGCAGCATTGGCTGCCGCCGGGTGGACAGGTTCTGGTTGGGTGGACGCTTTGCGCGTGGACACTTTCATGAACCGACTTTATCGCGTCTGGCGATGATGGGCGGACGCCCATGAAAAAAAGCACCGCATGGCGGTGCTTTTTCGGCTGCGCGAGAAGGGACTAGCCAGGGACTTTTTTCAGCATTTCCAAACCCACCTTGCCCTCTGCGATCTCGCGCAGCGCGGTGACACAGGGCTTGTTTTTGCTGTCCACCTTGGCAACGTGGCCTTGACCCAGCATGCGGGCACGGTAAGTGGCGGCCAGCACCAACTGGAATCGGTTCGGAATCTGTTCCAGGCAGTCTTCAACGGTGATGCGGGCCATGGGGGTTCTCCTGAACGGGGGGACTCAAACGATGCCGAGGGCACTGAAAGTATCGGCTCGGGCTCGACGTTGGGCCACGAACTTCAACCGCTGCGCCTGAACAATTGCTTTTAAATCGTTCAGCGCTGTTTCAAATACATCATTGATTATAACGAAGTCAAACTCGTGGGCCTGGGCCATCTCCACTGCGGCGTTCTTCAGCCGGACCTCGATGACTGCCGGTCTGTCTTCCCCGCGCCCTTCCAGGCGGGCGCGCAGTTCGTCCCAGCTCGGCGGCAAAATGAAGACGAGCGCCGCGTTGGCGAACAGTCGTTTGATTTGCAGCGCACCCTGAAAGTCGATCTCCAGCACCACGTCACCGCCCGCGGCAATGCGGCTTTCGATCGCCTCTCGAGAGGTGCCATAGCGTCGCCCGTGCACCTCGGCCCATTCGATGAACTGGTTGTTTTGAACCATTTGGTCAAAGGCGGCGTCGCTGACGAAAAAATACTCGCGCCCGTGCTGCTCCGCACCACGCGGCGGCCGGGTGGTGTGAGAGACCGACGGCAGCACCTGCGCGTCGGCGGCCTTCAGGGCCTTCACCAGGCTGGATTTGCCCGCGCCGCTGGGTGCGGCCACCACAAACAAATTGCCAGGGTAGTCCATGGCGCACCTCACTCGATGTTTTGAACTTGCTCGCGCATCTGTTCGATCAGCACCTTCATATCGACCGAGATGCGGGTCAACTCGAGCGCTGCCGACTTGGAACCCAGGGTGTTGGCTTCACGGTGCATTTCTTGGATCAAGAAGTCCAGCCGCTTGCCCAGTTCACCGCCTTGGTTGAGTAATCGCTCGACCTCGTCCAAATGGGCGTTGAGGCGGGTGATTTCTTCTGCCACATCGATGCGGATGGCGAACGCGGTGGCCTCAGTGAGCGCACGGTCTTGCGCAGCCTCGGCGCTGACACCGCCCCCAGCCAGTGCCAGGGTCTCTTGCCAGCGCGCGAGGAAGCGTTCGCGTTGTTGTGCCACCAGAGCGGGCACCAATGGGCCAGCGCGCCCCGCCAGCCCGCGCAGCGAGGCCAGGCGATCGCGCAGCATGGCGACCAACTTGTCGCCCTCCCGGGCCCGCGCGTCCAGCAAGGCGTGCAGGGCCGATTGGGCCAGCTCCGTCAGTTGTGCGTCCAGGTCCTGGAGTGGCGGCTGGTCGCTGGCGGCGAGCCTGATCACATCGGCCACGCTGAGCGAGGCGGCTTGCGGCAACCAGGCTTGAACGGTGTCTTGCAGGCCACTGAGCCTTTGCAAGGCTGCAGCGGGTGGGTCTTTGATCGCCCCGCCCGGCGCGGATTCCAGCGCGACCCTGACCTCCACTTTGCCGCGCTTGAGGCGGCTGGTGAGTTTTTCGCGCAACGCCGGTTCAGTGTGGCGGAGTTCGTCTGGCAGGCGGAACACCAGGTCCAGAAAACGGCTGTTGACTGAGCGGATTTCCAGCCCCAGACGGGGTGCTGCAGCGCCGTTTGCAGGCGGGCTTTGCTGGACGCTGGCGTAGCCAGTCATGCTGTAAACTGACATCGCGTAGAGGTTCTTCCATGTGTTGGAGCAAGCGGTTCGACGTTCGCCAAACACCACCTGTCGCAAATTATGTCAAAGGTCAAACCCGCGCCCTTGGAGCCAGGCACCCGCATCGGTGGCTACAAGGTGGTCCGCAAGGTGTCGGCCGGGGGATTCGGGGTGGTGTACCTCGCGGTTGACGCCGAAGGCCAGCAGGTCGCGGTGAAAGAGTTCCTGCCGTCGTCTTTGGCCACTCGGTCCCCGGGCGAGTTGCTGCCCAAGGTCGCGCCCGACAAGCAGTCACTGTACCGACTGGGCCTCAAGAGCTTTTTTGAGGAGGGGAGGGCGTTGGCGCAGATCTCCCACCCGTCGGTGGTGAGCGTGCTCAACTTTTTCCGCGAGAACGAAACGGTTTACATGGTGATGAATTACCTGGAGGGCGCCACACTGCAGGACTTCATCGTCACCGCGCGCGACCGGAAGCGGCCCAAGGTGTTCCGCGAATCGACGATCCGGTCGTTGTTCGACGAGATCTTGCGCGGACTGCGCATCGTCCACCAGCACAAGATGCTGCACCTGGACATCAAGCCCGCCAACATTTTCATCACCGACGACGACCGCGCGGTGATGATCGACTTTGGCGCGGCCCGCGAGGTGCTGAGCAAGGAAAGCACCTTCACCCGGCCGATGTACACCCCCGGCTTTGCACCGCCCGAGCTGTACCGGCGCGGCAGCGCCATGGGGCCGTGGACCGATATTTATTCCATCGGCGCGTGCATCTTCGCGTGCATGCAAGGTTTTCCCCCGAACGACGCGCCGCAACGGCAAGAAAAAGACCGGCTGGCGAGCGCATTGGCGCGCTACCGAGGCGTGTATTCCGACGGCCTGCTGCGGGTGGTGGAGTGGTGCATGGCGCTTGACCCGCTGGCCCGGCCGCAATCGGTTTTTGCGCTGCAGAAAGAACTGGGTCGAGAGACCGAGCGGGTGTACACCAAGTTGTCGATGTCCGACCGGGTTCGTTTGCAGTTGGACAGCTTTGTCTCTGACACCCGCAAGTCGGTGATGGGTGGTTCGGTGATGGGAAGCCGTCCGAAATGAAGTTCTCGGTGTTCCAGCTCAGCCGCCGTGGTGGCCGCGACAAGAACGAAGACCGCGTGGGGTACTGCTACACCCGGGAGGCCGCCCTGCTGGTGCTGGCCGACGGCATGGGCGGCCACCCCGAAGGCGAGGTGGCCGCGCAAATGGCGCTGCAGACCGTGTCGGCCTTGTTCCAAAAGGACGCCCGGCCTTTGGTGCGAGATGTTCCGCACTTTCTGAGCAACGCGCTGCTGGCGGCGCACCACCACATTGTTCGTTACGCCGACACCCGACAGATGTCGGACTCACCGCGCACCACGCTGGTGGTCGCGCTGATCCAGCAAGGCCGCGCTACCTGGGCCCACTGCGGCGATTCGCGGTTGTACCTGGTGCGCGACGGCGCCTTGCTGACCCGCACCTTGGACCATTCTTTGGCTGAACGCCCACCGTCGCTGGCGGTGCAAAGCATGGAACCGGTGAACCGCAACGTGCTGTTCACTTGCATCGGCACACCGGGGCGGCCAAATTTTGATGTGTCGGAGCCGGTGGCCTTGCACGAAGGCGACAAGCTCATGTTGTGCTCCGACGGCTTGTGGGGCCCGCTGGAGGAGCGGCTGCTGGTGAACGAACTGGCCAGCCAGCCGGTGTCAGAGGCCGTGCCGTCGCTGGTGAGCCAGGCGCTGAAGGCCGGTGGTCGCTATGCCGACAACACCACCGTGCTGGCCATGGAGTGGGAAACGCCCCACGCGCTGAACACCCCCAGCGGCGGCGCGGTCCACACCGATGGCATCAGCGAGGACGTGTTCGCCTCCACCATCATGTCCAGTGGCATCGAGGTGGTGGAAGACGGGCTGGACAATGAAGCGATCGAACGCGCCATCGCCGAAATCAACGAAGCCATCCGCCGCTCGTCCGCCAAAAAGCCCTGACCGTCTCGGCCGCTCTGCTTTTCAACGACCCACATTTTTCGGAATTCCCATGACCTCTTTTGTTCGCAGCGGCCAGCGCGCCGCCAACCAGTTGCGCCCGGTGCGCATCACCCGTGGCTACACCATCCACGCCGAAGGCTCGGTGCTGATCGAGTTCGGCAACACCCGTGTGCTGTGCACCGCCTCGGTGGAAGAGAAGGTGCCCGGCCACAAAAAGGGCAGCGGCGAGGGCTGGGTCACCGCCGAATACGGCATGTTGCCACGGGCCACGCACACCCGCGGGGACCGGGAAGCCGCGCGCGGCAAACAAAGCGGCCGGACCCAGGAGATCCAGCGGCTGATTGGCCGCTCCATGCGCGCGGTGTTCGACTTGAAAGCGCTGGGCGAGCGCACCATCCACCTTGATTGCGACGTGCTGCAAGCCGATGGCGGCACCCGCACGGCCGCCATCACCGGCGCCTATGTGGCGGCGGCCGACGCGGTCGGCACCTTGCTTGCCAGCGGCAAACTCAAGGCTTCGCCGATCTTGGGGCCGGTGGCGGCGGTCTCGGTGGGCATCGTGCAGGGCGTGCCCTTGCTGGACCTGGAGTACATAGAAGACGCCGCCTGCGACACCGACATGAACGTGGTGATGACCGGTGCGGGCCACTTCATCGAGGTGCAGGGCACGGCCGAAGGGGCGGCATTTTCTCGCCGTGAACTGGACAGCTTGCTCGCCTTGGCAGAAAAAGGCATCACCGAGTTGGTCGCCTTGCAAGCCGATTCACTATCAAAATAATAGCGGTATAGTCAGGTGTTACAAGGGCTAAAAGCCCGTTTGGCATCAACTCCCATGAAAATCGTGCTCGCATCCCACAACCGGGGCAAATTGGCCGAATTACAGGCCATTTTCCAGACCTTGGGCGTGGCGCTGGTCAGGCAGGCCGAACTGGGCATCGGCGAGGCCGAAGAGCCCTTTCGCACGTTCGTGGAAAACGCGCTGGCCAAAGCCCGCCATGCGGCGCGCCACAGCGGCCTGCCCGCGCTGGCCGACGACGCGGGCCTGTGTGTGGACGCTTTCGGTGGCCTCCCAGGGGTGGATACCGCCTACTACGCGACCCAATTCGGCTACCCCAAGGGCGATGACACCAACGTGCGCGCGTTGCTGGAACAAATGCAAGGCGTGACCCACCGCCGTGCCGCCATGGTCAGCACCCTGGTGGCGGTGCGTAACCCCGAAGACCCCGAGCCGCTGATCGCGGTCGGCCGGGTCACCGGTGAGATCACCCACGAGCCACGGGGCCACGGCGGTTTTGGTTTTGACCCGGTGATGTTCGTGCCCGCGCTCGGTTGCACCTTTGCCGAAGTGAGCGACGAGGTGAAAAACGCCCACAGCCACCGCGGCCAGTCCAGCCGGCAAATGCTCACGTTGATCCGTGAGCGCTGGCTGTGACCATTCCCATCCTCCCGGCCGACGCCGCACCGGCGGTGGTGCCCGACCTGGCGCACCTGATGCGCCCGGGCACGCTGCAACTCACCGCGCTGCCGCCGCTGTCGCTCTATGTGCACCTGCCGTGGTGTCTGAAGAAATGCCCTTATTGCGACTTCAACTCCCACGAGTGGTCGGCCACGGCGGGGCAGCTGCCCGAGCAAGCCTATCTGGACGCGCTGTGTGCCGACATCGAGTCCGCGCTGCCGCTGGTCTGGGGCCGGCCCATCCACAGCGTCTTCATTGGCGGCGGCACGCCCAGCCTGTTTTCGCCTGCGGGCATTGACCGGTTGCTGGCCGATGTGCGGGCCCGCCTCAAGCTCGCGCCCGACTGCGAGGTCACGCTGGAAGCCAACCCTGGCACCTTCGAGAAAGACCGATTCCGGGCTTTCCGCGCGGCCGGCGTCACCCGCTTGTCGGTCGGTGTGCAAAGCTTCAATGACCGGCACCTTGCCATCTTGGGCCGGGTGCACGACCGGGCGCAGGCCCTGGCCGCAGTGGCCGAGGCGGCCGACGCGTTCGAGACCTTCAACCTCGACCTGATGTACGCGCTGCCCGGTCAGACCCTGGCTGAGCTGGGCGATGACCTGCGCACCGCGCTGTCGCTGGCGCCGCCACACCTGTCCATCTACCACCTGACCATCGAGCCCAACACCTACTTTGCCAAGTACCCGCCAGCCCTTCCGGAAGACGACCTCGCCTGCGACATGATGGACCTCATCACCGACCAGGCCGCAGCGGCAGGGCTGGCGCGCTACGAGGTGTCTGCCTACGCGAAGCCCGACCACCGGTGCTGGCACAACCTGAATTACTGGCAGTTCGGTGACTACCTGGGGGTGGGGGCGGGCGCCCACAGCAAATTGAGTTTTGCCCACCGTGTGGTGCGGCAGGTGCGGTTTCGCGACCCCCAGCGCTACATGGACCACGCGAGAGCGGGCACCGCGGTGGCCCAGCACCACGACGTGGCCCGCACCGAGCTGCCATTCGAGTTCATGCTCAATGCGCTGCGTCTCAAAGACGGGTTTGCCCTGCAGCAGTTTGCGGAAAGAACAGGTTTACCCATCAGTGCCGTGGCCTCTGGCTTGGCCGAGGGAGAACGCCAGGGTTTACTGGTCCGCGAGCAAGGCCACGTGCGGCCAAGCGAGCGCGGCTACGACTTTCTCAACGACTTGCAAGCGTTGTTCCTGCACAGCGGCGGGTGACCCGCTCCGCCCACGCAGGGGCTTGGCCACAGGAGGGCCGTGGCGGTGACGCCATGGGTGTCGCGTTGGGTCGGCCCGTCTTCGGGGTTGATGAGGCTCGTCTAAGCGCTGCGGTGCCGGGCGATGGCGTGCCGCTGCTGGACCGCTGTGCAAGCTCTGAAAACCGTTAACCCGTTCAAGCCAAGTAAAGACCCTACCGCCCAATGACGCGGTCACTGGTCGCCGGTTGATACTCGCGGGTTGTGAGCGGCGTTCCACGCCACTGGCCGCGTCACTTGACGCTGAAACCCTCGATCGCCCACCCGGCTGGGCTGAACACGCTAGGGGGAGGGGGCGTGACTGGGAGCGTTTGGCCCCGCGAGGTGCTGCGACCCTTGCTGAACGCCCAGCCCGTGGGCGTTTGCAAGTAGTCCAATTCCACCCGTTCGGCGGAGGAGAGCAGCAGGTCGCCCACCGCTTCGGCCTCAGACCGGGTCGCCATCGGCGTTGACGTGCCCGAAAACAAATCGAACGACACCGTCGCCACCAGCGGCGGTTGCGCAGGGTCGATGCGCCGAATGTGCCACTTGCTGCCGCTCATGCGCGCTTGCAACTGCACCCACTGGCCGCGGGTGTCTGCCTCCCGGACCACCACCATGGGAAACGCCGCCCGCGACGCAAACGCCCCCGCGTTCTTGGCGAACTGCTCTGCGGTTTGGGCCTGGGCAACGCCGATCAGACAAGCGACGGACAAGACCAAGCGACGAGCGAAGGAGATCATGGGGCCAATGCCTCTGGCTGGGGTGAGGGTGGGGATGGCGGAAGCGGTGAGATTCGAACTCACGGATGGTTGCCCACCGCCGGTTTTCAAGACCGGTGCAATCGACCACTCTGCCACGCTTCCTACACCGTGAGTTTAACCGCTGCGTGCCTGTGATTTTGGGGCTGGCGGCTCCGGCGTGGGGTTGTCCACCTGTCAGGGCACGAACGAGAGGAACAGAAACGCCGCGAACAAAATCAGGTGAACCGCGCCCAGCATCACATTGGTGCGACCGGTACCCAGAGTGATGGCACTGACCAGAAAGGCCAACACCATCATCACCATGTCTTTAGGTTCCAGACCCAGCACCAACGGCAGGTCCAACAGCACCGCAGCCAGTACCACGACTGGGATGGTCAGACCGATGCTGGCCAAGGCCGAGCCCAAGGCCAGGTTCATGCTGGTCTGCAGCCGGTTGGCACGTGCCGCCCGTACCGCGGCCCAGGTCTCGGGCAGCAACACCAACATGGCGATCGCGATGCCGATCACGGCTTTCGGGGCACCCGCGGCCGTCACGCCTGCCTCGATGATGGGTGAGAGCTGTTTGGCCAGGCCGACCACTGTGACCAGCGCCAGCAGAAGCCAGCCAAAGCTGGCCCATGCCCGGGCGGTGGACGGCGGCTCCGCATGGACTTCTTCGTTGGCGACATTGCTGGGAGGCAAAAAGTAGTCCCGGTGGCGCACCGTTTGCACGAACACGAACGCGGCCCACAGGCACAACGAGGAAACCGCCACGAAGGCCAGCTGCGACACCGTGTACGTGCCCACCGACGAGCTGGTGGTGAAGACCGGCATGATGAGCGACAGCCCCGCCAGAACCACCAGCGCAGCCAGTGCGGAGTTGGCGCCGTCGAGTTGAAAGGTCTGCTCCCGGTGGCGCAGCCCGCCCACCAAGGTGCACAGGCCCACCACCCCCGTGGTGATGATCATGACCGCCGCGAAGATGGTGTCGCGTGGCAGCGCGGCCTTGTCGGGACCACCAGCGAGCATCACGGAAACGATCAGTGCCACTTCAATCACCGTGATGGCCACCGCCAACACCAAGGTGCCAAACGGCTCACCCACCCGGTGGGCCACCACTTCCGCGTGGTGGACCGCGGCGATCACCGCAGCGGTCAGCGCGACCGCGCAGGCCGCGACCAACGCGTGGCCCAGTGTCGTGAAAAAAGAGGCGCCCAGCAGGGCAAACGCCAGCAGGGGGGCCGACCAAGCCAAGTGCTGCATGCGTGTCTTTCGGTGGTGTGGAGGGCAACAGCGGTCATGCTACCGCGTGGCACTCACCCACCCCGGGCGAAGGTCAATCGCGTGGCAGGTTCATCAGTGCGGCGCCGCGAAAAATCACCCCGATGCCCCGCACCATGGTGCTGCGTGGTGCCTGGTAGCCGGACATCATCCAGCTCTTGGCGGCCTCACTGGCCGCGCCGATCGCGCCCATCGCCACCACCGGCCCCGCGTCGGTGTCGACCGGCCAATTGGGGACGGCGGAGCGAACCAGCGTCAAGAGCATCTCAGCAAACTGTTGGAGGGTTTTGGTGTAGATCGCGTCAACGACCGGGCTCACGCCCAAGACCTCCAGCCACACGATGCGCGCCGCTTCGTGGTCTTCCACCGCGGCAAAGAAGGCGTCCAAACCGCTGGCAATCCACTCTTCTTTGTCTTTCGGCGGCGGGTCGATCTGCAACGCGCTGAGCACCGAGAGCTCCATGTTCAAGATCAGCTGCTGGTACACCGCCACCAACAGGTCTTCGGTGCTGTTGAAAGACTCGTAAAAATAGCGATCGGTCAGTCCGGCTTCTTTGCACAGCGCACGCACCGTGGTCCGCCGGTAACCGATGGTGCCGAACAGGCGCTTGCCGGCGGCGATGAATTGGTCGCGGCGCTTTTGTGCGCGTTGCTCTTGAGATTCGCCCCGGTACGAACGGGACGCGGGCGTTGGCTCTGGGGTGGGCGGCATGGTGTGGTTGAAACGATACAGCCGAGAGTTTAGAGGTGTGTCCCGGGTTTTTACTATCTGACTATGGCTGGTGTCAGATATAAACTGACGACAAGTATCTTCAAATTTGCCCGGGTTCACGTCTTCGCCCGGCAAACCACACCATGGAACACCACGACATTCTGATCATTGGCAGCGGTTTTGGGGGCCAGTGCGCCGCCATCAATTTGTTGCAGCGCGGCTTCAGCGACTTCGTGATCGTGGAGCGGCGCGACTTCATGGGGGGCACCTGGTGCCAAAACAGCTACCCCGGTGCGGCAGTGGACGTGCAGTCGCCGCTGTACTCAATTTCCCACGAGCCGTATGTGTGGTCGCAGATGTTTGCCGACCAGGCGGAGTTGGAACGCTACACGCACCACGTTATCGACAAATACCGGCTGCGGGAGCGCACCAAAACCGGTTGTGAGGTTCGTCAGGTCGCGTGGGACCCCGACCGGCAGCGCTGGACGGTGAACACCGCCAACCACGGCTCGCTCAGCGCGCGTGTGATCGTCAATGCCACCGGACCCTTGAGCACCCCGGTGATTCCGCCGTTCAAAGGCAAAGACAGTTTCACTGGCGTGACCTTCCACACCAACCATTGGGACCACAGCGTGGACCTGAAGGGCAAGCGGGTCGCGATCGTCGGCAGTGGCGCCTCGGCGGCGCAGGTGATCCCGGCCATTGCGCCGGTGGTGGGGCATTTGCACGTGTTCCAGCGCACGCCCCACTGGGTGTTGCCACGGCCCGACCGCCGTTTTTCAGCGGTGGAACGCAAGCTTCTGGCGATCAAGCCGCTGCACAAGCTGTTGCGGACCCTGATTTATTGGCAGTTGGAAACGCGCGTCATCGGGTTCAAGTACTCCAAAGCGATGTTGAACTTGGTGGCGCAGCGCAGCGCGCTGCGCCACATCCGGCGCCAAATCGCCGACCCGGTGTTGCGCGCCGCAGTCACCCCGAACTACACCATTGGGTGCAAGCGCATCATTCTGTCGAACACGCTGTACCCAGCTTTGGCACGCGACAACGTCAGCCTGCACACCGCCCAATCGGGCATCGAAGAGATCACGCCAGAGGGCATTCGCACCCAAGATGGCCAATCCCTTCCGCTGGACGTGATCGTTTACTCCACTGGTTACGACGCCACCGACGGTGTGATCTCCTACCCCGTGGTGGGGCGCGACGGCCAGCGCCTGAGCGACGTGTGGCGCGCCTACCCGCGGGCCTATCTGGGCACCTGCGTGCCGGGTTTCCCCAATTTCTTTGTGGTGACCGGACCCAACACCGGCATTGGCCACACTTCGGCGATCTTCGTCATCGAGGCGCAAATGAACTACATCATGAAGAGCCTCGAGGCAATGCGCGCGCAGAACAAGCAGAGCATTGAGGTCAAGGCCGAAGCCGAGTCGGCCTACACCGAAATGATCCACCGCGAGATGGCGCACACGGTGTGGAAGGCCGGTGGTTGCAAGAGCTGGTACCAGTCGCAAAGCGGCCACGTGGTGGCGATGTTCCCGGGCTTCAGCTTCACCTACCGGAAACTGGCCAACCGATTCCAGCCCGCCGACCACCGGTTGGCCTGAACCATGCCGCGCCAAACACCCCAGCACGTGGTGGTCACCGGGGGTGGCAGCGGCCTGGGCTTGGGCTGCGCCCTGCGCTACCTGCGACGGGGTGCCCGGGTGAGCGTGCTGGATCGTCTGGTGGGCGACGCCGCGCAGCAGCAACTCGCCGCCGCTGCGGGCGCAGGCGGCGCAGGCTGGGCGGTCTTTCTGGTCGACATCACAGACGAGGTCGCCACCCGCGCGGCGGTCAACGGGCTGGTACAGCAGAATGGCGCGCCCGATTTGGTCATCCACTGCGCGGGCATTTTGCTCAACCGCGCGGTGGCCGACACCAGCGGCGCTGACTTTCAGCGCGTGGTGGACGTCAACCTGAACGGCAGCTTCCATGTGGCCTCGGCGGTGCTGCCCCATTTGCGGCCCGGCAGCCGCTTGGCGCTGGTGGCGTCCATGGCGGGCTTGACCAGCAACTACGCCTATGCGGCCTACGGTGCCTCGAAATTCGGCGTGGTCGGCCTGGCCACCACACTGCGTTTGGAGTACGGGCCGCGCGGTATCGGCATCAGCTGCATTTGCCCACCGGAAGTGAAGACCCCGATGGTGGCCGCTGAACGCACACCGGGCCAGTTCAACGAGATCGCCATGGCGTTGAAAGACCACGCAGGGTCCTTGGCGCTGGACCCCGCAGTGGACGCCATCGTGGCGGGTTTGGACGCCGGCCGTTGGATGATCATTCCTGGCTGGCGTGCCAAGGCGATCTCGCGCATCGTCCGGTTTCTGCCCGGCCTGTTCTTTTTCATCATGAACCGCTTGGTCAGGCGCGAGCTGCGCCGTCGCGGTGTGCCCACGCACTGAAAGGTATTTCATGGATTTCAGAGGCAAGGTGGTCGTGGTCACCGGCGCAGGTTCGGGCATGGGGCGTGCCTACGCCAAGGTGTACCGAGCGGCCGGGGCGTCCTTGGCGCTCAATGACCAAGACCCCGCCGCGCTGGCGGATACGGCCCGCATGCATGGGGGCAGCGACTGTCTGCAGGCGCCGTTCGATGTGTCGGACCGCGCCGCGATGCTCGACTTCGCATCGCAAGTGATGGCGCGCTTTGGGCGAGTGGACATCGTCATCAACAACGCCGGGGTGGCGGGCGGCGACTTGCCTGTTTGGGCGTTGACCGCTGCACATTTTGAGCGCGCGTTGCGGATCAACTTTGGTGGCGTGCTGAATGGCACCCAGGCTTTTTTGCCCCACATGCTGGCGGCGGGGCGGGGCCAGATGGTGAACGTCTCCAGCATCTTTGGCTTGGTGGGGTCGCCCAGCCAGGCCGACTACTGCGCCAGCAAGTTCGCAGTCCGGGGATTGACTGAGGCCCTGATGGCCGAATTGCAGGAAACCGGCGTCACAGCGCACTTGGTGCACCCCGGTGGCATCGCCACCAACATCGGCAAGGTCGACGGAGTGGAAACCGCCTTCTCCAAGCACTACCTGACCACCGCGCCCGACGACATCGCACGGCATGTGCAGCGGTGCCTGTGGCGCGGTCGCGCCAAAATCGTCTACGGCAACGACTCGCTCAAGACCTGGGTCGGGTCCAACTTGGTCCCGCTGGGCTGGTTGGCGAAGCTGGTCTGGCGCGACATCAAACCGGTGCTGAACCTGGCACCCTACAAAGAGGCAACGAAACCATGAGTCTGTTCAACACACTGGCCCGCGTCTACGCCGCCCTGGGACAAGTGGCCTATGAAGCCACGGTGGGACTCGAATGCGCGCTATACGGCTTGCGCAAACGCCGCGTGGATGCGGGCGATGTGCAGATGATGACCTACCAAGGTGGCCAGAGCGGCTCGGCAGAGACGGTGGTGATGGTCCACGGCTACAGCGCCGACAAGGTGGTGTGGGTGCGTTTTGCCAAGCACTTCACCCACCGTTATCGGGTGGTGGTGGTCGACCTGGCGGGCCACGGCGAAACCGGCTACGACCCGCGCCACAACCACAGCGCGGCCACACAGGGCCAGCGGGTGCTGCGCCTGCTGGACACCCTGGGCGTGCGGCAAGCCCACATCGTTGGCAATTCCATGGGCGGGTTCATCGCGGCACGCCTGGCGCACGACCACCCCGACCGCTGTCTGTCGGCCACCTTGATCGACGCGGCAGGCATCGAGTCCCCCGAACCCAGCGACATGCAACGCCTGTTGGCCAGCGGCACGAACCCGTTTTTGGTGGGCAACCAGCGAGAGTTCAGGCGGTTCTACGGCATGACGATGAAGCGCCCGCCCTGGATGCCAGGCATGGCGTTGGCCGCCATCGGTCAGCGCTACATCGCCCAGCGGGCGCAGTTGGCGCACATCTTCAAAGACTTCTTTGGTGTCGGACCGCTCGACGAGCAGCTGGCCGACATCCGCGTCCCGACGCTGGTGTTGTGGGGGCGGCACGACCAGCTGTTGCACGTGAGCGCAGCGGCGCGCTGGGCTCAGGGCATCCCCGGCGCACAGCTGGTGGTCTACGACGACCTGGGCCACATGCCCATGCTGGAGGCGCCCGCCCGGTCGGCCCGCGACGTGTTGGCTTTCATTGGCGCGGCCACGGCCACAACCCGCGGGCGATGACCAGTCAGCGGGTGGACCGCGCCAGCCCCCATTCGGGAGGCAGCAGGTCCCGATAGGGCGGTCGCAGGTAGCGGTCGTCCATTAACCACACGGTCCCGCTGTCGGTGGCCGTGCGGATCACCCGCCCGGCGGCCTGAACCACTTTCTGCACCGCCGGGTACACATAGGTGTAGTCGTGGCCACGGCCGAACAGGGCGTCCACCTTGGTACGCACCGCATCGTTCGCCTGGTCAAACTGCGGCAGGCCAACGGTGGCGATGAACGCGCCAATCAAACGCTGGCCCGGCAGGTCCACGCCTTCACCGAACACGCCGCCCAGCACCGCGAACCCGATGCCGCGACCGCCAACTTGGAAACGTTCCAGAAAAGCCTGCCGGTCTGCCTCGGTCATGCCGGGAGACTGTGCCCAGGTGGCGATGTCGGGGCGGGCGGCTTGCAACTGGCGCTGTGCTTTCAGCAGGTAGTCGAAGCTGCTGAAAAAAGCGAGGTAGTTGCCAGGTGCAGCGTCGAACTGCCTGGCCATGGTCTGCGCCAGCGGGGGCAAGCTGCGCGCGCGGTCGCTCAAGCGGGTTGAAATGGGCAGCACCCGCACCGCCAACCGGTCGGGGTCGAATGGGCTGGGCACCACCAGGGTGCGGGTCTCGGTTGGCAGGCCCAGCAGGTGGTGGTCGTGGTCTTCCGGGTACAGCGTGGCGGAGAACAGCACCACGGCGTCAGCGGCTTGCAGGCGCGGCCGCAGAAAGGGCGCCGGTACCACGTTGCGCAGACTCAGTCGCCCGGGCGCCTGACCGGAGCCGTCGCCAGGGCGGGCGGTGTCGGCGCCCGAGGCCCAGGGCAGCTCGGGCGCTGTCGGGTCGGCGGGTGCCAGGGGCGGCGGCTGGTCGCTGGTGTCCAACTCGCACAGCGAGTGCTCGCCCCAGGCATCGGCGAGCGCGGCGAACGACAGCGTCCGAAAGTAAAACGGAAGCACAGGCCCGTGCGCTTGGGTGGGGTGGTTGTTGAGGTGTTCACCGATCGCGCTGTTGAGCTTTTGCAGTGCGCGCAAAAAGCTTTCGGGGGGGTCGTTCAGCGTCACCGCGTCTTGCGGCGGAACGCAGCGCGCTTCCCGGTCCAGCAGCAGCTGCCATTCGTTGAGCCAGGCATCGAGTTTGGGGCGGATGCTTGAGGGCGCTCTTGGCCGCACAGCCAACGCTTCCGCCTGTGTCAGGTCGGCGCTGTACATGCTGCAGGCGCGAGCAGCAAGGTGGTGGGCTTCGTCCACCAGCAGCGCCACTTTCCACCCCTGATCGGCAGTCAGCGCGTACAGCATCGCGCTGCGGTCGAAGTAGTGGTTGTAGTCGCCCACCACGACGTCGGCCCATCGCACCATCTCATGGCCAAGGTAGTAGGGGCAAACGGCGTGGGCGAGCGCGACCTCGCGCAGCTGGGCGCGGTCCAGCGTCCCCAGCTGCGCGGCGGCCTGCCGGGCGGCGGGCAGCTTGTCGTAGAAGCCCATGGCGAGGGGACAGGCCTCGCCATGGCAGGCTTTGCCAGGGTGTTCGCAGCTTTTGTCGCGGGCCACCAGTTCCACCCACCGCAAGGGGGGTGGGGTCGTCGGCGGCGCCAGTTGGCGCAGGGCGTCCAGCGCCACCTGGCGGCCGGGGGTTTTGGCGGTCAGGTAAAACAATTTATCGAGCCCGCTCACTGGCATGGCCCGCAGGGCGGGGAACAGCGTGCCCAAGGTTTTACCGATGCCGGTGGGGGCTTGAGCCCGCAACGTGTGTGATTGCGCGCAGGCGCGGTACACCGCGGCCGCCAGGTCGCGTTGACCGGGGCGAAATGGGGCTTGTGGGAAGCCAAGTGCTGCCAGGTGCTGGTCCCGGCGCTGGCGGTGGGCGAGCTCTTGTTCGGCCCACATCAGAAAGGTGTTGCACAGGGCTACAAAGAAGTCCTGCAGGTCGGCGGCGCCGAACACCTCGGTGAACGGGGTTTCGGTCTGCGATACCACGTCCAAATACACCACGGTGAGGACAATCTCCTGCAGGCCTTTGCTTTGGCACATCAGCGCGCCGTAGACCTTCGCCTGGGCCCAGTGCAGCGCACGGTGGTTGGGCGCCAGCGCGTCCAGCCGGCCGCGGTGGGTCTTGACTTCTTCCAGTGTGTTGTGCAGCGGGTCATAGCCGTCGGCACGGCCAGAGACGCGCAAGCCCTTGTATTGGCCGCTGAGCGCCACTTCGGTTTCATGGTGCGGGCCGCGCTGTTGCGCCACCCACTGGTGGCCCTGGATGCCTTGCTGGGCGGTCGGCGAGGGCGTGAAGCGCAGGTCCAGGCTGCCGGTTTTCGCGCTGAATTCACACAGGTCGCGCACCCCCACGCGGTACACAGCGTGGGCCTCCGCCATGCCAGAGGCGTTGACGATGGCCTCGTGGCGGGGAAGCGCGTGGGAATCGGGGGCGGTCATGTGGCTGGGGGTGTGGCGTTTTATACAGTAAACGGGAGGAAGCAGCCGGCTGGTCGCGGGCCGCCGAGGAACCCACAGGGCTGGCACCGCCCGCCCCCCTGACCGTGCCCGCTGACCCGGGGCGACGCCCGGGTTTATCCGCTGGGGGCTGCGCACCCACTCGGGCTTGTGGCACTCTCCGGTGCACATGGGTGGACGCATACGCAAGCAACGGTTGGCAGAACGTCTGGACGCTTTGCCGCGGTCAGACGATGTGGTGTGCCCGTTGTGCCAGCGGTTCATTCCACCGGCGCAGCGGGATGCCCACCATTGGGTGCCGAAGTCCAAGGGTGGACGCAGCACCGACTGGTTGCACCGCCTGTGCCACCGGCAGATCCACGCGTTGCTGAACGAAACCGAACTCGCGCGCAGCTACGCGTCGGCCGAGGCCCTGCTGTCCCACCCGGACATGGCGCGCTTCGTCGCGTGGGTGAAAACCAAGCCGCCCGATTTTTACGAACACCCCCGAAAAAGCCGCCATGTCCGACGCCGCCCATGACCCCTTTGCGGGCTCGCCGCCGCCCGCCGACGCTGAACTGCTGCGCCGCATCGGTGCGGAGCTCAAGCGGGCCACCGTTGACCGGCACCACGCCTGGCGATCGCCGGTCTTGGCCAGCGTGTCTCCCGACGGAACACCCAGCGCACGCACGGTGGTGCTGCGACAAGCGGTGGTCGACGCGGGCGGCGTGCACGAACTGCACATCTACACCGACCGCCGCAGCCCCAAGGTGCAGGCACTGCAACACCAGCCCCAGGCCAGCCTTTTGTTCTGGAGCCCGCGTTTGAACTGGCAATTGCGGGTGTCTGCCCGGGTGTCTGTGGCCCTTGATGGCCCCTTGGTGGACAGCGCGTGGGCGCGGGTTGGGGTCGGGCGTGCCGCAGGCGACTATTTGGCACCCGCCGCCCCAGGTGCCCCCCTGGACGGCACGCCCCCCACTGGCCCCGCTCAACACCAGCTGGCGGTGCTGGTGGCGCAGGTGTCGGCGATCGACTGGTTAGCCTTGCACCGAGACGGTCACCGCCGCGCACGGTGGGCGGGCGGGGGGTGGACAGCGCTCACACCCTGAGCCAAGCCCACCAGGTTGCGCAGCGTCAGATTTGGTCGAAATCGCCGTGGCGACCCAAACCGCTGGCGAATCGGGCCGCGCCCGCGGCGCCTTCCTGGAAATGGGCGTCCACCCCGTTGGCCCACTCACGGCGCAACGCCTCACGCACCGGGGTGCCGTAGGTCTCCAGCACCGAGCGGCGATCGGCCCGCACGGCGGCCTGAGGAAAGCGTGCAATGGTGTGGGCCATGGCCTCTGCGGCGGCACGGGCGCCTCCCTCTGGCACCAACCTTTCGCACAAGCCAATGGCCGCGGCCTCCGAGGCGGGTACTTTGCGCCCGGTGAGAATGATTTCCATCGCGCGGCCCTGGCCGGTGAGCCGCGCCAAGCGCACGCTGCCGCCGTCCAACAGCGGAATGCCCCAGCGGCGGCAATAGACACCAAAGTAGGCGGTGTCCGCCATCACCCGGATGTCGCACCACAGCGCGAGTTCCATGCCGCCCGCCACCGCGGGGCCTTCCACCGCCGCGATCACAGGTTTGGACAATTCCAACCGTGTGGGCCCCAGCGGACCACGGGGCGCGGCGTTGGCCCCAGTGGGAAACGCCAGGCCCTCGACGATGTCGCGCTGGAAAGCGTCGCGGTCTGACAGCGTGCTGGCGTACTTCAGGTCCCAGCCGGAGCAAAACGCGCCGCCCTCGCCCCACAGCACCGCCACGCGGGCCGTGGGGTCGGCGTCGAACGCCAGGAAGGCATCCACCAGAGCGTCGGCGCTTTCCGGGTCCATCGCGTTGCGGGCGACCTCGTACCGGCTGTGCACGATGGTCCACACGCTGCCCTGTTTTTCAATTCGTACCATGGGGGGTCTCCTGTGGGTGGTGATGTCGGTTCATTATCGGTAAGGCCTGCGCGGTCCCTCCTCGCGCCCACTGGCCAGCCCAGTCGCGCATGCGCCGGGTGAGGTGCCCAGGCGGCAGTAGCCAGGGTGTATAAACCAATCCCCGCCGGTGGCGCCGTCCCAAGCCGGGCCACCCACCGACCGCCACCCGCACCGGCGCGCACGCGCCCACACAACAAGGACATGACGCCATGGGCGCACAGTGGAAAGCAAAAGGCAAAGAATTGGCCGCCAACGCCAAAGGCAAGCTGTTTGGCCGACTGGCCAAAGACATCATGCTGGCCGCACGCAACGGCGCCGACCCCGCCACCAACTCACGCCTGCGCCTGGTGGTGGAGCAGGCGCGAAAGGTCTCCATGCCCAAAGACACGCTGGAGCGGGCGATCAAAAAAGGCGCCGGCTTGACCGGCGAAGCGGTGAATTTCGAGCACGTGATTTACGAGGGGTTCGCTCCGCACCGCGTGCCGGTGATGGTGGAATGCCTGACCGACAACCTCAACCGCACCGCCCCAGAAATGCGTGTGCTGTTCCGCAAGGGCCAACTCGGCACCTCTGGGTCGGTGTCTTGGGACTTCGACCATGTGGGCTTGATCGAGGCCGAGTCCGCAGCGGCCGGTGCCGACGCCGAGCTGGCAGCCATCGAGGCGGGCGCGCAGGACTTTGAAGTGAGCGAGGACGCGGGCCACACGCTGTTCATCACCGACGCGACCGACCTCGACTTGGTGAGCCGTGCGTTACCGACCCATGGCTTCAACGTGGTGTCGGCCAAGCTCGGTTACCGACCGAAAAACCCGGTCAGTGCGGCGGGCCTGAGCACCGAGGCGCTGGAGGAAGTGGAGGCGTTCCTGGCCGCCATCGACGCCAACGACGACGTGCAGAACATCTACGCGGGCCTGGCGGCCTGAGCCCTGGTTCTCCGTCAGGTGTGGGCGGGCGGTGCGGGCCGCGCATCGGGCCCCGTCTGGGCGCTGCCCAGCGCCATCCAACCGATCAGCGACGAGCGCATGGCCTCTTCCACGCTCATGTTGATGGCGGTGACCCAGTCGGCCGGTACGAAGACGGTGTAGCCGCCGATGTTGTAGCCCATGGGCAGGTACACCGCGACACGTTCGCCGGGCAGAAAGCCCGACGGCAGGTCGTCGAAACGGCGCCGCGTGACCAGGCCCACCATTTCGAGTGCGCTGTTTGGCATGCGCAACAGCACCACCTGCTGGCCCGCTTGCGCGCCGCTGCCGCCGGAGAAAAAATCGGCAAAGCTTTTCACCGACGAGTAAATGCTTTTCACGACCGGCAGGTTGGTGAACGGGAATTCAATGAACGCCAGTGCGCGCCGCACCCTGCGTTGCGACACCAAAAAACCGATCGCCAAAATGATGGCCACCCCCAGCACCAAGCCCAGTCCCGGCACATAGAAACCGCCAATGAGTGGGTGCAGGACCCACAGCGCGGCGGCTTCGGTCCACGACAAGAACAGGAACAGCAGGTAGATCGTCAGTGCGATGGGCAGCACCGTGATCAGGCCGCGCAGAAAGTATTTGTAGAGCTGCTTGGGATCGGTCGTCATCGATCCAATTTAGCACGCGGGCGAACAACCAGGCCGGGTACGCCGTTTTCCAGGGTGAAACGGGCTGAAGCCCCCAAAGAATAAACGCTCAGTGCTAAGAAATCAGGAGTGGTCTGGGTGCAGCCCTGGTCAACGGGTCAGATGGGCTTAACCGCGGTCAGGGCGGCGGCGCTTTGCCGCGGGTTGGCGTGCATGCGCGGGGCTGGTGTGGTCGATGTGGACGTGGGAACCGCTGCCGCCGTCGCCTGCCGGCAACGGGCATAGACGTCCATGTCGCGCTGGTACACCGCGGTGTTCAGGTCCAGCAGACCCAGCACCGAGTGGAAATAATTGTCGTGCGAGACCGTGCCAGTCCATTCCCGCAAGCAGTCGATGGTCACTGCGCTGCGTCGCTCAAACCCAGGGGACAGCCAGGTGACCCAGGGCACATGCTTTTGGACGTTTGGCGCCAGCGAGTAGGGCATGCCATGGAGGTAGAGGTTGTTCTCGCCCAGCGATTCACCGTGATCGGCCACATAGACCATGGCGGTGTCGGCACGGTCACTGCGGCTTTTGAGCCAGCGGATGGTGCTGGCCAGCACGTGGTCGGTGTACGCGATGGTGTTGTCGTAGGCGTTGGCCAGTTCTTCCTGGCTGCAGTGCTGCAGCGCACTGCTGGTGCACTCTGGCAGGAACCGTTTGAACGCCTTGGGGCTGCGCTCGTGGTACGCAGGGCCATGGCTGCCCATCTGGTGCAGGACCAGCACCACGCCCCTGGCCCGGCGCTCCGGGGGTAGTGCGGCGATGCGATCGTCCAGGCCCTTGAGCATGATCGCGTCATGGCAACTCTCGCCAGCGCACAGCTCGGCGTCGTGCAGGTCGGCGGTGCTGGCGTGGGGCACCCGGTCGCAAACGCCCTTGCAGCCCGACTGGTTGTCCACCCACAGCACCGCCAAGCCTGCGCGATGCAACACATCGAGCAAATTTTCTTGGTTGTTTTGCCGGGCCTCAAAACCGCTGCGGCGCAGGTTGGAGAACATGCAGGGCACAGACGCCGCGGTGCTGGTCCCGCAGGACCACGCATCGCGGAAGCTCGCCAGCCGCTCGCGCGCCAGCTCGGGCGTGGTGTTGCGCGGGTAGCCGTTGATGCCAAAGTTGCGGCTGCGCCCGGTCTCTCCCAGGACCAGCACCAACAGCGGGGGTTTGGCCTGGCCCGCATAGCTGGCCCCCAGGCGCACGTCTTCACCCAGTGGCAACAGCACGCTGGGGTCGCGCTTGGCAGACACATTGGCCAGGCTGCCCACGGCCACCAAAGAATTGAACGGGTTGATCTGGTAGCGCACCTGCTTGTGGTTGCGCATGGTGGACGAGACGGTCTGGAAACTGGTCAACAGGGCCGCAGCGATCACCGCTGCAGACACCCCGGCCAGCATCAGGTTGCTCGCGGCGCGGCGGGTCCATTGGCCATAGTCCACTGGCATGCGCCATAGCCAGATCGCCGGGGCCACCGCCACCACCGCCACGGTGGCAAACAGCCGGGGATTCAGCAGGCCCGCGGCCTCCATCCGGTCGGTCTGCAGCACATTGCGGACCATGGTGGCGTCCACGACCACGCCGTAGCTCAACATGAAGTAGGTGCTGCTGGCCGAGACCGCCAAGGCCAGGGAGATGGCGGGCTTCAGCGTCCAGCGCCAGGCCAACAACGACAACCACAACACGGTCAGCGCCGTCAGCAGCACCGCCATGCTGGCCCCGAACGCCCAGCCTTGCACGCCATCGAGCAAGCCCAGGGCCTGCAGTGAGCGCCACAACGCCAGGTTGCCTGCGCTGGCCAACCACACGCTGAACCACACGACCAAGGTGCGGGGATGCCACGCATGGGGCGATGCGTGTGTCAGCGGGGCGATGAGGGCCTTGACGGTACGGCCGACGTGGGACACCGCATCGCCAAGGTGGTGGGTGATCGGGGCGATGGGGGCGATGGTTGGGCCCATCGTGGTGCCGTCTGTGGAAGGGGCGACGTGGGGCTGGCCGATACGGGGCATGGGTTGCGATTGGCTGGAACAGAGGGATGGCGTGATCGGCGGGCTAGGAGAGCAGAGCGCAACGCCTCACGCGATGACCTAGGACGCGTGCTGGGTCAATGGTGGTCACCCGGGACAGGTGCACCGGTGCGGCGTGGCCACCACCGGTCGATGGTCCAGGCCGTGCCGATGCACAACCAGGCGGTCCAAAGCGTGTGGCTCATGAAATGCGCGCCGCGCCACTGCTGCGCCACGCCCAGCACCAGGCCGACCGCCAGGGCGACGGCCAGCCACAAACGGGCGCGAGCGGGTGCGGTGGGGCGCAACGCAAAGTAACCGGCCACGAAAGCGAACCCAGCGGATGCGTGGCCTGCCGGGAAGCAGCGCCCGCCACCACCATCGGGCCTGAAAAAGCCGTTCCAGTGCAGCGCATGCTGGGCCACGCCACCGAAGTCGGACATGTCCCAGGGGCAACTGGTGGCACTGAACGACTTGACCGTGCTGACCACGGTGACCGAGACCAGCGCGCTCAGCACCAACTGCACCCGGCGGTGCGGGGGGATCTCGGCCAGCCAGCCGAAAGGCCGCCAGATCGCCACGGTCAGCACCAGCAACACCACCCACGACGCGGCCCGCCCGCCCTGGTGCAACACAATGCCCAGCAGCCAGTGGTCGCGCCAGGGAAAGCCGCTGTGGCCGCCCATGGTGTGGGCCAAGGCCATGTCCATGCCCGAGAAGTCCCAGGCCAGCAACAAGAGCGTCAGGCCGATGAAGCAGGCCAAACCGTCGAGCGGTGGGCGGGGCAGGGGGCGCTCGGCGCGGGGCGGCGTGAACAACAGCGGATTGGCAGGCATGGGGTGGGAGCATCCACCCCTTGGCTTAAGGGTTTCTTAAGCGGTTCGCCGCGGGCGGTTTCAACACCCGAGGGCGTCGGCCAGGGCCAGCAGGTCGCGGCATTGCAGGGTGTGGCCAGGCTGCGGCGACACGTCTTTGGGCCGTGTCGGGCCGAACTCCAGGGGCCGCTCGATGTAGGCCGTGGCCAGCCCGCAGGCGCGGGCGCCTTCCAGGTCGTCGTGGTGGGCGGCCACCAACATCACTTGCTGCGGGGCGAGGTCAAACACCCGCGCCACACCCAGGTAAGTGGCGGGGTCGGGTTTGTAGGCGCGGAACACCTCGGCCGACAGCACGCAGTCCCAGGGCAGGCCCGCGCGTTTGGCCATGCGGGTCAGCAGGCCGAGGTTGCCGTTGGACAGTGTGCAAATGGTGAACCGCTGCCTGAGTCGTGTGAGGCCAGCCACGCTGTCGGGCCACGCGTCGAGCCGGTGCCAGACGCGGTTCAGGTCGCGGCGTTCGGCCTCGCCAAGGTGGTCGAGCCCAAACGATGGGAGGATGCTGTCGAGCACCATTCGGTGCAGGTCGTCGATCAGCGTCCAGCCCAGCTCACCGCGCATCACCCGTGCCATCGCCGGTTTGTAGCCCGCCCGCCATGCCAGCGCGAAGGCGTTGCCGTCCACCGCCGGGTGGCGCCGGGCCATGTCGCGCACGATGCTGCCGTGCCAGTCGACCACGGTGCCGAAAATGTCAAAGGCCAGCACCTGCACGCCGCCGGGGTCGCTGAGGGAGGCGGAGTGGCCCGATTCCGCGCGGGGGTTGGGCGATGGGCTGGCGGCGACGGGCATGGGGGGTACGGTGGTGTTGGGGTCGGGCATGGGATCGTTCAGCGGGGGGTCAGGCTTTCAGCAGCTCAAAGCGCACCCAGTCTTCCACCTCGCGTTCGCGCCGGTCGCTGCGCAGCCAGTATTCACCAGACCACTCGCGGCGCACCCAAAACCCCAGGGCGGGCGCGAACCACAGCGTCTCGGTGCGGGTGTTGTGGTGGCGCCAACGCTCCGGGTGGTCGAACCAGACGCGGCGGCGCACGCGCAGCGTCAGGTACTCACCGGCGGGCACCCGCACCCGTTCCCAGCCTTGGCCTTCCACCTGGGTTTGCCAGCGCAAGGGGCGGGCCTCGCCGTCGCGCTGGTGGCTGCCCGCCTCCAGTGGGCCCACGCCGAGTTGCAGTCCGTCGGGCAACCAGCGGCTGGGGGGCGTGTAGCGTTGGGGGACGTCGTGGAAAAGTTCTTCTGCCACATGGGTCAGCTGGGTCAGCACCAGGCGGCCTTCGCGCGCGTCGCCATCGATCCGGTAGGTGTTGGACGCAGGCAGCCTCACGGCCAGCGTGGCAGCGCCGTCAGGCCCGGTGCTGAGCACGCGGTGGCTCGCCTCGCCAACCACGAGCTGGTTGTACAGGTTGGTGACGCCAAATTGCAGGGTCTGTCCCACACTGAGCTGGCGCACCGCAGGCTGCAGCGGGGGCGGTTCGAACACCGGTTCGGCGGCGCAACCGGCCAGCCAAGGAAGGGCGGCCGGTGCTGCCGCCAACGCGGCGCAGCGGACGGTTTGACCCAGCCAGTCCCGGCGGCTGAGCGCATCGGCGCCGGTGGGTTGCGGCAAGTGGGCCAAAGGCGTGGCATGGGATCGCATGGCGGGGGCTCCTCGGGGGCGGCTGTCCATGTGCGGCACCTGTTCAGACTGCCGCCATGGGCAGGTTGTAGCACACGGGTCGGCCGCCTGTCGGTGGGGCATTCGTCACAATGCCAACATGACCCAGACCCTTGTCCCCCAGCAACCAGTGCGGCCCACCGACGCCGCCAGTGCCGCCCATTTCCTGCGCCACTTGTTTCAGGTGGCGGTGCAGCGTGCGCAGCCGGCGCACTGCATGGCCGACGCGGTACGGGCCCTGGCCGCTGGCCACCAGGGCCGCACGCTGGTGCTGGGCGCTGGCAAGGCCGCCGGGGCGATGGCACAAGCGCTGGAGCGCCAGTGGCCCGCCGACCAGCCCCTCACCGGGCTGGTGGTCACCCGGTACGGTCACACACCGCCCCGCGAGGCGGGTGTGCCGCAGCGCATTGAGGTGCTGGAAGCGGCGCACCCGGTGCCCGATGCCTCTGGACTGGCTGCCGCCGAACGCATGCTGGCCATGGCCCACGGCCTGAGCGCCAACGACCTGGTGCTGTGCCTGATCTCGGGTGGTGGCTCGGCCTTGCTGACGCTGCCCGCCGACGGCCTAACCCTGGCCGACAAACAGCGCATCAACCAACAGCTGCTGGCCAGCGGCGCGGGCATCGGTGAGATGAACACCGTGCGCAAACACCTGTCGCGCATCAAGGGCGGTCGGCTCGCCGCGGCCTGCGCACCGGCCCGGGTGGTGACCCTGGCGATCAGCGACGTGCCGGGCGACGACCCCTCCACCATCGCCAGCGGGCCCACGGTGGGCGACACCACCACCTGCGCCGACGCATTGGCCATCTTGCAGCGCCACCGCATCGACCTGCCCGACGCGGTGCGCCAAGCCTTGCAAAGCGGTGCGTTGGAAACCCCCGACCCCGCCGACCGGGTGTTCCAGGGCCACCGACTGATGGTGGTGGCCACACCGCGCCAGTCGCTGCAGGCCGCCGCTGAGGCCGCGCGTGCCGCCGGGGTGGCCGCCCATGTGCTGAGCGACGACTTGGAAGGCGAATCCCGCGAGGTGGGCAAGGTCCATGCGGCGCTGGCGCGGGCTGTGGCGCAGCATGGCCAGCCGTTCGCCCGCCCGTGTGTGCTGCTCAGCGGTGGCGAGACCACCGTGACCCTGCGGCCGCAACCTCCGGGGGCCACGAAGGGCCGGGGGGGGCGGGCCGGTGAGTTTTGCCTGGGGCTGGCCCAAGCGCTGCAAGGGCAGGTGGGCGTGTACGCGCTGGCGGCGGACACCGACGGCATCGACGGGGTCGAAGACAACGCCGGGGCTTGCGTTGCCCCCGACACGCTGGCCCGTGCGGCGGCCCTGGGACTGAGCGTCAACGACCACCTGGACCGCAACGACGCCTACCGTTTCTTCGCTGCCCTGGGCGATCTGGTGGTCACTGGGCCCACGCACACCAACGTGAACGATTTTCGTGCGCTCCTGATTTTGTAGCAATTGAGGTCCATTCAGCGAGGGCCAGAGGCATAAATCAGCATGACAACCGTAGAAACACTCGCCAGCGTGCTGAATTTCTGGTTTGGCCGAACGGGGCGTCCCCGTGTTGACGTGACCGGTGGTAAAGAGCGTGACGACAACGAAGAGAACGACGCCGCCATTGCCGCTCGCCAGGCAGCGCTCTGGTGGCGCAAAGACCCGGCGACGGACGTCGCCATCCGCGATCGTTTTTTGGGGTGGTCCGAGCGCGCGGCGGCTGGCGCGCTGGACCCCTGGGCCGCCACGGCGCAGGGCTGGCTTGCCCTGATCGTGCTCACCGACCAGTTCCCGCGCAACATGTACCGCCACACCGCGCAGGCGTTCGCCTTCGATGCCGTCGCGCTGCGGTGGTGTCGCCAGGGCTTGGCCCGCGGCCTGGACCAGGCCCTGCGGCCGATCGAGCGGGTGTTTGCTTACCTGCCACTGGAGCACTCAGAAGGCCTGGCCGACCAGAATCGCGCTGTGGCCTTGATGCGTGCGCTCGCCCACACCGTGCCGCCCGTGCAGGCGGATGTGTTCCATGGCTTTTGCCGGTTCGCGGAGCGGCACCAGGCGGTGGTGGCCCGCTTCGGCCGCTTCCCTCACCGCAACGCCGCCCTGGGCCGACCCAGCACCGCCGAGGAATTGGCTTTTTTGCAAACCCCTGGTTCGTCGTTCTGAGCGGGCGGCGCGCGTTCCCAGGCGTCGTGGGCGCGGTCTACACTGCGCCTGCACGCCTTCAGCGCCTCCACCATGCCGCCCTCTCCCAAGACCCGGCGCCCACGCACAGCGTCCGCCGCCCCCGCTGCCCCTGCCACCGTGGTTGTGGCCCGCCAGCCGGCGGTCCCGGCCAACCCGCCGCCCGCCAGTCAGGCCAGCAGCGTGGCCGAGGCCTGGTTGCGCTCGCGCGGCTGGAAGCCGTTTGATTTCCAGCGCGAGGTCTGGCGCGCGGTTGCCGCAGGGCAAAGTGGCCTGTTGCACGCCACCACCGGGGCGGGCAAAACCTACGCGGTCTGGCTGGGCATGGTGCAGGCCCTGCTGGCCGCCTTGCCACCCGGGCGGGCGGCGCCACCGATCAGCGTGCTGTGGATCACCCCCATGCGGGCGCTCGCCGCCGACAGCTTGAAGGCTTTGCAGACCCCGCTGGCCGAGCTGGCCCCGCACTGGACCCTGGGCCTGCGCACCGGGGACACGCCAAGCGGCGAGCGCGCGCGACAAGACCGGCGCTGGCCGACGGTGCTGGTCACCACGCCCGAGTCGCTGAGCCTAATGCTTTCGCGCGAAAGCGCCCCCACCGAACTGGCCCATGTGCGCTGCGTGGTGGCCGACGAGTGGCACGAGCTGATGGGCAACAAGCGCGGCGTGCAGTTGCAGCTGGCACTGGCCCGGTTGCGGCGCTTGAACCCGCGGCTCATGACCTGGGGCCTCAGTGCCACCTTGGGCAACTCGGCCCAGGCCATGGCGGTGCTGTGCGGCGCGCCACGCGTTGGGCAGGTGGCGCCAGTGCTGGTGCGTGGCGAGGTGGACAAAAGCCTGGTCATCGACACCTTGCTCCCGCCCCACCCGGGCCAATACTCGTGGGCTGGGCACTTGGGTGCCCGCATGCTGCGCCCCGTGCTGGACGAGATTGCCCAATCGGGCACCACGCTGGTGTTCACCAACACCCGGTCGCAGGCCGAAATCTGGTACCAGTTGTTGCTCGACGCGCGTCCCGACTGGGCGGGCGAGATCGCCTTGCACCATGGCAGCCTGGACAAAGACGTCCGCGCCTGGGTGGAGGCCGGTTTGAAAGAAGGGCGCCTGCGCGCGGTGGTGGCCACATCGTCGCTGGATCTTGGGGTGGACTTTCTGCCGGTGGAGCGGGTGCTGCAGATTGGATCGGCCAAAGGCGTGGCGCGGCTGCTGCAGCGCGCAGGCCGCAGCGGCCACGCCCCAGGGCGGCCCAGTCGCGTGACCCTGGTGCCGACCAACACGCTGGAAATCATCGAGGGCGCAGCCGCCCGGGTCGCCGCCCAGGCGGGTCGGATCGAACAACGGCTCGCGCCCGAGAAGCCGCTGGATGTGCTGGTGCAGCACCTGGTCACGGTCGCGTTGGGCGGTGGCTTTGAGCCCGACGCTCTGTGGGCCGAGGTCACCACCGCGTGGTCTTACCGCGACCTGACGCGGCCCGAGTTCGACTGGGCGTTGGCGTTCTGCGAACGCGGTGGCACCAGCCTGACCGCCTACCCCGACTACCACCGCGTACAGGCCGACGCGCAAGGCATTTACCGGGTGCCTGACCGCGGCATTGCACGCCGCCACCGGCTGGCGATTGGCACCATCGTCAGCGACGCGTCGATGCAGGTGAAATACCTCAATGGCACCAAGGTCGGTACGGTGGAAGAGGGCTTCATCGCCCGGCTGCGCAAGGGCGATTGCTTCGTGTTCGCTGGCAGGCTGCTGGAGTTCGTGCGGGTGCACGAGATGGCGGCGCTGGTGAAGAAAGCCGAGAAAAACAAGGGCACTGTGCCCACCTGGCAAGGCGGCAAGATGCCGCTGTCCACTGAAATGGCCGACGGTGTGCTGGCACTCATGGCGAGCGCCAGCGAAGGGCGATTCGATCACCCGGAGCTGCGCGCCGCGCAAGCCATGCTGGACACCCAAGCCCGGGTGTCGCGCTTGCCGACGCCTGGCACCCTGTTGGTGGAGCGTTGGGCCTCCAAAGAGGGGCATCACCTCTACTTCTACCCGTTCGCGGGTCGGCAGGTGCACCTCGGGTTGAGCAGCCTGTTGGCTTACCGCTTGGCCCGCGACCAACCCAACACCTTCAGCATGTCGGTGAACGACTATGGGTTCGAGCTGCTCAGCCCGGAGCCGGTGGCGTCGGAGCGCGTGGCGATCGATGAACTGTTCCGTCCCGATGGACTGCTGGACGACGTGCTGGCTTCGCTCAATGCCTCTGAGCTGGCGCAGCGGCGTTTCCGGGAAATCGCCCGCGTGGCCGGTCTGGTGTTCAGTGGTTACCCAGGTGCCCCCAAGAGCATGAAGCAGTTGCAGGCGTCCAGCGGCTTGTTCTATGAGGTGTTCAAAAAGTACGACGCGAACAACCTGTTGTTGAACCAGGCCGAACGCGAGGTGCTCAGCCAAGAACTGGAGTTGGACCGTCTGCAACACACCCTGGACCGGCTGCAGCGCCAAACCATGGTCCAGGTGGTGTTGGCGCAGCCCAGCCCCATGAGTCTGCCGCTGATGGTGGAGCGGCTGCGCGAAAAGCTGAGCACCGAAAGCCTGGCCAGCCGCCTGGACCGGCTGCTCAAAGACCTGGGTGCCAGCGCGTCGGCATGAGCCGGGCTGGGCAGCGCGTGGGGTGTCGCGCCGTCTGTGGCTTCGATCGGACGGTGGCCCGCCCGCGCGCCGCCAAGGGTCACCCCTCAGGGGTTGTGGGGCAGCCGCTGTCGGGTGTCAGTTGCGTGGGCCGCAAACCGCGCACCCCGCTTGCCGGGGCAAGCGCATCTCGGTCCAGGCCATGTGGCGGCCATCGAGCATTTGCAGGCGCCCGGCGAGCGACTGGCCGGTCGGTACCAGCAGCTTCAGGGCTTCAGCCGCTTGCATGGCCCCCACAATGCCGACCAGCGGTGCGAACACGCCGAGGGTCGCGCAACGCGTTTCCTCGAAGTGGGCGTCAGCGGGGAACACGCAGGCGTAGCAGGGGGAATCGGCTTGGCGCGGGTCGTAGACCGTGACTTGGCCATCGAATCGAATCGCTGCGCCGGACACCAGCGGCTTGCGGTGTTTCACGCAGGCGGCATTGACCGCATGGCGGGTGGTGAAGTTGTCGCAGCAGTCCAGCACCACATCGGCGTCCCGCACCAGCGCGTCCAACTCCTCCGCACCAGCGCGCGCCACCACCGGCATCACCCGCACGTCGGGGTTGATCGCCTCGATGGAAAGCCGTGCGGACTCGGCCTTGGGCATGCCCACGCGTGCGAGGGTGTGGGCGATTTGGCGTTGCAGGTTAGTGGCGTCCACCGCGTCGTCGTCGACGATGGTGAGGCGACCCACCCCGGCCGAGCCGAGGTAAAGCGCCGCGGGCGACCCCAACCCGCCCGCGCCAATGATCAGCGCGTGGGAATCTAGCAGCCGCTCTTGACCGCTGTCACCGATCTCGTTGAGGAGGATGTGGCGCGAATAGCGCAGCAGCTGTTCGTCGTTCATGGCCGCAGCGCCGCGTCACCAAGTCCCGCCGCGCATGGCGGCTGGCACATCAGTTGTCTTTCTTCTCGTCCTTTCGCTCGGTCTGCGTTTTGCTGACCAGCACCGGGCGTCCTTTGAGCTTGTTCAGCGCTTGGGCGAGCTGAAAGTCTTTGTCGCTGCCGAATTCGGGCGGGCGCCGCTCTGAAGCGGGCTTGCGGGACTCTTCTTCCAGCTTCTGGCGGGCTTCCTCGCGGGCTTTCTCGCGCGCAAGGTCTTTCTTTTCTTCGCCCTGGCCGCTGCCCAAGTGCTTTTCCAGGTCGGCTTCCCGGGTGCGCAGTGCCGCGAAAATGTTGCCGTCTTCGGTCTCGTCCACCATCACGTCTGGCAAGATGCCCTTGGCCTGAATGGACTTGCCGCTCGGCGTGTAGTAACGCGCGGTGGTGAGCTTGAGCCCCGTGTCGGGGCCCAAGGTGCGCACGGTCTGGACCGATCCCTTGCCAAAGGTTTGAGTGCCCATGATGGTGCCGCGTTTGTGGTCCTGGATGGCCCCGGCGACGATTTCGCTGGCCGACGCCGATCCTTCATTCACTAGCACCACCAGGGGCACGTTCTTGATGGCCGCAGGCAGGCGTTTCAGCGGGTCGCCGTTGCTGCGGCGCTGGTAGAACTCTGGCGCGGCGCGGTAGACGAATTTGCTTTCGGCCAGTTGGCCGTTGGTGGACACCACCGTCACGTTTTCAGGCAGGAAAGCGGCCGAGATGGCCACCGCGGCGTCCAACAGGCCGCCCGGGTCGTTGCGCAGGTCCAGCACCAAACCGCGCAGGTTGGGCTCGGCGCGGTAAATTTCTTCCGTTTTGCGAACGAAGTCATCCACCGTGCGGTCTTGGAATTGGCTCACGCGAATCCAGGCGTAACCGGGTTCCACCACTTTGCCCTTGACGCTCTGGGTCTTGATTTCCTCACGGGTGATGGTCACCGGGAAGGTGCGGCTCTCGTCTTTGCGGAAGACGGTCAGGTTGACCTTGGTGCCAGGCTCGCCACGCATGCGCTTGACCGCGTCGTTCAACGACAGCCCTTTGACGGCGGTGTCGTCGATTTTGGTGATCAGGTCGTTGGGCTTGAGGCCCGCGCGGAAAGCGGGGGAGCCTTCGATTGGCGACACCACTTTGACCAGACCGTCCTCCTGGCTGATCTCAATCCCCACGCCCACGAAGCGGCCCGACGTACCTTCACGGAATTCCTTGAAAGCCTTTTTGTCGAAGTATTGGGAATGTGGGTCGAGGCTGGCGACCATGCCCGCGATCGCATCGGAGATCAGCTTTTTCTCGTCGACCGGTTCCACATAGTCGCTCTTGACCATACCAAACACCGCCGCGAGCTGTTGCAGTTCTTCCAGTGGCAGCGGCGCGAGGGCGCCGCGCGCCATGGTTTGGAGCGATACCGTGGTCAGCGCACCGGCCAACGCACCGACCGACACCCAACCCGCAATTCTCAAGTTTTGACGCATAAATAGAACCTCTTCGCGCTGCAATATACACCTTGGAAAGCCGGCTGCAGCGCGGGTTCCCACAACGTCACCGGGGGGCACAGGGGCATCGCGCCCCGGCATGTTTCGGGTGGTGCCCGACCCGCGCACTGGTGGCATGTGTTGCCGGTCTCGCCACAGGTTTCGGCCCCGCTTTCGACCCAGCGTTTGACTCAGCCTTCGACTGAGCCGTTGCGCCAACGTTCGCCAGGGCATTGGCTTCAGCGGGCGCACCTCAGAGCCGGTTGGTGCGGCATCCGGCGGCGGTGCCCTGTCGGGCTGGCTCAGCCCTTGCCTTGCGCCGCTACCGCCGCGGCGGCCCGTGCCGCCGCCTCGGTATCGCCCAGGTAGTAGTGGCGGATGGGCTGGAGGTTCGCGTCCAATTCGTAGACCAAGGGGATGCCATTGGGGATGTTCACCCCGACGATGGCGTCGTCGGCGATGCCGTCGAGGTATTTCACCAACGCGCGGATCGAGTTGCCGTGCGCCGCCACCACCACCTTTTTTCCCGCGCGGATGGCCGGTCCAATCGACTCGTTCCAGAACGGCAGCACCCGCGCCACGGTGTCTTTCAGGCATTCGGTCAGTGGAACCTGCTCGGGGTTGAGCTTGGCGTAGCGCAGGTCACCGCGCTCGCTGCGCGGGTCGGTTGGTTCCAGAGCGGGGGGGGGCGTGTCGTAGCTGCGCCGCCACACCAGCACCTGCGCGTCGCCGTACTGCTTGGCCATGTCGGCTTTGTTCAGGCCTTGCAGGGCCCCGTAATGGCGCTCGTTCAGACGCCAGCTGTGCACCACCGGCAGCCAGGTGCGGTCCATCTCGTCCAGCGCGTGCCACAGGGTGTGGGTCGCCCGTTTGAGGACGCTGGTGTAGGCAAGGTCGAAGTCATAGCCCTCGGCCTTGAGCAGGCGGCCGGCGTTCTTGGCTTGGTCCACGCCGGTGGCGGTGAGGTCCACGTCGGTCCAGCCGGTGAAGCGGTTTTCAAGATTCCAGGTCGATTCGCCGTGGCGGATCAGCACGAGTTTGTACATGGGGTTCCCCGAGAAAGCCGTTGCAAATTCAAAGATCAACTCGGCATTCTAAAATCTTGGGTTGCGCGGACGGCCGCGCCGACCCTGGAACCACAAGGAATCATGTGAACTTCATCCTCGACAACCTGATGCTGCTGTCTGTGGCCGTCACCTCGGGTGGCCTGCTGCTGTGGCCTGCGATCAAGGGCGCCACCGCGTCTGGCTTGACGCCAGAGGCCGCGGTGCAACTGATCAACCGCGAGAAAGCGGTGGTGATCGACGTCAGCGAACCCGAAGAGTTCGCGAAAGGCCGCATCGGGGCATCCAAGAATGTGCCGTTTGGCCAGGTCGAGGACAAGCTCCCAGGCGTGGTGAAAAACAAGACCCTGCCGGTGATCTTGGTGTGCCCCACGGGGGCCCGCGCCAACCGTCTGCTGGCGGCGGTGAAAAAGCTGGGCTACGAGCGCGCCCAAACCTTGGCGGGCGGGCTCAACGCCTGGAAAGCAGCCAACTTGCCCCTGATCAAAGACGACGCCAAAAAAGCCTGACCCGACCATGCAGCCTGTGAAGATCTACACCACCGCCACCTGCCCGTATTGCGTTCGGGCCAAGCAGATCCTGGTTGCCAAAGGCGTGGCCGCAATCGAAGAAATCCGCGTCGATCTGCTGCCCGACAGCCGGGTCGAAATGATGAACATCACCGGTCGGCGCACGGTGCCGCAGATTTTCATTGGCACCACCCATGTGGGCGGTTGCGACGACCTGATGGCACTGGACGCCAGGGGCGGTTTGATGCCCCTGCTGCAAGCGGGCTGATGGCCCAGGCCCGGCGGCGGAGATAATTGACCCTATCCACCCACCCGCAGTGGCTCGCCACCGCGGGCTTTTTTTTGACCCCGACCCGGTACCCGTTGGCGGCGGCACTTGCAGGCCCAACCAGCCTGTCGACCCCGTCGCGCCGCCGGTGCCGTGAGGCGCACCCACCCCAGAAACCGAAAGACCGAGATGTCCGATTCCAACGCCAACCCATCCGCCTCCGCTGCCAGCGAGCCCGTTTTCCAAATCCAGCGCGTGTATTTGAAAGAGCTGTCGCTGGAGCAACCGAATTCACCCGCCATCTTGCTGGAGCAGCAGCAGCCTGCGGTGGACATCAAGTTGAACGTGGAGACCGCCCAAGTGGTCGAGGGCATTTTCGAAGTCATCGTCACAGCAACGGTCCAGACGCTGATCAATGAGAAAACCGTGTTCCTGGTGGAAGCGCGCCAGGCCGGGATTTTCGAAATTCGCCACGTGCCCGACGACCAAATGGGCCCGATCCTGGGCATTGCCTGCCCGCAGATCGTCTACCCTTATTTGCGCGGCAATGTGGCCGACACCATCCAGCGCGCCGGTTTCCCGCCGGTTCACCTGACGGAAATCAATTTCCAGGCGATGTACCAGCAGCAGCTGGAAGCCGCCGGAAATGGCGAAAAAGCCGTTGCCTGAGAGCTTGGCCGGATCAATCAGGTCATTTCGGTCCTGAGCCCACGCGTCGTCTCGTTTTAATGCTATGAAAATCATAGTCATTGGGTCGGGTGCCTGGGGCACAGCTCTGGCCATCAGTGCCGCCCGCAGTGGCCGACACGATGTCACCCTGTGGGCGCGCGACCCGGCGCAGGCCCAGGCCATGGCCCGCGCCCGAGACAATGCCCGTTACCTGCCTGGCATTGGCTTTCCACCCGCCCTCGCGGTGGCCGCTGGCTCTCCGTTGGGCGCGGCGGTGGTGGGACACGACCTGGCCATCGTCGCCACGCCCATGGCCGGTTTGCGCGAGACGCTCTCGGTGCTGTGTCGCGGCCAGGTCCCGTTGGCCTGGTTGTGCAAAGGCTTTGAGGCACCGCTGGGCCATGGCCCCGCCGCAGTGCCCGCTGGCACCTTGGGCCTGCTTGGCCACGAGGTACAGCAGCAGCTGTGGTCGGACCTGCGCGTGCCAGGCCCGGGCTGTGGCGTTCTCAGCGGGCCCAGCTTCGCCCAAGAGGTGGCGCGCGGCCAGCCCACCGCGCTGGTGGCCGCCAGCCGCGAAGCGGCGGTACGCAACGCTTTGGTGGACGCCTTCCACAGCCCCACCTTGCGGGTTTATGCGAACGACGACGTCACCGGGGTCGAGGTGGGGGGCGCTGTCAAGAATGTGTTGGCCATCGCCACTGGCTTGTGCGATGGCCTGAAGCTCGGGCTCAACGCCAGGGCGGCGCTCATCACCCGTGGACTGGCCGAAATGACCCGGCTCGGCCTGGCGTTGGGCGCGCGCGCCGAGACCTTCATGGGGCTCAGCGGCCTGGGCGATCTCGTGCTCACCGCCACCGGCGACCTGAGCCGCAACCGGCGCGTGGGCCAACTGCTGGCCGAAGGCCGCACTCTGGCCCAGGCGGTGGATTCTCTGGGCCACGTGGCCGAAGGGGTGTACAGCGCCCGCACCGTGGCGCAACGCGCGAGCAGCCTGGGGGTGGATATGCCCATCACCCAGGCGGTGGTGGCGCTGCTGGATGGTCAGACACACCCCTCAGCCGCGGTGGCGTCGCTGATGGGCCGGGGTGCCCGCGGCGAGGTCTGAGTCCCACAGAGGGTGTGTCGCCCATGGGGGGAGTGCAAACTGCCCACGCCCAGCTTAAGCGCGACAAGACACCCCGCCTCACGTCAGGCGTGCGCCAATCACCTGCCATCGCGCCGGGCGTGGGGTCCGCCTGTGTTCAGATTTCCAGGTTGTCGATCAATCGGGTGCCGCCGAGCTTGGCCGCGCCGAGCACCACCAATTGCCCCGCCCGCGCATCGGCGGCGGTGGGGGGTTGCAGGTCGTGGCGGCGGCGCACGGTCAGGTAGTCGGGCCGCCAACCGCGTCGGGCCAGGGCGTGCATCGCGCGGGTTTCAAGCGCTTCGCGCTCGGCCGCCAAATCGCCCGCCGCCAGCGCGTCGGTAGCCAGGCCCTTCAGGGCCAAAGACAGCTGCACCGCTTCGACCCGCTCCGCCGGGCTCAGGTAGCCGTTGCGCGAGCTCAAAGCCAGGCCGTCCGGTGCGCGCTGGGTTTCCCCCGCCACCACCTCGATGGGCAGCACGAATTGCCGAACCATGTGTCGGATGACCATCAACTGCTGGTAATCTTTCTTGCCGAACAGCGCCACCCCGCTGGGCGTTGCACCGAACACACAGGAAAACAGCTTCATCACCACGGTGCTCACCCCGATGAAGAAACCAGGGCGGAAGTGGCCTTCCAGCAGGTCGGCCAGTTCGGCGGGCGGGTGAACTTTGTAGCCCTGTGGCTCGGGGTACATCTCTTTTTCGGTGGGGGCGAACACCACGTGGCAACCGGCCTCCGCCAGCTTGGCGCAGTCGGCGTCGAAGGTGCGGGGGTAGGTGTCGAAGTCTTCGTGCGGCGCGAACTGCAGCCGGTTCACAAAAATGCTGGCCACGGTCACGTCGCCCAGTGGTTGGGCTTGGCGCACCAGGGCCAGGTGGCCGTCGTGCAGGTTGCCCATGGAGGGCACGAACGCCGGTCGGCGGAAAGCCTGCAGGTGCTGCCGCAACTCGGCAATGGTGTGGACGACGTGCATGGGCGTGCCGGAAAGTGCAAACCCGGTAATGTAGCCGCTGAGGACGCCTCGCTCGCGGCACCGCCTCACCAGGCGTGCAGGGTGTTGTCGGGGAAGCTGCCGTCCTTCACCGCGCGCACGTAGGCAGCGATCGCGCCCTGCACGCTGTGCGCACCTTCCATGAAGTTGCGCACGAATTTGGGGTTCTTGCCCAGGTTGATGCCCAGCATGTCGTGCAACACCAGCACCTGGCCCGCGGTGCCGTTGCCCGCGCCGATGCCAATGGTGTGGCAGTGCGGCAACGCTTGGGTCAAAGGCGTGGCCAGGCGTTCTGGCACCATTTCCAGCACCAGCATGGTTGCCCCTGCGTCTTGCAATGCCAGGGCGTGTTCTCGCATTTGCTCGGCCGCCGCGTCTTCTCGGCCCTGGACCCGGTAGCCACCCAGCGAGTGCACCGTTTGCGGCGTCAGACCCAGGTGAGCGCAGACCGGGATGCCGCGCTCGACCAAGAAGCGCACCGTCTCGGCGGTCCAGCCACCCCCTTCGAGCTTGACCATGTGGGCACCGGCTTGCATCAGCACTGTGGCGCTGCGCAGCGCCTGTTCTTTGGACTCTTGGTAGGTGCCAAACGGCAGGTCGGCGATCAGCCAGGCGCTGCCGTTGGCGCGGCGCAGCCCTCGGGCCACGCTGTCGGTGTGGTGGCGCATGGTGTCCAGCGTCACGCCCACGGTGCTGCTGAGACCCTGGCACACCATGCCCAGCGAATCGCCCACCAATATGCAGTCCACCCCGGCGGCGTCGGCCACGGCGGCAAAGGTCGCGTCGTACGCGGTCAGCATGGTGATTTTCTCGCCGCGTTCCCGCATTTGCGCCAGGCGTGGCAGGCTCACTGGCCGCCGCAATGGCTGCGGCGAGGTGTTGGGCAGAGAACCGTAAGCGGTGGCTGGGGCGGGCGCGGGTGTGGTCATGGGGCGCGTTGCCTGAGAATCCGAGAGGCGCTCAGTCTATTCCATCGGTGCCGACCCCGCGCGGTGGGAGCCGTTATGCTCCCAGCATGGTTTTTAGCCCCCCATTGACCGACGAATTCTCGCCCGCTGCGCTGCGCGCCCTGGCCGACGCCGACGTGGCCCGAGCCCTGGCCGAAGACCTGGGCAGTGGTGACCTCACCGCCGCACTCATTGCCCCCGAGCAGCGCACACACGCCCGCGTGCTGGCGCGCGAGGCCGCGGTGTTGTGCGGCCGCCCCTGGGTCGAGGCCACCTTGCGGGCACTGGACCCCAGCGCCACCGCGGTGTGGCACGTCGCCGAGGGCGCACACTGCGGGGCCGACCAGGTGGTGCTGGAGCTGCAGGGCCACGCCCGGGCCCTGTTGAGCGCGGAACGAACACTGTTGAACTTCTTGCAGCTGCTCAGCGCGGTGGCCACCCGAACCGCTACCTACGTCGAGCGGGTCCACGGCACACGGGCCGCAATTGTTGACACGCGCAAAACCCTGCCGGGGTTGCGCCTGGCTCAAAAGTACGCGGTGAAAACCGGTGGCGGCGTTAACCACCGCATCGGCCTGTACGACGCGGTGCTGATCAAAGAAAACCACATCGCCGCGGCGGGCGGCATCCCACAGGTGCTGGCTGCGGCACAGGCCAGCGCGGCGGCGGCCAAGTTCATCGAAATCGAGGTCGAAACCGTGGCGCAGTTGAGGCTGGCGCTGGACCACGGCGCACGGATGGTGTTGCTCGACAACATGGATTTGCCCACCCTGCGTGAGGCGGTGCGCATCAATGCCGGTCGGGCCGTTCTGGAAATTTCAGGTGGCGTGGGGCTGGACACGGTGCGGGCTCTGGCCGACACCGGTGTCGACCGCATCTCGATCGGCGCACTGACCAAGGACATCAAGGCGACCGACTTCTCCATGCGCTTTCAGGAGCTGCCATGTCTGAAATGAGCGGGGTGTTCCGGGTCGACTACGACCAGCCCGACACCCAAACCGGCGGCGCCTGTAGCACCCAGCATGCCTGGGCCAAGGTGCCGGTGGAACCGTCGAGTGCCGAGCGGGCGGCGTTGAAAGACGACATCCGCCGCCTGCTCAAAGAACGCGACGCGGTCATGGTGTCGCATTACTACGTGCACCCAGACCTTCAAGACCTGGCGGAAGAGACCGGTGGCATCGTCAGCGACTCGCTGGAGATGGCGCGCTTCGGCCGCGACCATGCCGCACAGACTTTGGTGGTGTCGGGGGTGCGTTTCATGGGCGAGACCGCCAAAATCCTGTCGCCCGAGAAAACCGTGCTGATGCCCGACCTGGACGCGACCTGTTCGCTCGACCTGGGCTGTCCGGTGGACGAGTTCGGCGCGTTTTGCGATGCCCATCCCGACCGCACCGTGGTGGTCTATGCCAACACCAGCGCGGCGGTGAAAGCGCGGGCCGACTGGTTGGTCACATCGAGCTGCGCGCTGGACATCGTGCGCGCGCTCAAAGACCAGGGCCAGAAAATCCTGTGGGCACCCGACAAACACCTGGGGGGCTACATCCAGCGCGAAACCGGTGCCGACATGGTGTTCTGGAACGGTGCCTGCATCGTGCACGACGAGTTCAAGGCTTTCGAACTCGCAGCGCTGAAACAGCAGCACCCCAAAGCCAAGGTGTTGGTGCACCCCGAAAGCCCAGCCGACGTGGTCGCCTTGGCCGACGCGGTGGGATCGACCTCCGCCATCCTGAAGGCGGCACGCGACATGGACGCGACCGAGTTCATCGTCGCGACCGACAACGGCATGATGCACAAGTTGCGCAGCTTGAACCCTGGCAAGACCTTTATCGAGGCCCCCACCGCAGGCAACAGCGCCACCTGCAAGAGCTGCGCGCACTGCCCCTGGATGGCAATGAACGGCCTGGCTGGGTTGGCCCATGTGTTGGCGACAGGCGCCAACCGGGTGGAAGTCGACCCCGCTGTCATTCCCCGGGCCCGACGGCCGATTGATCGCATGCTGGCGTTCACTGCGGCCCTGAAGAACGGTCAGCCAGTGGGCGCGCTGGTGTCGGGTATCGGCGCCGCCTGAACCCGACCTCAGTTGTTCGTTGCCCAGGCCACTGACAGCGGCGCGACGCAGGGCGTGTTTGTGACCGTGTCCATGCCGCATTCACTCATTGATTTTGCCGACCCCCACGGCGGCCCGCGCACGCGCGTCGCATTCGATGCCCCGCACGCGGTGCGGGTGGCGCACCGCGCCGACGAGGTGGGCCCGGTGCTGGCCGAGGTCGACCGCCACGCCACGGCGGGCGGCTGGGCGGTCGGCTACCTGCGCTACGAAGCCGCCACGGCCTTCGACGCCGCGTTCGCCACCCACCCGCCCGATGGCCCTCTGGCGTGGTTTGGCTTGCACGACGCGCCACGCGCCTGGCCCGACGAATCGGTCCCCGGTGAGGCCACCGCCGTTTGGGGCGCTGGCCCTGCCCGTGCCGATTTCGACCACTGGGTGGCCCGATCGCATGCCGCCATCGCGCGGGGCGACGTTTACCAAGTCAACCTCACCGCCCCGTGGTCGGGGCGCTTGGCGGGCGCGCCCGAGGCGCTGTTCCATGCCATGCGTCGGGCGCAGCCCGGCGGCTACGCGGCGTGGATCGCCCACGCGCACGAGGCGGTGTTGTCGGTCTCGCCCGAACTGTTTTTTGACTGGGACGGCGAGCGTTTGCTCACCCGGCCCATGAAGGGCACCGCCCCCCGCGGGCACGACGCCGAACACGACAGGCGCCTGGCCGAGGGCTTGCGCAGCGCCCCCAAAGAGCGGGCCGAGAACGTCATGATCGTGGACTTGCTGCGAAACGACGTGTCGCGCGTCGCCGTTCCCGGCGGCGTGCGTGTTCCGAGCTTGTTCGACTTGAACCCCTTGCCCACCGTCTGGCAGATGACGTCCGATGTGGTGGCCCGCACCCGACCCGGCACCCGCCTGCTGGACGTGTTCCAGGCGCTGTTCCCCTGTGGTTCCATCACCGGCGCACCCAAGGTTCAGGCCATGCGCCTGTTGCGCGAACTGGAAGCCGGACCACGTGGTGTGTATTGCGGCGCGGTGGGTTTGGTCCGTCCGGGTGGGCACGCGACCTTCAACGTCGCGATCCGCACCGTCACCGCGCGCGGTGAACAGCTGCGTTGCGGCATCGGCAGCGGGATCACCGCCGACGCCCAGGCCGACGCCGAATGGCGCGAATGGCGCCACAAGCGCGCCTTCCTGACCCGCGCTTCGGCCCCGTTCTCTGTGCTGGAGACGCTGGCCATGGACCACGGGCGGGTGCGTCACCAGGCCGCCCACTTGGCACGCATGGCCCAGGCGGCGCGGCATTTTGGTCACCCGTGGCGACTCGAACAAGCCGACCAGACCCTGCAGGCGCTCGCCGCGTCGCACCCCAGTGGCACCTGGCGCGTGCGTCTGCTGCTGGACGCGCATGGCCAACTGCAGGCCCAGGCGTTTGCCTTGGCCGCCACCGAGGTCCCGGTGGGTTTGCGGCTGGCCGACCAGGCGTTCGAGATGACCGACAGCGAGTTCACTCGGTTCAAAACCACCCGGCGCGCCCACTACGATGCGGTGGCCTCACCCGACCCGGCGGTGTTCGACACCGTGCTGTGGAACGAACGGGGCGAACTGACCGAGTGCACACGCGGCAACATTGCTTTGCAACTCGATGGCCGCTGGGTCACGCCGCCTTTGCACTGCGGCCTGTTGCCGGGTGTGGGCCGGGCGCAAGCCTTGGCCGACGGGCGCCTGGAAGAGCGGGTGGTGACGGTGGACGATGTGCCCCGCGCCACCGGACTGGCTTTTGTGAACAGCCTGCGTGGCTGGTTGCCAGCGGTTTGGGTTTAAGCCTTCTGCGTGGGCACGTGGTCGCGTCCGCCGGTGGCGCGGTTGCGTCCGTCCACGAACACCAGCTGGGGCCGGTGACGGGCCACTTGGTCGTCGGCCACCTGGGCAAAGGCGGCGATGATGATCAGGTCCCCCACCGAGGCGCGGCGTGCGGCCGAGCCATTCACGGAGATCATGCCCGTGCCGCGCTCACCTTTGATGGCGTAGGTGACGAAGCGCTCGCCGTTGTTGATGTTCCAGATGTGCACCTGCTCGTTTTCGCAGATGTTGGCGGCGTCCAGCAGGTCCTCGTCGATCGCGCACGAACCTTCGTAGTGCAATTCGCACTGGGTCACGGCCACGCGGTGGATCTTGGATTTCAGCAGGGTACGGAACATGGGAAGACTTCCTTTCGGACGAAACGGTGCGCAGTATGCCGCAGCCAGGCTCAGGCGGTGGGTTCGTCGGTTTCAGGACGCAGGATGGTGGGCAAGGCCTGAGGCAACAGGGCCGGGTAGTCGCGGCTGAAGTGCAGGCCGCGGCTCTCGCGGCGCGCCAGGGCGGAGCGCACGATCAGCTCAGCCACTTGAACCAGGTTGCGCAGTTCCAGCAGGTCTCGGGTCACGTGGAAGCGGGCGTAGAACTCGTGGATTTCCCCTTGCAACAAAGCGATGCGGTGCGCGGCGCGCTCCAGGCGCTTGTTGGTCCGCACGATGCCCACGTAGCTCCACATGAATCGACGCAATTCGTCCCAGTTGTGGGAGATCACCACCTGTTCGTCGGCGTCGGTCACCCGGCTCACGTCCCAGGCAGGCAGGGTGGCCGTCGCGGGGGTCGGGTCGTCGATGATGGCCTGGGCCGCGGCCCGGGCGAACACCATGCATTCCACCAGCGAGTTGCTGGCCAATCGGTTGGCCCCGTGCAGGCCGGTGCAGGCGGTCTCGCCGACTGCGTACAGGCCAGGCAGGTCGGTGTGGCCTGCCAAGTCGCTCAGCACACCGCCGCAGGTGTAGTGGGCGGCGGGCACCACCGGGATCGGCTGCCGCGCGATGTCGATGCCCAGCTGCAGGCAGCGTTCATGGATGTTTGGGAAGTGCTCTTGAATGAATGCCTGGGGCTGGTGCGAGATGTCGAGGTAGACGCAGTCGAAGCCGCCCTTTTTCATCTCGAAATCGATGGCACGCGCCACGATGTCGCGCGGCGCCAATTCGGCGCGCGGGTCGTGCTCGGGCATGAAGCGGTGGCCGTTGGGCAGCAGCAGCCGACCGCCCTCGCCGCGCACCGCTTCGGTGATCAGAAACGATTTGGCGTCGGGGTGGTACAGGCAGGTGGGGTGGAACTGGATGAACTCCAGGTTGGCCACGCTGCATCCCGCGCGCCAAGCGGCTGCAATGCCGTCGCCGGTGGCGGTGTCGGGGTTGGTGGTGTAGAGGTAGACCTTGCCCGCGCCGCCAGTGGCCAAAATGGTGTGGGGTGCGCGGAAGGTGACCACCTCGTCGGTGACCTCGTCCAGCGCGTACAGGCCAAGGCACCGCTGGCCGTCCATACCGGCTCTGCGGCGGGTGGGCTTTCGTCCCGTGACCGGGTCGCCAGTGATCAGGTCCACCAGCATGTGGTTTTCAAACAAGGTGATGTTGGGTGTGCCCCGCACCTGGTTGATGAGCGTGCGCTGCACGGCGGCGCCGGTCGCATCGGTCACGTGCACGATACGGCGCTGGCTGTGCCCGCCTTCGCGCGTCAGGTGGAGCTGGCCGTCTTCCTCTGAAAACGGCACGCCCAGCGACCGCAGCCAGTGGATGGTGTCGGGTGCGCGCTCCACCACAAAACGGGTGGCGTCCAGGTCGCTCAGGCCTGCGCCCGCGACCAGGGTGTCGTCCACATGGGACTCGAAGCTGTCGCCTTCGCCGAGCACCGCGGCAATACCGCCTTGGGCCCAGCCGCTGGAGCCGTCGCCCATGCCGCGTTTGGTGAGGATGGCCACCCGGTGGGTGGGTGCCAGGCGCAGCGCAGCGGTCAGGCCGGCGAGGCCGCTGCCGACGATGAGCACGTCAAAAGTGTGGGAGACCGGTGCCATCGCAGTTGGGGTGGTTGTCAGTTGGGGGTGTAGGCGAGGCGCACATAGATGGGCGCGAAGGCTTCGGCCTGGGTGATTTCCACCAGGGTTTCTTTGGCCAGTTCCAGCAGGGCGATGAAGGTCACCACCAGCACCGGCACGCCTTTGGCGGGGTCAAACAGGTGCTCGAACTCAACGAACTTGCGACCTTGCAGGTGGCGCAGCACGATGCTCATGTGCTCGCGCACCGACAGCTCGGCCCGGCTGATCTTGTGGTGCTGCACCAGCTTGGCCCGCTTCAGAATGTCGCGCCAGGCCTCTTGCAGGTCGAGCACGTTCACATCCGGGAAGCGCAGCGCGAGAGACTGCTCGATCACCACCTGCGCCCGGAGCACATCGCGCCCCAACTGCGGCAGCTCGTTCAGCCGCGCGGCGGCCAGCTTGATCTGCTCGTACTCCTGAAGGCGGCGCACCAGCTCGGCGCGCGGGTCTTCGGGCTCTTCGCCCTCGGCCGTCTTTTTGGGCGGCAGCAGCATGCGCGACTTGATCTCGATCAGCATCGCGGCCATCAGCAGGTACTCGGCGGCCAGTTCCAGGTTGTGCGCCCGGATTTCGTCCACGTAGCGCAGGTACTGCCGGGTCAGCCCGGCCATCGGGATGTCCAGGATGTTGAAGTTCTGTTTGCGGATCAAATAGAGCAGCAAGTCCAGCGGGCCCTCAAAGGCCTCCAGGAACACCTGCAGCGCGTCGGGCGGGATGTAAAGGTCTTGCGGCAGCGCGAACAGCGGCTCCCCATACAGGCGGGCCAGCGCCACCTGGTCCACCACGTCGGGCATGCCCGCCAGGGTGGCGTCGGCGGTGGGGTGTTCGGCGTCAGCCGCGGGCAAGCTGGCCGTCATCTGCTACTGGAAAGATAGCAATAACGCTAGTTTTTGTGAGGGCTTGGGGCCGATTTGGCAATTATTTGCCGTCGGTCTGGTAGACGTAGGCCTTTTGGCGCACTTTTCCGGCTTTGAATGCGGTTTGTGCTTGGCGGTCCACCTGCTTGTCCCAAAGCAGGGCGCGGCCCGCCCGCTGCTGAGATTCCAATTCGGGCTTCTGCTGCTTGAGCTGGTCGATGAACCGCGTGGTGTCAGACTGGTAATCGGGGCGACGAAAGAACGGCATGTGTTTGGACCTTTCGCCTGATTTTACCGGTGGCGCCACCGTCGCCCGATTCCGGAGTGCCGCAGTAGCAGCAATAGCCGCAACAGCCGCGGCAGCCGAAGTCACCGTGGCCCCGTGTCAGCCGCCAACGGGTGTGGCCGGGTCCATCGGGGCATCACCGCGGCACGCCGCGCCCGCACGCGTCATCAACGACAGTGGTTGGCCATGCAGGCCGTGCACCGCCCAGCCCAAGCCCCGCGCCCGCGCCGCTGTGTGCAACTGCTCAAGCGCGTCCAGGCCGGTGGTGTCCAGGTACACCAGCGCAGTCGCGTCCAGCCGCACGGTGGTGCCTGTTGGTGCCGCCTCCACCGCGGCCACCAGCGCGTCCACGCGTGCCACCGCCCCGAAAAAGAGCGAGCCTTGCAAAGCGATGCGCAGGGTGGCGGGTTCGGTGTGTGACAACTCGGCCCGGAACAGCACCGCCATGCGGCGGACAAACAACACGCAGGCCACCACCAGCCCGACCTGGATGCCCACCGTCAGATCGAACACCACGGTGAGGGCGAAGGTGGACAGCATCACCAAGCGGTAGTGCGGGCTGAAGCGCCGCATGCGCGAGAACTCGTGCCAGTCGCCCATGTTCCAGGCCACGAACACCAAAATTCCCGCCAGCACCGCCAATGGCACGTACAAAGCCAACGGGGCGGCCACCAGCACAATGCCCATCAGGGTCAGTGCATGGACGATGCCAGCGATCGGTGTGGTGGCGCCCGAACGGACATTGGTGACCGTGCGGGCGATGGTGCCGGTGGCAGGCATGCCACCCAGAAATGGCACCACAAGGTTGGCCAAGCCTTGCGCCATCAGTTCCTGGTTCGGGTCGTGCCTTTTTGGGTCGGGCGACGCGCCGGTGGGGCTGGCGTTCATTTGGCTCAGCGCCTGGTCGGCCATGCGGGCGCACAGCAAAGACTCCACCGCACCCAGCAAGGCGATGGTGAAGGTTGGCACCACCAGCAAGCGCACCGTTTCCCAGCTGAAATGCGGCCAGGTCCAGGCGGGCAGGCTTTGCGGGATGCTGCCAAAGCGGCTGCCGATCGTCTCCACCGGCAGGCCCCACGCCCAGGCGACCCACGTCAAGCTCACCAAAGCCACCATAGGCCCAGGTGTGCGGCTGGCCAGCCGCCCCAGCAGTGGCCCCAAGCGGGCCAGCAGCGGCCGCTGTCCGCCCCACAGCAAAGGCCACAGCGACAGCCCAGCGATGCAGGTCAGCCCCAACCCCAAGGCGCTGGGGTTGAAGGTGTGCAGGTGCAGCGCGATCGCACTGATCTGAGAGAAGAAGTCGGCGGGCATCCTGGGCACGGTCAGGCCGAACAGGTCGCGCAGTTGCGACACCCCCACCAGCACCGCGATACCATTGGTGAAGCCCACCACGATGCCGACCGGCACGTGCCGCACCAGCGAGCCCAGCCGCAGCCAGCCCATCAGCACCAACAAAGCGCCCGCACATGCGGTGGCGATCAGCAGGTTGGGGACGCCGTGGCGTTGCACGATGTCATAGACGATGACGATGAATGCCCCTGCCGGACCGCCGATTTGCACGTTGGTGCCACCCAGCGCCGCGATGATCAGCCCGCCAACGATGGCCGTCCACAGGCCCGCCTCGGGCTTGAGGCCAGACGCGACCGCAAACGCCATCGCCAGCGGCAACGCCACCACCCCCACGGTGATGCCTGCCCCCAGGTCGCGCAGCAAGCGCGTTCGGTCGTAGCCAGGCAAAGTGTCGAGCAGCCGTGGGTGGAAGCGCGCCACGCGACGGTCAAGCAGCCGTTGCGCGCGCTGGCGCCACGTTGCGGGGTTCACGCGCCGCCTCCCCAGCGGTGGGGCGAGCGGGGGGCGGTGCGGTGCATGTCCAGGCCGGGGTCAGCGGATGCGCATGCCAGGCGTGGCGCCGGGCCAGGGTTCCAGAATGTGGATGCCAGGGTGGGCCTTTTCGTCCGCGTGGCTGGCGGCCAGCACCATGCCCTCGCTGACGCCGAACTTCATTTTGCGCGGCGCCAGGTTCGCAACCACCACCGTCAGCTTGCCAATCAGTTGCGCAGGCTGGTAGGCGCTGGCGATGCCGCTGAAGACGTTGCGGGTTTTGCCTTCGCCCACGTCCAATGTGAGGCGCAGCAGCTTGGTGGAGCCTTCGACCGGCTCGCAGTTCACGATTCGGGCGATGCGCAGGTCGATCTTGGCGAAGTCGTCGATGCCAATCACCGGTGCAATGGCTTCACCGCCGGGCAATGCCTTCTCGGGCTCAGGCGCAGCAGGCGGTTCAAACAGCGCGTCCAACTGTTTCACGTCCACCCGCTGCATCAGGTGTTGGTAGGCGCCAATCGCGTGCCCCGCACCCAACAGGCGGTCGGCGTCAGCCGCTGTCAGCGGGGGGGTTTGCAAGAAGGCTTCGACCTGCTCCGCCAGCACCGGCAATACCGGCTTGAGGTAGACCGTGAGCAGGCGGAAGGCCTCGATGCAGGTGGTGCACACGTCATGCAGGCGTGCGTCCATGCCCGTTTGTTTGGCCAACTCCCAGGGCTTGTTGGCGTCCACATACTCGTTCACCCGGTCGGCCAGCAGCATCACCTCGCGCAGCGCCTTGCCGTACTCGCGGTCGTTCCAGAGACCGAACACGGCGGGGCTTTGGGCCCGCAGTTGCGCCAGCAGGGCCTGGCCGTCACCGCTCACCGCACCGAGCTGGCCGTTGAACCGTTTGGCAATGAAGCCCGCCGCCCGGCTGGCGATGTTGATGTACTTGCCCACCAAGTCGCTGTTGACCCGGGCCATGAAGTCCTCGGGGTTGAAGTCGATGTCTTCGTTGCGGGCATTGAGCTTGGCGGCCAGGTAGTAGCGCAGCCACTCCGGGTTCATGCCCAGGCCGAGGTACTTGAGCGGGTCCAGGCCAGTGCCGCGGCTCTTGCTCATCTTCTCGCCGTTGTTCACTGTCAAGAAGCCATGCACGTTGATCTTGTTCGGTACCTTGCGGCCGCTGAAATGCAGCATGGCTGGCCAGAACAGCGTGTGGAAGGTGATGATGTCCTTGCCAATGAAGTGCACCTGCTCCACGTCCGGGTTGGCCATGAAGGCGTCGAAGTCAATGCCGATGCGGTCGAGGTGATTCTTCAGCGAGGCGAGGTAGCCCACCGGCGCGTCCAGCCAGACGTAGAAGTACTTGCCTGGTGCGTCGGGGATCTCAATGCCGAAGTAGGGCGCATCGCGGCTGATGTCCCAATCGCCCAGCGCGGTTTTGCCGGTCTCGGCGTCGGGCGTGAGCCATTCGCTGATCTTGTTCAGCACCTCAGGCTGCACCGCGCCACTCGTGGTCCAGGCCTTCAAAAAGTCCAGACAGCGCGGGTCGGAGAGCTTGAAGAAGTAGTGCTCCGATGTTTTCAGCACCGGCGTCGCGCCCGAGAGGGCCGAGTACGGGTTCTTCAGGTCCGTGGGGCTGTACACCGCGCTGCACACCTCGCAGTTGTCTCCGTACTGGTCTTTGGCGCCGCAGTTGGGGCACTCGCCCTTGATGAAGCGGTCGGGCAGAAACATGTTCTTCTCGGGATCAAAGAACTGCTCGATGGTTTTGGTGCTGATCAGGCCATTGGCCTTGAGGTCGCGGTAAATCTGTTGCGCCAGCACGTGGTTTTCGGGGGCATCGGTGCTATGCCAGTTGTCAAAGGCGATGTGGAAGCCTTCCAGGTAGGGCCTGCGCCCCGCGGCGATGTCGGCCACAAACTGCTGCGGCGTTTTGCCTGCCTTCTCGGCGGCGATCATGATGGGCGCGCCGTGGGCATCGTCCGCACACACGAAGTGCAGCGTGTGGCCCTGCATGCGCTGGAAGCGCACCCAGATGTCGGCCTGGATGTACTCCATGATGTGGCCAATGTGGAACTTGCCATTGGCGTACGGCAAGGCGGTGGTCACAAAGAGCTGGCGGGGTGCGGCAGGTGCGGTCATGGGTGTTTTTCTAGGGAGACACTGGATTTTATGGGGCCGCTACACTTCGCCGCAGTTCAAACGCACCCAAGAAAGCAAGCGCCATGGCGACCCCCGAGCAGCTGACCACGGCCCTTCTGGCCGCCCTCCAGGCCGTGATCGATCCCAACACCGGCAAAGACTTCGTCAGCACCAAAGCCGTGAAGAACGTGCAAGTCACCGACGGCGATGTGTCTTTCGATGTGGTGTTGGGTTACCCCGCCAAAAGCCAGTTTCCGGCGCTGCGCAAAGCCTTGGTGCAGGCTGCCAAAGGCGTGGCGGGCGTGGGCAATGTGTCGGTCCAGCTCAGCACCCAGATCGTGTCGCACGCGGTGCAACGCGGTGTGCAGTTGCTGCCCAAGGTGAAAAACATCATTGCGGTGGCATCGGGCAAGGGCGGTGTGGGCAAAAGCACCACCGCTGTCAACCTGGCATTGGCCTTGGCCGCCGAGGGTGCCAGCGTGGGATTGCTTGATGCGGACATCTACGGCCCCAGCGTGCCCACCATGATGGGCATCGACGGGCGCCCAGAGAGTGAAGACGGCCAAACCATGGAGCCGCTGGAAAACTACGGCGTGCAGGTCATGTCCATTGGCTTTTTGGTGGCGCAGGACGAGGCCATGATCTGGCGCGGTCCCATGGCCACCCAGGCGCTGGAGCAGTTGCTGCGCCAGACCAACTGGAAAGACCTCGATTACCTGATTGTGGACATGCCGCCAGGCACGGGCGACATCCAACTCACCTTGTCTCAGCGGGTGCCCATGACCGGTGCGGTGATCGTGACCACGCCGCAGGACATCGCGCTGCTGGACGCGAAAAAAGGCATCAAGATGTTCGAAAAAGTGGGCGTGCCCATTTTGGGCATTGTGGAGAACATGGCGGTGCACATTTGCACCCAGTGCGGCCACACCGAACACATCTTTGGTGCCGATGGCGGCAAGGCAATGGCGTCCGAGTACCAAATGGCGTACCTCGGTGCCCTCCCGCTGAACATGCAGATCCGCGTGCAGGCCGACAGCGGCATGCCCACGGTGGTGGCCGATCCAGAGGGCGACGTCGCCGCGATCTACAAATCGGTCGCGCGCCAAGTGGCCATCACCATCGCCGCCAAGGCCAAAGACTTCTCCAGCAAGTTCCCGTCGATCAAGATTTCCAAAGACACTTGAGCCAGCGGGCCAACACGCGTTTCGCCGCTGGCGCACCCGTCCCATCCGCTACATTGGCCCCATGACCACCGACCGCCCCGCCATCGACGTCGCCGTGGTGATGCGTAAAACCCGCGTCGAAGGCGCCATGGCCCGTTGGCAAACCTGGCGCTGGGCCCTGGCCGACGTGGTGCGGCAAGAAGCGGGCTTCGGCCCCACGCCGCGCTTGTTGTACAAAAGCGAGCAAGAAGAACGGTGGCTGTACCCGGGTTTCACAGTGGAGTTGTTCCCAGGAGACGCCGAGGGCCATTACCTCAACGCCACCTCTCCCCAGCCTGGCTGGTTCGTCATGTGGCGCATGGAAGAAGAACCCGGCTTGAGTGACGAATGCCAACCCCTTCCGCAAGCGGTGAGCCTCAGCTACCACGATGCCGGACGCTGGCTGGACGCCCAGGAGCAGGTAGAGCAGGTGGCTGCGCCCGCCGACGTGGTGGCGTGGCTCAGCGGCTTTGTGGACACCCACTACCAACCCGACCCCAAGCGGCGCAAACGGCCAGAGAGCTTCCGCGCACTGACCGACCGCTTCGGCAACCCGGCGTCGGTCAGCACCGGCAAAGCGCGCGGTGGCGGCCATGGCGTCTGAGCACGAAGGGTTCCTGGGCCGCTGGGCGCGGCGCAAAGCCGAGGTGCGAAGCGGTCAACCGCTCGCCGACCCATCCACGGCCGCCGCCCCCATGGTGGTTGAGGGCGAACCCACAGCCAGTCCCCTGGGCCACGCCGTGCCACCAGCCACCACCGGTGTGGCGGCCTCAGACGACGACGTGGCCGCGACGCCCGCGGTGTCATCGACCGCTGGCGACGCACCACCCGCGGTCGATCCACCACCCCCCACGTTGGACGACGTGCGTGCACTCACCGCGCAGTCCGATTTTCGACCCTTCATGGCCCAGGGCGTGACGCCCGAAGTGAAGAACGCCGCCATGAAGAAGCTGTTCACCGACCCGCACTACAACGTCATGGACGGCTTGGACATCTACATCGACGACTATTCCAAAGCCGACCCGATTCCCGAAGCCATGCTGCGCAACCTGGTCAGTGCGAAGGTGCTCAAGCTGTTCGAAACCAACGAGGACGCCGCCGAGACGCTGCCCCATGCAGCGCCCGACGGCCGTGGCAGTGCCTCGCCCACACCGCCGCACCGCCCGCAACTCGGGGATGACGCGCATGACCCCGGGCCGGAATCCGTGGCACAGTCCTATGAATCCACAAACATAGCACCGCCACAGGTGTCCCCAGGCGATTCGAGCACCGAGCCACCCCGGTCAGACACCCACGCAGACGCCCCACACCATGCCCACACTGATTTGCGATTGCAACAAGACGATGCCGCTCGCGCCCCAAGCGTTGGGCGCCGCGCTGAATGAATCGCTGACGCTCCACTCCACCCTGTGTCGCCGGGAGGCGGCGGCGTTTCAGCAGGCGGTGCGATCGGGCGACGAAGTGGTCGTTGCCTGCACCCAAGAAAAGCACCTGTTCACCGAACTCGCCGCTGCGACCGAGGGCGGAAACGTGTCCCCGCTGAAGTTTGTGAACATCCGCGAAACCGGTGGCTGGGGCCGCGGCGCGGACCAGGCCGGGCCCAAGATCGCCGCCTTGCTGGCGGCGGCCCGCTTGCCAGAGCCCGACCCGGTGCCCACCGTCACCTACCGAAGCGCGGGACGGTTACTGATCGTGGGCCCCCTTGAGGCGGCCGAGCGGGCCGCGGCCTTGCTGGGGGACGTCTTGGAGGTCACGATTTTCTCCACTGGCGGGCGGGGAGGCCAAGCGCGCCGCTTTCCGGTGTTGGCCGGTCGGGCCGAACAACTCGACGGTTGGTTGGGGGCTTTCACCTTCCGGTGGTCGCGCAACAACCCGATCAACCTGGACCTCTGCACCCGCTGCAACGCGTGCGTGGCGGCCTGTCCAGAGGGTGCCATTGGCCTGGACTACCAGGTGGACCTGTCCCGTTGCCAGTCGCACCGGGCGTGTGTGAAGGTCTGCAACGCGGCTGGGGCCATCGATTTCACCCGCGACGCCAGCACCGAGTCCGAGGCGTTCGACCTTGTGCTGGACATGGGTGCTGTGCCGCTGATCACCCGCCATGCCCCGCCGCAAGGCTACTTCCGCTGGGACGGTGAGTCACTTAACGAGTTGTTGCGGGTGCGCGAGCTGGTGGGCGACTTCGACAAGCCCAAGTTTTTCCAATACAAGCAAAAGCTCTGCGCGCACAGCCGCAACACGCAGGTCGGTTGCAGCGCTTGCATCGACATCTGTTCCGCTGAGGCGGTACGCAGCGACAAGGCGCGCCAACAAATTGTGGTCAACCCGAACCTGTGTGTGGGTTGCGGCGCTTGCACCACGGTCTGCCCCACTGGCGCGCTCACCTACGCCTATCCCCAGGCCAGCCACCAAGGCACAAAGCTCAAGACCCTGCTGGCCACGTACCGCAAGGCGGGTGGCCGTGCACCGGTGCTGCTGCTCCACAGCCAAGAAGCGGGTCAGGCCTTGGTCGAGTCCCTGGGCCGCGCCGCGCAGCTGGCTGGGCCTGCGCCCAAACGCGCGCTTTTGGGTTTGGGCCGCAGAGCCGACCCGGGCGGTGTGCATGGGGTGCCAGCCCATGTGATCCCGATGTCTTTGTGGCACAGCGCCAGCATCGGCATCGACCTGTGGCTGAGCGCGGTGGCGTTTGGGGCCGAGCGGGTGTGCGTGTTGGTCACCCCGGAAGATGCCCCTGCCTATGTGGCGGGGCTGCAGGCGCAAATGGACATCGCGCAGTCGCTGCTCAGCGGCCTGGGCTACACCGGGGCCCATTTCACCTTGGTACAAGCCAACAGCGCCGAGTCTTTGGACGCCGCCCTGCAGTCGTTGAATGGCCAGTCACCGAGCGTGCCAGCAGTGCCTGCGCGCCATGCGGTCACCACCGAGAAGCGCAGCACGTTGGACCTCGCGATCGACCATCTGGTTGAACATGCGCCCAGCCCTGTCGAGTCGGTCCCCTTGCCCGCGGGCGCGCCGGGAACGGGCTCGCCCTTTGGTGCAGTGGCGGTCAACAAAGACACCTGCACGCTGTGCCTGAGTTGCGTCAGCGTGTGCCCCGCCAGCGCCCTGCAAGACAACCCCAACGCGCCGCAATTGCGCTTCATTGAAAAGAACTGTGTGCAGTGCGGTTTGTGCGTCAGCACCTGCCCGGAAGACGCGATCCGCTTGGTGCCCCGCTTGCTGATCGGCGCGGCGCGCAAGGAAGCCCGGGTGCTCAACGAAATGCCGCCCTACCAATGCGTGCGCTGCAGCAAGCCGTTTGGCACGCTCAAGGCGATCGAGGGCATGTTGGGCAAGCTGGCTGGCCATGCGATGTTCCAGGGCGCGGCATTGGAGCGCTTGAAGATGTGCGGCGATTGCCGCGTGATCGACCTGTACTCCTCGCAGAACGAAACCAAGATCACCGATCTCTGAGCCATGAACACGCCTGCCCCGACCACCTCTGCTCTGGACGAAGAAACCGCTCGCGCCGAGCTTTATGGTCTGTTGGCGGCGCTCTATTACGCGCCGCCAGACGCCACCTTATTGGCAGGGCTGCGGGTGGCCGTGACGCAAGCGCCAGCGGCCGGCGGGTTTTTGGAGGCGCCCTGGCACGAACTGGTGGCCGCGGCGCGACAGTGGAGCGACCAGGCCATCCACGACGAGCACCAGGCGCTGTTTGGAGGCGTGGGCAAGCCCGAGGTGTACCTGTACGGGTCACACCATTTGGCGGGCTTCCTGAATGAGAAGCCCCTGGCCGCGCTGCGAGGGGACCTGGCCGCACTTGGTTTGTCCCGGGACGACGCGATGCCAGAAACAGAAGACCACATCGCCTGCCTGTTCGAGGTCATGCGCTACCTGATCGCGGGCGACGAAGTGGCCGTGGCCAACTTGACCCAACAACAGCGGTTCTTCAGCACCCACCTGCAACCTTGGGTGATGGGGCTGTGTGATGCTTTGCAGCAACACCCGCGTGCGCGGTTCTACGCTGCCGTCGCGGGGTTTACCCGGGCCTTCATGGGCGTGGAATTGCAGGGCTTCGACATGATGGCGTGAACCAAAGACCACCTTTTCTTAGGTGATCGGCTCTCGGTTGAAATTAATTCACTTGTCCATGCAATTTAAAAAAACCTACGACGTGACTCAGCGGGATTTCCCACTTGTGTCCCTGGGGTCGGCTGGTTACATTCGACTATGAAATCTACTTCCTAAGTGGAAGCCAAGGAGACACCCCATGAAGAAACCTGAAAACGCGTTGTCGCGCCGTGTGTTGTTTGCGGGTGCTGGCACTGCAGGGGCGCTGGCCGCTGTGGCGACGATGTTGCCCAAGGCGACCAAAACCGTTGAGTCCAAGACCGAGGCCCCGGCCGTTCCGACCAAGGGCGGTGGTTATTCGGTCACCGAGCACGTGCAGCACTACTACAAGACCACCCGCATCTGACCGGCGCCAGAGGGCGGCCCGTGTGGCCTGCCCGTGACGCGGCTGCCCACTGGCAGGTATTTCCAACCTTCGCATCCACACCTCACCCACTGGAGGTTTTCATGTTGTTGACCAAACGCACCCCCGGCCCGCACTCGTCGGCACCAGCCCGATTGCCGCTCGTCAGCGGCCTGCAGCGAGGTTTGTCTCAAGCACTGCCGACCATGGATCGGCGCGCTTTCCTTCGTCGCTCGGGTCTCGGCGTAGGGGTTGGCCTCGCGGCCTCGCAGCTGACACTGGTGAAGAAGTCGGCGGCAGCGTCCGGTGGGCCTCTGGTGGGTCAGGGCAAGATCGAAGTCAAGCGCACGGTATGCACCCACTGCTCAGTGGGTTGCGCGGTGGACGCAGTCGTTGAGAACGGCGTTTGGGTGCGCCAGGAGCCGGTGTTCGACTCGCCCATCAACCTTGGCGCGCACTGCGCCAAAGGGGCGTCGCTGCGGGAGCACGGCCACGGCGAATTTCGTTTGCGTTACCCCATGAAGCTGGTCAACGGCAAGTACGAGCGCATCAGCTGGGACACGGCTTACCAAGAGATCACCGACCGCATGTTGGCGCTGCGCAAGGAAAGCGGTCCCGATTCCGTGTATGTGATCGGTTCGTCCAAGCACAACAACGAGCAAGCGTACTTGCTGCGCAAGTGGATGAGCTTCTGGGGCAGCAACAACTGCGACCACCAAGCCCGCATTTGCCACTCCACCACGGTGGCCGGTGTGGCGAACACTTGGGGCTACGGTGCGATGACCAACTCGTACAACGACATGCAAAACAGCAAGTGCGCGATGTACATCGGCTCGAATGCGGCCGAAGCGCACCCCGTGAGCCTGTTGCACATGCTGCACGCCAAAGAAACCGGCTGCAAGATGATCGTTGTGGACCCGCGCTTCACACGCACCGCCGCCAAGGCCGACGACTACGTGCGCATCCGCTCTGGTTCTGACATCGCCTTTCTCTATGGCATGTTGCACCACATCTTCAAGAACGGCTGGGAAGACAAGAAGTACATCAACGACCGTGTCTATGGCATGGAGAAGATCAAGGAAGAAGTCCTGACCAAATGGACCCCTGACAAGGTCGAAGAGGTGTGTGGTGTGCCTGAGGCCGTGGTGTACAAAACCGCCGAAACCATGGCCAAGAACCGCCCGTCCACCATCGTGTGGTGCATGGGGCAGACCCAGCACACCACCGGCAACGCGATCGTGCGCGCCTCGTGCATCTTGCAGTTGGCCTTGGGCAATGTGGGCGTGTCGGGCGGTGGCACGAACATTTTCCGCGGCCACGACAACGTGCAGGGGGCTACCGACGTCGGCCCCAACCCCGATTCGCTGCCTGGCTATTACGGCCTGGCTGAAGGGTCGTTCAAACACTTCGCCAAAGTCTGGGGCGTGGACTTTGACTGGATCAAGAGCCGCTACCCGGCTGGCATGATGGGCAAGCCAGGCCTCACTGTGTCCCGCTGGATCGACGGGGTGCTGGAGAAGAACGAAGCCATCGACCAGGACTCCAACATCCGTGCGATGTTCTTCTGGGGTCACTCACCGAACTCGCAGACGCGCGGTCTGGAAATGAAGCGGGCCATGGACAAGCTCGACATGCTGGTCGTGGTGGACCCCTACCCGTCGGCCACCGCAGCGATGGCCGCCATGCCAGGCAAGCCCGAAGACCAGAACCCCAACCGCGCGGTGTACCTGTTGCCAGCGGCCACCCAGTTCGAAACCAGCGGTTCGTGCACCGCGTCGAACCGGTCGCTGCAGTGGCGCGAGAAGGTCATCGAGCCACTGTGGGAGAGCCGCTCTGACCACATGATCATGTACCAGCTGGCCCAGAAGCTGGGCTTCGACAAGGAGCTGGTCAAGAACTTCAGGATGCAAAAGGTCAAGGGCATGGACGAACCCATGCCCGAAGACATCCTGAGTGAGATCAACAAGTCGGTGTGGACGATTGGCTACACCGGCCAAAGCCCGGAGCGGCTCAAAGCGCACATGCGCAACATGCACCTGTTCGACGTCAAGACGCTGAAAGCCAAAGGCGGCAAAGACAAAGAAACGGGATATGACTTCACTGGCGATTATTTCGGCCTGCCGTGGCCCTGCTATGGCACCCCTGAGCTAAAGCACCCAGGGTCACCGAACCTCTACGACACCTCAAAGCACGTGATGGACGGTGGCGGTAATTTCCGCGCCAACTTCGGTGTCGAACGCGAAGGCGTCAGCCTGTTGGCAGAAGACGGTTCCCACTCGGTGGGTGCCGACATCACGACGGGCTACCCCGAGTTCGACCACGTGTTGCTGAAGAAGCTTGGCTGGTGGGACGAATTGACCGAGGCCGAGAAGGTCGCGGCCGAGGGCAAAAACTGGAAGACCGACCCCTCAGGCGCCATCATCCGGGTGGCCATGAAGAACCACGGCTGTCACCCCTTCGGCAATGCCAAGGCGCGTGCCGTCGTGTGGAATTTCCCCGACGCGATCCCCGTGCACCGCGAACCGTTGTATGGCACTCGGCCAGACCTCATGGCCAAGTACCCAACGCACGACGACCGCAAGACCGCCTGGCGCTTGCCCATCCTGTTCAAGTCCGTCCAGCAGAAGAACCTGGCCGACAAGGTGCACGAAAAGTTTCCCTTGATCATGACCTCTGGGCGTTTGGTGGAGTACGAGGGCGGTGGCGAAGAAACCCGCTCCAACCCATGGCTGGCCGAGTTGCAGCAGGACATGTTCATTGAACTCAACCCCAAGGCCGCCGCCGACCGTGGCATCCGCAATGGCGAGCAGGTGTGGGTCAGCACGCCGACCGGCGCGCGCATTCAGGTGATGGCGCTGGTGACCGAGCGCGTTGGACCCGACACGGTGTTCATGCCGTTCCATTTCTCTGGCCGTTGGCAGGGCGAAGACATGCTGGCGTACTACCCGAAGGGCGCCGCCCCGGTGGTGCGTGGCGAGGCCATCAACACCTCGACGACTTACGGTTACGACATCGTGACCATGATGCAAGAGACCAAGACGACGGTGTGCAACGTCGCGAAAGCCTAAGGAGACCGCCATGGCACGAATGAAGTTTGTCTGTGATGCCGAGCGATGCATTGAATGCAACGGGTGCGTGACGGCCTGCAAGCAGGAACACGAAGTTCCTTGGGGCGTCAACCGCCGTCGTGTCGTCACCTTGAACGACGGTGTTCCCGGCGAGAAGTCGATCTCGGTGGCCTGCATGCATTGCAGCGACGCGCCCTGCATGGCGGTGTGCCCAGTCAACTGCTTCTACCGCACCGACGAGGGCGTAGTGCTGCACGACAAAGACGTGTGTATCGGCTGCGGATATTGCTCTTACGCCTGCCCATTCGGTGCACCCCAATTCCCAGCCCAGGGCACCTTTGGTGTGCGCGGCAAGATGGACAAGTGCACCTTTTGCGCCGGTGGTCCAGAGGCCCACGGCAGCCAGGCCGAGTTCGAGAAATATGGCCGCAACCGCCTGGCAGAGGGCAAGCTGCCGGCCTGTGCAGAGATGTGTTCGACCAAGGCCCTGCTGGCCGGTGACGGCGACGTGGTGGCCGACATCTTCCGCAACCGGGTCCTGACCCGGGGCAAGGGCGCCGAGGTATGGGGCTGGGGCACCGCTTACGGCACCAAACAGGGCGGGCAAGCGCCAGCGCCCGCAGGGGCGAAATCGTGAGCCGGTCGGTGGCGTTGGCGCTGTTGGGCGCAGTGGCGCTGGTGTTGTCGGCTTGTGGCGAAAAACCGCAAACGGCGGGCGCTTCCAAAACCGATGCCAGCCCGTATTCGGGCACCGGCTCCAACTTTGCATCGCCCGGCTGGAAGCAGGGTGACAAGGTCAGCTGGGAACAGCACCTCAGGGCGCGCGCTCAAAACACGCAAAACGAGTACAACCGCACCAAGTGACGGGAGAACCCATGCTACGCACCTTCCTGGCTGGCGCCGCGCTGGCGCTGGCCGCAACGGGCCTGTCGTGGGCGCAAACGGCAGTGCCTGCAGCAGCGTCAGCGGCCGCCAGCGGCGGCATCCAAAGCGCCAACATTTTTGACATCAAGCCCGACGCCAGCGCCGATCCCAACTACCGCCAGCAAACCAACGCAGAGCGGGCGGTGGTGCAGCCGGGCAACAACGCACCGATGTGGCGGCAGGTGGGGGCTGGCGAGACCGCGAACGCCTACAGCAGCTTGCCGGTGCGCCAGGCGCCCGAGGCGGCTGTGTTGGTGCAGCCGTTTGTGCAGTATCCCGGCTCGCGCCTCACCAACGGTGGTGAGGCATGGCGGCAGGTGCGCAACCAGTGGATCTTGCCTTACGGGGGGGCGTTGATCTTCATCATGGCGCTGGCCATGGCCTTGTTCTACTTCAAGAAAGGCACCATCCAGCTCAAGCACGCCGAGTCGGGCCGGGTGATCGAGCGCTTCACCTATGTGGAGCGTGCCGCGCACTGGAGCAACGCAATCGCGTTCTGCACCTTGGCAGTGTCTGGCCTGGTGATGGCTTTCGGCAAGTTCATTTTGTTGCCCGTGTTGGGCGCCACATTGTTCGGCTGGCTGACCTACGCGCTGAAAAACGTGCACAACTTCATGGGACCGCTGTTTGCCGTGTCCCTCGTGGTCGTGTTCTGCGTGTTCCTGCGTGACAACTGGCCACGCAGGGAAGACCTCGCCTGGATTTTCAAAGCCGGGGGCATGTTCTCGTCTGAAGAAGTACCCTCCCACCGGTTCAACGCGGGTGAGAAGGTCGTGTTTTGGGGCGGCGTGTTCGGCTTGGGGCTGGTGGTCATCGCCTCGGGGCTGGTGTTGAACAAGCTGGTGCCCGGCATGGACTACCTCCGCGCCGACATGCAGATCGCCAACATGTTCCACGGCGTGGCATCGATGTTGATGATGGCAATGTTCATCGGTCACATCTACATGGGAACCGTTGGCATGCAAGGTGCCTACAGCGCCATGAAGACGGGCTACGTGGATGAAACCTGGGCCAAGGAACACCATGAACTTTGGTACGACGACATCAAGGCGGGCAAGATCCCTGCGCAGCGCACGCCAGTGCCCACTGCGAAGCCCGCTCAACAGGCCTGAAGGAACCCGCATGCGTCACCACCACCTCACCCCTGTGGGTTTTTCCCTCGTCTTGGTTGCATTCGCCACTTCGGCCTTGGCCAAGTTGCCACCCCTGAGCGACGAGGCCAAAGCCAAGGCCGCAGAAGCCGCCGCCAAAACCGCTTGGACCGCGAAGAAAGAAGCCTTTTTGTTGTGCAAGTCGCAAGAGCGGGTCGCGTCTCATTACTTGAAGACCAAGGCCAACAAAGACGGCAAGACAGCCACCAACCCGTCCACGTGCGTGGATGTGGAGCCTTTTGTCTACACACCCGCGCCGGTGGCGGCGGTGGCGGCCGCGCCAGTGGCCGCTGCCACAGCGGCCGCCACCGCACCCGGCGGTGCTGCGGTGAAAGCGCCAACGGCTGCGCCTGCTGTCACGCCCGCTCCCTCGGTGGCGGCCAGCACTGCGCCAGTGGTGAAGCCAGCCGACCCCAAAGCCGCTGCCACAGCCAAGGCCCCTGCCGCGGTGCCGAAAGCGGCCACCGTTCCGCTCAAGTCGGCGCCTGCCACCGCGGCCGTACCGAAACCTGCTGCCCCGCCTGCGCCAGAGGCCAAGCCGGTGCCAGAGTCTGCGCCGGTCGCTCCCGCTGCCGCACCGTCCCCAGCCGCTGTACCATCACCTGCTGCAGCGCCCGCAGTGCCTGCCATGCCCGCGCCAGCTGAGGTGGCCCCAACTTCCGCCCCAGCCACGCCGGCCATGCCAGCGGCTGACGACAAAAAGCCCTGACCGCTAGGCTGGTGCGTAGCCCCGTGCTAACGCACTCGAAAGGCTGGACATGTCCGGCCTTTTGTTTTTTTGGGTACCGCCATTGGCCTATGCTCCCAGCATGCCGAGACCTTTTCTGACCGAGGCCCGAGCGCCGCTCACCCAAGAGATCATCGCCCTCAACGAGCATGGCGAAAGGGACCGCATCGCGATCCCGGCGGAACGCCCACTGACGGTCTATGTGGACAAGCGGGAGTTGGTGACCTTGATGACGCTGGGCGCTGCGCCCGAGTGGCTGGTGTTGGGCTTTTTGCGCAACCAGCGTCTGGTGCGTTCGGTCGACGCCATCGCATCGGTCACGGTGGATTGGGAGGTCGGTGCGGCCGCAGTGGTGACCCATCGAGGCATCGACGACATCGAAGCCAAGACCGCCAAGAAGGTGGTCACCACGGGCTGCGGTCAGGGCAGCGTTTTCGGCGGTTTGATGGACGAGGTCGACGCGATCAAACTGCCCGAGGCGGTGATCACCCAGTCGCAGTTGTACGGCCTGGTGAATGCTGTGCGGTTGCAAGAAAGCACCTACAAGTCGAGCGGCTCGGTGCATGGGTGTGCGCTGTTCCGCGGCGAGGAGATGCTGACCTTTGTGGAAGACGTGGGCCGGCACAACGCCATCGACACCATCGCCGGCTGGATGTGGATGCATGGCGACACACCGGTACCAGGTGATCCCGCCGCCAGCCCGGTCATGGGCAGTGCCGACAAAGTGTTCTACACCACGGGCCGACTGACGAGCGAGATGGTGATCAAGTCGGCACAAATGGGGGTGCCGATTGTGGTGTCGCGCAGCGGCATCACGCAGATGGGTCAGGCAGTGGCTGCTCAATTGGGGTTGTGCACCATTGGGCGCGCCACCAACAAGCGCTTTCTCTGCTACTCCGCCCCACACCGGCTGCAGCTGCAGCCCGAGCTGGCGGATGCGCGGTGGCGCACCGGCGAGCGCCCAGGCCCGTAACGCCGCACCACAACCAGAGGGCCGGAGCCGTTCAAGGGCATCCAAAACCGCGTAAGGTGCACGCATGAACACGAGCTTTTGGGCATTGGGTGTGCGCAGCCTGTGGCGCGACCTGCGCGCGGGCGAGCTGCGGCTGTTGATGGTGGCGGTCACCTTGGCGGTGGCGGCGGTCACGGCGGTGGGGTTTTTCGCAGACCGGCTCCAAGGGGGGCTGCAACGCGACGCCAAGCAGTTGCTGGGGGGCGACGCGGTGGTGGTGAGCGACAACGCCACACCTGTGGTGTTCGCGGAGCAAGCCCAGGCGCTGGGTCTACAGGTGAGCCGCACGCTGGGCTTCCCCACCATGGCCCGCGCGGCCGAATCCCAAGGTGGCGCCACGCGCCTGGTGGCGCTCAAGGCGGTGGAGGCGGGCTACCCGCTGCGCGGGCAGCTCACGGTGGCCGAACAGCCCGATGGGCCCGAGCGCCCCACGCGCGACATTCCAGCCCCCAGCGAGGCCTGGGTGGATGCCGCGGTGTTGGACAGCCTGGGACTGAAGGTCGGCGAGCCCCTGCTCTTGGGCGACGCGAGCCTGCGGATTGGCCGCGTCATCGTCACGGAACCCGACCGTGGTGGCGGCTTTGTCAACTTTTCTCCCCGCGTGATGCTGAACCTGGCCGACATGGCCGCCACCGGCTTGGTGCAACCCGCCAGCCGTCTGACCTACCGACTCGCGGTGGCTGGCACGCCGAACCAGGTGGCTGCGTTCACCGGCTGGGCGGCCGAGGTCATCCAGACCGACGCCATGCGCGGCGTGCGGCTGGAGTCACTGGACAGCGGTCGCCCAGAGATGCGGCAGACGCTGGCGCGGGCAGAGCAGTTTTTGAGCTTGGTGGCCCTGCTGGCGGCCTTGTTGAGTGCGGTGGCGGTGGCTTTGGCCGCGCGTGCGTTCGCGGCCAACCACCTGAACGACTGCGCCATGCTGCGTGTGTTGGGCTTGAGCCAAGGCACCATGGCCCGGGCCTATGCCCTTGAGTTCACGCTGGTGGGGTTGTTTGGCAGTGCGGCGGGCCTGCTGCTGGGGTATGGGGTCCACCATGGGTTCGTGCTGCTGCTGGCGGGCCTCGTGGCTTCTGCCTTGCCACCGCCCACGTGGTGGCCAGTGGTGCTTGGCTTGGGCATGGGGCTCACGCTGTTGGCGGCCTTCGGGCTGCCGCCGGTGCTTCAACTCGCCAGTGTGCCGCCGCTGCGCGTGATCCGGCGAGAGGTGGGCAACCTCAAGCCGGTGTCCCTCGGTGTGCTGGGCTTGGGTGTGGCGGGATTCGCCGCGTTGTTGCTGGCGGTCAGCACGGACCGGGCGCTGGGCCTGATCGCGGTCGGCGGCTTCGCGGCCGCGGTGGCCCTGTTCGCCGGGATGAGCTGGTTGGCGGTGCGGTTGTTGCGCGCCAGCGTGAACGAGGCCACCGCGCCGCGTTGGTTGGTGTTGGCCACGCGCCAGCTGTCGGCCCGACCCGCTTTTGCGGTGGTGCAAGTGAGCGCCTTGGCGGTTGGCATGCTGGCGCTGGTGCTGCTGGTGCTGCTACGGACCGATCTGGTGAGCAGTTGGCGCCGCGCCACCCCACCCGATGCGCCCAACCGTTTTGTGATCAACGTGCAGCCGGAGCAGGGCGACGCGTTTCAGCGAACGCTGCGCGAGGCGGGGGTGACGCAGTTCGACTGGTACCCGATGATCCGCGGGCGGCTGGTGGCGATCAACGGCACGCCGACGTCGCCCGATGACTTCAGCGATGAACGGGCCAAACGCCTGGTGGACCGCGAGTTCAACTTGTCGCATGCGTCCAAGCGGCCGCCCCACAACGAAATCGTGGGCGGGCGCTGGGTGCCCGAAGAACCGGGCGCGCTGAGCCTGGAAGAAGGCATCGCCAAGACCTTGAAGCTCAAGCTGGGTGACGAACTCAAATTCGACATTGGTGGCGTTGAAACCAGCGCCCGCGTCACCTCGCTGCGCAAGGTCGATTGGGGTTCGTTGCACGCCAACTTCTTTGTGCTGTATCCGGTGAGCGCCATGGCAGATGTGCCGAGCACCTTCATGACCGCGTTCCGCGCGCCCCCCACCAAAGGCTTTGACAACCGCCTGGTACAGGCGTTTCCCAACATCACCAATGTGGACATGAGCGCCACCATCAATCAGGTGCAGCGTGTGCTGAACCAGGTGATTAGAGCGGTGGAGTTCTTGTTCGGTTTCACGCTGGCAGCGGGGCTGGTGGTGCTGTTCGCAGCGGTCACCGCCACCCGCGAGGAACGCGTGCGCGAGTTCGCCATCATGCGGGCGGTTGGGGCGGGCAGCGGGTTGTTGCGCCAGGTTCAGCGCGCCGAGCTCGCGGGCGTGGGCCTGCTGGCGGGCGGGTTGGCCTCGGTCGTGGCGTCTGCGGTGGGTTGGGCTTTGGCGCGGTTTGTGTTCGAGTTCGCCTGGACGGTGGCGTGGTGGGTGCCGTTGGTCGGGGCGCTGGCGGGCGCGGCGCTGGCGCTGGCCGCAGGCTGGTGGGGTTTGCGGGAGGTCGTGCAGCGCCCTGTGATGGACGCGTTGCGGCGCGCACCGCAGTGACAACAGCCCTCGCCACGCCAGCAAAACGCTATATCTTTGGTAGCATCTTTACCAGTGCTCTCGTGGGCCAGAGGTCAATTCATGTCCACTAACTTGCCAAATCAGTCAGAAACCAGCGGCGGACAGGGCCAGCGGCAGCCCGAGCACGACCCCCCCGCCGACACGCTGTACAGCCTGATGGGGGGCGAGGCGCAGGTCAAAGCGCTGGTGGACGCGTTCTACGACCTCATGGACCTGGAGCCGCGCTACGCGGTGTTGCGTGGGGTGCACGGCAGCACGCTGGACAACGCGCGCCAGCGCTTGTTTTGGTACCTCTGCGGTTGGTTGGGCGGGCCGTCGTATTACACCGACCGCTTCGGCCACCCGCGCTTGCGGGCGCGCCACTTGCCCGACCAGATCGGCGGGCACACCATCGGCAAGCAAGAGCGGGACCAGTGGCTGGCCTGCATGGACGAGGCGATGGGCCACGTCGGCGTGCACGACGCGCTGCGCGCCCACCTGCGCGAGGCCTTCTACGGCCTTGCCGACTGGATGCGCAACCGACCCGAATGACCCATCGCAGATGCCCGGCACAGCGGGTCTCAGCCGGTGGAACGCGCACTCCGCCGTGATCGGCCCGCCGCAGGATCGCTCAGTGCTGTTGTTGGCCGCCCGCTTTGAGCAACACCACCAAGGCGCCCGCTCCGCCTTCCGACGGTTTGGCCAGCACGAAGGCCAGCACCTCGTTCTTTTGAATCAGCCAGCCCAGCACCTTGCTTTTGAGCACCGGGGTTTTGCCCGGCGAGCCCAGGCCTTTGCCGTGCACCACCCTCACACAGCGCACGCCCTGGCGGTGTGCTTCGCGAATGAAGTGGCCCAGGGCCTCGCGCGCGTCGTCGCGCCGCAGGCCGTGCAAATCGAGTTCACGCTGGATGCTCCAGTCGCCTTTGCGCAGCTTGCGGATCACGTCGGTGCCAATGCCAGGTCGCCGGTAGCTCAGCGCTTCGTCGGTGTCGAGCAGGGTGCTCACATCGAGCTGGTCGCTGAGTGCCTCGCGCAGCACCGCTTCTTCGTCCAGCTGCAGTTGCAGGGCGATCGGGGCAGGGGGCTCGGGCGGCAGCCATGCCGTGCCCTTGTCGGGCAGGGGCTTGACCGGGCCCACCGCGCGGGCAAAGAGTTCTTTCTCGGCCTGGGCTTGGCGCTCGGCCTCGCGCCGCGCTTTGTCCAGCGCAGCGGCGCGGGCACGCTGCTCTGCGATGGTTTTCTGGATGCGCCCCAGGTCTTGCAGCGAATGGACTTTCACACCAACCCCCGCTCGGCCATGGACAGCGCCGCCCCGGGCGCGACGATCACGTGGTCCAGCACCCGCACGTCCACCAGTGCAAGTGTGGTTTTCAAGGTGTGCGTCAGCACCTCATCGGCGCGCGAGGGCTCGGTCACGCCCGACGGGTGGTTGTGCGCCAGCACCACCGCCGCGGCCTGGTGGTGCAGGGCGCGCAACACCACCTCGCGCGGGTACACGCTGGTTTGGGTCAGCGTGCCGCGGAACAGTTCTTCGGTGGCGAGCAAACGGTTCTGGGCATCCAGGAACAGCACCGCAAACACCTCGTGCGCGCGCGCACCGAGGTGAAGCTGGAGGTAGGCCTTCACCGCACCGGGGGAGTCGAACACGGTGCGCGCCGACAGCTGCTGGGCCAACGCCCGGCGAGCCAATTCCAGCACCGCCACCAGCTCGGCGCGCTTGGCGGGCCCGCCCAGCCCTTTGACACGCTGCAGGTCTGGGGCGCTGGTGTGGAGCAGGCCGGCGATGCCGCCGAAGGTGTCCAGCAGCTCCTGCGCCAGCGCGAGCACGTTCTTACCCGCCATGCCCGTGCGCAGCAGCAGGGCCAGCAGTTCCGCGTCGCTCAACGCCTGAGGGCCGCGGGCCAGCAGCTTTTCGCGCGGGCGGGAGTCGGGTGGCAGGTCTTTGAGCAGCATGGGTGGTGGGCAGGGCCAGGACATCGACCGCGACGGGGCGCTGGCGGGTGGCGGGTTTCTACAATAGGGCCAGTTTATCGACAGTTGCCACAGAGGTCCCATGTCCCCAGACACCCCGCGCGTTCAAGCCGGTTCGTTCTTGACGCTGCACTACCGCTTGGCTGGCCCCAACGGCGACATCATCAACACCTTCAGTGGTTCCCCCGCCACCCTGTCGCTCGGCACCGGGGCGCTGGCGCCAGCGGTCGAGCAACGGCTGTTGGGTTTGCCAGAGGGCGCACGCGCCACCTTTGAACTGCCCGCGGGCGAGGCCTTTGGCGAGCGCAACCCCGACATGCTGCAATGGGTGTCCAACAAGCTGCTGACAGAGCTGGGTGAGCCGAACGCCGACTATGCGGTGGGGGAGGTGGTGCAGTTCCCCACACCAGACGGTCAGGCGTCCTACGCCGGTGCGGTCAAGCAGGTGCGGCGCAACCCGGTGGACCAGACGCTCGAAGCCATCCAGCTCGACTTCAACCACCCGCTGGCCAGCCAGCCCGTGACGTTTGAAGTGCACGTGATTGGTGTGCTGTGAGCGCCGATCACCCCAATGCGCCCGCGCAGGGGCGCTCCCATCCCGGCACAGCCCACGCAGCGGGGGGGCAAGCCCACGGCGAGGCCAGCGCAGGGCTGGATGTCTTGCTGGCAGAGCCGCGCGGGTTCTGTGCGGGGGTAGACCGCGCGATCGAGATCGTGGAACGCGCGCTGGAGAAGTTCGGTGCGCCGATCTACGTGCGCCATGAGATCGTGCACAACACCTACGTGGTCAACGACCTCAAGGCCAAGGGCGCGCGCTTCATTGAAGACCTGAACGACGTGCCAGCCGGCGCCACCTTGGTGTTTTCCGCCCACGGGGTGAGCCAGGCGGTGCAACGCGAGGCCGAGGCGCGGGGTTTTCGCATCTTCGACGCCACCTGCCCGCTGGTGACCAAGGTGCACGTGGAAGTGGCCAAGCTCGCCAAGGAGGGTTTTGAATTCCTGATGATCGGCCACAAGGGGCACCCCGAGGTGGAGGGCACCATGGGTCAGCTGGACATTGGCATCCATCTGGTGGAGGACCTCGCTGACGTGGCTCGAGTGCAACCAGCGCAGACCCAGAAGCTCGCCATGGTGACGCAAACCACGTTGAGCGTGGACGACACGGCCCACATCGCCCAGGCGTTGCGGGCGCGATTCCCGTCGCTGCGTGAGCCCAAGCAACAAGACATCTGCTACGCCACACAGAACCGGCAGGACGCGGTCAAGCTGCTCAGCCGCCAGGTGGATCTGGTGATCGTCGTCGGCAGCCCCACCAGTTCCAACAGCAACCGCCTGCGCGAGGTCGCCGAGAAGCTGGGCACCGAAAGCCACATGATCGACGACGCCAGCGAGTTGCAGCCCGAGTGGTTCGCGGGCAAGCAGCGCATCGGCCTCACCGCAGGCGCGTCGGCGCCCGAGGTTTTGGTCCAGCAGGTGGTGGATCGCATCAGGGCGCTCGGTGCGGTCTCGGTTCAGCGCTTGCCGGGCACCCCGGAAACCATGAAGTTCCCCATGCCGAAGGGGTTGCGGCTCGCCAGCGAGTGAACCGGTCGCAGCGCGCCTGTGGCGTGAACCAGGTGACTGCCGCCCGCCTGGCCTTTGTTTGCTGCGGTGTGCCGGACGGCGTTTGGGGCGCGTGGCGTCGGTCGCCGATTTGGCGGCGGCGACTGGGGCGTTACCGGTGTACCTGCTGTCCCCCGCCTTGCTTTGCTACTGAAAATATAGCAATAAGTGTCCATTCGGCGAGGGCTATGGCCTTGGCTGACATAAATACGGCCGCGACAAAGCACTTCGGGTGGTTTTTGCGCCAACCACGCCCCATGCCGGTCGGCGTCAGTTGCTTGGGGTGGTCTCGCAGTTCACCATCCAGCGCACACCGAAACGGTCCACCAGCATGCCGAAGTGGGCGCCCCAAAAGGTGGGGGCTAAGGGCACGGTCACAGTGCCCTCTTCTGCCAAGGCATTGAACACGGTCGCGCCGCGCTCGGCCTGGTGTGGAAAGTTCAGCGACACAGCGAAACCCGAGTGCCCCGCGAACGGCTCGCCGGGCAGGTGGTCGCAGGCCATGAAGCACTGACCGTCCACCTCCAGCGCGGCGTGCATCACCCGCTGATGGCCACTGGCCGGGGATTGGGCGGCGTCGGGCGATTCGGCGTATCGGTGCAGTTCGGTCACGCGGCCGCCCAAGCACCGTTGGTAAAAGCCGAGCGCCGCTTCGCAGTCGCCATCAAAAAACAAATAAGCCTGGATGCGCATGGGATTCCCTTGGGTCCTGAGCGGTGTCTGAACCGGCCTTCATCGTAGCGGGGCAGGCCGCCATGCCCAGGGCAGCCCAGCCGCACCGCCTAAAATTGGCCATGCTCGACATCCTGCTCCTCCGCAAAGACCTCGCCGCCGTGCTGGCGCGACTGAACACCCGCAAAAGCCCCCAGCCCTTTCTCAACGAGGCCGCGTTCACCGCGCTGGAAACCGAGCGCAAGGCCATCCAGTCCCGCACCGAGGCGTTGCAGGCCCAACGCAACAGCTTGTCCAAGCAGATCGGCCAGCTCAAAGCCAAGGGCGAGAACGCCGACGCGGTCATGGCCGAGGTCCATGCGTTGAAAGCCGAGCTCGATGGCTCCGCCGTGCGCCTGGAGCAGGTGCAGGCCGAATTGCAAGCCCTTCTGCTGGCCGTGCCCAATCTGCCACACGACAGCGTGCCAGTGGGGGCCGACGAATCGGGCAACGTGGTGGTGCGGCGCTGGAGCCCCGACGGCACCGAGCCGCGGCCATTGGGTTTTCCGGCCAAAGACCATGTGGACGTGGGCAGCCCGCTCGGGTTGGACTTCGACACCGGCGCCAAGCTTTCGGGCGCACGTTTTGCCGTCATGAAAGGCCAGATCGCCAGGCTGCACCGCGCGTTGGCCGCGTTCATGCTGGACGTGCAAACCCAGCAGCACGGCTACACCGAGTGCTGTGTGCCCTACATCGTCAACGCCGACAGCTTGCGCGGCACCGGGCAGTTGCCCAAGTTCGAGGGCGATTTGTTCGCAGTCAAAAAGGGGGGGCAGGACGGTGAAGCGGTGCCCGACAACGCGGCTCTGTACCTGATCCCGACCTCCGAAGTGCCGCTGACGAACTTCGTGCGTGACGAGATCGTGGCCGAGGCCGACCTACCCATCAAGCTCACCGCCCACACGCCCTGCTTCCGATCCGAGGCGGGCAGCCATGGCCGCGACACCCGTGGGCTGATCCGTCAGCACCAGTTCGACAAGGTTGAGATGGTGCAGATCGTCCACCCTGACCAAAGCCAGCACGCGTTGGAAGAAATGACGGGCCACGCCGAAGCCATCTTGCGCCAGCTGGGCTTGCCGTACCGCGTGGTGAGCCTGTGCACCGGCGACATGGGTTTCGGTGCCGCCAAAACCTACGACCTGGAGGTGTGGTTGCCCGCGCAGAACACTTACCGAGAGATCAGCTCGGTGTCCAACTGCGAAGCCTTCCAGGCCCGGCGCTTGCAGGCACGGTTCAAAAACGCGCAGGGCAAGAACGAGCTGGTGCACACCCTGAACGGCTCCGGTTTGGCCGTGGGCCGCACGCTGGTGGCGGTGCTGGAAAACCACCAGAACGAAGACGGCACCGTGACCGTGCCCGAGGTGCTCCGCCCTTACCTTGGCGGGCTTTCCCGGCTCGGCTGAATCCCGGTCGCCGCGGCGCAGGCTGGTATCTCTGCGCTCGGCGCTGGCTCACTTGATGTAGACCGTGCCGGTGAAGCTGGAGACCAAAGCCGTCTCTCCTGCGGCGCTGGTGCGGGTCATGTCCACCCGGTAAATGGCCAGGCGGCGGCTGCGGCTCACCTCGTGGGCCCGGGCCTCCAGCACATCGCCCAGGCGCGCGGCCGCCTGGTAGGTGATGTGGGCATCGATCCCCACCGCCATCACCCCGTAGGCGTTCGCTGCCATGCCAAAGGCGGTGTCGGCCAGGCTGAACATCGCGCCACCGTGGCATGCGCCATGGAAGTTCATGTGCTGTGCGGCCACTTGCATGCGCAGGGTCGCGCGGCCCAAACCAATGTCCACCAGCTCTATGCCCAGCGAAGCGCAGTGTCCATCCGCCGCACGGTAGGCGCGGGCGCGCTCGAAAGCCGCCGCGTCGCTTTGCTCGGGCAAGGGGTCGCGGCGCCGCGCTTGGACCACCGTGCCGGGGGTGGCGTCGGTCTGATCGGCGGACACACCAGTGGGTGCGACGGAGGACTTGGTGTTGTGAGGCGCGGCACCCGCGTCAGCGCTCTGTGCGTTCAGGCCAGTGGTCATGGGGATCGGAGGGGTGTGGTGAACAAAGTCATCGCGATGGGCGCATGGGTCGGCGGGCAGGGCGGCTGTGGCGGGTCATGGTAGCCCAAGCCTCCCCTTTTGCCCTGCCACAATCCCCCCATGACCGAGCCTGCAGCCCCTGCCCCAGTGCGAAACGACACCTTTTTGCGCGCCTGCTGGCGCCAAGCCACCGAACACACCCCCGTGTGGCTCATGC